>NZ_JACVEW010000010.1 GCF_017776525.1 Marinobacterium alkalitolerans
CCTCCTCCACTAAAGCCACAAAAAAGGGACCCTCAAATGAGGATCCCTTTATGATCGAAAACTATGGGACAGCAGTGAGCCTTGAGCTCCTTTTTTTGTGGCCGTTATGCAAAGTCGGCCGGGGATTCGAAATACAGCTTATCGCCATGAACAGGGTGGTTCACAGCCAGTTGTTCGGCATGCAGCATCATTCTGGGGTAGCGATGTGCACTTGCCGCTGGAGCGTAAAAACGGTCACCCAGAATGGGGTGGCCCAGCGCCATCATATGAACACGCAACTGGTGTGAACGCCCTGTAATCGGGGTTAGCAGCATCAGGCTGGTATTTTCATCCTCATCGCGCTCAATGCACTGCCAAAGGGTGAGAGCTGGCTTGCCCTTGTCGTGATCGACCATCTGTCTGGGTCGACGCTCCCAGTCACAGCGCAAGGGCAGCTCAACACTCCCTTGGTCATCAATCGGCAGGCCGTGCACCCGAGCACGGTAACGCTTTTCGGTGTCGCGGTTCTGAAATTGAAGGCTCAGGTTGCGGTGGCTGTCGGCATTCAGGGCCAGAACCATAAGGCCAGATGTGGCCTGATCGAGTCGGTGAACGATACGCGCGGTGGGATACTGCTCCTGCACACGACGCCAGAGGCAGTCCTGCTTCTCAGGGCCTCGCCCGGGAACGGAGAGCAGACCGGCCGGTTTGCTTACAACCACCAGTTGGTCATCCGCGAATATGATTTCAGGCATTGGCACGTTCCAGCAACAGCATGGACTCGACATGGGCGGTTTGCGGGAACATGTCCATGATACCGAACTTGCTGATGTGATAGCCGCGCTCAAGCAGTGGTGAGAGATCGGCTACCAGCGCAGACGGGTTGCATGAGATATACAGGATGCGCTTGGCACCGTAACGGGCCAGCTGGTGGACGGTTTCGCGCGCGCCGGTGCGGGGAGGGTCCAGCAGGATGAGGTCAAAGCCTTCCCGGAACCAGGGGGCATGTACAAAGCTTTCGGACAGGTCGGCGCGATAGAACTGGGCGTTTTTCAGTCCCGCTGTTGCAGCATTATCACGCGCACGCGCCACCATCGCCTCTGAACCTTCGACCCCTACGGCTTGCCGGGCAAGCTGTGCCAACGGCAGGGTAAAATTGCCCAGTCCGGAAAACAGGTCAAGCACGCGGTCCTCGGGCCCGGGGGCAAGCCAGGCAAGGGCCTGATTAACCATTTTGCGGTTGATATCGCCGTTAACCTGTATGAAGTCAGTGCTGGCAAAGCGCAGTGCAAGAGACTGCTCAGGCAGGGTATAGATGGCAGATGGATCACCCGTTTGCCCCTGTTCCGCGGCGATTTCCAATTGAAGGCCCAGCTGGTCCGCGACCTGCTCAAGGCGCTTTATAAGCGTTTCATCGGGGCGGCGTGTACATCTCAGTCGCAGATAACCGCCAGAGTCCCCCCGGCTGATATCGATATGTGTCAGTCGTCTGATATCGGCCTGGCCCTTGAGCGCTTCGCGCATCAGCCGAAATACAGGCTGCAGCTCCGGCTGCATTACCGGGCAGGTATCGATATCAAGCAGCTTTTTGCTGCCGCGGCGCCTGAATCCGATCAACACCTGGCCATCACGCTGGCGCTGATTGATGCCGATCCGGGCTGCACGGCGATAGCCGGCGCTCTCGCCAATAATGGGCGGGTAAACCTTGTCTGGCTGTGTGTCGGCGAAACGTTTCAATTGGTCCAGCACCTGCTGTTCCTTGTGCTGACGCTGCGCGTCTACATTCAGGTGCTGCAGATCGCAGCCGCCGCACTCGCCATAATGGGCGCACAGAGGCGGGACTCTGTCCGTACTGTCGTTATGGCGCGTTATCACGCGTGCAGTGTTGTAGCGTTTATGCACCTCTTCAAGGCGCACGTCGACCTGCTCCCCGGGTAAGGCATCCGGTATGAAAGTGGTTTTGCCGTCAATCAGGCCGACTCCTCGACCTTCATGACTGAGGCGGTCAATCAGCACGCTGTGCTGGCTATCGGCTCCCTGACTGGTTTTCTGCCTGCGAGCAGGGCCACCAAATCGAATTCGTGTCTTTCGCATAGGATATGTTTGCCTTAATGGTTGTAACCGGTCATCAGGGGACGCATGTAAGCGGGTAAGGCGTTATTGTACTGAGTTTTCAGCTCCTTGTAGATGTGTGGCCGCTTGACTCGCGCCTGAATTAAAACCGGATACCTGTCATAATTTGCGCCATATCACTGACCTGAATTTTGATGGATGAACGTGAAATGTCTCAGGAACACCCCTTTGCGCCCTTTGTGCGCATACTGGGAAAAGGAAAAAACGGCAGTCGCTCGTTAACACGGGATGAGGCAAGGACTGCCATGGGCATGATTCTGGATGAGCAGGTCGAGCCTGAGCAGCTGGGAGCCTTTCTGATGTTGATCAGGATGAAGGAGGAGGCGCCCGAAGAGCTGCAGGGTTTTGCAGAAGCGGTCCGGGAACGGTTGCGGATACCCGCGGGCATCGAGGTCAGTCTGGACTGGTCATCCTATGCCGGCAAGAAGCGTCGTTTGCCCTGGTTCCTGCTGGCAGCACTGGCTCTGGCCAATCAGGGAGTACGCATATTCATGCACGGGGCGCGAGGGCATACCCCGGGCCGGATCTACACTGAAGATGTGCTGGCAGAGTTTGGCATACTGCCTGAACGTGATTGGCAGGGCGTAGAGCGCTCACTCGAAGCGCGTCACTTTGCGTTCATGTCGATTGACACCCTGGTGCCCCGGCTGGGAAACATTATCCAGTTGAGGCCGGTTCTGGGCCTGCGCTCACCGGTTCATACCCTGTGTCGGCTTTTGAATCCGCTTGCTGCCGCTTGCTGTATCGACGGTGTTTTTCATCCTCCCTACGCCCCCATGCATCAGAAAACAGCGCAGCTGCTGGGCACCCGTTACAGCCTTACAATTCGTGGTGATGGCGGGGAAGCCGAGATGAAGCCAGATTCGGATACCGAGTTGCACTGGGTGCGGGGAGCCAACCTGGATCATGAGTACTGGCCTCGCCTGTATAATCAGCGGATGGTGCGTGAGGAACAGCTGGGCCCTGCCGACCTGCGCCGTTTCTGGCGTGGTGAAATCGATCATGCCTATGGGGAAGGGGCTGTCATCAGCACGCTTGCAGCGGCCTTGAGACTGTTGTCACAAGAAGATCATGCCAGGTCTACAACCGAGTGGATTGACCAGGCCCGCGAATGCTGGAATGCGCGGGACATTGATCGATACTGACTAATATCCGATCAATTTACTCAAGAATAATTTGGGTGTATGCTGACGCCACAGCCCAACGATGCACAAAGGTAGTTTATGACCATTACTGTAACCAAACCTGCCGAGCGCTATCTGGCAGAATTGCTTGAAAAACAGAATGTCGAAGGTATTGCAGTACGTCTTTTCGTGACCCAGCCGGGGACAGCCTATGCGGAAACCTGTCTGGCTTACTGTCGTCCGGAAGAGGTCAACCCGGAAGACGAAATCATGGATCTGGAGCTGCTCCGATTCTATATCGAGCGCAACAGCCTTCCGTATCTGGAAGAAGCTCATGTCGACTTCGCGGAAGACCGTATGGGTGGACAGCTGACGATCAAGGCACCTAACGCGAAAGTACCCAAGGTGTCGCCGGACAGCCCCATGGATGAGCAGATCAATTATGTACTCTATGCGGATATCAACCCGGGTCTGGCGTCACATGGTGGTGAAGTCAAGCTTGAAGAGTTGATTGAAGAAGAGGATGGCGCCATCGCAGTCCTGCGTTTTGGTGGCGGCTGTCAGGGGTGCAGTGCCGTTGATATGACACTCAAGGATGGTGTCGAGAAAACACTGATTGAGCGTGTGCCTGGCCTCAAGGCTGTGCGCGACGCAACCGACCACAGCGTTCGCGACAACGCCTACTTCAAGTAATCTATACTGTTCTGCAACGGGGAAGATTTTTACTTCCCCGTCCTTTCTACACGGACAGCCATCATTAAATTGGTCTTAAGTGGTTGTATTCACCGTAAAGATCCCCATTGAATGATTAACCGTTTTTTACCAAGTAGCGCCAACCCCTATGGCGCCCTGCAAAGAGGCACTCATCATGGATCAATTTGAAGCAAACGATGACGCGGTGACCGTCGAGCTTCCCGTACTGCCCCTGAGGGATGTGGTTGTGTATCCCAATATGGTGATCCCGCTGTTCGTGGGTCGTGAAAAGTCGATCCATGCCCTTGAGTTGGCAATGGCAGGTGACAAGCAGATTCTACTGGTGGCACAAAAGAGTGCATCCGAGGATGAACCTCGGGCAGGCGACCTCTTTGGTATCGGCTGCGTTGCCAATGTGTTGCAGATGCTCAAGCTGCCCGATGGCACCGTGAAAGTGCTGGTTGAAGGTGAATACCGCGCCAGTGTGGAACAGTTGAACGAAGAGCCGGAGCATTTCAGTGCTCAGGTGAAAGTGCTGCCGGTGGATACTGTCAGCAGTGCAGAGGCAGAGGTCTACCGCAAAACGGCACTGGATCAGTTCGAGCGCTTTGCTCAGGTTAACAAGAAGATCCCGACGGAAGTGCACAGCTCACTTCAGGGAATCGATGATATCGGGCGCCTGGCTGACACCATTGCGGCGCATATGGCGCTCAAGCTGGAAGAGAAGCAATCCATCCTGGAAATGCTGGGAGCACGCCAGCGTCTTGAGCACTTGATGTCGCTGATGGAAGCCGAGATTGATCTGGTGGAAGTCGAAAAGCGCATCCGTGGCCGCGTCAAAAAGCAGATGGAAAAAAGCCAGCGTGAGTACTATCTGAATGAGCAGATGAAAGCCATTCAGAAAGAGCTGGGTGACATGGATGAGACCGGTGCTTCCGATATCGAAGAGCTGAAAAACCGGATCGAAGCATCCGGCATGCCCAAGGAAGCGCTGGACAAGACCCTGAGCGAATACAACAAGCTCAAGATGATGTCGCCCATGAGCGCCGAAGCAACGGTTGTACGCGGTTATATCGACTGGATGCTGCAGATTCCCTGGACCAAGCGCTCCCGTGTACGCCTGGATATGCGCCATGCGGAGAAAATCCTCAATGAGGATCACTATGGCCTTGAAGAGGTCAAGGACCGCATTCTGGAGTATCTGGCGGTTCAGAAGCGCGTGAAGAAAATCAAGGGCCCGATTCTGTGTCTGGTCGGGCCTCCGGGCGTCGGCAAGACATCTCTGGGGCGCTCCATTGCGCGCGCTACTAACCGCAAATACGTCCGTATGGCGCTGGGTGGCGTGCGTGATGAGGCCGAGATTCGCGGCCATCGTCGTACATACATCGGTTCCATGCCGGGTAAACTGATCCAGAAGATGTCACGTGTGGGGGTTAAAAACCCGCTGTTCCTGCTCGACGAGATCGACAAGATGGGTATGGACCACCGTGGCGATCCGGCTTCTGCGCTGCTGGAAGTACTGGATCCGGAGCAGAACAGCACGTTCAATGATCACTATCTGGAAGTGGACTACGACCTGTCCGACGTGATGTTCGTGTGCACTTCAAACTCCATGAATATTCCGGGCCCATTGCTGGATCGCATGGAGATCATTCGTATCCCCGGCTATACCGAGGACGAGAAGCTCAACATCGCCAAGCGCTACCTGATTCCGAAGCAGCTCAAGAACAACGGCATCAAGCCCAAGGAGCTGGAAATTACGGATGAAGCGGTGCTGGGGCTGGTGCGCTATTACACCCGTGAGGCCGGTGTGCGTGGGCTGGAGCGTGAGATCGCAAAGGTTGCGCGTAAAGTCGTGCGTGAGCTGGCACTGGAGAAGAAGGGCTACACCGTCAAGGTAACCGGTGAAGAGCTCGAAGACTACAGCGGCGTGAAGAAATATAAATTCGGCATGGCCGAGGAAGAGGACCAGGTGGGTCAGGTGACCGGTCTGGCCTGGACATCCGTGGGCGGGGATATCCTCACCATCGAATCGGCTGTCGTGCCCGGCAAGGGGCGTCAGATCAACACCGGTTCACTCGGTGATGTGATGAAAGAGTCCATCCAGGCTGCCATGACCGTGGTGCGTAATCGAGCACGTCTGCTGGGTATTCAGCCTGATTTCCATGAGAAGCGTGATATTCATATTCACGTACCTGAGGGGGCAACACCCAAGGATGGTCCCAGTGCCGGTATCGGCATGTGTACGGCGGTCGTATCGGCATTGACCGGTATTCCGGTTCGTGCCGATGTGGCGATGACGGGCGAAATTACCCTGCGTGGACAGGTTCTGGCCATCGGCGGGTTGAAAGAAAAGCTGCTTGCGGCACACCGTGGCGGTATTCGCACTGTGGTGATTCCGGAGGAAAATACCCGCGATCTCAAGGAAATTCCCGACAATATCAAGGCAGATCTTGATATCCGTCCGGTCAAGTGGATCGATGAAGTGCTGGACATTGCACTGACTCATCAGCCAAAACCCTTGACAGATGATGAAATTGAGGCTGCTGCAAAAGAGAAAAACGGCAGCCGCAGCGAGCCAGGTCAACTGAGCACGCATTAACGCAAAGCCCCAGCATAAAAGGGCTGCAGCCAGTTGACACCTGTTTCGGGCAGTTGGTATAAAGTTGCAGACTATGCGCTGGGCAATGACAACGGATAGAAAAAGACAACGATTCTAAAAGGGGAACAATGTGAATAAATCTGAACTGATCGACGCGATTGCTGCATCTGCCGATATCCCGAAAGCAGCGGCCGGTCGTGCGCTGGATGCCACACTGGAATCTGTCACTGAAGCGCTGCAGCGTGGTGAATCAGTCGCACTGGTTGGTTTCGGCACCTTTGCCACTAAAGAGCGTGCGGCTCGAACCGGCCGTAACCCGCAGACTGGCAAGCCGATCGAAATCGCAGCCGCTACTCTGCCGACTTTCAAGCCTGGCAAGGCTCTGAAAGACGCGGTAAACAAGTAATCGGATCTGAAGTCCTGATTGCGACGGAGCGGTAGTTCAGTTGGTTAGAATACCTGCCTGTCACGCAGGGGGTCGCGGGTTCGAGTCCCGTCCGTTCCGCCAACTTTCGATCATGTCCGAATCACTTTCGGACCTCTAAAATGATCTGAAAAAGCGCATTCGGTCCGAATGCGCTTTTTTTATAAATCAGAGTGTACGCCTACAATGCTTCAAACCATCAGGGAAAATTCACAGGGGATCATTGCCAAGGTGATCGTCGGCCTGATCATCGTGACGTTCGCGCTGTTTGGTGTTGAGTCACTGATTGGTCTGGCTAACAGCGAAAAGGCGCCGGCTGAAGTGAATGGTGAAGAGATCAGCGCCGTTGACCTGCAGCGAGAGACCGAATTGCAGCGCCGCCAGATTCTGGCTCAGATGGGTGAAAATGCCGATCCAGCCGCTATTGATGAAAACCTGCTGCGCCGTCAGGTGCTGGATGCACTGGTCAGCCAGGAAATCCGCCTGCAGTCGGCTGAAGAGCAGGGGCTGTATCTGTCCGAGTCCATGATTGATCAAATGATTGTTGCCACGCCCGAATTTCAGGTGGATGGCCAGTTTGATCCGGCACAGTTCGAATCAGCCCTGCGTGCCGTTGGCATGACACCGCTGATGTATCGCGAGCTGCTGCGCAAGGAACAACTGATTGGTCAGGAGCGCATGGCCTATCAGTTGTCAGCTTTCTCAACGCCGACTCAGGTCCGTCAACTGCTGGCACTGGATCGTCAAACACGTGACATCGCCTGGGTGCAGCTCTCACTGGAAGAGGTTGAGGCAGGGCTGGAGATCAGCGACGCGGATGTCAAGGCTCGCTACGATGAGGATATGGAACGCTTCATGACAGAGCCACAGGTGGTCCTGTCATACATCGAGCTGAACCAGAATGACTTTGCGGATGCCGAGGCGGTTGATGAAGCCGATGTGCGTGCAGCTTACGAGCAGGAGCTGGTGAGGTTTGAGGCTGACGAAGAGCGTTCCGCCGCACACATTCTGCTGGAAGCCGGCGAAGGCGATGAGGCAGAGTTGCGTCAGCAGGCTGAATCTCTGCGTGAGCGCATTTTGTCCGGCGAGCTGACCTTTGCAGAGGCTGCCCGGGAATACTCGGCAGACCCGGGTTCTGCCCCTCAGGGCGGGGAGCTTGGGTATAACGCCCGAGGTGTGTTTGTCGGACCCTTTGAAGATGCGCTCTTCTCGATGGAAGCGGGTGAGCTGTCTGAGCCGGTGCGTACCGAGTTTGGTTACCATCTGATCAAGCTGAAAGATATCCGTGCAACCGAGCCGCCCAGCTTTGCAGAGCGTGAAAATGAAATTCGCGCCGAGCTGGCCAGTGAGCAGGCTGAAGCCAATTATGTGGCGGCACTTGAGCAACTGGCTGACTTGAGCTTTTCCTCTGCGGACTTGGAAGTGCCCTCTGAAGAGTTGGGTCTGGAGATTCAGCAGACTGAGCCTTTCTCCAGGGCAGGTGGCAATTCTGAGCTCACATCCAATGCCAAGATCCTGCGCGCTGCCTTCAGTGCTGAGCTTCAGGATGAGGCGCTGAACAGTGAGCCGCTTGAGCTGAGCCGTGAGCGCGCCGTTGTTGTTCGCGTGAAAGAGCAGATTCCGTCGCGCCAGCTTGCCTTTGAAGAGGTGAAAGAGCGCCTTGAAGCTGAATTGCGTCGTGAGCGGGCCGCAGCAGCGCTGGAAGCGAAAGCGGATGAGCTGCTGACTGCGCTTGAGTCAGGCCAGGCCCTGAATGAAGTGTCAGCGCTTAACTGGTCAGAAGTGGCGAATATGGGCCGCGAAGCCGAAAGCGCACCGCTGGAAATCAATCGCTATGCGTTTGAGCTGCCTCGCCCCGAGGGTGAAGCATCCAGCTTTGGCCGCGTGAGTCTGCGCAATGGTGATCTTGCCATTGTAGAGCTCAAGGCGGTGCATGCCGCTGATGTCAGCGATCTGGATGACAACCTGGTCAAGCAGATGGGGGGCTTTATCGCCAACCGCAATGGCCAGCTGACCTATCAGGCGCGTGTTGAAGCGCTTGAGGAAGCGGCCGAGGTCGAACGCAACTGATGCGTTGACCCTGCTGCCAGAAAAAAGACCGCCCATGCAGGCGGTCTTTTTTTATGTGGCTTTCAGTATAAGTTGCCGGCTAAAGGACGGCTGAGGCCTGGAGCAGCTTTTGTGTGTACTCGGCCTGAGGGGATTTGAACAGGGTTTCCGTGTCGCCTTCTTCAACCACCTGTCCATGGCGCATGACCATCACCCGGTGGCTCATGGCGCGTACGACGGCAAGGTCATGGCTGATGAACAGATAGCTGAAGCCATGGCGCTGCTGAAGGTCGCGCAGCAGCGTGATGATTTGCTTCTGCACGGTGCGGTCTAGTGCGGAGGTAGGCTCATCCAGAATGATCACGGATGGCTTGAGCGCCAGCGCACGCGCAATGGCAATCCGCTGGCGCTGCCCGCCCGAAAACTCGTGCGGGTAACGGTTTCGCATTGCCGGGCTCAGGCCGACTTCCTGTAATGCTTCGTCCACAATACGGGTTCGGTCTTCAGGGGATTCTATACCCTGTACTTCAAGCCCCTCGGCGATGATTTCCGCAATGCTCATGCGGGGGCTGAGGCTGCCAAACGGATCCTGAAATACGATCTGCAGTTCGCGCCGAAGCGGTCGCATCTGTTTCTGCTTGAGCGGATGCAGCGGCTGCTGTTTGAAATAGATATCACCGCGGCTGCTGATCAGTCGCAGTATCGCCAGTGCAAGTGTGCTCTTGCCAGAGCCGGACTCTCCTACGATGCCCAGCGTTTCGCCCGGTGACAGCTGCAGGTCGATTTCGTTAACCGCCTTGTGGTATCCCGTGACGCGCTGTAACAGCCCCTTGCGCTGAGCAAACCAGACCTTGAGTGCGTGCGTCTCGAGTATGGTCGAGCCGGCATCCGTTACCGGCGGGGGAGAGCCTTCGGGCTCCGCGGCCAGCAACTTGCGGGTGTAGGGATGTTGCGGCTGATCGAACAGCGCCAGGCAGTGGCCAGACTCCACGATCTTGCCCTCATGCATGACGTAGACACGATCAGCAACCCGCCTGACAATATTCAGGTCATGCGAGATCATCAGGATCGCCATGCCCAGTCGCTCCTGCAGGGACTGCAGCAGCTCCAGTATCTGCTGCTGGACCGTGACGTCCAGCGCGGTTGTCGGTTCATCCGCAATCAGCAGTTCCGGCTCATTGGCCAGTGCCATGGCAATCATGACCCGCTGGCGTTGACCACCCGAGAGCTGATGCGGGTAGTGGGAAAGGCGTTCTTCCGGGCTGTCGATCCCTACCAGTTCAAGCAGTTCGATGGCACGGTTTCGGCACGACTCGCGGTCAAGCCCCAGATGCAAACGCAGTGTTTCGCTGATTTGCTTTTCAAGCGTGTGGAGGGGGTTAAGCGAGGTCATCGGCTCCTGAAACACGTAACCCACCTTGTGCCCACGGACCTTCCGTAACTCTGATTCCGGTGCTGATAGCAGATTCTGGCCGGCGTACCGAACGTCTCCCTCAGGATACTCAACCTGGTGAGCGGGCAGGAGTTTCAATAACGACAGGGCAGTCACAGACTTGCCGGAGCCTGACTCGCCAACGATTGCCAGTGTCTCGCCCGTATTGATGTCGAAACTGACATGGCTGACAACCGGTTCAGGGTTGCCAACAAAACGAACCGAAAGGTCACGAACGGAAATGAGCGTCTTCGACATGGTTATAGTTTCCTTGGGTCGAAGGCATCACGGACGGCTTCACCAATGAAGATCAGCAGGGTCAGCATGATGGACAGTGTCAGGAATGCAGTAATGCCGAGCCAGGGCGCGTGCAGGTTTTCCTTGCCTTGTGCGACCAGTTCACCGAGCGACGGTGAGCCCGGTGGCAGGCCAAAGCCAAGAAAATCCAGTGCGGTCAGTGTGACGATTGCGCCATTGAATACAAAGGGCATGAATGTCAGGGTGGCCACCATGGCATTTGGCAGTACATGGCGGTACATGATGCGTCCATCCGAAAGCCCCAGTGCGCGGGCGGCCCGAACATATTCGAGGTTGCGGCCGCGCAGGAACTCTGCACGGACTACATCCACCAGGTTCATCCACGAAAACAGCAACATAATCCCCAGTAGCCACCAGAAATTGGGCTTGATCAGGCTGGCCAGAATAATGAGCAGAAACAGTACGGGCAGGCCTGACCAGATTTCGATGAAGCGCTGAAACAGCAGGTCGATTTTGCCACCGTAATAGCCCTGTACGGCACCGGCGCAGACACCAATCACGGAGCTGGCCAGCGTCAGTACAACGGCAAACAGCACCGACAGCCTGAAGCCGTAGATCACCCGTGCCATGACATCCCGCCCCTGGTCGTCGGTACCGAGCCAATTGGTTGACGTGGGCGGGGAGGGTGCCGGCTGGTCCAGCTCGTAATTGATGGTGTCATAGCTGAAGCGGATCAGCGGCCAGAGCATCCAGCCGCCGTCATCCGTGATCAGCTCCTGCAGATAAGGGTCGCGGTAATCAGCGGGCAGTTCGAACTCCCCTCCGAAGTCGGCCTCGGTGTATTCAGCCAATACGGGCCAGTAATACTGCTGTTGATGCTGCACCAGAATGGGCTGGTCATTGGCGATCAGCTCGGCAATCAGGCTGAGTGCGAACAGAATGGAAAAAATCCATAGCGACCAGTAACCGCGGCGATTGCGTTTGAAACTGTGCCAGCGTCGCTGCTGTAGAGGTGTCATGGCCACAGTTACACCTCCCGGCTCTCGAAGTCGATGCGCGGATCGACCAGAGTGTAGGTGATATCGCTGACCAGCTTCAGCAACAGCCCCACCAGTGTGAAGATGTAGAGTGTGCCGAAGATAACCGGGTAATCACGGTTGATGACAGCCTCGTAGCCCAAAAGTCCCAGTCCATCCAGCGAGAAGATCACTTCAATCAGCATGGAGCCGGTGAAGAAAATGCCGATCAGTGCAGCGGGCATGCCCGCGATAATCAGCAGCATGGCGTTGCGGAACACGTGACGGTACAGCACGGCATTTTCACTCAAGCCCTTGGCGCGAGCGGTCAATACATATTGTTTGTGGATTTCATCCAGAAAGGAGTTTTTGGTCAGCATGGTCAGGGTGGCAAAGCTCGACACCACGGATGCCAGAACCGGCAGTGTAATATGCCAGAAATAGTCACCCACCTGTTGCCACCAGGTCATCTGGTCAAAGTCGGGTGATGTCAGGCCGCGAAGGGGGAACCATTCAAAATAGGTGCCACCGGCGAACAGTACGATCAGCAGGATGGCGAACAGAAAGTTGGGAATGGCATAGCCGACGATTATCAGGCTGCTGCTCCAGACATCAAAGGGTGTGCCGTCACGCACGGCTTTGCGAATCCCCAGTGGGACGGACACCAGATAGGTGAGCAGAGTGGTCCAGAGTCCGAGTGAAATGGACACCGGCAGTTTCTCGATAATCAGGTCGACCACCTGCTTGTCACTGTAAAAGCTTTTGCCGAAGTCGAACTGCAGATAGTTGCCGAGCATCTGCAAAAACCGTTCATGGGCCGGTTTGTCAAACCCGTACAGTTGCTCGATCTCTTTAACCAGCGCGGGGTCCAGCCCCTGGGCACCCCTGTAACCGCTTTCTCCCGTGGCTGTGGTGTCGCTCTGAGGGCCGCTGCCCATGCGGTTGGTTGCACCCACGCCCATGCCTTCCAGATGAGCGATCGTCTGCTCGACAGGGCCGCCGGGGGCAAACTGCACCAACACAAAATTGAGCAGCAGTATGCCAAGCAGAGTTGGCACAATCAGTAGCAGACGGCGCAGTATATAGGCTGCCATCAGGGTTGGGCCCACCAGGTATCCAGCCCGATATCATATTTGGGGCTGGTGTCAGGGTGCTGCAGATGGTGCCAGTAGGCGATGCGCCAGGCGCTGATGTGGTAATGCGGAATCACGTAGTGGTTCCACTGCAGTACACGGTCCAGCGCGCGGGCACGCAGTACCAGTTGTTCACGGTCCGGTGCTGCAATCAGCTGCTCCACCAGATGGTCAACAGCCGGGTTGTGAATGCCGATCAGGTTGCGGCTGCCCGGCCTGTCGGCGCTGTCGGAGTGCCAGTAGTCGCGCTGCTCGTTACCGGGAGAGCTGGACTGGCCAAAGCCGTACACGATCATGTCAAAATTGAACTGGCGCAACAGGTTGATGTACTGGGACACGTCGACGATGCGGATATCTGCTTCGATGCCCAGGCGCTCAAGATTCCGGATAAAGGGAGAAACAACCCGCTCAAATTCCTTCTGTACCAGCAGAATTTCAAACCTGAAGGGCTCGCCGTTGGCATTGACCAGAGTGCCGTTTTCAAGCGTCCAGCCATCCTGTTGCAGCAGGCGCAGGGCCTGGCGCAGCTGGCGTCGATTGCGGCCACTGCCGTCGGTTTCCGGTGCACGGTAAACCTGGGTAAAGACCTCCGGTGGTACTTGACCGCGAACGGGCTCCAGAATCTCCAGTTCTTCAGGTGTTGGCAGGCTGTCCGCCGCCATTTCGGAGTTGGAGAAGTAGCTGTGCGTGCGCTTGTAGGCGTTATAGAACAGGTTCTTGTTGGTCCATTCAAAATCAAAGGCGTATGTCAGAGCCTGGCGGGTCTTGGGCGATGCAAACAGCGGCTTGCGGGTGTTCATGATAAACCCTTGCATGCCCCTCGGGTTCTGATGCTCAATCTCCTCGGTGATAATACGGCCATCGTCAAACGGAGTGCCGGTATAGCCGGTCGCCCAGGCTTTGGAGGAGTGCTCACTGCGGTAATCGTATTCGCCGGCCTTAAACGCTTCGAGTGCGACAGTACTGTCACGGTAATAATCGATCTGTCGGCGGTCGAAATTATGTCGGCCCCGGTTTACGGGCAGATTCTGTGCCCAGTAATCATCACGTCGCTGGTAGACAATGGTGCGGCCGGGATCAATGCGCTCAACCGTATAGGGACCTGAGCCTACCGGTACCTCCAGTGAGGGCGTGCTGAAGTCACGATCCTTCCAGTAATGCTTGGGCAGGATGGGGACTTCGCCCACGATCAGAGGCAGTTCACGGTTGGTAGTATTCTTGAACTCAAAGCGAACCCGAGCGCGGCTGATGACCTTTACCTGCTCAATGCCGGCATAGTAACTCTTGAAGAAAGGGCTGCCCTGCTCAAGCAGAAGCTCAAAGGTGAAGGCCACGTCTTCAGCCGTTACGGGTTCACCGTCACTGAATCGGGCTTCCGGGTGTAGTTCAAACTCGACCCACTGCCGGCTCTCGTCCAGCGTGACTGACTGTGCCAGCAGTCCATAGAGGGAGAAGGGTTCATCCAGGGCGCGTGCCAGCAGAGAGTCGTACAGCAGTCCGGTTCCCTCGGCAGCCGTACCCTTGATGATGAATGGGTTGAGACTGTCGAAAGTGCCTATTGAAGCCTCACGCAGCGCACCTCCCTTGGGAGCATCCGGGTTAACGTAATCGAAGTGCTGGAAGTCGGGGCCGTACTTCAGCTCCCCATGCATGGCAATGCCATGGCTGGGGTGTTCGGTGGCGGATGCACTGCCGGTCAGCAGTATCAGCATCAGAGGGAGGGCTCGATGTACAAGCTGCTTAAGTGATCGCACCAGTGTCTCCTTTGCGTGCCGCGTCCAGATAAATGCGGTCGTTTGACCCCAAGTCAGGCTCGGGGTTCATGCTTGTGAGCGAGTGTTTGCAGTTTCTCGTGAATATGGCGTCGCTTCATGCCCTGACGGCGCAGCTCCTCGTAGTGATGCGTCAGCAGCGTTTCAAGTTCAAGCTGTCCTGCCGCCAGCTGCTTGATCAGATCCTGATCCATCCAGCGCTGAATCTTGCGGAACAATACCCACTTGAACGCGATGGCCAGCACCACTGAGATCACGATGATGGTAATGCTGAGCGTATCCATCCTAACCGGCCTCTGCAATATCGACATACAGTGTCAGTGGCTGCCCCGGCCGCAGCAGGTCGTCGGCACTCAGGCTGTTCCACTCCAGGATCTCACTAACCTTTACCCCAAAGCGGCTGGCAATGACGGACAGGGAGTCACCCTTGCGTATCCGGTAGCCCACCTTGCGTACCATCGCCTGACGAGACTGTGCCTTGGGCAGCGATACCGCAGGCGTTACCGGAGCATTAGCCCCAAGGACCAGCAGTGATTGGCCCGCCCTTAACGTATCGCCGGGTGCCATCTGGTTCCAGCGAGCCAGACTGCGCACGCTGACGCCATACCGGCGTGCAATGCTCCAGAAGCTCTCACCGGATGCAACCTGATGATAGCGCTTGTTGGTACTGCTCTCTTCAAGTCGCTGGCGCTTGGCCTGTTTCCGCTGCGAGGCCGTAAGCGCGTAGGCTTCGGCCGGCTTGGCAGGCTGTGGGACCAGTAGCGCCTGACCGACACGAATCAGATTGCTCTTCAAACGGTTGCCTTCTCGGATCACGCCGGTAGAGCTGCCAAAGCGCTGTGCGATGGTGCTGAGCGTATCCCCGGGCTTAACCGTATAGCGGTGCCAGCTCACGCGCTGGTCAGCCGGCATGGCGTCCAGACTGGCCTGCAGTGTCTCGGCCTTGTGAACGGGCACCAGCAACTCATGCGGGCCCTTGGGGTCGGTCGCCCAGCGGTTGAAGCCCGGATTAAGGCGGTACAGCTCATCCAGATCCATCCTGGCCAGACTTGCCACCTCGGCCAGATCGATCTGGCCACCGGTTTTGACCCGGGCAAAATAGGGCTTGTTCGGAATAGGGGTCAGTTCAAGCCCCAGTTGGTCAGCATCACGGACCAGACGGGAGACAGCCAGCAGCTTGGGTACATAGGCTTCAGTTTCGCGGGGCAGGTCGAGCGACCAGAAATCGGTCGGTTTGCCTTGCTCGCGATTACGGCGTATGGCCCGACTGACCGTGCCGCCACCGGCGTTGTACGCGGCCAGTGCCAGCAACCAGTCGCCATCAAACCGCTGGTGCAGCTGCTCAAGGTAAGTCAGGGCCGCATCAGTCGACGCCAGGATGTCGCGACGGCCGTCATACCACCAGCTTGAACGCAGGCCAAAGTGACGTGCGGTGCCGGGAATGAACTGCCAGGGGCCGGACGCACGACCGTGCGAGTAGGCAAAGGGATCATAAGCGCTCTCTACAACCGGCAGCAGCGCGATCTCGGCCGGCATGCCACGATCGAGAACAGCGTTAATGATGTGGTGATAATAAGGCAGTGCACGCTCGCTTACGCGCAGCAGGTATGAAGGGTGACGCTTGTACCACTTGAGCTGGGTTTGAACACGGGGGTGGTCCAGATCGAGCGGCAGCGCCATATGCTGCCGTGTCAGTGTCCAGAGGTCAGCAGGCGGCAGGCTGGAAGATGACTCTTCCGCCTGCTGCTGTTGACGAGACGTTGTGGATGCGACTTTTGAAGGTGAAGCGGACGGTTGAGCGGTAGTAGCGGCTGTTTTTACATTACCGGTTTGACAGCCCGCAAGCGTGATTCCCATCGCCGTGACAAGCAACAGGCCTGAAAAAGATCGCATCAAAACAGAATCCCGAAATAACCTTAAAAAACATGATTCTATGGACCCTGTCCAAGGCGGTCAATCAGAACTGGTTTTTCCACTCACGCAGCGCGGCCATGACCTCTACTTCCGAGCTCAGGGCGTTGCCGGAAAAGTGTTCGGCGGCAGCCGCCACGGAGTCCTGTGCCGTTCGCATGAAGGGGTTGATCGTTTTTTCCTGCCCAATGGTGGAGGGGAGGGTCGGCTTGTCTGCGTTACGCAGGCTGTGGCAGTTTTCCTGCACGGCAGTGATGGCCTGGTTTTTGGGCTCGACAGTGGCGGCGAACCTCAGGTTGGCGAGTGAGTACTCGTGGGTGCAGTAGACCTCCGTGGTGTCAGGCAGGCCGGCAAAGTATTTCATGGCATCCAGCATTTGCCGGGCCGTGCCTTCAAACAAACGGCCGCACCCCGCGAGGAACAGCGTATCCCCGCAGAAGAGTTGGCCGCTTCCCTCGGGCTGAAAATAACTGATATGGTCACGGGTATGGGCGGGAACCGCCTGTATGTGTAATGTCAGGCCGAACAGCTCCAGAGTATCGCCTTGCTTCAGCGGATGCGTGATGCCGTCAAACGGAGAGCTGTCCGGGCCGTAAACGGGGATGTCGAACTGCTTGAGCAGGTCGGCTACGCCACCGGTGTGGTCAGCGTGATGGTGTGTGATCAGAATGGCGTCCAGCTTGAGCTGATGTGATGTGAGCCACTCCAGAACCGGTGCGGCATCGCCCGGGTCGACAACCACGGCACGGTCGGGGGCTGTCTGCTCGGTCAGGGCCCAGATGTAATTATCACTGAAAGCCGGAATCGGAGTTACCGTAAACATGTCATATTCCTGTATAGACGGGTTATGGGTGTCGCGCTCGGTTCAGGGCACTTTAAGTCTACTGTATACTAAGTCCCGATAGGACTTACAGATTTTGGGGCGGGTGATGAAGTTCAGTGCACAGATGCCACAACATGAGTTGGCCCCTCTTCTCAGCGAGTGGTTTGACTCGCCGCTGGGCATGGAGCTGGTCCAGCATGAACGTGAGCTGGCAGAAGACGTACTGCCGACTCTGTTTGGCTACCACCTGCTTCAGGTCGGTTACGATTGTCGCCAGACACTTTTCGATGCCAGTCCTGTGTCGCGCAAGGTGATGCTGATTCCCAGTATGCAACTGGGGGCGGGTCCTTTTACGGTCCTTGCAGAACATGATGAGCTGCCGGTACTCAGTAACGAGATTGATGTGGTCATTCTGCATCACGCGCTGGACTTTGCGGCCAGCCCTCATCAGGTGTTGCGAGAGGCATCGCGGGTTTTGCGCCCCGGTGGACACCTGCTCAGCTTCAGCTTCAACCCTGCCAGTTACTGGGGGCTGAGGCGACTGATGCGAAAACCTTCATCACCGGTATGGTCCAGCCACTTCATTCGCCTTGGGCGGCTGCATGACTGGCTTAGCCTGCTGGAGATGACCGAGCTGAAGACGCGTTCTGTCTGTCACCATCTGCCGATGGGCAACCCCAAATGGCGTCGCCGATTGCGCTGCTTTGAAACGCTGAGCCGGCGAGTGCCGATCCACAGCGGGGCCGCGATGATGGTGCTGGCACGCAAGGATGTGGCCGGCATGACGCCGATCCGACCCGAGTGGAAGCGCCGTCGCCTGCTCAGCATGCCCGTTCCCGAGCCCAAGCCCACAGCCAGAGGATAAAGATTGAAACCTGTTGAGATATATACTGACGGTGCCTGCAAGGGAAACCCCGGTCCCGGAGGCTGGGGAGCCTTGCTGCGTTATGGAGAGCACGAAAAGGAGCTGTATGGGGGCGAGCCCGACACGACCAACAACCGCATGGAGTTGCAGGCAGCCATTCAGGCACTGGCGAGCCTGAACCGTGCGTGCAAGGTTGTGTTGACCACAGACTCCCAGTATCTGCGTCAGGGCATTATGCAATGGCTGGCCGGATGGAAGCGAAATGGCTGGAAAACCGCTGCCAAACAGCCGGTCAAGAATATTGATCTCTGGCAGGCGCTGGATGAGCAGGTGGCACGGCATGAGATCGAATGGCGCTGGGTGAAAGGGCACAGTGGCCATCCCGGTAATGAGCGCGCCGACCAGTTGGCAAACCGCGGTGTAGAAGAGTTTGGAAAGGCATGAGCATGCGACAGATTGTACTGGATACCGAGACAACCGGTATTGACCCCGAAGCCGGTCATAACATCATAGAGATCGGCTGCGTGGAGATGGTTCGGCGCAAGCTGACCGGCAACAACTACCACCGCTATATCAAGCCGGACCGAGAGGTTGAAGCTGAAGCCATAGAAGTACACGGTATTACCAATGAATATCTGGCCGACAAGCCCAGGTTTGCCGAGTTGGCGGCCGAATTTCTGGATTACATTCGGGGCGCGGAGCTGATCATTCATAACGCGGCGTTTGACGTCGGCTTTATGAATACCGAGCTGGCACGCAACGGAGTCGCCGAGCGCATCGAGGATATCTGCCAGGTTACCGATACCCTGGACATGGCGCGCAAGAAATACCCCGGGCAGCGTAACAGCCTCGATGCCCTCTGCCGACGTTATGGCATCGACAACTCCCACCGTGAGTTGCACGGGGCGTTGCTTGACTCGGAAATTCTGGCGGATGTGTACCTCGCACTGACAGGTGGGCAGACGTCACTCCAGCTGGGGCAGTCAGGCCAGTCAGGTGAAGACAATGCCGAGCAGATCCGACGTATTGAGACCGCCCACCTGAACCTTCCGGTGCTCAAGCCGTCGGCTGATGAGTTGGACGCGCATGAGCGTTTTCTGGATATGCTGGATGGCAGTGGTGGAGCGGTTTGGCGTCGCACTGCAGAAGACTCGCCGGCATGAACGACACTGCAGTGCCGGCATTTCAGCGATACTATCTTGCCAAGTCCGGGCGGTTGTTGGCCCTTGGGGGTGAGCTCACCCCAAGATTGCGACAGCTCAATGCCCTGAGGTCCGCGGCTGAAGCAGAAATTGAAGTGGATCAGGGGATTGGTCTGCTGGTGCTGCCCGAGACAGCCCCTGTACCGGAAGAAGAGGTGACCCTGCGCAGCCTGTTGGCGCAGGCAAAAGACGAGCAGGAATATGCACGCCACTCCCGCGCCGCCCAGTTGGCCACCTGGCATGACCAGCATCGCTATTGTGGTCGCTGCGGTTCGACCATGCGTGACCATGCGCAGGATCTGGCGCGTCAGTGTGCCAGCTGTGGCCTGATACAGTACCCCAGAATTTCCCCCTGCATCATTGTGCTGGTCAGGCGGGGCGAGCAGTGCCTGCTGGCCCGTGCTCCGCACTTTGCGCCCGGGCGTTTCAGCACACTTGCAGGCTTCATTGAAGCCGGAGAAAGTGCCGAGCAGGCGGTTGCGCGAGAAATCATGGAGGAGGTGAGCATTGAAGTGGAGAATATTCGCTTCTTTGCCAGCCAGTCATGGCCTTTTCCGCACCAGTTGATGCTTGGTTTCTTTGCGGACTACAAGGCCGGTGACGTTCAGCCGGACGGGATCGAAATTGAAGCCGCCGGCTGGTTCAGTCTGGACAACCTGCCTGATCTGCCTCCTCCATTCAGCATTTCACGGCAGCTGATTGATCACTTCTTCGCGGGTCTGCAGGTCAGCGACTGAACAGCTTGCCGAGCCGGGTCGCCAGCATCACATTCCCTTCCGCTCTCAGTCTGCCCTTGAGATAGGCGCTCATGCCGTCCAGGTCACCGTTAATGACATCTGTCAGCGTGGTCTGGTCCAGATGCAGCACCAGACTGGGGTCCTCGTGGGTGCCCAGCTGGCTATCGCAGCCTGCAGGCGATACGTGGACGTAAAAGGACTCTGCATCGGTGAGGCTGAACTGAATGACAGCATCGAGCCCGCCGGCATTATCCGGATTAAATTTCTGCGGCATCTTGTGCACGATCCGTTCGATGCTGAGGGGGTCTGTCATGCGTTAATATCCTGTCGTTTGCGCTCATGATTATTGATACTTATATGGTACAGTAGCCGGATTCTTAAGCGAATACACCGGGTTATCGGAGACTGAATTTGACAGCCTTTGTTGCGGACTATGGCCTGTTTCTGGCCAAAGTAATTACCTTGGTAGCCGGCGTTCTGATATGCATGGCTGGAATTGCAGCGCTGGTCGAGCGCCGTAAAGAGCATCGATCCGAAGGACAGATCGAGGTGAAAAGCCTCAATGACCGATACGATGAGGTCAAAACCGACATCGAGGCGGCCGTTGTTGACGAAGCTCTGGCCAAACAGCACGAGAAGGCGCGACGCAAGCAGGAAAAGGCAGATGCCAAGGCTCTGAAGAAAACGCTTAAGCAGGGCAAGGCCCCTGAGAAGCAGCGCAAGCGTGTGTTTGTGCTGGATTTTGATGGCGATATTCATGCCTCTGACGTAGACCGCTTGCGAGAAGAAGTGACCGGCGTACTGATGATTGCTGATCAGGACGATGAGGTGGTGCTCAAGCTGGAAAGCGGCGGCGGCCTGGTCCATGCCTATGGGCTGGCAAGCTCACAACTGGAGCGCTTTCGTAAACGCAATATTCACCTGACGGTCTGTGTCGACAAGGTGGCCGCCAGTGGTGGCTATATGATGGCGTGTATAGCAGACCGCCTCGTCGCCGCCCCCTTCGCGCTGATTGGCTCGATCGGTGTGATTGCCCAGTTGCCGAACTTTCACCGACTGCTGAAAAAGCACGATGTTGATTATGAGGTGCTGACAGCCGGTGAGTACAAGCGCACCCTGACCGTTTTTGGCGAGAACACCGACAAGGGTCGCCAGAAGTTTATTGATGAGCTGGAAGACACGCACTTGCTGTTCAAGCAGTTTGTGTCCGAGCACCGTCCCGACCTTGATCTGGAAAAGGTCGCAACCGGCGAAGTCTGGTTTGGTCAGCGCGCACTGGAGCACAAGTTGATTGATGAGGTCAGCACCAGCGATGACTATCTGTTTGATCTCTGCAAGGAACATGACGTGTTTGAAGTGAGTTATGAGATCAAGCAAAGCCTGCAGCAGCGCCTGGGTCATCTGGCTGCTTCCGCGACCGATGGTGTCTTGACGCGCGCCTGGCAGCGCGTACTGAACAGTCGATTCCTGTCACGTTGAGGGCAATCAGTAAAACCTTCAGGGTTTGATTATAAGGTTAAGGGCGATGGAACAGCAGATGTACGACCCAGTCGATACCGCAAGCCGTATACTCCGGGCGGCCGAAAAGCTCTTTGCCGAGCAGGGGTTCAAGGAAACGACCATGCGTCAGATTACGACCGAGGCGCAGGTGAACCTGGCTGCAGTCAACTATCACTTCGGTTCCAAGTCCGGTCTTATACACGCGGTTGCCAGTCATACGCTGGATCCTTTGTGTGCCGATGTGGAAGCCGGGCTGGTGGCGCATGGTCACAAGGAGCCCTTGTCACTCGAACCTCTGCTGAAGTTGCTGACTCGTGCGCTGATTGGTGTTCATCGCAATAATCACTATGCCCTCTCGGTTCTGATGCGCTGTCTGGAGCAAGCCTATCGTCCCAGTCAGATGGAGCTCCAGGCGTTTCTGTTGGAGACCTACGGCGGGCGCCTGAACCTGTTTCTGCATCACCTCAAGGCTGGCAGTGGCGTGCACGATGACCGTGAGTTTTTCTGGCGCCTGCATTTCCTGCTGGGCTCAGTGGTCTTCACCCTGTCCAACCTTCATGCGCTGGTGGCAATGGATACACCGGGAGAGAGCGCTGAGGCCGAAATCGAACCCATTCTGCAGCGCCTGGTGCCTGTACTGACCGCAGGTATGCAGGCACCGCTGAGAAATCAGAGTCTTAGCTGATGATCGAGCTGCGCATCTCTATCAGGCGTCAGCAGCTCGATCTGTTGGACGCAGATCGAGTGCTGGCGTCCTATCCCGTATCAACGGCACTGGCGGGGGCCGGTGAGCGCAATGGCAGTGGCTGTACGCCGCGTGGCCGCCACTACATTCGTGCCTGCATCGGCAGAGGTCAGCCTTCGGGAACTGTTTACGTGGGCCGCCGTCCTACCGGTGAGACCTATACCTCTGAACTGGCACAGCAATACCCGAAGCGTGACTGGATCCTGACACGAATTCTCTGGTTGTGCGGCCTTGAGCCGGGCGTTAACCGTGGGGGTAAGGTCGATACCCAGCGCCGTTATATCTATATTCATGGAACACCGGATACGGAACCCATGGGTGTTCCCCGTTCCCACGGCTGCATCCGCATGCGCAATGCCGACCTGATTGCGTTGTTTGATCAGGTGGATGCGGGGACACATGTAATGATCGAGGAGTGAGATCATGACCACAGGTGTTTTAATGCTCGACCTGGCTGGTACTGAACTGTCCCGCCAGGAACAGGAGTGCTTGCAGACCCCTGAAGTCGGGGGGCTGATCCTTTTCAGTCGAAACTTCAGCTCTCCCGATCAGCTGTCCGAGCTGATGCAGTCCATACGCGAGACCCGTCAGGACCTGCTGGTAGCCGTTGATCATGAAGGCGGGCGGGTACAGCGTTTTCGTGATGGCTTTACGCACTTGCCTCCCATGGCATCACTGGGGCGTGTATGGGAGCAGAATCCCGGTCAGGCCGTTGCCTGGGCACATGAGCTGGGCTGGCTGCTGGCGACAGAGCTGCGCCGTTTCGATATCGACTTCAGCTTCGCGCCTGTGCTGGATCTGGACTGGGGCAATAGCAGTGTGATTGGTGATCGCGCTTTCTCTGCTTCGGCCAGGGCGGTGACCGAACTGTCCGGTGGCGTGATGGCCGGTATGCATGAGGCCGGTATGGCTGCCACGGGCAAGCATTTCCCCGGCCACGGCTGGGTGCAGGCTGATTCTCACCTGGAGTTGCCGGTGGATACCCGCACCTTTGCAGCGATCGAACAGGATGACCTTCAGCCTTTCGCTGCGCTGATAGGGCGCGGTCTCGATGCGGTCATGCCGGCGCATGTGATCTACAAGGAAGCCTGCTCTGCTCCGGCCGGCTTTTCACGTTTCTGGCTGCAGCAGGTGTTGCGACAGCGCCTGCATTTCGACGGTGTGATTTTCAGCGATGATCTGTCGATGGAAGGCGCCGGCTATGCCGGAGACTTCCGTCAACGTTGTGATCTGGCGCTGGATGCCGGCTGTGACATGGTGCTCGTATGCAATGACCCCGCTGCCGCGGCGGACGTTCTGGAACATTTGCAAGAGAGGAATATCAGGGCTGGTGAACGGCTGCAGAGAATGCGGGGCAGAGGGGCGGCCAGTGATGACAATGAGCGGTTGTTGGAGGCGCAGCAGTTGGCTCATCAGCTGACAGGGGAGAGCTAATGTTGGAGGAACTGCTCACGCCAGTGGTGGCACCTATCATCTCGCACTGGCCCGGGCTTCAGCCCTACCGTTTGCAGTTGGCCATCGGGTTTCTGGTAGCACTGGTCTGGCTGTTGACGGTCCTGTTCAACTGGATAACGAGCCGGCTGATACAGCATCTGAGCCGCCGTGGTTCAGCCATGAATGGTCAGGTTCTCAAGGCTATTCGCACCCCGCTTCGGTTAATGATCTGGCTGCTGGGTATTTCTCTGCTGATCGAGATCCTCAGTCACAGTGGGGTACCCGTCAGCAAGGCGGTAGGGGCTGAGTTGCGCCGTTTCGGCACCATTATCATTATTGGTTGGGCAGGTCTGCGACTGATTCGGGTTGCCGAAGAGTGGCTGATGAGCCCGGCCCGGGGTGGGCGCAAGCAGCTGGACAAGACGACGGCTGATGCCCTGGGCAAGTTGTTCAGACTGATACTGCTGATACTGGTTGGCCTTACGCTGCTGCAATCGGCAGGCGTCAGTATTTCAGGCATTCTGGCCTTTGGTGGCGTGGGCGGTATTGCTGTTGGCTTTGCGGCCCGAGACCTGCTGGCCAACTTTTTCGGTGGCCTGATGATCTACATGGACCGTCCGTTCAGGGTGGGCGACTGGGTTCGTTCGCCCGACAAGGAGATCGAAGGGACCGTTGAACATATTGGCTGGCGTCTGACGCGCATAAGAACCTTTGACCAGCGTCCGCTGTACGTGCCCAATGCGACCTTTACCAATATTGCCGTGGAGAACCCGTCACGCATGTTCAATCGGCGTATTTTTGAGCATGTGGGGGTACGCTATTCCGATGTTGGGCGCGTGAAGGAGATTGTGGATCAGATTCGAGAGATGCTCCTGGCGCATGAAGAGATCGATACGCATCAGACCATGATTGTGCACCTGAATCGCTTTGGGCCCTCATCGATGGATATCATGGTGTACACCTTTACCAAGACTACACAATGGGTGAAATACCACGCCATAAAACAGGATGTGATGCTCAGAATTGCCGATATCATTGAGCAGAATGGGGCTGAGTTTGCGTTTCCGACCCAGACGATACATCTGGCCGGTCAGGATGAAGAGCCTGCCTTTGCCGGCTACCCGGGACCCGGAGAAGGTCATAACCCCTCATGAGCAGCAGATCAGACAAAGAGCAGCGGCAATGGCTTAAGGGGCTTTCTGTTTCATCGAGCCGTTGGATTCAGGTATCGGTTGCCGCGGGGGTGGGCTCGGGTGTCCTGTTGATTCTCCAGGCGCACCTGCTCGCTTCGGTGGTCCACGATACGCTGTTCAATGATCAGGGCCTGCTGGATCAATGGCAACGCTTCGCATGGATGATAGTGATTCTCTTCCTGCGTGCTTTTCTGTCCGTGGTGCGGGAGTGGGCCGGGCAAATGGGGTCCACCCGTGTGCGCCAGGATCTGCGCCGGCAATTGCTGCACAAGCTGGAACGACTGGGGCCCGGTTTCACCTCCGGCGAGCGCAGTGGCCGCCTGGTCAGTGAGCTGATGGAGCAGGTGGAAGCACTGGACGGTTTCTTTGCCCGTTACCTGCCCCAGGTATCATTGGCAGCATTGCTGCCGCTGGTGTTTCTGGCCTTTGTGTTCCCTGTGAACTGGGCGGCCGGGCTGATTTTCCTGCTGACGGCGCCATTGATTCCCCTGTTTATGGCGCTGGTCGGTATCAAGGCGGCTGAGGCGAATCGGCGGAACTTTGAGGCTCTATCAACACTGGGGGCTCAATTTCTGGATATCGTGCAGGGTATAGTGACCCTTAAGCTCTTTGATCGCAGTCGAGAGCAGGCGGATGTTGTTGCCCGGGGTGCGGATGATTTCCGTGTACGGACGATGCAAGTGTTGCGCCTGGCCTTTCTCTCATCAGCGGTGCTTGAGTTCTTTGCGTCTATCTCGATTGCACTGGTGGCCGTGTATCTGGGCTTCAGCTTTCTGGGGCATCTGGATTTTGGCTACTGGGAAGCGCCTGTAACCCTGTATCAGGGGCTGTTTATTCTGCTGTTGGCCCCTGAGTTTTATCTGCCGCTTCGGGAGCTGGGTACCCATTATCACGCCAAACAGGAAGCCGTTGCAGCAGCCGATCGACTGCGTAACTTGCTTGACCAGACATCTCTTGCCCTGCCGGCAGAGGGCTGTGGGCTGGAAGGGCCGGTCAAATCGCTGGAAGTCTGTGCCGGTCAGCTGCACTACCCCGGTCGTGACAAGCCTGTATTGACCGATGTGAATCTGTCATTGGAACCGGGTCGGCTGGTGGCACTGGTAGGTCGCAGTGGCGCAGGCAAATCTTCGCTGCTGCAGGTACTGCTGGGCTTCAGAGCACTCACCCACGGGGAGGTACGCGTGAACGGCAAGCCCTTGCAGGCTATTGGCACCAGCGCATGGCTTGAACGAGTTGCGTGGGTCAGCCAGCAGGCCAGTCTGATACCGGGCAGCCTGCGGGAAAATCTCTTAATCGCTGCACCCAATGCCAGTGAGTATGCGTTGTATACCGCACTGGAGCAGGCCAACGCGCTGGAGTTTGTGCAGCGTCTGCCGGATGGGCTGGATACCCAGGTCGGGGAGCGGGGTGTAGGGCTTTCCGGCGGCCAGATACAGCGCCTTGCGTTGGCGCGGGCGTTTCTAAAGGATGCGCCGGTGCTCTTGCTGGATGAGCCTACCGCCAATCTGGACCGGGAAAGCGAGCAGCTGGTGCTGGCGGCACTGGAGTCCTTGTGTCAGGGGCGCCTGGTGCTGATGCTGACGCACCGCCGTGCTTCCATGCTGAAGGCAGATCAGGTGCTCAGGCTTGAGTCGGGTCGGCTCGTTGAGGACCGTCAGGCGGAGGTGCATTGATGCAGGTACTGGTGCCTTTTATTCGGCTGATGCGGGCACATCTTGGCTGGGTTCTGCTGGGCATGGTAGCAGGACTGCTGACACTGCTGGCCAGTATCGGGCTGCTGACGCTGTCAGGCTGGTTTATATCCGCAACCGCTCTGGCCGGTGTAACCCTGGCAGGCGCGCAGGCGTTCAATTATTTCACCCCGGGTGCCGGCGTGCGGGGATTTGCCATCCTGCGTACTGCGGGGCGATACGCAGAGCGTATCACGACCCACGAGGCGACCTTCAGACTGCTGGCACAACTCAGGGTCTGGTTCTATCGCCGCCTCGAACCGCTGGGGCCTGCTCGCCTGCAGCGTTATCGCTCAGCGGATCTGCTTAATCGGCTGGTGGCGGATGTGGATGCGCTGGATAACCTGTATTTGCGGGTGCTGGCGCCCACGCTGATAGCGGCGCTGGTCGGTGTGGCGGGTACGGCGTTTATCGCGTTTTTCAGCCTGCCGATGGCTGTCATTGTACTGCTCGCATTGGTACTGGCAGGTGTGGGTCTGCCGTGGTTGTCGCATCGGGCAGGTCGGCGTCTTGGCGAGCGTCAGATCGAATTGACGCGACAGTTGCGCATAGAGCTGACAGGGCTGGTGCAGGGTCTGGCCGACCTCGCAATCTACGGTGGGGTGGAACGTGTGGTGGCGCAGGCAGCACAGGTTGAGCGGCGTCTCTACTCGGTTCAGCGGCGGATGGCGCTTATCAGTGGTGCAACTGCGGGCCTGATGACCTTAATCAGCGGCGTCTGTGCCGTGTTGGTTTTGATGCTGGGCGTATTGCTGGTGCAAGCGGCCCAGCTGGCTCCTGCGCAGTTGGCCATGCTGGTGCTCTGCGTGCTGGCCCTGTTTGAGGCGGTTGCACCGCTGCCGCTGGCTTATCAATATCTTGGCAAGACTTTGAAAGCAGCCGAGCGTTTGACAGAAATAGCCAATGCCGAGCCGGATATTGTCTACCCGGATACGCCGCTCACAGCGCCTGAGCCGGGCCGGCTGACGTTTGAAGCGGTGTCTTTTCGTTATACGGATGAAGGGCCCTGGGCACTGACTGCGTTTGACGTGGACGTGGCTCCGGGCGAGTCGATACTGGTACTGGGTCATACAGGCAGTGGCAAGAGTACACTGCTGAACCTTCTGGCACGTTTTCATACTCCCACTCAGGGGCGTGTTTTGCTGGGTGGCCTGCCGGTTGATCAGTATCCCGAATCTCAGTTACGTGCACACTTGGCTACGCTGTCACAGCCGGTTGAGCTTTTTGCCGGCAGTCTTGCGGATAATCTACGCATTGCAGCCCCTGAAGCCTCTGATGCGGCCATGCTGGACGTGCTCAAGCAGGTAGAGCTGGAGCAGGATCTGGGTGAGGCGCCACTGGCCTATGCCGTGGGTGAGTCGGGCAGCCGACTGTCCGGTGGGCAGCGCAAGCGGGTCGCTCTGGCGCGTGCGCTGCTCTGTGAGGCCCCGGTTTTATGGCTGGATGAACCGACGGAAGGGCTGGATGCTGAAACGGAGCGCCGTGTTATGGGGCGCGTGCTGGAGCACTGTTCAGGCTCAGGCCAGACGCTGGTCATGATCAGTCATCATTTGCAGATGGCTGATCAGTTTGACCGTGTCCTGGTGCTTGATGCCGGCAGGCTGGTTGAGCAGGGGGCTCCGAAAGAGCTGGCCGCCCGGTCGGGCAGCCGTTTCGCCGAACTGAATCAGTTGTAATTACTCCACTGGCCGCACATGCAGCAGAATACCCATTTTCGGATGGTCGATGTAGTGGGTTTCTTCCGAGCGCATGCGGCGTGACTGTTCAAGCTGCCAACGGTGTGGCTGAACAGGCGCAGTTGTGACTTCAGCAGAGCCCTCACTGGCGTCAGGTGCCTCAACAGCAGCTGGCTGGGGGGTATAACCGCTGCTCAGCGCTATCGAGTTGAGCTGGAGCAGCGGCTGAGCGTGCAGGTAGCGCTGTTTATAGATGCGCAGTGTACCGTTGAGTTCATAGTCTTCAAAGCTGGCGTTCACCCGGATGCTGGGACTTGAAGAAGGCCCCGTGATCGGCTGCAGCCAGCCCTTGTGATAGAGCAGGGCGTAATTGGCACTGCGGGAAAGGGCAGCGGCATCTCCCCCCAGCACCAGATCACCTGTCGGCAACTGCTCAAAGCGCTGCAGCGGGTATCCATCCCAGGGGGCAAGAGAAAGGCTGCCTGCGGTATCGACCGGCGCCAGATCAGGCCAGTATTCGCCGCCATCATCCGAGTTCAGATTGGCAAATACGACCATCTCGACCTTGTACAGGTCAGCAGCCTGAATGGATGCGCTGCAGGCAATCAGCCCGGCCGCCAGCAGGCCGCGATAAATAGATCTTTTCATGGTTCAGCGATTCTCCTTGGCAGACAGTTGGCTCAGCAGGGCCTCTACGGCATTAAAGCGTGATGCCGGCTTTTCCATGGGCTGAGTAAACCTGAGTATGTTGGCACCGTCCAGTTTGTAATGTTGTGGCTGGCGTTGAATCATGTTGATCAGCACCAGTGGGTCAACCGATGGTTCCGCCTCGAACTCGATGCGTCCACCCTTGTCGCCGGCATCCAGTTTCACGATGCCCAGCGCTTCAGCCTTGAGCTTGATCTGGGTAAGGCGCATGAGGTTTCGTGTGGCCTCCGGCAGGAGGCCGAAACGGTCAATCATTTCGACCTGGAGTTCATCCAGTGCTTCGGCATCCCTGGCGTTGGCAATGCGCTTGTACATGATCAGGCGATTATGTACGTCGGGTAGATAATCGTCCGGTATCAGCGCCGGCAGGTGCAGATTCACCTCGGTGCCGTGATGCAGAGGCTTGTCGGCGTCCGGCGTCTTGCCTTCCTTGATCGACTCTATGGCCTGATCCAGCATTTCCATGTAAAGGCTGAAGCCGACACTCTGCATCTGGCCGCTTTGCTCTTCACCCAGCAGTTCGCCAGCCCCTCGAATCTCAAGGTCGTGAGTAGCGAGGGTGAAACCGGCGCCCAGCGTGCTGGACTGGCCGATCGCCTCAAGGCGCTTCTGTGCATCGGTGGTGAGCAGTTTCACCGGCGGTGTCAGAAGGTAGGCATAGGCCTGATGGTGAGACCGGCCGACACGGCCGCGCAGCTGGTGCAGCTGAGCCAGACCGAACTTGTCGGCACGGTCGATGATGATGGTGTTGGCACTTGGAACGTCGATGCCCGTTTCGATAATGGTGGTACAGACCAGCACATTAAAGCGCTTGTGATAAAAATCACTCATCACCTGTTCAAGTTCTCGCTCACGCATTTGACCATGACCGATCGCAACGCGTGCTTCCGGAACCAGCTCGCTGATCGATTCGGCCACGCGATCGATACTCTTGACCTCATTGTGAAGGTAATACACCTGCCCGCCTCGCAGCAGCTCACGCAAGATCGCTTCCTTGACCATCGGTGTTTCATGCTGGCGGACAAAGGTTTTGACAGACAGGCGGCGCGCGGGCGGCGTGGCAATGATCGACAGATCACGAATACCCGACATGGCCATGTTAAGTGTGCGTGGAATGGGGGTGGCGGTGAGGGTCAGGATGTCGACCTCGGAACGCAGGCTCTTCAGGCGCTCTTTCTGCTGTACGCCAAAGCGGTGCTCTTCATCGATAATCACGAGCCCCAGGTGCTTGAAGTTGATATCGCCCTGCAGCAGCTTGTGGGTCCCAATCAGAATATCGACCTTGCCGGCATCCACGTCGGCCAGTGTCTGCTGCTGTGCCTTGGCGCTTTTGAAGCGAGAAATCAGCTCGATAGAAACCGGCCAGTCGGCAAAACGGTCGCGGAAGTTGTCAAAATGCTGCTGTGCCAGCAGGGTTGTGGGCACCAGTACGGCAACCTGCTTGCCGCTTTGAACGGCAATAAAGGCCGCCCGCATGGCCACTTCGGTCTTGCCAAAGCCCACATCACCACAGACAAGTCGATCCATGGGAGTAGGGGCGCGCATGTCACTCACAACGGCGTTGATCGCGTTGGCCTGATCCGGCGTTTCTTCAAAAGGAAAGCTGGCCGCAAATTGCTGGTATTCATCCTCGTCAAAGCCGAAGCTGAAGCCTTTGCGAGCGGCACGTCGTGCATAGATGTCGAGCAGTTCGGCAGCGGAATCGCGGACTTTCTCGGCCGCCTTGCGGCGAGCCTTGGACCATTGCTCGGTCCCCAGCCGGTGCAGCGGAGCCGACTCGTCGCTGGCACCCGAGTAGCGACCGATCAGGTGCAGAGAGGAAACCGGCACATACAATTTGGCTTCGCCGGCATACTCAAGCACCAGAAATTCATTACTCTGGCCATCCAGATCGATGGTCTGCATGCCCTGATAGCGGCCTACGCCGTGATCAATATGTACCACCGGTGCGCCGATGGTGAGTTCCGACAGGTGGCGAATCGCCTGGTCAGCATCAAGCTGCTCTTTCTCACGGCGACGGCGTTGGAACACCTGGCGGCCAAAGAGTTGGGTTTCCGTCACAACCTGCAGGCTGCCGGACAGGCTCAACCCCTGTTCCAGTGGAAAGGTCGTGATCGCCAGGTCGGGCTGTTTGCTTGAAAACTCGGCCCAGTCATGACACTCGGCAAGTTCAACGCCTGCCTTGCGGGCATGCTCCAGCAGTGCTTCACGCCGACCGGCTGATTCAGCGCACAGAAGCACAGGTGTTTGCTCACGCTGATGGTAAGCGACCAGTGCGCTAAGCGGCTCCTGGCGATTGTCGGACGTGAGGTCGGGTGGTGCTTCACAGGGCAGGTTGTCACGCCCCGGGCGCACCTCTTCCTCTTCGGTGGAAACGCGCAGTACCGGGCGCGCATTCAGTTCAGTAAATAGCTCGTCGGTGCTGACAAAAAGCTCGCGTGGCGGAAGAACCGGTCGTCTGAGGTCATGATTGTGCTCATCGAAGCGCTGTTGAACATCACTGCTGAAATGATCTGCCGCTTCCTTCAGGGCCTTGTCATGCACCACCAGCGTGCTTTCGGGCAGGTAGTCCAGCAAAGTGGTCATCTGTTCAAAGAACAACGGGGCGTAGTACTCGATGCCGGGTGGGGTGAGTCCACTGGATACATCCTGGTAGACCGGGCACTGGGTATGGTCGACATCAAAGCGCTCCCGCCAGCGCTGTTTGAACTGTGTAATGGCATGCTGGTGGAACGGGAATTCACGGGCAGGCAGCAGGCGGATTCGTTCAATCTTTTCGATTGAGCGCTGAGTCTCGGGATCGAAGGTGCGGATGCTGTCGATCTCATCATCGAACAGATCAATCCTCAGCGGGAAGTCACTGCCCATCGGGAACAGGTCGATGATGGCACCGCGGATGGCAAATTCACCATGCTCATATACGGTATCAACCGCTGAATAACCGGCATCGGTGAAACGTTGCCGCATGGCGATTGTGTCGAGGGTCTGTCCCTGTTCAAGGAAAAGCGCATTGGCGGTGACAAAACTGACCGGTGCTACACGGTGCAGGAGGGTGCTGATCGGGACAATGAGCACGCCTTTCTGCTGCTCGGGCAGCTGGTGCAGAATGCGAATGCGGTCGGAGATAATGTCCTGGTGCGGCGAGAAACTGTCGTAGGGCAGTATCTCCCAGTCAGGCAGCAAGTTGACCGAGAGTGATTCAGGGGCATAAAAGCGCACTTCATTAAGAAGGCGTTCTGCACTTTCCATATCCTGGCTGATCAGCAGGATCATGCCGTCATGGTGCTGACTGATCTGCTCAATCAGCAGGCCGGTGGCACTGCCCTGTACCCGTCCCAAACGTTTGATGTCGCCCGGGCCGTGCGGGATCGGAACCTTGATTGCTGCGGTCAACTGCTACTCCTCGATCCTTGTTTGCAAAGGGGTATTGTACCTGCAGTCCCTGCAATACGCAGCCGGATAGCAGGCAAGGGACCAAAGTATACGTTTGCGGGTTTGCTCCGGATGCCCGAAAAGAGGATAATGCGCGCACCCAAATTGAGCGATGACAATTTCGGAGTTACCCCGTGAGCCAAGAACTGATTTTTGCAGACTGGAAAGCCCGCGAAGCAATCGCAGAAGCGATGGTGCCCCTGGTTGGCCGTCTGTACCGTGACCGCAATGTCGAAATTTCCGTATACGGTCGTCTGATCGTCAAGCGTTCCGTGATCGACATTATCAAAGCCCACCGCTTCGTGCGTCAGGTTGAAGGTGAAGAGATCTCTGTCGTTGATACCTTCCCGGTGCTGGAAGCCGTGGCCGAGATGGATGTGACCAATTCTCACATCGATATTGGCAAGCTGGCGGTCAAATTCCGCAGCGAAGGCGACGGCCGTACTCTGCAGGCGTTCCTGCAGGAAGAGCTGGCGGATGCATCTACCGAGCCGGCAGAAGCTCACGAAAATACCGATGTTGTCCTGTATGGCTTCGGCCGTATCGGTCGCCTGCTGGCGCGTCTGATGATGGATCGTGCCGGTAGCGGACATTCTCTGCGTCTGCGTGCCATCGTCGTGCGTAAGGGCAATGCCAAGAACGATCTGGAAAAGCGTGCCAGCCTGCTGCGTCGTGACTCTGTTCACGGCTCCTTCAAGGGCACCATCCAGATTGACGAAGAAAACAATGCGATCATCGCAAACGGCAATTACATCCAGGTTATCTTCGCCGACAGCCCGGATCAGGTTGATTACACAGAGTACGGCATCAAGAATGCACTGGTAATCGATAACACCGGCAAGTGGCGTGACGAAGAGGGTCTGTCCCTGCACCTGAAATCCAAAGGTGTTGCACGTGCGCTGCTGACGGCACCGGGCAAGGGCGTCAAGAATATCGTAATGGGTGTTAACCATAACGATATCTCTGATGATGATCGTGTCCTGTCGGCTGCATCCTGCACCACCAACGCCATCGTACCGGTACTGAAAGCGGTCAATGATCACTTCGGTGTTCAGAATGGTCACGTTGAGACAGTTCACTCCTACACCAACGACCAGAATCTGATCGACAACTACCACAAGGGTGATCGTCGCGGTCGTGCGGCTGCGCTGAACATGGTGCTGACCGAAACCGGTGCTGCCAAGGCTGTTGCCAAGGCGCTGCCGGAGCTGGAAGGCAAGCTGACCGGTAACGCAATCCGTGTACCGACTCCGAATGTCTCCATGGCCATCCTGAACCTGAACCTGGCTAAAGAGACTGACAAGGAAGAGCTGAACGCCTACCTGCGTGATGCGGCGCTGCATTCCGAGCTGCAGAAACAGATCGACTACAGCAATTCGCCTGAAGCCGTATCTTCCGACTTTGTTGGTTCACGTGCAGCGGGTGTGGTTGATGCGCTGGCAACCATCGTCGATGGCAACCGTTGCGTACTCTACGTTTGGTATGACAACGAATTCGGTTACAGCTGCCAGGTAATTCGCATGGCTCAGCATCTGGCCAAGTGTGCACTGGACGCTTTCCCGAAAGCCAAGCACTGAGCTTGAGCTCGAAAAAGGCCGCTTTTCAGCGGCCTTTTTTGTTTGTGTAATTCCATATTTTATATAGGCATATAACTATTCCTAAAAAATCTATATCAGGCATTACATTTGAAGGGTATCAGCCTTAAGTAAAACAGCGGCTTGTAGCAAACCCGTGCGTGACTCGGTTATACTTGCAGGGATTTTTTGGTGGGAATTTCTCGGTACGTCCGGAGGCTTACAAGTCCTTGTTTCAGCAGGGGCTTACTCGGTAAAACGCGTGCGGCCGGATGTCATGTGAGAACCTCCTGAATTTTTTTGCAAGTTGGGTGAGACGAATGATCAAGATCAATAAAGGTCTGGATCTGCCTATTGCGGGCGCGCCTGAACAGGTTATCAGCGATGGTAATCCTGTGCGCACCGTGGCGCTTCTCGGTGAGGACTATGTGGGCATGAAGCCGACAATGCTGGTCCGGGAAGGGGATCGAGTAAAACTCGGTCAGGCGATCTTTGCCGATAAGAAGACAGAAGGGGTCCAGTACACGGCACCTGGTGCGGGCACTGTCAAGGCAGTGAACCGTGGTGAGCGTCGTGTCCTGCAGTCAGTGGTCATTGAGCTGGATGAGCAGGAAGAAGCCGTTGAATTCGACAGCTACTCCTCATCTGAGCTGAGCCAGTTGTCGCGTGAGCAGGTTGAGAAAAACCTGGTGGCGTCCGGCCTGTGGACGTCATTCCGCACACGCCCGTTCAGCCGTGTCCCGCAGTTGGGTACAACACCCAGTTCCATCTTCGTGACCGCGATGGACACCAATCCGCTGGCCGCCGATCCTGCTTTGATCATCAAGGAGCAGTCTGAAGCCTTCCAGAATGGTCTGAAACTGCTTACCCGCCTGGAGGCCAAGAACGTATTCCTGTGCAAGGCTGCCGGTGCTGATGTGCCGTCTGTTGATGGCGTTAAGGTCGAAGAGTTTGCGGGCAAGCATCCGGCCGGCAATCCGGGTACTCACATCCACTTCCTTGATCCGGTGTCTCAGGAGAAAACAGCCTGGGTGATCGGCTACCAGGACGTGATCGCGTTCGGCAAGCTGTTTGAAACAGGTCGCCTTCCGGTAGAACGCGTGGTGGCACTGGCCGGTCCGCAGGTAAACAAGCCGCGTATCGTCCGCACTCGTGTGGGTGCCAGCACCGAGGAGCTGACCGCAAGTGAACTCAAGTCCGGCAAGAACCGTGTTATCAGCGGCTCTGTCTGGTCTGGACGCAAGGCGATCGGGCCGCATGCATTCGTCAGCCGTTATGCCAATCAGCTGAGCGTTCTGCTCGAAGGTGACAGCCGTGACTTCATGGGCTGGATCGCGCCGGGTACCAACAAGTTCTCTGTACTGAACATGTTTGCATCCGTGTTTGCGCCGGGCAAGAAGTTCGATTTCACCACCACCACGAACGGATCTGAGCGGGCCATGATTCCCGTAGGTCAGTTCGAGGCGTTGATGCCGCTGGATATCCTGCCGACACAGTTGCTGCGTGCACTGGTGACCGGCGATATCGTGACCGCGATGCAGCTTGGTTGTCTGGAGCTGGATGAAGAGGACCTGGCCCTGTGCACCTTCGCGTGCCCGGGCAAGTATGAATACGGTCCGATTCTTCGCGACAACCTGACGCGCATCGAGAAAGAGGCGTAAGAGAGGCTGGTCATGAGTTTGAGAACCGTTCTGGATAAAATGGAGCCGCATTTCCATAAAGGCGGCAAGTACGAAAACTGGTATGCACTGTATGAAGCAGTCGATACCATTTTCTATACCCCGGGTCATGTGACCAAGAGTGCAGCCCACGTGCGCGATGGCGTTGACCTAAAGCGCATCATGATTCTGGTGTGGCTGTGTACCTTCCCGGCAATCTTCTTCGGCATGTATAACGTTGGCCTGCAGGCCAACACCGCCATGGCCGAACTGGGATTGACTGAATCAACCGGCTGGCGTGGTGCCATTGCTGCCTCTCTGACCGGATTCAGCCCGGACAGTATCTGGGATAACATCATCCATGGTGCTGTCTATTGGCTGCCAATCTACATCACGACCTTCGTTGTGGGCGGCTTCTGGGAAGTTCTGTTCGCCATGAAGCGTGGTCATGAAGTCAACGAAGGCTTCTTTGTGACCTCTGTGCTGTTCTCCCTGATTCTGCCGCCGACCATTCCGCTGTGGCAGGTTGCTCTGGGTATCAGCTTTGGTGTGGTCATTGGTAAGGAAGTATTCGGTGGTACCGGCAAGAACTTCCTCAACCCCGCTCTGACCGGTCGTGCATTCCTGTTCTTCGCCTACCCGGCGCAGATGTCAGGTGATGCCATCTGGACCGCGGTTGACGGCTTCTCTGGTGCAACTCCGCTGGGCCTTGCCGCCATGGGGGGTGTTGAAGCGATTCTGAATGCCAACCTGACCTGGTTCGACGCCTTCATCGGCACCATCCAGGGTTCTGTTGGTGAAACCTCGACGCTTGCCATCCTGATCGGTGGTGCCGTCATCGTGTTCGCGCGTATTGCCGCCTGGCGCATCGTGGCCGGTGTTTTCCTGGGCATGGTTGCCATGTCGACGCTGTTCAATATGATCGGCTCTGACACCAACCCGATGTTTGCGCTGCCGTTCTACTGGCACCTGGTGCTGGGCGGTTTCGCTTTCGGCATGTTCTTTATGGCAACGGACCCCGTGTCTGCATCCATGACCAATACCGGCAAGTGGGTATTCGGTGCCCTGATTGGTGTCATGGTTGTCCTGATTCGTGTGGCTAACCCGGCGTTCCCGGAAGGTATGATGCTGGCCATTCTGTTTGCCAACCTGTTTGCACCGCTGATTGACAACTTCGTTGTCCAGGCGAACATCAAGCGGAGGATGAAGCGTAATGTCGTCTAATAACGATACTATGGGCAAAACCCTGCTTGTCACCATCCTGCTGTGCGTTGTCTGCTCAGTAGTGGTGTCAGCGGCTGCGGTTATTCTCAAGCCGAAGCAGGTGGCCAACAAGGAACTGGACCGCAAGAGCAACATTCTTGCGGCTGCGGGCATTTCCGACCCGAGCAAGAGCGTGGATGAGCTGTTCAAGCAGATCACGACCAAATATGTTGATCTGAATACCGGCAAATTCGTTGATGTGCCTGCAGGCTACGATGATGCGAAGGCGGCGAAAGACCCGCAGCAGAACGTACGCTTGAGCCGTCAGGAAGACCAGGCGGGTATCAAGACCATTGCTCAGATCAAGCCGGTTTACCTGGTACAGGGTGACAACGGCAGCGTCGAGAAAGTGGTGCTTCCGGTTCACGGCAAGGGGCTTTGGTCTACCATGTACGGGTTTCTGGCGCTTGAAGGCGACCTGAACACCGTTGTGGGTCTGGGCTTCTTCTCCCACGGTGAAACCCCGGGCCTCGGTGGCGAGGTTGATAACCCCGCCTGGAAGGCGCTTTGGCCGGGCAAGGAAGTCTACGGTGAGGATAAGACCGACCCGCAGATTCGCCTGATCAAGGGTAGTGTGGATGCATCTACATCGAACGCCGAGCACAAGATCGACGGTCTGTCCGGTGCCACGCTGACCAGTAATGGTGTCACCAACCTGGTCCAGTTCTGGATGGGCGAGAATGGCTATGCGCCGTTCCTGAACAACCTGCGTGCAGGGGAGGCTTAATCCATGTCCAAGACTAAAGACGTTCTGGTAACGCCAATCTTCAAGAACAACCCGATCGCACTGCAGATCCTGGGTGTGTGTTCTGCTCTGGCGGTTACCTCCAACATGGCGACTGCGTTGGTCATGACGCTGGCAGTTATTGCCGTAACCGCGTTTTCCAACTTCTTCGTGTCGCTGATTCGTAACCACATTCCGGGCAACATCCGAATCATCGTTCAGATGACCATCATTGCCTCACTGGTAATCGTGGTTGACCAGATCCTGAAGGCCTTTGCCTACGAGATCTCCAAGCAGCTGTCGGTATTCGTTGGTTTGATCATTACCAACTGTATCGTAATGGGCCGTGCGGAAGCCTTCGCGATGAAGAACCCGCCGATCCCCAGCTTCATGGACGGTATCGGTAACGGCCTGGGCTACGGTGCAGTCCTGATGTTTGTTGCATTCTTCCGTGAACTGTTTGGCTCCGGCTCTCTGTTTGGTGTCGAGATCCTGCCGCTGGTGAACAACGGTGGCTGGTACCAGGGTAACGGTCTGATGCTGCTGCCGCCGAGTGCATTCTTCCTGATCGGTATCTTCATCTGGATTATCCGTACCTGGAAGCCTGAGCAGGTTGAGAAGCCTGACTTCGAGATGGCACCGAATACCAAAAAGGAGGCTGTGTAAATCATGGAACAGCTGATCAGCCTTGCTGTTAAGGCGATTTTCGTTGAAAACATGGCGCTGGCCTTCTTCCTGGGGATGTGTACGTTCCTGGCGATCTCCAAAAAGGTCCAGACAGCGATTGGTCTGGGTATTGCCGTTATCGTGGTGCTGGTTATCACGGTTCCGGTCAATAACCTGATCTTCAACTATCTGTTGCGCGAAGGAGCGCTGGCCTGGGCCGGTTATCCTGAAGTAGACCTGAGCTTCCTGGGTTACATCTCGTACATCGGCGTTATCGCGGCGATCGTACAGATTCTGGAGATGTTCCTGGATAAGTTCGTACCTGCTCTGTACAACGCGCTGGGTGTGTTCCTGCCGCTGATCACCGTGAACTGCGCCATCATGGGTGCTGCACTGTTCATGGTAGAGCGTGACTACACCTTCGGTGAGAGTGTTGTATACGGTGCGGGTGCCGGTATCGGCTGGGCGCTGGCAATTGCGGCCCTGGCAGGTATTCGTGAGAAGCTCAAGTACAGTGACGTGCCGCACGGTCTGCGTGGCCTGGGGATCACTTTCATCACTGTGGGTCTGATGTCTCTTGGCTTCATGTCGTTCTCCGGTGTTCAGCTGTAACCCGGTCGACAAGAACTGCCTAAAGGATAGGATAAACTGATGAATACAGAAGTCATTATCCTCGGCGTTGTGATGTTTACGGCAGTAGTGCTTGCACTGGTTGCCGTGATTCTCGCAGCCCGAGCCAAGATGGTCAGCTCCGGCAACGTGACCATCGAGATCAACGATGATCCGGAAAAGTCGATCACGGTACCGGCGGGCGGCAAGCTGCTGCAGACCCTGGCCGACAAGGGAATCTTCCTGGCGTCTGCCTGTGGTGGCGGTGGTACCTGCGCCCAGTGTAAGTGCCAGGTCTTTGAAGGCGGCGGTTCCATGCTGCCGACCGAGGAATCCCATTTCACCCTGCGTGAAGGCAAGGAAGGCTGGCGTCTGTCCTGCCAGGTTTCCGTCAAGCAGGACATGAAAATTCATGTCGAAGACGATGTGTTTGGCGTGAAGAAGTGGGAGTGCACCGTCGAGTCTAACCCGAACGTTGCGACCTTCATCAAGGAACTCACGCTGAAACTGCCGGAAGGCGAAAACGTGGACTTCCGTGCTGGTGGTTATGTTCAGCTGGAAGCGCCGCCGCACGAAGTGCACTACAAGGATTTTGATATCCAGGAAGAGTTCCGTGGTGACTGGGACAAGTTCGACATGTGGCAGTTTGTGTCCAAGGTCGATGAGCCGGTTATCCGTGCTTACTCCATGGCCAACTATCCGGAAGAGAAGGGTATTGTTAAATTCAATATCCGTATCGCGTCTCCGCCTCCGGGTAGCCAGGGTATTCCGCCGGGTCAGATGTCCTCGTATGTGTTCAGCCTGAAGCCGGGTGACACCATTACCGTATACGGACCCTTCGGTGAGTTCTTCGCCAAGGAAACTGACAACGAGATGGTCTTTGTGGGCGGTGGTGCCGGCATGGCGCCGATGCGTTCACACATCTTCGATCAGCTCAAGCGTCTGAATTCCAAGCGCAAGATCTCTTTCTGGTACGGTGCTCGCTCCGTCCGTGAGGCCTTCTATGTGGAAGAGTTCGATAAGCTGGCAGAAGAGAACGAAAACTTTACCTGGCATCTGGCGCTGTCTGATCCGCTGCCTGAAGATAACTGGACCGGTTACACCGGGTTCATCCATAACGTGCTGTACGAAGAGTATCTGAAGGACCACGAGGCGCCCGAAGATTGTGAGTACTACATGTGTGGACCGCCCATGATGAACGCATCCGTTATCAAGATGCTGGAAGATCTGGGTGTTGAACCTGAGAATATCCTGCTGGATGACTTCGGTGGCTGATATTGATGGCTAATCAGATACGTCTGACTAAATGGCTGGCAGCTCTGCTGCTGGCCGTTTTTGTTTTTGGAGGGGTGTCCGGTTGTACCGAAACGCCTCGCGCGAAAGTGCAGGGTATTCAGGGACTGACCATGGGTACCAGCTTCAGCATGAAGTGGGTCAGTGTCAGCGATACCGAGGTTGAGGCGATCAGGAAGGAAGCCGGGCGACTGTTGAGCGACATCAACCAGAAAATGTCGACTTACATTGAAGACTCGGAGCTTTCTCGTTTGAACCGCACCCCTGCGGCGGAACCTTTTGTTGTCAGTGCAGAATTGATGCAGGTACTGGCAGAGGCGCAGCGTATCAGTCGCCTGACGGATGGTGCCTTTGACGTGACTGTAGGCCCCCTGGTAAATGCCTGGGGCTTCGGGCCTGAGGGGCGTATCACGCATGCGCCGGCTGACACCCATATTGACGCTCTGAAAGCCCGTGTCGGGTATGGCTTTGTGCAACTGGATGAACCTTCTCATCAGGTGATCCGAGAAGGGGATCAGTACATTGACCTTTCAGCCATCGCCAAGGGTTACGGGGTGGATGCGCTGGCAGAGCTGCTTGAAGCACGGGGGATTGAAAACTACCTGGTCGAGATCGGTGGTGAACTGCGTGCGAAGGGCCATAAGCCTGATGAAGCACCCTGGAAGCTTGCCATCGAGACACCGCGTGCCGGTGAGCGTGCGGTTCAGGAAATTATCTCGATCACGTCCGGTGCGGTGGCCACGTCTGGCGATTACAGGAACTACTTCGAGGAAAATGGTGTCCGTTTCTCACACACCATTGATCCGCGCACGGCGCGTCCGATACGGCATCGCCTTGCATCGGTGACCGTGATTCGACCGACCTGCGCCGAGGCGGATGCATTGGCAACTGCCCTGATGGTGATGGGTGAGGAAGAGGGGTACAATTTCGCTATTGAGCATGAAGTTGATGCGTTTTTCCTGGTGAAGTCCGGGGATGGATTTGAAACACGCCATACCCCCGGGTTTTCACAGTATATGAATGATTAGAGGAGGGGCTATGGATACCATGATCCTGACCTTTGCCGCACTGGTACTGATTATCCTGGCCATGTCGGTGGGCGTGCTGCTGGGCCGCAAGCCGATCAAGGGCTCGTGCGGTGGCATGAGCGCGCTTGGCATGGATACCGTGTGCGATATTTGTGGCGGCAATCCCAGCAAGTGTGATGAAGAACAGCAGCGTAGTGCCGAGGGTAGTGGATCTGCTGCCGAGTTGGCATACGAGGTTAAATCTAAAGGTTAATATCAATAGCGTGTCGTAACGGACACCATTGGGCTCGCCGATTTTGGATAGTGTAAGCCCGGTAGTGATGGTGAACGACTAAGGGGAAATTGAATGGCGGTTTATGACTATGACGTGGTAGTAATTGGTTCCGGTCCTGCAGGTGAGGGGGCGGCCATCAACGCAGCCAAGCAGGGGCGTCGCGTCGCCATCGTCGAGGAGCAGGACACTGTGGGGGGCAACTGTACTCACAAGGGTACTATCCCCTCCAAGGCATTGCGTCATTCCGTCAAACAGATCATCGAATTCAACACCAACCCGATGTTCCGTGATATCGGTGAACCGCGCTGGTTCTCCTTTCCCAAGGTACTCAAGCGCGCTGAAAAGGTGATCTCCAACCAGGTGATGCTGCGCACCAATTTTTATGCGCGCAATCGCGTTGATGTCTTCTTTGGCCGTGCCCAGTTTACTCAGCAGGGTGAGGTCGTGGTCGTCGGTGCCAAGTCGGGCCGTGAGACGCTCAGAGCGAAAAACTTCGTGATTGCGACCGGCTCAAGCCCCTGGTGCCCGCCGGATATCGATTTCAATCACCCGCGTATCTACAACTCGGATACCATTCTGAAGCTCAGCCACACGCCGCGTACACTCGTGATTTTCGGTGCGGGTGTTATCGGCTGCGAATATGCCTCCATCTTCAGTGGTCTCGGGGTCAAGGTAGACCTGATCGACATGCGTGACCGACTGCTGTCCTTCCTGGATGACGAAATCTCCGATGCGCTGAGTTACCACCTGCGCAACAATGCCGTGAAGATCCGTCACAACGAAGAATATGAGTCGGTAACCGGTGATGACCACGGGGTTACCATCTGTCTGAAGTCAGGCAAGAAGCTCCGAGCCGATGCCTTCCTCTGGTGTAACGGCCGCTCCGGCAATACCCAGTCACTGGGGCTGGAGAACATTGGTCTGGATGTGAACAGTCGCGGTCAGCTGCAGGTAGATGAGCATTACCGTACCCAGGCGGAAGGTGTTTACGCCGTGGGTGATGTCATCGGCTGGCCAAGTCTTGCTTCCGCTGCACTGGACCAGGGGCGTTCTGCCTCCGCGGACATGCTCAAGGCGGATGATTTCCGTTATATCAACGATGTGCCGACCGGCATTTACACCATTCCGGAAATCAGCTCGATTGGTAAGACCGAAGAAGAGTTGACCTCGGAATGTGTGCCCTATGAAGTCGGTCAGGCCTTCTTCAAGGATACGGCGCGTGCACAGATTTCCGGTGAGCCGGTGGGCATGCTGAAGATTCTGTTCCACCGTGAAACCCTGCAGATTCTGGGTATTCACTGCTTTGGTGACCAGGCTTCCGAGATCATTCATATCGGTCAGGCGATCATGCGTCAGGAAGGTGAGGCCAATACGCTCAAGTATTTCATCAATACGACCTTCAACTATCCGACCATGGCGGAAGCCTACCGAGTGGCAGCGATTTCGGGCCTTAACCGTATCGCAAACCTGTAACAGATTACAGGTTGAATAAAAAAGCCGGACTTCAGTCCGGCTTTTTTTGTTTCGGTTCTTTGGGAAGGTACACGTCATCTTCGATGAATTTGCCTCTTACGCGCAGTGTGCGCTCAATCCAGCGGTTATAGAGCTTCCAGAGAAGAAACCCCGGTAGCATCATCAGCATGATCCCCAGCATCAGGCCCGCGCCTGCATGTGAATCGGGTACCAGTGTCACGGCCCAGTCCAGCACGCCCAGTTCGCGCCCAAGGAAAAACCATGCAACCAAGCCGGCAAAACCGATGCCGGTTGCAAACAGATAGAGGCGGGGAAAAGGGGTATCGAGAGGCTTGTTACTCATTGGTGAGATCCAGTGCCTGTTGTCTTTTGCGTGCCTGTGCATCGAGTATCAATCTGGCAAGCTGTGTTCTGCAGCTCTCCGGCATATCCAGGAATTCAGCGCCGATCTCATATCCTGCTGCATCGGGCAGGGCCTGGCAGCGTCTGACACGGGCGTACAGCAGCATGCCCAGGCGCGTTTCAGTGAAGACAAGCTTCAAGGCCAGCAGCTGTTCAGGCTCCAGTGCATCGGGGCAGGTAAAATTCAGTCCACCCTCACTCAAGTTGATAAACTGGGACTGTCCCTGCTCGAGATTAAAGCTGTCGGCAGCCAGCGTGCTGGCAATCAGTTCAATCTTGCGATTCAGCATATTGAAGCAGGCTTCAATGGCCGGCTGGTCTTCTCCGAGTCTGTGGAGGTAGTGACTGGCTTCAGCCTCAATGTCACGCAGTTGAGACTGGAGCAGGAAATAGGGCGAAACGGCAAACTGATCAGGTCTTGGGGATTGTTTGACCTGTGATTCAGCCACGCTTTGATATTCGATGACCACCGGATGATCGATACGGTAATACTGCCGTCTTTCGGTCACGGATGAACTCCTCGTCTCTGTTTGGAAGCACTGCGAACAGTATACGCAACAAAGGTGCAATTCTGTTAGAGCTATGGCCCCAACTGTGGTTTAATCCTGCTCCATGTTCAGACCTCTATCGCTTTTTGTCGGGCTTCGGTATACCGCGGCCAAACGTGGCAATCATTTCATTTCATTTATTTCACTGGTGTCGATTCTGGGCCTCATGCTGGGCGTGGCGGCGCTTATTCTCGTCCTGTCCGTCATGAATGGCTTCGATCGCGAGCTTCGACAGCGGATCCTGGGTATGGTCCCTCATGCGACTTTGAGCGGCTATGGCGATCAGGGGCTGTCCGACTGGCGTGAATTGCGCAAGGGCGTGCTGGATGGTCGGGGAGTGCAGGGTGCTGCCCCTTACATACAGGCTCAGGGCATGTTGACCAGCCGGGGCCGCGTTCAGGGTGGTCTGGTCAACGGGATCGACCCGGTATTTGAACCTGAAGTGTCGATTCTGGAACGTCACATGGATATCGGGCAGCTGTCAGACCTGCAGGCCGGAGAATACCGTATTGTTCTCGGCGAGCTGCTGGCGCGTTTTCTGGGCGTCAGTGTGGGTGACAAGGTAACACTGGTACTGCCGGAAGCCTCGATTAGTGTTGCAGGTGTCGTGCCACGGCTGAAGCGCTTTGAGGTCAGCGGAATTTTCTCGGTGGGCGCCGAGCTGGATGCGAATCTGGCATATATACACATCGACGATGCTGCGCGCATCAAGCGAATGACACCGGGGAGTGTCGATGGATTGAGGCTCAAGTTTGCAGATCTCTTCGATGCGCCCCGTTTGGCACGCGAAGTGGCCGCTGCCCAGTCCAGCTCGCTGTATGTGAGTGACTGGACGCGCACCCATGGCAACCTGTTCCAGGCAATTCAGATGGAAAAGCGCATGATTGCGCTGCTGCTTCTGCTGATTGTGTTTGTCGCGGCCTTCAATATTGTTTCTACGCTGGTCATGGTGGTGACTGACAAGCAATCTGATATCGCCATTCTGAGAACCATGGGGGCGACACCGGGGGCGATCCTGAGGGTCTTTATGGTTCAGGGTATTCTGATCGGTCTTATCGGAACGGGCCTGGGGGTTGCGCTGGGTATCACGCTTGCGCTGACGGTAACGGATCTGGTGGCCTGGGTTGAGCGGGCGCTTGGAATACAGTTCTTGTCGGCTGATGTATATTTCATCAGCTACTTGCCATCTGAACTGGTCTGGTCAGATGTGGCCATGATCACCGCTGCTGCTTTTGTCATCAGTTTCGTTGCGACGCTTTATCCCGCCTGGAGGGCGTCACGCACCCAACCTGCGGAGGCCTTGCGTTATGAGTGATGCCGTATTGCATGCACGCGCGTTAACCAAAGCGTTTCGAGAAGGTGGCCAGAGTGTCGATATTCTCAAGGGTGTGGATATTGAGGTGCAGGCGGGTGAGCGGCTTGCCATACTGGGCAGCTCCGGCAGTGGCAAAAGCACTCTGCTGAATATTCTGGGCGGTCTTGACCGGCCTGATGCAGGGGAAGTCCTGGTCTCAGGGCAGTCGCTGTACGGTATCAGCGAGGGCAAGCGCTGCCGTCTGCGTAACCAGACGCTGGGGTTCGTGTATCAGTTCCACCACCTGCTGCATGAATTCAGTGCGCTGGAAAACGTGGCCATGCCGCAATTACTGGCGGGTGTAGAGCCTCGACAGGCGGCGGCGCGTGCTGAAGCCCTGCTGAATGATGTGGGTCTGTCACACCGTTTGAGCCATAAGCCTTCAAAGCTGAGTGGGGGAGAGCGTCAGCGGGTCGCAATAGCGCGTGCGCTGGTAAACGAGCCTGCCTGTGTGTTGATGGATGAGCCTACCGGCAATCTTGATCGACATACGGCTGCCGATGTACAAGGTTGCATGGACAGCCTGAATGCGCGCTTGAAAACCGCATTTATTGTCGTCACGCACGACCTCTCGCTGGCCCGTGAAATGGACCATACGCTTGAGCTGGTGGACGGGGTGTTGCGCGAAGTCTGATTCGCTACTTTTTGCGCTTCAGCCGCAGCTCAACGCGTTTACGCCAGCTTCTGTTCACGTGCCAGATCCAGAAGCGGCTGATGGTAAGGTATCCCAGCGTGCCGAAGATGACGGCACAGATAATGCTTCCGGTGATCAGGGGCCACCAGATTGCCGATATTTCCGCTTGTATGGTGTCCAGTGACCACTCGTCCACATGTCCCAGTGAGCTTTCCATTCCCAATACCCAAAGCCCGATTCGGTAGCAGGCGTAAAAAATAGGGGGTATGGTCAAGGGGTTGGTAATCCAGACAAGCCCGACGGAAATGGGCAAGTTGCTGGAGAGCCAGACCGCAAGCACAGCAGCCACAATCATCTGCCCGGGAATGGGCATAAAGGCACACATGATGCCGACCAGAAATGCACGCGCGACGGATTTGCGGGTCAGATACCAGAGGTTGGGATCGTGCAGATGCCGCCCCAGCCAGCTCAAGTGGCGATGACTGCGAAGGGCACGCTCGTCAGGCATGTATTTGCGGATCAGCTTGCGCGGCATCGGAAGTGACTGAAATCAGTATCAAAAGGTGGCGTCATTATGCCGCCTGAATGTAGTTAAGCCAACCGTAAGGATCAAGGATGATCGCTTATTTGGCCGGGATCAGCATCCCGGCATTTTTACCCGACCTGTACTGGGTGCTCTGGTTCATGCTGGCCGCCTGTACAGGTTTGCTGCTGCCTTGGCTCAGGCGGCATATGGCATTTTTGCTGCCTGGACTGCTGGTCGCATCTTTGTTTGGTACATGGCAGCTTTATCACCGTCTGGATCTTGCCCAGCTTGATGTCACGCTGACAGGGACAGTGGCTGATATTCCCGAGCAGCGGTCGGGTCGTCTCGTTTTGCTGCTGGATCTTGAGCGGATTGATTCAGCCTTGCCTGCTGCCCAACGTCTCAGACGCGTGAAACTGAGCTACTACGATCCCGAATTCACGCTGGGGTCCGGCGACCGGGTTGAGCTTGTTGCACGCTTGAGAAGCCCCCGGGGACTGCTGAACCCGGATGCCTTTGATATTGAAAGGCGTTATTTGACACAGGGGGTTGATGCACGTGGCTATGTGCGTGAGCTGATCAGCATCCAGTCCGAGGGTTCAAGCTGGCGTCAATGGCTGCATGACCGGCTTCAGGCAGAATTTGAGCCGGGCGCAGCGGCCACGCTTGCCGCCGTAGTCTTGGGTGTTCGACATCACTTCAGCGATGAGCAGTGGCAAGGCCTGCGTGTGACGGGTACGGCCCACCTCATGGTCGTGAGCGGTTTGCATATTGCAGTCTGTGGCGGTCTTGGCTGGCTGCTGGGGCAGGGCGTCGCTGCTTTTGCAGGACGTTTTATCAAGGTGCGAAGTGCCTTGCGCTATGCGCCGCTGATCCTGGCGTTCGGGCTTGCAACCGGTTATGCATGGCTTGCCGGTTGGGGGCTGCCGGTGCAGCGGGCCTGGCTCATGCTGATAATCTTCCTGTTGGGCAGTTGGCGCCTGCTGGAGTTAACCGCCTGGCAGCGCTGGCGCATGGCACTGACTTTGGTGTTGACCTTGCAGCCTTTGGCCATTTTGGAGGCCGGCACCTGGTTATCCTTTGCTGCGGTTGCCTTGATCATTACCGCCACCGCGGGTCATCAGGGCCGCAGTCTCAACTGGTCGCGTATTCCGGCGGGCTGGGTACGGGTCCAGTTGGCACTGTTTGTTGGTATGCTGCCTTTAATGGTGCTCTATTTTCAGCAGTTCAATCCTCTGGCTATTCCGGTCAATCTTATTGCAGTACCGCTGGTATCGGCAGCCATCTGGTGCCTGCCCCTGTGGTTGCCGCTTGCGCTGATGTGGGAATTACCGCTTCGCCTGCTTGAGGTCGCAATCACAGTGTTCTGGCAGGCCCTTTCCTGGGCCGCAAGTGTACCCGGCCTGGTGGTGCCGGTTATCAAGCCGGAGTGGAATCTGCTGATTCCTGCTGTATTGCTGGTGATCCCGGTTTTGCTGCCGCTTGGATGGCTATACCGATTACTCTGTATGGCTGCTTTCCTGCCGCTGATCTGGGCGCTTCCGAAAAGGCCGGATGATGGCGAGTACAACGTTTGGTTGTTCGATGTAGGGCAGGGGCAGGCCATATTCGTCGAAACCTCAAGTGAAACGCTGCTGTTCGATACAGGGCCCGGTTATCGGGGAGGTGGCTCGGCGGTGCCCTATGCTGTGCTGCCTTATATGAAAGCGCGCAATATTGATCGGCTGGATACGCTGGTGCTGAGTCATGACGACCTGGACCACAGTGGGGGCTACAGCACGCTGAAACAGGCGGTGGTCATTGACCAGTTGTTGGCGGGAGAGCCTGAACAGCGTGCAGACAGCGAGCACTGTGGCGGGGTTGGATGGCGCCGCAGTGGGGTCAACTTCACGATGATGACTGCCAATGAGGATCGGGATCCCCAGAGGCCCTCCAATGAGCGCTCCTGCGTGATGAGCGTCAGTAATGGGGTTTGCAGCCTGCTGGTGACTGGCGATCTGGGGTTCAGCGGCGAGTACCGGCTCCTTTCTGCCGGGCGGATAGAGCCTCATACCTGGCTGGTGGCCGGTCATCATGGCAGCCGGGACTCAACAACGGCTGCACTGCTTAAGCATGTTCAGCCACAATATGTCCTGGTCAGTGCCGGTTATGCCAACCGGTTTGGTCACCCGCATCAGGCCGTAATTGAACGCATTGAGGGGCAGGGGGTGGCATGGTCTAACACCGCTCGGGCCGGTGCCATCAAGCTTTCGGCCACTGCCGATGACTGTTCTCTTCAGCAGCTCAGGGTATCGAAAAAGCGTTACTGGACAGCCGGTTAACGCGCTATTCCTGCCATGGGGGCTGTGCTAAAGTTAGCCGCATCAACAGGAGGTGATTGCAGGTGTTTGAGATTCTTTTTGCGGGTGGCTGGTTGATGCTGCCTATCCTGGCGTGTTCCATTCTGGCCATGGCCATCTGTGCCAATCGTCTTCTCGTGCTCCGGCCTCAGCTGGTCACGCCGGCGGGCCTGCTGGCGGAAGTCTGGGAACTGACCAAAAGTGGCACCATGACATCGGAGCGACTCAAATCGATTCGCAACAGCAGTCCGCTGGGCCGGATCATCGTGGCAGGACTCAACAACTCCCGTCATGGGCGTGACATCATGAAGGAAAGCATTCAGGAAGAGGCTTCTCATGTCATTCACGACCTTGAGCGATTCCTTAACCCGCTCGGGACGGTGGCTGCGATTACGCCCTTGCTGGGCCTTTTGGGCACAGTGATCGGCATGATCAAGGTGTTTATGGAAATCATGGCGCAGGGTACAGGCAATGCCGGCATTCTCGCAGGTGGTATCTCGGAAGCACTCATTACGACGGCAGCAGGCTTGTCGGTCGCCATCCCGGCACTGGTGATGCACCGGTACTTCCAGCGCCGTATCGACACGCTTGTCCTGACCATGGAGCAGGAGTCGATCAAGCTTGTCGAAGCCATTCACGGTGACCGCGAAGTCGATATTCGCTGATACGGGAGCAGTTTGTGAAATTTCAGCGCCAGCGACGTGAAGATATCAGTATCAACATGACCCCTTTGATCGATGTGGTCTTTCTGCTGCTGATTTTCTTTATGATCACGACCACCTTTACCCGTGAGTCCCACCTCAGCATCAGCTTGCCGGAAGCGGCTCAGACCAATGCTCCTCAGGATGAGCCGGAGGTGATTGAAGTGCTGATCGGTGCTGATGGACAGTACTCGATTAATGATGCGCCACTGGTAAACACTGAGCCACTTACGCTCAAGCGCGGGATTCTCAAAGTGGTGGGTGATACCCGGGACATTCCCTTTATCATCACTGCAGACGCCAAGGCCGAGCATCAGGAGGTCGTACGTGTGATGGATGTGGCCGGTGAGCTCGGTTTTTCAGCCTTGAGCATTACGACACAGCAGGCTGAAACCCCGTGAGCTCACTGGAAAGGGCCTGGTACTCTCGGGCGCGGTGGTTGCTTGTGCTGCGCCCGCTCTCTTCATTGTTTACCGCTCTGGTCAATCGGCGCCGGCAGAAGTTGCGGCGCTACCGTGTGATAAGCCGCGATATCCCCGTTCCGGTTGTCATTGTGGGCAACATCAGCGTGGGCGGCACCGGCAAAACGCCTTTGGTGATCGCGCTGATAGAGCATCTGCGTGAAGCCGGATACACACCGGGCGTGATCAGTCGTGGCTATGGTGCGCGGGCTGATGCCTACCCTTTTGCCGTTAGGGCCGACACACCTGCAGAGCAGGGGGGAGATGAGCCCTGTCTGATCGTCAGGCGCACCGGGGTGCCTCTCTATATCGATCCTGATCGTGTCAGTGCGGCCAAGGCGCTGCTGGCAGCACATCCCTGCGATGTACTGATCAGCGACGACGGCCTTCAGCATTATGCTTTGCCACGGGATATCGAACTTGCGGTGATTGACGGTGCGCGCGGACTGGGGAATGGGCGCTGTTTACCTGAAGGCCCCTTGCGTGAGCCTCCCGAGCGCCTTGCCTGTGTGGACTGGGTGGTGATCAATGGTGCCGCCAGTCCTGAAGGGCTGCCTGACTTGAAGCGTACGCCGGTCTTAATGCAACTGGAGCCCGGAGTGCTTTGGAAGCTGCAGGGCGATGCGCGAGTGGCGGCCGGGGAGTGGCAGGGTTCCAGGCAAGTGCATGCTGTCGCCGGAATCGGCCATCCCGCACGATTTTTTGATACGCTAAGAGCCCTGGGCTTTGATCCTGTAGAGCACCCGTTTCCCGATCATGCCGGTTATACGCCAGAGCAGCTGACGTTTGACGATCCGTTGCCAGTGATCATGACCGAAAAGGATGCCGTGAAATGTCAGGACAGCGCGCCCGAAGATACCTGGGTGCTCCCGGTAGAAGCCAGGCTTGATCCGGCGTTTATAGATACGTTTCTGAACCAATTAGCCGAATGCTCGGCGCAAATGATGGACAATCACAATGGATCCAAAGTTACTTGATATTCTGGTTTGCCCGGTTTCCAAGGCACCACTGGAATGGAACAAGGAAACCAATGAACTGATCTGCCGTGCCAGCGGTTTGGCTTACCCGATCAGAGATGACATTCCGGTGATGCTGGAGTCTGAAGCGCGACAGCTGTCAGCAGATGAGCGGCTGAAGGAGCACAAATCGTCATGAGCTTCAGCGTCATCATTCCGGCGCGGTATGCTTCCAGCCGCTTTCCCGGCAAGCCGTTGGCCGACCTGAATGGCAAGCCGATGGTACAGCATGTATACGAAAGAGCGTGCGAGAGTGAGGCCACCCGCGTGGTGATCGCAACGGATGATCAGCGGATTGCCGATGCAGCGAGAGGGTTCGGGGCTGAAGTATGTATGACGTCTCCTGACCACCCTTCAGGCACGGATCGACTGCAGGAGGTGGTAAAGACGCTCGGGTTTTATAATGACGATATCGTCGTCAACGTACAGGGCGACGAGCCCATGGTGCCGCCCAGGATCATCAATCAGGTGGCGCATAACCTGATGGCGCTGCCGGACGCCGGCATTGCGACCCTGTCTGAACCGATTGAAACGGTAGAAGCCCTGCTGAACCCCAACGTGGTCAAGGTGGTATCTGATTACCGGGGAATGGCCATGTACTTCAGCCGCGCACCGATTCCCTGGCCCAGAGACGCTTTCATGCAGGCAGATGGGCAGTCCACCATGCCGACAGGCTTTGACTGGCAACGGCACATCGGGCTGTATGCGTACAGGGTCAAAATGCTCAATGACTTTGTGCGCTGGGATCCTGCTCCGCTGGAGCAAACCGAGTGCCTGGAGCAGCTGCGTGCGCTCTGGAACGGTGTCGGTATTCACGTTGCCGCGGCTGATGAAACGCCGCCGGCGGGCGTCGACACCCCAGAAGATCTGGCCCGTATCGCAAGGTTGATGGCTGAGCAATGAGACACACAGATGTAAACTCCAAGCCTACCCGCATCCTGTTCGTATGCCTCGGGAATATATGCCGTTCACCGACTGCACATGGCGTGTTCGAGCGCATGCTTGAGCAGCGGGGCCTGGATGGGCATTACGAGATCGATTCCGCCGGTACGGCAGCCTACCATGTCGGCAAGGCGCCTGACCCGCGCACACGTGCGGCGGCGCTGCGCCGAGGCTACTCCCTTGAGCACTTGAGGGCACGTGCGGTTCAGGATGAGGACTTCAATCACTACGACTTCATTCTGGCGATGGATGAAGCCAATTTGCGTGACCTGAGGGTGCGTTGTCCCGGTCATTATGCCGGTCATCTCGGGTTGTTTTTGGCTTTCGCACAAACTGCCCGCGTCAAGGAAGTCCCCGACCCGTATTACACTTCGGGTGAAGCCGGGTTTGAAGAAGTTCTGGATCTGGTCGAGTCAGCAAGTGAAGGATTGATCCGGTATCTGGAGCAGGAGCGACAGGCTTGATCTCGAAACCGGCAGCTGTCCAGACGGGTGTCAGTCTCAAGGGGATGAACACCCTTGGGCTTGAATCCGAAGCGGAATACTTTGCGCATGTGACAGCAGTGGATCAACTGTCGCCACTGCTGGCCTGGGCCGAACAGGCGAAACAGCCGGTGCTGGTACTGGGAGGTGGCAGCAACCTGGTGTTGGGGCGGCAGGTTCCCGGACTCGTACTCCACATTGCCATCCCGGGCTGGCAGGTCATCCGTGAAGAGGGGGGGCATGTCTGGCTGAGGGTAGGTGCCGGTGAAAACTGGCACGAAACCGTTCGTCGGACGCTTGAGGCCGGCTTGTCGGGCCTTGAAAACCTTGCGTTGATTCCCGGAACCGTTGGGGCGGCACCCGTACAGAATATTGGTGCTTATGGCGTGGAAGTAGGGGAGCGTCTGCATCAGGTTGAAGTGTTTGACACCGTTGAAGGGGCTGTTCGTTGGCTGGCGCGGGATGAGTGCCGTTTCGGGTATCGAGACAGTCTGTTCAAGCAGGAGCCTGCCGGCCGCTACATCATCACCGCTGTTGAGTTTCTATTGAGCCGCACTCCCGAGTTGCGTCTTGATTATGGGGGTGTCAGGGAAGCGCTGGGAACAAATGAGGCGCCGACTCCGATGGGTGTATTTGATGCGATCTGCCGTATTCGGCGCAGCAAGCTGCCGGACCCGTCCGAGATCGGGAATGCCGGCAGTTTTTTTCAAAACCCGATTGTCAGTCAGGCACATTACGAACAGCTCAAGTCCAGCTACCCCGAGCTTGTGGCCTTTCCGGCAGGGCGTCAGTGGAAGTTGGCGGCGGGTTGGCTGATTGACCGCTGTGGTCTCAAAGGCGATCGCGTCGGGGATGTGGGAACCTACCCCAGACAGGCGCTGGTATTGGTCAATTGGGGACATGCGTGCCGTGACGATATTCTGGCATATGCAGGCAAGATTCAGGCCTGTGTGAAGGAAAAGTTCCAGGTTGAGTTAGAGCCAGAGCCGCGATTCTATCCCTGAAGCACTCCTCGTTCAGATAGATACGAAAAAGCCGCACACCCATTCAGGTGTGCGGCTTTTTTATGTGCCTGCCGGGCAAGGCCCGGCAGGCGGAGGATTAGCTGGCGTCTGAGCCTGCTTCCTGTTGACGACGACGAACTTCGCGCGGGTCGTTAGGAGCACGACGGCTGCGGCGGCGTGGTCGACGTGCAGGTGCTTCCTGCTGAGCATCAGCCTCAGGCGTGGCTGTTTCAGTTTCAGCTGCTTCCTGAGCGGTTGTGCCCTGCTGATCGCCGTCACTGTTTTGGTCAGGCTGCTCACCTTCCTGTTTCGGCGAGGGCTTTGCTGCTTCAGGCGTTGCCTTGGCAGTCTCCTGTTGAACATCCTGCTGACTTTCCTTGGCAGTATCGGCCTTGGCGGCAGGCTGGGCTTCATTGGGTGCCGGCTGCGCTTCAGCTTTGGCAGAAGGCCCCTCTTTATCGGAGGGCTTTTCCTGGGCTGAAGACGCTTCTTTGGCTGAAGGCTCTTCCTGCGCTGAGGGCACCTCTTTAGCTGAAGGTTCTTCAGCAGCGTTACCGGCAGCAGCCTTGTCGCTTTCACGCGCTTTTTCGCGGGCCGGCTTGCGGCTGCGACGGCTGCGCTTGGGTTTTTCCTGCGACTTGGGCTGCGCGGCGTCAGCCTCAGAGGCATCGGTCTTTTCTGCCGGTTCCGCAGTCTGCTCAGAGGCTTCGGCCTTGACGTCAGTCGCTTCTGCTGCAACCTGTTCAGCTTTCTCAGCTTTCTCAGCTTTCTCAGCTTTCTCAGCTTTCTCAGCTTTCTCAGCTTTCTCAGCTTTCTCAGCTTTCTCGGATTTCTCAGCTTTCTCGGATTTTGCTGTATCTGCGGTGGGCTGAGTCTCAGAGGCCGCTTCAGCCGTTGCCTCTTTCTGAGCAGGAGTATCTGCAGATTCAGCAGCTGCTACCGGCTCCTCGGACTTGCTGGTCTGGTTTTCACCTTCGGCTGCGGGCGCAATCGCCTCCAGCGTGTCGTTGGTGATGGTTTCCTTCTCCAGCAGTGCCTGGATTTCCTTTTCAGCTTCCTTGTCACGCAGGTCATCCGGCAGCGGGGTGCGCTTGGCAGTGCGCTCTTCGCTGTTGCGGCGACGACGGCCGCGGCCGCCACGGCTGCGGTTGGATTCCTGTTGGTCCTGATCGTTCCTGGAGCCCTTGTCGGCCGAGTTGCTGTCAGACGCTTCAGTGCTGCTTTGCTCGTTGGCGCTCTGTTGCTTGTCCGTGGTTTTGTCATCGCGGTTGCGACGACGACGACGGCGGCGACCGGAGGACTCCTTCTTCTCCTGATTATCAGCTTCACCGATGGCAGGAAGGTTCTGGTCGCGTTCGACCGTAATCACTTCGTCCTTGTCGCGACGTTCGTTGCGATCATTGCGACGGCGGCGATCGCTGCCATCACGACGGCGGCCGCGACGATCACGGTTGTTACGGTTGTCATTACGCTCACGGCCCTGACTGTTCTTGCCGTCTTTATCTGCTGATTTCTCACCGGACTTGGCGGGCGTCTTCTTCTCGTCTTCCTGTTTCGACGGCTCACCGCCGAACAGGCCGCGCAGCGCAGTCAGGATGCGCTCACCAAAGGAAGGCGCTGCTGTCGGCTGTGCAGGTGCCGGAGCTTTGGCTGGGCTGTTCTGCTCTGGCGGAGCCTCGGCAGGGGCTTCGGACTGGGGCGCCCGGGTTGGCGGAACAACCGCCTTAACGGCGGCCTGTTCACGTTTGGGGGCAGCCTGCTTGCTGGATTCGGGTTGCTCCGCTTCCTGTTCCGGCTGCAGCGTGTAGCTGGCATCCTGGATTGTGGTGACGGTATGGTCATCGCGCAGGCGTACCACCTCGTAATGAGGGGTCTCCATGTTCGGATTGGGCACGATAACGGCACGCACCTGGTGGCGCAGCTCGATGTTATGCACCTCGTTGCGCTTTTCATTCAACAGGTAGGTCGCAACGGTCACCGGCAGAATGGCACGAATCTGTGCAGTACGATCCTTGGCTGACTCTTCTTCGATCAGGCGCAGGATTGAGAGTGCCAGTGATTCGGTATCACGAATGCTGCCCTGGCCATGACAGCGCGGACAAACACTGCCGCGTGACTCCGCGAGGGACGGACGCAGGCGCTGGCGTGACATTTCCAGCAGACCAAAGCGAGAAATGCGGCCCATCTGTACCCGTGCACGATCCAGTTTGAGAGCGTCACGCAAGCGGTTTTCAACTTCACGCTGGTTCTTGATGGGGGTCATGTCGATAAAATCGATCACGATCAGGCCACCAATATCACGCAGGCGCAGCTGGCGTGCGATTTCATCGGCTGCTTCCAGGTTGGTCTGCAGCGCGGTTTCTTCAATATCGCCACCCCGTGTTGCGCGGGCCGAGTTGATGTCGATGGACACCAGTGCTTCAGTCGGGTCAATAACGATGGAGCCACCGGACGGGAGTTTGACCTCACGCTCAAAGGCTGTCTCGATCTGGCTTTCAATCTGGAAGCGGTTGAACAGCGGGGTTTGCTCCTTGTACAGCTTGATGCGGCTTTCATAGCTGGGCATCACCTGCTGCACGAACAGCAGAGCCTGTTCGTAGACGCTGGGGCTGTCGATCAGGACTTCACCGATATCGGCACGCAGGTAATCGCGGATGGCGCGAATGACCACGTTGCTTTCCTGGTACACCAGGAAGGGAGCGGGGCGTTCATTAACGGCCTTGATCGCGTCCCAGAGGGTGATCAGGTAGTCGAGGTCCCACTGCAGCTCTTCAGAACTGCGGCCGATGCCTGCAGTACGCACAATGGCGCCCATGCCATCAGGGATTTTGACACCTGAAAGCGCTTCCTTGAGCTGGGTACGGTCCTCGCCCTCAATGCGGCGGGAGATGCCACCGGCGCGGGGGTTGTTGGGCATCAGTACCAGATAGCGGCCTGCCAGGCTGATAAAGGTGGTTAACGCGGCGCCTTTGTTGCCACGCTCTTCCTTGTCGACCTGAACAATGACCTCAGTCCCTTCCTTGACCACTTCCTTGATATTGGGGCGCTGGCCACGCTCGGGCTGCTTGCAGAAATACTCACGGGAGATCTCTTTCAGCGGAAGAAAGCCATGGCGCTCGGCGCCAAAGTCGACAAAGGCGGCTTCAAGGCTGGGTTCGACACGGGTAATGCGTCCTTTGTAGATGTTTGCCTTTTTCTGTTCTCGGCTATCGGACTCGATATCAAGGTCGAACAGGCGCTGGCCATCAACCAGTGCCACGCGCAACTCTTCGGGTTGAGTTGCGTTGATGAGCATTCTTTTCATGTTATGTGCGTTCTCATAAACGCAACGCTTCTCGCCCTGGTCGTCAGGGTGGGAATACTCTGTCCAGTCTTTGGATGGGTGGCTAAATCGAAGACCACCGGTTGCTTCGCAACCGGCGAGCAACCCTAATCGTCAGTGAAGGAAACGCAGACCTATGTCGTTATTTTCGATGGCTGTGGCTGCTTTTGAAAGCAGGTTCCGGGTCAGCGTGCGTCTTCACCTCCAACTGAACCTTCTGTCGAACGAAGGTCGTGAAAGCGTTACGTGAAAAATTTGGTTTCACAGTCGTTATTTATGCCGCACGCCGGATCTTGCGCGGCCTCATGACCGGATAAATGGCAGGGCCGTCTGCAGGAATTGAAATTTAGTAAAGCCAACCGCCTGCGGCATCGGTAGAATATAACAGCTAACCCATAAGGCATCAATTGAGAGTCATTCTGTCTACATGACGCACAGTACACAGCAAAAAGCGCAACAGGTCCGCTTTGTAGAGGTGGACGCTGATCAGGAAGGCCAGAGGATCGATAACTTTTTACGTACCTGTTTGAAAGGTGCGCCCAAGAGCCTGATTTATCGAATCCTGCGCAAAGGTGAAATTCGCGTTAATAAAAAACGGGTTAAACCGGACTCCCGCCTTTGTGCCGGTGACATCATCCGCATTCCTCCGATCAGGATTCCGGAGAAAGGGGAGGCGGCGCCCGTTGGCGAAGGCCTGGCTCAGCATCTTGAGCAAGCCGTTTTGTACGAATCCGACAGCCTGATCATCATCAACAAGCCCTCAGGCCTCGCCGTGCACGGTGGAAGTGGTGTCAATCTGGGCATGATTGAAGCCCTCAGGCAGATCCGACCAAAGAGTCGTTTTCTTGAGCTGGTGCATCGCCTGGACCGCGATACCTCCGGGTGCATCATGGTCGCCAAAAAGCGCAGTATGCTCAGGTATCTGCATGATGCCCTGCGACAGCGCAAGGTCAACAAGGTGTATCAGGCGCTGGTCGTGGGGCGCTGGGGCAAACGCCAGCAAACGGTTGATGCGCCACTGCTTCGATATGAACTCAAGTCGGGTGAGCGCATGGTCAAGCCGCACCCCGACGGCAAGGCATCCGTTACACGCTTTCAGGTATTACGGCGCTTTCAGGACGTCGCCACGCTGGTTGAAGCCAGGCCCCTTACGGGCCGGACGCACCAGATTCGTGTTCATACACAGTTTGCAGGCCACCCCATCGTAGGGGACGTTAAGTACACCCCGGATGAGGACAACGCCCGGTTTCGGAGTTTGGGGTTCAAGCGGCTTATGCTGCATGCTGCTAAGCTGGAAGTGAGTTTGCCGGACGGTGAAAAACTGTCGGTGTCGGCACCACTTGATCCTGAGACCACAAACGTTTTGGATAAACTGGCACAACGTTTCCCAAGGCAGGAGTCATAACGACAATGGATCAGTCTCGCAAAACACGTTTTTTCCACGCGGCCGATCAAATGCTGGCAACCGGACGTTTTCCGGAGCAGGAGTCACTGGTACAGCAGTGCCCGGTTGACGATGCGGCGCTTGCTGAGGCCTGGCTGGCAGAGTGGCGTCAAAGCCTCTCGGCTCGGTTGGGCAGCTTTACCAGTACACCGCCCAATGCCTTGCCGGAAAATGTGCATTCGGCCATGGAGCGCCTGTGGCAACTGGCGCTGGATGAGGCAGGGGAGCGCATTAACCTTGTGCGCCAGGCCCAGTCATTGCCGGCAGAGGAACAGGTGCGTGCCTGTGATGATGCTCTCAGGCAATCCAGGGGTGAGCGGGAAGAACTCTCCAAACGATTTGCCGAGCTTGAGCAGCGCTACGAATGGCTCAGTGAAAAATTCGATACCCTGGATAGTGAGAACAAGTCTCTGCAGCACGCGCTCTCTCAGGAGCGAAATGAGCGCAAGAAAGTCGAGCAGATGCATGCCAGTGCCTGTCAGGAGCTGGCTCAACTTCAGAAAACCTATGAAGATGCCAAGAGTACCTTTGATCAGCGCATCGATCAGGAAAAACGCTACAGTCTTGAGGCGATCGCCAAGGCTGAGGTAGATACTCGCCATTACCGTAACGCGTTTGAAAAGCTCAAGGATGAAAGTGGTCGTAACGAGGCGGCCCTGACGCGCGAGCTGAGTGGAGTTCAGGCACAGCTGTCGCGCCGTGATGCCAAGATTGAAAAGCTGGAGACTCAGGTCAAGTCTCTGGAGTCAGAGCTCAAGCGCTCCAGAAATGAAGATGTCCAGCAGAACAAGGAACAGACGCAGCTGAGTGCTCAGCTGCTGTCGGAGCGCAATCGAATCAAGCGCTATGAATCCCAGTTGAAAGAGCTGGAGGCGACCCGAGAAGCGCTGGATAGGAAACTGAGCGAAGCCACACTGGAAGCTTCACGCCGTGAGCAGAAGCTGCGCAGCCAGTTACAGGCGCTCGAAGAGCAGTTCAACAAGCAGCGCAGTCGATCCCAGGCTACGGATAAACGGTTGGCTGCCATGGAAGAGGAAAACAGGCGGCTTAAACAGCGCAACCTATAAGGTTATTGCTTGTTTATTCTGAAATGTTATATTGAATTTTTATTTATAACCTGGGCGACGCACAATGAAACTGCAACAACTTCGATACATTTGGGAAGTGGCGCGCCACGACCTCAACGTGTCCGCTACGGCGCAGAGCCTGTTTACCTCACAGCCCGGTATCAGCAAGCAGATTCGCCTGCTGGAAGACGAATTGGGTGTGGAGGTCTTTGCACGCAGCGGTAAGCATCTGACCCGCGTGACCCCGGCGGGCGAAGCTATTCTGGAAATAGCCGGCGAAGTGTTGCAGAAATGTGATGCCATCAGGCAGGTCGCTCAGGAGTTCAGTGATGAACGCAAGGGCAAGCTTGAAGTGGCAACGACCCATACTCAGGCACGTTATGCGCTACCCGAGACCATTCACGACTTTATCAAGGACTACCCGGATGTGTCCCTTCACATTCATCAGGGTACGCCCATGCAGATATCGGAAATGGCAGCGGATGGTACAGTCGACTTTGCCATCGCGACCGAAGCGATGTCGCACTTCAGCGATCTGATCATGATGCCCTGCTATCGCTGGAACCGCTCCGTGGTGGTGCCGGAAGGGCATCCGCTGACCGAGTTGCCTGAATTGACGCTCGAAGCCCTGGCTGAATGGCCCATCATTACCTATGTGTTTGGCTTTACCGGCCGCTCCAAACTGGATGAGGCCTTCATCAACAAGGGGCTGGAACCCAAGGTTGTTCTGACAGCAGTTGATTCCGACGTGATCAAAACCTATGTCCAGCTCGGGTTGGGTGTGGGCATTATTGCAACGATGGCCTTTGAAGAAGGCAAGGATGACGGCCTGGTCGCACTGGATGCCAGTCACCTGTTCGAGCACAGCGTGACACGTATCGGCTTCCGCAAGGGAACCTTTCTGCGGGGGTACATGTACGACTTTATACAAACTTTTGCTCCCCATCTGACGCCTGACCTGGTGCGCAAGGTACAGTCGTGCAGCAACCGTCACGATGTGGATGAGCTGTTTGCAGGGCTGGTGCTGCCGGAGCATTGAAAGCCTTCCCCTGACAAGGTAAATTGTGGCGCACTTGTAACTGATTGGAGGCGCCCGCGTGGAACTGGCTTGTCTTGACCTGGAAGGTGTACTGATCCCGGAAATCTGGATCGCATTTGCTGAAGAAACCGGCATCGAGGAACTAAAAGCCACGACCCGGGATATCCCCGACTACGATGTGCTGATGAAGCAGCGCCTGCGCATTCTGGATGAGCACGGTCTGACCCTGCCGCAGATTCAGGATACCATCAGCCGTCTGGCGCCGCTGGAAGGTGCGCGTGACTTTATCGATTGGTTGCGCGAGCGCTTTCAGGTCGTCATTCTCTCTGACACCTTCTACGAGTTTGCGGCACCCCTGATGAAGCAACTCGGTTACCCCACGCTGCTGTGTCACAAGCTCGAAGTGAATGAGGGTGGCCGCATCACTGACTACACACTGCGTCAGCGCGATCCCAAGCGTCAGTCGGTGCGTGCGTTCCAGCTGCTCAACTACCGCGTAATTGCAGCTGGCGACTCCTATAACGACACCACCATGTTGGCGCAGGCTGAATCGGGCATCCTGTTCCATGCGCCGCAGAATGTGATTGATGAATTTCCTCAGTTCCCGGCCGTGCATAACTTTGCCGACCTGAAACAGGCATTCGTCGATGCCAGTGTGCGTGATCTGAGCGTCTGAGACATCTACGGTTGAGGTGAGTATGAAACGAGTTCTTCGCAAGCCCCTGATGCTGGGAGTGTTCCTGCCCGCAGTGGCCCTGACGTTGGGCGCGTTCTCATACCACCCGCTGGAATCCGACCTCAAGCTGGACATCAAGTCCATTGCTGCATCCGACTCGCAACTTCCGGCTGAACTGCAGTCCGCGGATGTGCGTGTACCCAACTTCACCTATACCATTCAGAAAGGCGATACCCTGAGCACCATCTTCGAGATGCTGGATGTGGGGCAGGCCGATATGTATCAGGTGCTGGAAAGTGATGTCTCAATTCTGGCACTGGATACGCTGAAGCCGGGTGATCAGTTGAGTTTCTGGCTTCACGAGGGGCGCCTGGAACAGCTGGAGCTGCGCTTCAATCCGGCCCATCAGGTTGTCTTCACGCGCGCTGACCAGGACACCTTTGAGTACGAAGACGTGCGTGTCGAGGGGGAGTGGCGTGAAGAGGTCGTCAGTGGCGAAATAAACGGCAGCTTTTACGTATCGGCCAAGCGTGCCGGCTTGAGTGCTGCGGAGATTCAGAAAATCTCCTCACTGTTGCAGGATAAGCTCAACTTCAGGCGTGATCTGCGTGCCGGTGACAGCTTTCAGGCGGTGCGCGCCACTCAGTATGTGAATGGTGAGCCGACCGGTCAGACCCGCCTGGAAGGGTTGCGCATTCTGAACCGTTCCCGCGAGCTCACCGCCTTCAGTTTTGAAGGGCAGTACTATGACTTGAACGGCGACAGTCTGGCCCGCGCCTTCATGCGCTACCCTACGCGAGGCAAGTACCGTTTGAGCTCCCGTTTTAACCCCTATCGCAAGCACCCCGTGACCGGCCGTGTCAGGCCGCACAACGGCACCGACTTTGCGACACCCATAGGAACACCCGTCCTCGCAACCGGTGATGGTGTGGTTACCCGTGTGACCAGGCACCCTTATGCCGGGTTGTACATTGTCATTGAGCACGGTCAGAAATACAGGACCCGTTTTCTGCACCTGAGCAAGGCACTTGTACGCAAGGGACAGACCGTCAGCCGCGGTCAGAAAATTGCCTTGTCCGGCAATTCGGGCCGTTCAACAGGCGCCCATCTGCATTATGAGCTGCACATCAATGGCCGCCCGGTAGACGCCATGAAAGCGGCTATTCCGGTTGCAGACGGTGTCGACAAGGACGATCGCATGGCATTTGATGCCCAGCGAGACCGACTGCTGGAACAGATGGAAGCCAGCACCCGTCAGGGCTGAACCTCCAGTCCGTTGAGCAGGTTGTTGACCTTGTTGAAGGTCTCCTGGTATTCATCTTCGATATCGGAATCGGTCACGATTCCGCCCCCGGCCCAGCAGTAGATATTCGAACCCGTGCACAGCAGGGTTCGGATCGTGATGCTGGTATCCATGCGCCCGCAACTGCTGATATATCCCATGGACCCGCAATAGACTGAGCGTCGCTGAGGCTCCAGCTCGTCGATAATCTCCATCGCCCGGATTTTAGGGGCGCCCGTGATGGACCCGCCCGGAAACGCATCTCTCAATAATGTCAGAGCCGATGCCTCGGGGCGGAGGCTGCCGCGAATACTGCTGACCAGATGGTGTACATTGGGATAGGTTTCCAGACTGAACAGCTCAGGCACACGAACCGAGCCCGGCTGGCAGTTCCGGCTCAGGTCGTTACGCAGCAAATCCACAATCATAAGGTTCTCGGCCCGGTCTTTCTCTGCGCTCAATAGGGCTTTTGCCAATGCTTCGTCTTCTTCGGGCGTCTTTCCTCTTGGGCGTGTGCCCTTGATGGGGCGCGTCTCGACTTCGCCGGCTGGTGATACCTGAAGAAAGCGCTCCGGAGAAAGCGAAAGAATGCTGCCCCCAGGTGTTTCAAAATAGGCAGCGAAGGGTGTAGGCGCGTGGTGCCTGAGCTGCTGATAGGCCGACCAGGGATCTCCCCGGTAGGTGGATGCAAAGCGTTGGGCAAAGTTGATCTGGTAGCAGTCGCCGGCATGAATGTATTCATCAATACGTTGCAGCGCTGTCCGGTACTGCTCGGCGGTGAGATTGCTTGAAAACGGTTGAGTCAGATGAAAGGCGGGTTGTGAGTCTGGCTGAGCGGTTTCAATGCGTGCCTTTATGCCTTCAATGTAATCATCTGCCAGCGGGTGCCACACAAGATGGGCGTGGTGCAACTGATGGTCAACGATCACCGCCCACAGGTAGCGGCCAACCAGCATCCACGGGAAATCGATGTCGGCCTCTGCCTGCGTGGGGAGGGTTTCAATGGCACGCCCCAGATCATAGCCGAAAACACCGATCAGACCGGCGTTGAACGGGCAGTCATCCAGCGCCTGACACTGTCCAAGCTCGTCCAGTAACTGTTGCAGGAACAGAAACGGGTCCTGCTGAGCGTCAGTGGCTAAAGGCGAGCCCTCACCGGTATGGCAGAAGAGACCCTTTTCGTTGAGCGTAACAAGACGATCGGGGGCGGCACTGATGATATCAAAGCGACCGGACAGGGCATCGGGTTGGCTGCTGTCGAGTAACACCGGATAGCCGAGCGGCCGTACGCGCGCCAGGATATCGTGTGTGCTCAGCGAGTGATAGTCCAGAAGGTACTGCTTGATCAACGGTGGAGCCTCGGCGAAAAACCAGCATTTTAGCAAGTTGAGGGCGCGATTCGCGAGCCTTGCTGCCGTTATAATCGCGGGCTCACTACATATGAGGAGTGTCATGAAACATCCATTTGACGTCAGCGTGCATCGGCTCTCTCTGCCCGATCAGTCTATCTGCTATCGGCTCTACCGGAATCCGGCAATAGACTCGGGAAGGCGGCTTGTACTCATTCACGGAGCAGGGGTGGCAGGAACGGATACCTGGCATCTGCTGATCGCACATCTTCAGCACTGGCATGAGGTGCTGGTGCCGGACCTCAGAGGTGCCGGAGAGACGCGCTTCCCGGATGGTGAGGAATATGCCTTTACCGTCGAAGAGCTTGTCAGTGACCTGTCCTCCGTGCTGGATCATCTGGGCTGGTGGTCATTTGATCTGGGCGGCTATTCGCTCGGCGGGCTGGTCAGCATGCTGCTCAAGCAGCGGTATCCGGATCGTGTGGGGAAACAGTTCCTGCTTGAATCTGCGGTTCTGGACCGGCCTGACTGGAACAGTACGGTGAAGTTGCGCCAGCGTTATTCCGAGGCGGCGGTCCACTTGCGGGACGCGGATCATGAGCGGGGGATTCTGGAGTTTCTCGATACCATTTCACCCAACCGGCGAGTATCCAGTCAGGTTGAGGCGGTTGCCGTGAAGCGACTTGCGCGCCGGCCATTGGGGTTTGCTCATGCTTTGGACTCGGTCACGGATGCGATCCAGCGCATTGATCGTGAAGCGTTGGTGGCTGCACAGGGAGATGTCAGCAGTTTCATTGGTGGCTTGAGTGTTGATCTGATGCATGAACTACATCATGCCATGGCTGAGCGACTGCCGAACTGGCACTACTTTATGGTGCCGGGTACGGACCATTCGCTGCCGTTCCAGAAGCCCCGGCAGATCGCCAGAATCATGAATGACGAGTACCTGCGATACCGGGAAAAGCACTGAGGGAATCCCCCTAGACTTTTGTCTGATGTTGACAATTTTTCAGTCTGGCTTGGTTGACGCTCAAGAATCACCCCGGTATCTTTGCTTTCGTAAATATTGTCGACAATCTTAGTGAGGGTTGTGAAAGACGTGAAAGAACAGATAGAGCAGCGCAAGGTTGTGCCGCTTGAACCCGAAACCCGAACACTGGCTGATCGAGTCTGCCAGCAGATCGTGACCGCTATCGTCAAGGGCGAGATTCCGCCCGGCCAGAAAATCAGCGAGCCTGAACTGGCACGAACCTACGGTATCAGTCGTGGCCCTTTGCGAGAAGCCATTCGGCGCCTGGAAGGCTGGCGTCTGGTCGAGCGCAAGGCGCATGTGGGTGCACGAGTGGTTCAGCTGTCGGCGCACGAGCTGATCGAGATCTACCGCGTCCGTGAGGCCCTGGAAGGCATGGCCTGTCGACAAGCCGCTCAGAACATGACGGATGATGAAATCGAAAGCCTCAAGCGCCTGCTGGACGAGCACGAAATGTCGGTTGACCAGCGTGAAGGGCGTTCGTACTTCCAAAAGGAGGGCGACCTCGATTTTCATTACCGCATAGTCCGTGGCAGCAAGAACTCCAAGTTGCTTGAGCTGCTGGGGGATGATCTTTACCACCTGGTACGCATGTACCGTTATCAATTCAGTGTATCCAGCTCCCGTCCAAAAAGGGCGCTTAAGGAGCACCGCCAGATTGTCGACGCAATCGAGGCGCGTGATGCAGAGCTGGCCGAGATGCTGATGCGCAGACATATCAGTGCTGCACGTCGAAACATCGAATCCAAGCTGGATGCGGATACCAAACCAGAAGGGGATAAACATGGCTGATAAATTGACTGCGGGTGCCCGTTTCCGCAAGGCGCTGGCTGAAACCAAGCCGCTTCAGATCGTAGGGACCGTGAATGCCTACAACGCAATGATGGCGACTCGCGTAGGTCATAAGGCGATCTATCTGTCTGGCGGTGGCGTTGCCAACGCATCCTACGGCCTGCCCGATCTGGGTATGACCTCCATGAACGACGTACTGGAAGACGTATGCCGCATCACCAGTGCTGTCGATACACCGCTGATGGTGGATATTGATACCGGCTGGGGTGGTGCATTCAACATCGCACGTACCATCAAGGAGATGGAGAAGGGTGGCGCTGCCGCCGTTCACATTGAAGACCAGGTCGCCCAGAAGCGCTGTGGTCACCGTCCGAACAAGGAAATCGTTTCTCTGGAAGAGATGGTCGACCGCGTGAAAGCGGCTGTCGATGCCAAAACCGATGGTGACTTCTTCATCATGGCGCGTACTGACGCATTCCAGAAGGATGGTCTGAATGCGGCGGTTGAGCGTGCTCAGGCATGTCTGGAAGCCGGTGCAGACGGCATTTTCGCTGAAGCGGTGCACACGCTGGAAGACTACCAGGCCTTCTCCATGGGCATTAACGGCGCTCACCTGCTGGCCAACATCACCGAGTTTGGCGCAACACCGCTGTTCAACCGTGATGAGCTGGCTGAAGCCGGTGCCACCATGGTGCTGTATCCGCTGTCTGCATTCCGTGCAGCCAACAAGGCAGCCCTGAACGTATATGAGCACCTGCTGAAAGATGGCGACCAGAAGGCCGTCGTTGACACCATGCAGACTCGCATGGAACTGTACGATTTCCTCAACTACCACGACTTCGAGCAGAAGCTGGATGCCCTTTTCAAAGAAGGCAAGAACAAATAATAAAACGTCATCATCCGATATTCGGATCGAGATAACTGGTACAGGGAGGCCTGGCCTCCCGACAACAGATTAAGGAGAGACAGATGGCTGAAGCGAAAAAATTGGGTGGTGCCGGTCTGCGAGGTCAGTCCGCAGGCGAAACAGCGTTGTGTACCGTGGGTAAAACCGGTGCCGGCCTCACCTACCGTGGTTATGACATCAAGGAACTGGCAGACAAGGCCGAGTTTGAAGAAGTGGCCTATCTGCTGCTGTATGGCAAGCTCCCGAACCAGGCTGAGCTGGACGCCTACAAGGCAAAACTGAAAGGCATGCGCGGTCTGCCGGAAGCACTGAAAGTGGTGCTGGAACAGATTCCGAAAGATGCACACCCGATGGATGTGATGCGCACCGGCTGCTCCATGCTGGGCAACCTGGAAACCGAAGCAGACTTCTCCGAGCAGCATGACCATATCGACCGCATGCTGGCGGTGTTCCCGTCCATCATCAACTACTGGTACAACTTTGCTCACCACGGCAAGCGCATCGAAACCAACACCGATGCAGACTCTATCGGTGAGCACTTCCTCTGGACGCTGCATGACAAGAAGCCGGACCCGCTGCATGTAAAAGTGATGCATGCGTCCCTGATTCTGTATGCAGAGCATGAGTTCAATGCCTCTACCTTTACTGCACGTGTGTGCGCGTCCACGCTGTCCGACATTCACAGCTGTGTAACCGGTGCGATCGGTTCGCTGCGCGGTCCTCTGCACGGTGGTGCGAATGAAGCCGCCATGGCCATGATCGAAAACTGGAAGAGCCCGGAAGAAGCGGAAGAACAGATCATGGGCATGCTGGCGCGCAAGGACAAGATCATGGGCTTTGGCCACGCCATCTACCGTGATTCCGATCCGCGTAACGCCATCATCAAGGAATGGTCCAAGAAGCTGTCCGAGCAGGTGGGCGACACCGTGCTGTACCCGGTGTCCGAGCGTGTTGAAGCGGTCATGTGGCGCGAGAAGAAGCTGTTCTGTAACGCCGACTTCTTCCATGCTTCTGCCTACCACTTCATGGGCATTCCGACCGAGCTGTTCACGCCGATTTTCGTGTGCTCCCGAGTGGCAGGCTGGACTGCCCACGTGATGGAACAGCGCGCCAACAACCGCATTATCCGTCCGTCTGCGGACTACACTGGCCCTGAGTCAGCTGAGTGGGTGCCGATCGAAGAGCGCGCCTGATTCATGCGCAGGGTGTGGCCTCAGCTGCCACACCCGTCTCTTCGCCCGGCATCCTGCTGCGGGATTTCTGCAGCAGACCGCGTCAACGAACACTATCCGATGGACATTCGACGCCATGAATACAGAATTTCGTAAACCTCTGAAAGGTGCCAACCTGGATTACTTCGATGCCCGTGAAGCGGTCGAAGCGATCGAAGCCGGCGCCTATGCAAAGCTGCCTTACACCTCGCGTGTGCTGGCTGAACAACTGGTTCGCCGCTGTGAGCCGGCGGCTCTGACCGACTCCCTCAAGCAGCTGATCGAGCGCAAGCGCGACCTCGATTTTCCCTGGTACCCGGCACGTGTTGTTTGCCATGACATCCTGGGCCAGACAGCACTGGTAGACCTGGCCGGTCTGCGTGATGCCATTGCCGAGAAGGGCGGTGACCCGGCCAAGGTCAACCCGGTCGTGCCGACCCAGCTGATTGTCGACCACTCGCTGGCTGTTGAAGCGCCGGGTTTTGATCCGGATGCCTTTGAAAAGAACCGCGCCATCGAAGACCGTCGTAACGAAGACCGTTTCCACTTTATCGACTGGACCAAGACCGCGTTCAAAAACGTGGACGTGATTCCGGCCGGTAACGGCATCATGCACCAGATCAATCTGGAGAAGATGTCACCTGTGATCCAGGCGCGTGATGGCGTTGCTTTCCCGGATACCTGTGTCGGCACCGACTCGCATACTCCGCACGTAGATGCGCTGGGTGTTATCGCCATCGGCGTGGGTGGTCTGGAAGCGGAAACCGTTATGCTGGGGCAGCCGTCCATGATGCGCCTGCCGGATATCGTGGGTGTGGAGCTGACCGGTGAGCGCAAGCCCGGTATCACCGCGACCGATATCGTCCTGGCGATCACCGAGTTCCTGCGCAAGGAACGTGTTGTCGGCGCTTATCTGGAGTTCTTTGGCGAAGGGGCCGACAGTCTGACCATCGGTGACCGTGCGACCATCTCCAACATGACACCGGAATACGGTGCGACCGCAGCGATGTTCTACATCGATGATCAAACCATCGATTACCTGAAACTGACCGGCCGTGAACCGGAGCAGGTCGCTCTGGTAGAACAGTATGCCAAGGAAACCGGTCTGTGGGCTGACGATCTGAAAACAGCCGAGTACGAACGTGTACTGACCTTTGATCTGTCCAGCGTTGAGCGCAACCTGGCCGGTCCGTCCAACCCGCACCGTCGCCTGCCGACCTCTGCACTGCATGACCGTGGCATTGCGGATGAAGACAAGCTGGCAGCGGCACGCAAGGAAGAGGAAGAAGGTCTGTTGCCGGATGGTGCGGTGATCATCGCAGCCATCACCTCGTGCACCAACACCTCCAACCCGCGCAACGTGGTCGCTGCCGGCCTGCTGGCCAAGAAGGCCAACGAGCTGGGCCTGATCCGCAAGCCCTGGGTGAAATCCTCCTTCGCGCCGGGTTCCAAGGTCGCACGCCTGTACCTGGAAGAAGCCGGCCTGCTGCCTGAACTTGAAAAGCTGGGCTTTGGCATCGTTGCTTATGCCTGCACCACCTGTAACGGCATGTCCGGTGCGCTGGATCCGAAGATTCAGCAGGAGATCATCGACCGCGACCTTTATGCTACTGCGGTATTGTCCGGTAACCGTAACTTTGACGGCCGTATCCATCCGTATGCCAAGCAGGCGTTCCTGGCTTCTCCGCCGCTGGTTGTGGCGTATGCGATTGCCGGTACCGTGCGTTTCGACATTGAAAAGGATGTGCTGGGCACCGACAAGGATGGTAACCCGGTGACGCTGAAGGATCTCTGGCCGTCTGACGAAGAGATCGATGCGATCGTGAAGGAGAGCGTTAAGCCTGAGCAGTTCAAGCAGGTTTACATTCCGATGTTCGATCTGGGTCAGGTGGAAGAGGCGGAAAGCCCGCTGTACGACTGGCGCCCGATGTCCACCTACATTCGCCGCCCGCCGTACTGGGAAGGTGCGCTGGCCGCTGAACGTACTCTGACCGGCATGCGTCCGCTGGCGGTACTGGGTGACAATATCACCACCGACCACCTGTCACCGTCCAACGCGATCCTTGCCGACTCTGCGGCAGGTGAATACCTGGCCAAGATGGGGCTGCCGGAGGAAGACTTCAACTCCTACGCGACGCACCGTGGTGACCACCTGACGGCACAGCGTGCGACTTTCGCCAACCCGAAACTGCTCAATGAGATGTGTCGGGATGAAAGCGGCGAAGTCATTCAGGGGTCACTCGCCCGCCTGGAGCCGGAAGGTGAGCAGATGCGGATGTGGGAAGTGATCGAAGCCTACATGAACCGCAAGCAGAACCTGATCATTGTGGCAGGGGCTGACTACGGTCAGGGTTCGTCGCGTGACTGGGCGGCCAAGGGTGTACGCCTGGCAGGCGTTGAAGCGATCGTGGCAGAAGGCTTTGAGCGCATTCACCGTACCAACCTGGTCGGTATGGGCGTGCTGCCGCTGCAGTTCCGCGAGGGTGAAACCCGTCATACCTACGGTATCGATGGCACCGAAACCTTCGATGTGAAAGGGGATATTGCACCGGGCGCAACCCTGACGCTGACCATCCATCGCCGTAACGGTGAGAGTGTCGAAGTACCGGTGATCTGTCGACTCGATACGGCTGCCGAGGTTGAAACCTACAATGCCGGCGGTGTTCTTCAACGCTTCGCCAAGGAGTTCCTGGAAGCGGAAGGCGCTGCCTGATCGGCACCCACTCTACCCGGGCTGTGAATGCAGCCCGGGCTTTTCCCGGGCAGATGGTCATACTGTGACGGGAGGTACGGCTCCAGGCAGGCCAGAGCCCGACCACTGGGCGTATATCACCCGTCAGGTGACAGGCATGCGCAGCAGTCAAACACCCCGCCAGCGACCTACAATGCATTTACTTCAGCCCGATAACCGTTTTATTTTGGAGCATCTACATGTCCAGTGTTCCCCAGATTAAAGTTCCCGCTACCTACATGCGCGGCGGCACCAGCAAGGGCGTATTCTTCCGTCGCCAGGACCTGCCGGAGCCTTGCCAGGCGCCAGGAGAAGCGCGAGACAAGCTGCTGATGCGTGTCATTGGCAGCCCTGACCCCTACGGGCAGCAGATTGATGGCATGGGCGGTGCAACATCCTCCACGTCCAAGACCGTGATTCTGGACAAGAGTGAGCAGCCTGATCACGATGTCGACTACCTGTTCGGACAGGTTGCCATTGACCGTGCCTTTGTTGACTGGTCCGGCAACTGCGGCAACCTGACCGCTGCCGTTGGTGCCTTTGCGATCAGCGGAGGGCTGGTTGACCCGGCGCGAATCCCTGAAAATGGCATCTGTACGGTCCGGATCTGGCAGAAGAATATCCAGAAAACCATCATTGCCCACGTCCCCATTACCAACGGTGAAGTACAGGAAACCGGTGATTTTGAACTGGACGGTGTAACCTTCCCTGCCGCCGAAGTCGAGATCGAATTCATGGATCCGGCGGATGGTGAGGGCTCCATGTTCCCCACCGGCAATCTGGTGGATGACCTGGAGGTGCCGGGTGAAGGGACGCTGAAGGCGACCATGATCAACGCAGGCATCCCGACCATTTTCGTCAATGCGGCCGATATTGGCTACACCGGTACCGAGTTGCAGAAAGATATCAATGGCGATGCCGATGCACTGGCGCGTTTTGAGAAGATGCGTGCCTATGGTGCCGTTAAGATGGGGCTGATTTCCGATATCGCGGAAGCCGCATCCCGTCAGCACACCCCCAAGATCGCCTTTGTGGCACCGGCTACTGACTATCAGGCGTCAAGTGGCAAGCAGATCTCATCAAATGATATTGATGTGTGTGTACGCGCATTGTCCATGGGCAAACTGCACCATGCCATGATGGGGACCGCATCAGTCGCGATTGCGACAGCCGCTGCAGTACCCGGCACGCTGGTGAATCTGGCCGCCGGTGGCGTCGAGCGCGAATCCGTCACCTTCGGTCATCCCTCGGGCACCTTGCGCGTAGGGGCGGCTGCCGAAGAGGTGAATGGCGAATGGACGGCCAAAAAAGCCATCATGAGCCGAAGTGCACGGGTGATCATGGAAGGCCAGGTGCGCATTCCCGGCGATACTTTCTGACCTTCCCCCTAATGAACAGCCTGGCCCTTTGCCGGGCTGTTCATTGATCTGACACGCCCCGATTTTTCGCATACCGGGGGCAGTTGGCGTACAATCAATCCGTATTCAATTTGATACGGGTGACGTGAATTAGATGGTGCACCACTTTATACGCAAAGGCCCGCCCCCGGTTGTCGCATACACGCTGATACTGCTGATAACCCTGCTGCTTTTTGTGCTGGCCGAGTTTGTGGTGGGCCTGGTGCAGCAACGGATGGCTCAGGTTCAGCGTGTCGAGGCTGTTGCGGAAATTGCTCAGCGTCGAGCAGATTTGGAAAGCCGTATCAATTCCGTGCTGTATCTTTCGTCTACCCTCAATACCTACGTCCGCGTTAATCCAAACAGTAATGTTGATCGCTGGTACGAACTGGCGCGCGAAATTGTGCGTGAAGCACCTCTGGTCAGAAACATAGGCCTGGCACCTGATAATGTCATGCGGTTTGTCTATCCCTTGTCCGGGAATGAGGCCGCGCTGGGACTTGTATACCAGGAAAGGCCGGATCAATGGCCCTCCGTGGTGGAAGCCATGCTGACTGAAAAAATGACACTTGCCGGCCCGGTTAACCTGGTACAGGGCGGCAAGGGGCTGATCGCACGTACCCCGATCTACTATGAAGAGGGGGGAGAGCGGCATTATTGGGGCTTGTCTTCCGTAGTCATCAACTATGACGACCTGATCAGTGATGTGGGCCTCAAAAACGGCAATGACGCCTTCCGTCTGGCCATCAGGGGGCGAGATGCCAAGGGCAGTGAGGGGGAAGTGTTCTTTGGCGACCCGGCAGTGTTCGATGAACCGCTGGCGCGGATGCCGGTGTATTTTCCAAATGGCAGTTGGATCATTGCGGCTAAAACTGATAACGGGCGAATCCCTTCATTAACCTGGCTGCGGACTGCTGCCTGGGGATTGGTATTGTTGTTCGCGGCCGTAGCTGCCGTTTGTTACCAATTGTACCGTTTTGCGTTGAACCAGTCCCTCACGGACCCGCTGACCGGTTGCGAGAACAGGCGCTCCCTGCTGCAGAAAACACAGCTGCTGGCCGATCTTTACCCCCGGAGCGGCATCGGGTTCTCGATGCTCTTTATCGATCTTAATCACTTCAAGCAAGTGAACGACACCTATGGCCACCATGTGGGGGACATGCTGCTGATAGAAGCGGCTGCCCGGCTCGGGGCGCATGTTCGCAAATCAGATACCCTTGCCCGCAATGGTGGGGATGAGTTCATTCTGTTGATGCCGGGTACGCGCTGCAGAGATGCCAAGGCATTGGCTGCCAAGATTGAGAGCGTGATGTCCGAACCCTTTGCGATGGGCGATCAGGAGATCTTCATATCGGCAAGTGTCGGTTTCGCGGTGTTCCCGGATGAGGCCAAATCCGCCGATCAGTTGATCAATCTGGCCGATACCCGCATGTACAGTCGAAAGCGTGAGAAGAAGGCCGAGGAAGCGTCAAGGGCAGGGGAGAGCGCAGAGCAGGAACCCTGAACATCGTCAGAGCTCCTGCGCAGGGAGCTTGAAAGGTCTTAGCGCTGCTTGAGCGGCTGGTCCAGCTTGCCGGCCATTTCGCGCAGGCAGGATTCGGTCGTGCTCCAATCGATACAGGCATCCGTGACGGATACGCCGTATTTGAGCTGGGACAGATCCTCCGGAATAGACTGGTTGCCCCATTCCAGGTTGCTTTCAATCATCAGACCAACGATTGAGTTATTGCCTTCCAGAATCTGGTTGGCCACGTTTTCGGCCACCAGCGGCTGCAGTGCAGGGTCCTTGCTGGAGTTCGCGTGGCTGCAGTCCACCATGATATTGCTGGGCTGACCGGCTTTTTCCAGTGCCTGTTCGCACAGCTTGACGCTTACGGAGTCATAGTTGGGCTTGCCGTTACCACCGCGCAGAACAACATGGCCGTAGCGATTGCCACGTGTACGGACCATTGATACTTCACCGTCGCCGTTGATGCCCAGGAAATTGTGCGGATGGCTGACAGATTTCATGGCATTCACGGCCACGTCCAGCCCGCCGTCAGTACCGTTCTTGAAGCCGACGGCACAGGAGAGGCCGGATGACATCTCACGGTGTGTCTGAGACTCGGTGGTACGTGCACCAATGGCAGACCAGCTGATCAGGTCCTGCATGTACTGGGGGGAAATCGGGTCCAGTGCCTCTGTCGCCAGCGGCAGTCCCATTTCAGACAGATCGATCAGCAGTTTGCGCGCAATATGCAGACCTTCTTCGATATCGAAGGAGTCGTTCAGGTGCGGGTCGTTAATCAATCCTTTCCAGCCCACGGTGGTACGGGGCTTCTCAAAATAGACACGCATAACCAGATACAGACTGTCCTTAACTTCCTCGGCCAGTGCCTTGAGCTTGCGGCCATACGCCAGCGCAGCTTCGGGGTCATGGATGGAGCAGGGGCCCACAACGACAAAAAGACGCTTGTCCTTGCGATCGAGGATGTCCTTGATGACTTGACGGCCCTGCATGACCGTTTCGGCGGCGGCTTCGGTGATCGGAAGCTTGGCCTTGAGTTCTTCCGGTGTTACCAGTCGGATATTGGATTCAATATTAAGGTCTTCTACACGTGTATCGGTCATCGTATTGTCCTGACAGCGGCTGAGATGCTGGTATCGGCTTTTGGCGGCCGACTGATTCTGTTTTACCACATCAGTGCAACGGTTATAAGTGTCTGAAGGTGTTAGGCTCTGGCAGTCTTACAGCGTTCAGGTGGTACACTTTGATGAAAGTGCGAACATTTTGCGTATAAACCAGTCACAGCTAGAGTATTTTGGGCCGGATAAGGAACACCAGCGTGTTGATGCGTCTTTTTATATTCCCCTTGTTACTTGCAGTCTCGCTTGTTGCGTCTCCCTCTTTCGCGAACCCCTTTGGCAGTAATGGTGCCGATGGCCCTCTGATGGTCGAGGAAGCGTTCCGGCTGCGAGTGGAGGTGCCCGCCACTGGCGTGACACGGCTGGTCTGGCAGGTCGAGCCGGATTACTACCTGTACCGTGAGCGTATTGAAGTCTCGGTCCCGGAAGGGATAGAGCTGGTTGATCGCCGGGACATCAGTGGAGATATGAAGGATGACCCGCTCTTTGGGCGTGTCGAGGTTTACCATGAGCAGGCGCAGGTGGATCTGCTGCTTGGCCGTCGTGATGGGGCGGACGCTGGTGCCGATATATCCGTGACCTACCAGGGCTGCTGGGAAGGTGGGGTGTGCTATCCGCCCGTTACTCAGCAGATCAGCGTTGATAATTTGCCTCTGGCAGCCGGTTTGGGCTGGCCGGAGATGCCGAAGGCGTCCGGTGAACAAACCCGGGATCAAAGTGCCCAGTTAGAGAATGTGCTCCCACAAACCGAGCAGGACCGCTTCGCTGGATTGCTGGCGGGCGAGGATCGCCTGTTGATGCTGGGTGCGTTTTTCCTGGCCGGCCTGGCGCTGTCATTCACGCCATGCGTCCTGCCCATGATTCCGATTCTGTCCAGCCTGATTGCCGGGCAGGGGCATCGATCCAGTACACGGCGTGGCTTCATGTTGTCGCTGGTGTATGTGCTGGCAATGGCGCTGACGTATACGTTGGCAGGCATACTGGCGGGCCTGTTTGGCGCCAACCTGCAGGCTGCGCTGCAAAACCCCTGGGTGATTGGAACCTTCAGTGCCCTGTTCGTTGTGCTGGCGATGTCCATGTTCGGTTTTTATGACCTGCAGGTGCCCGCGGCCCTGCAGAGCAGGCTGAATAACCTGAGTCATCGCCAGAAGGGCGGCACGCTGCTGGGTGTGGCCATCATGGGTGTGCTGTCGGCGCTGATCGTGGGGCCCTGCATGGCAGCACCGCTGGCCGGGGCGCTGATTTATATCGGGCAGAGCGGTGATCCGGTACTGGGTGGCTCGGCGCTCTTTTCCCTGTCGCTCGGCATGGGCGTTCCGCTGCTGCTGGTGGGTGCATCGGCAGGCCGCCTGCTGCCAAGAGCCGGGGCCTGGATGGAAGGCGTCAAGGCGGGCTTCGGTGTGGTCCTGCTGCTGATGGCAGTCTGGATGCTCGATCGGATCCTGCCGACGGAAATCACCATGTTGCTGCTGGCGCTGGTGCTGATCATCAGTGCCGTCTACCTTAAGGCGCTGGACAAGCTCGATGCCAAGGCCAGCGGTTGGCACCGATTCTGGAAAGGGGTGGGCGTCGTGATGCTCATCTACGGCGGGGCGCTGATGCTGGGCGTCCTGGCCGGAGGTCAGAGCCTGCTGTATCCGCTGCAAGGAGTCACATCAGCAGTGGCAGGGGACTCGTCCAGCAGTCAGAAGCAGAAGCTGGCGTTTGAAGTGGTCACCCGAGAATCCGAGCTGGATCGGTTACTGACCCAGGCTCGTGCAAACAACCAGCCGGTTATGCTCGATTTTTATGCTGACTGGTGTATCTCCTGCATTGAATTGGACTATGTTACGTTCAGTGATGCGGGAGTGCAGGCCTCTTTAAAAGACTTCAAGCTGATCAAGCTTGATGTGACAGAAAATGATGATCAGGCCAAGCGGCTGTATAAGCGCTTCAATATCATAGGTCCGCCTGCGCTTATTTTTTATGATGCAGGTGGAGACATTCGGCCGGAAATGACAATGATCGGTGTGATTGATCCTCCTGATTTCATTGCTCAGGTCAGCCGAATTCAACTCTGAACAATGGAGGTGAGTGATGCGCAGGGAGAAAACTCGAGGGATGGCCATGGCAGTGTTGTGTATGCCCATGGCAGCCTGGGCGGCTGATCCCGAAACCGGTCGTGAGCTGTATGAAGCAGTGAGCATAGAGCGAACGATCCAGGGGCAGCACTATACCGATGCCAATTGCGAAACCTGTCATGCGCCGTCGTTTTACCAGCGCAGCGATCGCAAGGTTCAAAGTCGCGCAGCCCTTGAGGCATATGTAGAAGGCTGCAACACGAACCTGGACGTAGGGTGGTTTCCCGATGAGGTGGCAGATGTGGCCGCCTGGTTGAATCAGGAGCATTATCGTTTCGACTAGGGCTCGTTTCGATCAGGCAGTGAGTGGAGCTGTCAGGCTCAGGATATTCGCCCTGCGGTGCAGGGCGAATATCGGTCTGAATCAGCTTTGCAGTTCGGGCAGGTTTCTGAACAGTTCCAGTGCTTCAGGGTTGGCCAGGGCGTCCTTGTTTTTAACCTCTTCTCCCAGCACTACCTTGCGCACAGCCAGCTCTACGATCTTGCCACTGATAGTGCGCGGAATATCCGTGACCTGAATCACCTTGGCCGGCACATGTCTGGGGGTAGTGTTGGCGCGAATGGTTGAACGGATGCGCTGAACCAGTTCATCATCTAGTGCAACCCCTTCCCGCAGGCGGACAAACAACACCACGCGCACATCGTTGTCCCAGGGCTGACCGATACAGAGGCTTTCCAGTACCTCCTCAACCTTCTCAACCTGGCGATAGATTTCGGCCGTACCGATACGCACGCCGCCGGGGTTGAGTACCGCATCAGAACGACCGTGGATGATCAGGCCATCATGCTCGGTGATTTCACCGTAGTCGCCATGTGCCCAGATATTCTCGAACTGATCAAAATAGGCATCGTGATACTTTTGCCCTTCAGGGTCGTTCCAGAAGCCGATCGGCATGGAAGGGAAGGGCTGGGTGCATACCAGTTCTCCCTTTTCACCCACCACGGAATCGCCGCTGTCATTAAAGATCTTGACGGCCATGCCAAGGCCGCGGCACTGGAGTTCGCCCGCATAGACAGGTCGAATGGGGCAGCCCAGCGCGAAGCAGGAGACGATATCGGTGCCGCCGGAAATGGAGGAGAGCTGCAGGTCCTGCTTGATGTCACGATAGACATACTCAAAGCTCTCATGCGCCAGCGGTGAGCCTGTTGAAAGCACGGCTTTCAATTGGCTGAGGTCATGTGTTTCGCGCGGTTTAACGCCGGCTTTCTCCAGTGCCGCAATGTATTTGGCGCTGGTGCCAAAGATGCTGATACCTTCCTGCTCAGCCACGTCCCAGAGGTGTTCAGGCTTGGGGGCGAAGGGTGAGCCATCGAACAGCACCAGAGTACAGCCGGTTGCCAGTCCGCTGACGAGCCAGTTCCACATCATCCAGCCACAGGTGGTGTAGTAGAACAGGCGATCGTCACGCCCCACATCCGTATGCAGGATGTGCTCCTTCAGGTGCTGCAGCAGGGTACCGCCGGCGCTGTGTACGATGCACTTGGGTACACCCGTGGTGCCTGAGGAGTACATGATGTAAAGCGGGTGATCGAATGGCAGTTGCTCAAACTGGATCTCGGTCGCCTCGGAGTCGATGTAATCGGACAGCAAGACGGCGCGGTCAATACCGCTGATGTCCGGGGTGTCATCGATAAACGGCACCACCACGACAGACTCGATAGACGGCAGTTTGTCGACAATGCCCTCAACCCGCTCGAGGCTGTTCAGTACCTTGCCGTTGTAGCGATAGCCATCCGTGGTGAGGAGCACCCGGGGCTCAACCTGACCGAAGCGGTCCAGAACGCCGTTGATACCAAAATCAGGTGAGCATGAGCTCCAGATGGCGCCGATGGAAGCAGTTGCCAGCATCCCGATCAGGGTTTCGGGCACGTTGGGCATGAAGCCTGATACACGATCACCTGCCTTGATGCCTTGACGACGAAGGGCGCTGGCCAGCTGAGCCACACGCAGATAGAGTTCACGGTGGCTCAATTCGATACGGGTATCATCTTCACCGCGAAAGATCACCGCAGGGCGGTCGTCGTTGAACTTGAGCAGGTTCTCGGCAAAGTTGAGTCGTGCTTCCGGATACCAGCGAGCACCGGGCATGCGGTCCGGATGCTCCAGAATGGTGTCACCCTTGTGGCTGGCGACCACTCCGGCGTAGTCCCAGAGAGTGTCCCAGAACCTTTGGTTGTGCTGAAGACTCCACTGGTACAGGGTGCTGTAGTCGCTCAGGCTCAGGCCATAGGTTGTATTCAGGTGCTGTATGAACTGGTGGATCCGGCTGGCTTCGCAGCGTGCCTGGTCAGGTGTCCAGAGTGGTGCCGTCATCGACCTCTCCTGTTGTTGATTCTTGTTCTGGATACTAAATCAGTTGTCTATCGATGAAAGTTTACGTTAACGTAAACTTTCATCGATATGGCGGCAGGAGTCAAGAGAGGTAGGGGAAATTACTGATCTCTGCTATCGCAGATATTGACGGCTGATCTCACGGAAGCGGTCGGTGCCGGCGCGTCGCAGCCACTCGAACGCGACCATTTCGCGAGTGACAACCTGAATGCCGAGCTGTTTGAAGCGCTCCAGTGCGGCGGCCTTGTCTTCCGGATCTCGAGACGAGACGCAGTCCTGAACCACAAAGGTGTCGTACCCCTGTGACTTGAGTTCCAGCGCGGTCTGGAGCACACAGACATGTGTTTCCATACCCACCAGGATGACCTGTTGATAGGCGCCTGACTGGAGTGCGTGTCTGGGTTCAGCGTCTGACAGGGCAGAAAAGTGGATCTTTTCGATGATGTTGTTTGCATCGAGCAGGCACTTCAGGCGGGGCAGTGTTTGGCCCAGCCCTTTTGGATATTGCTCCGTGGCAAGCACTGGTACTTCAAGCCGGTTGGCGATCTCAATCAGCCACTGGCAGCGATCCACCACCTGTTCGGCCTGGTGTATGACAGGGGCCATCCGTTCCTGGATATCGATCACCATCAGGCAGGATGTCGTGGGGTCTATGAGCATGCTGTCGTCCTCTGGTTAAGCCTGAGAGTCAGCTTAGCCTGAAATGGGACCTGGCGTGAAACAGAGTGCTGTTATCGGACAGAAAAAAGGCAGGCCGGTAAGGGCCTGCCATATAAGGGCAAAGTGTGCTTTGACCCGTGCTCGGCACTGGATCGGATGGAGTGCAAGGGCATGCCTTGCATGCATTCATCATAGCACAGGCTCTTAAAAGAGATACAATAATTGGTAGATAAAAAATAATTTTGTATCGTAAAGTGTAACTCAACAAATCGGCTATGCTGGAAAAGCCGAATGGAACCCAATCATTCAGGAGACCTGCATGAAAGTGTATTCAATCGATGGCATTACACCCGTAATCCATCCGACTGCCTTCGTTCACCCTTCAGCCGTATTGATCGGTGACGTCATCATCGGTCCGCGCTGTTATGTGGGTCCGGCCGCCTGTTTGCGCGGCGATTTTGGACGCCTCGAGTTGAAGGAGGGGGCCAATATCCAGGATACCTGCGTCATGCACGGTTTCCCGGGGACGGATACCGTCGTCGAGGAAGATGGCCACATTGGCCATGGTGCCGTTCTGCATGGCTGTGTCATCAAGCGTAATGCACTGGTCGGCATGAACGCGGTGATCATGGATGGCGCGGTGGTAGGTGAGTCCTCCATCGTTGCCGCCATGGCGTTTGTCAAAGCCAAGTTCGAGGTGCCGGACCGTACGCTGGTGGCGGGCTCGCCTGCACGTATTATTCGTGAGCTGGGTGAGCAGGAGATTGCCTGGAAATCCAAGGGTACCGAGCAGTATCAGGATCTGGCGATTCGCAGCCTGAACACGATGCAGGAGGTGGATCCGCTGACGGAGGTGGAGCCTGATCGCAAGCGCCTGAGCTTCGAGGATGAGGTCATCCCGCTGTATCAGGTGAAGGAGCGGGAACAGTCTCAGTAAGCGACCTGCGGCAGAGCAGGAGGCTATGGCTCTGTCGCAGATGTCGGGAGGTTACTCTTCGTAGAACTGAGGCCAGTACTGTTTGACCACGGGGCCTTTGGTGTCGAAGGTGTGACAGGTGTTGAGCATGGGCGGGGGATTGTCGCCCTTGGCGCCGAAATCTTCCCGCTTCTCGCGCTCGTGATGCGTGGTCTGGTATGCCGTTGTCGCCAGTACACCCAGCATTTCCAGCAGATGGGTACAGCCCTGAGTGCCGCCCAGCAGCTCGCGTGTCAAGCGCGTAAAGCCGGGCGCAATCCGGTGCCCGATCAGCTTGCGGAAGCTGTCGGCAATCTCGGGGCAGTAACGGAACGGGGTATAGTCCATGCTGGCTTCAACATCGAGTATGTTGAGGTCGTAATCGATGGTCAGCCGAAGTGACATCTTGTGCAAGGGCTCGCCCGCCGGAATCACGCCGTCGTTGCGCTCGGCCACTTCAAGATCAAAGCTTTTGATATCAATCAGCTCGCCTTCAATGTCCCAAAGGCCATCTTCGCGCCTGTAACCGTTACAAGTCACATAACGGGTATGCAGCCGCTCACGCTTAACCGGGGTCGATAGGGGCATAATGTGCTCTCCGAATAGCGAGGATCAAAGGCCGCCAAAACGCTTGTAGAAGCGTGGAGAAGGTTCGGGCAGGGGGCCATCTGCCGTTTCCTGCGTCTGTGACAGCCATTCATCGGCCTTGTCGTAAATAAGGCGATAAATATTTCGGCACAGCACCCGCGCCGAAGTGCCGGCCCAATCAACAGGCAGCAGCTTTTCAGGCAGCAGGGGGTCTCTCAACAGCAGTCGACGATAGTGGTGTATCAGGAGCGTGCGCAGCTGGAAGCACTGTTCTGCCTCAAGATCGTCGGCTGCCTTGATGGCGCGCAGGATGGGCCTGAAGCGATCCAGAAACTGCTGGTAATCTTCAGCCAGTTTTTGCAGGTTCCAGCACTCATGCACCAGCTCTTTCAAGGCTTCCGAGGTTTGCGTACCCACCAGTTCGGACTGCATGTGAATCACTTCATTCTGCACGCAGAGTTCCTGCAGGGTATTTACCAGCTCCTGCGTATCGGCCATCGGGTGCGCCATGATACTGGGAGCAATATTGCCAAAGCCCTGCCACTCAAGCTCTTTCTTCAACACCTTGCGCAGCTCGTTGTCGAGCTGATTGGCCAGGATCATGTCCCACTTTCCATCCCACTCGGGGTAAAGCTCGGCGTAAATACGGCGGAAGGCGCTCTCGAAACGGCGACGGCCGGAGTCGGTCAGGCTGTAATAGCTGCGCCGACCAATCTGGTTGGACGTGAGCCAGCCATCCTTGGTGAGACGGAAGATTGAGGTACGGACCAGGCGCTGGTTCAGGCCCAGCGGCTCCAGCAGGTTGATCAGGCTGCCAAGCCAGACGGTTCCACCACGCGGCGCGATGGCATCACCGTAGATGGTAATGATCAGCGAGCCTCCACGGATGGGCCGTTGCTCCTTGAACTCTTCGACGAGTTCTTCGATACAGCGAATTTTAGTCATTGGAGATTTCTGTTACACATTGGCAGCACCTGAAGATGCGAAATTCTAAAGCCAAAAGGGCCATGGGCTCAAGCTGAACCTGCTGCAAGTCCTTGTGCAACAAACAGGAAGGGGTTCAGCGAGGCCCTTTGGCAGCGTACACTTCAGGCTAAAACCAAGCCGAGACATGCCATGAAAACCCGCGCTGAAACCTATCCGGTGAATCAACACCGCGCCTACCACGCCCACATTTACTTCAACGAACAGAGTGTAAACCGTGTTGAGGCGCTGTGCGCAACTATTCAACAGCAGTTCGGATTAAAGGTGGGACGGATTCACCAGAAGTGCGTTGGCCCGCATCTGCGCTGGAGTGTCCAGGTGGTCTTCAACAGCGGTGATTTTGACAGGTTTATTCCCTGGCTTGATGAGGCGCGAGGTGACCTGAGCGTGCTGGTGCACGGCCTGACCGGTAACGAGTACAGGGATCATACCGATTACGCCTACTGGCTGGGCGAGCCTGCTCCGCTGGATCTGAGCCAGTTCGAAGCAGGCAAATGATCTAGCTGATACGGCGTGTCAGCCCCGCCTCGTTGATAATGCGGGTGGCGATCTCTTCAATTGAGAAGTTAGTGGTATTGATGCAGTCGATACTCTCCTTCTGAAACAGCCGCTCAACCGTTCTGACTTCAAAATCGCACTGGTCCAGTGAGGCATACCGACTGTTGGCGCGACGTTCATGACGAATGGCGGCCAGCTGGAAGGGGTCTATGGTGAGGCCGTACAGCTTGTGGCGGTGCTGTTGCAGGCACTCCGGTAGCCGGTGGGCTTCCATGTCTTCTTCGGTCAACGGGTAGTTGGCCGCACGGATGCCAAACTGCAGGGCCATGTACAGGCAGGTGGGGGTTTTGCCGCAGCGGGAGACGCCCACCAGAATGATATCGGCTTCGTTGTACTGGCGGGTACGCGCGCCATCGTCATTGTCCAGCGCAAAGTTCACCGAGTCGATACGGTCCTTGTAGCGCTCCATCTCGTTAATGGCGTGGGACTTGCCGACAGAGTAGGAAGAGTGGGTTTCCAGCTCGGACTCCAGTGGTTTCAGAAAGGTTGAGAACACATCAATCTTGAAGCCGTTACAGCTGGCCAGAAGGGAGCGAATCTCGTCATTGACGATGGTATCCAGTACAATAGGCGGTTTCCCGTCTTCCTCCGCCTGCTGATTGATGCGGTCGACTACACGCTGTGCCTTCTCGACGGTGTCGACATATGGCAGGGTGATTTTTTCGAACCGAATCGCTTCAAATTGTGATAACAGGCTGTTGCCAAGTGTCTCTGCGGTAATACCCGTGCCATCTGAAATAAAGAATGCGGTCCGTTTCATGTATGCCTCGATTGTCGACAGATTAGCCTAATGCGCCTCTCGGCGAGGGGGCTACTTTAGCAGAAAAAAACGGGGCGTTTTTTGTAATAAAATTACATTTTGCCAGCCCCAAGATTTTTTGTTTCATCTGCAGTATTATCCGGCCTTCAGACAGAATAATAATAATGATCCTTACGTCAAACGGCTCAGACTCAGGAGAATTGGCTTTGCAGGATTATGTACTGCGCCTTGAACAGGCAGGCATGGGAGATGTCGACAAAGTCGGCGGCAAGAATGCATCTCTTGGTGAAATGATTCACCAGCTAAGTGATGCCGGTGTGCGAGTGCCCGGCGGTTTTGCGACAACAGCGCTTGCCTATCGTGACTTTCTGGCGCAAAGCGGGCTTGCGGATCGTATCAACGAAGCGCTGAATACACTGGATGCGGATGATACCCGGGCATTGATTGAAACCGGCAGCAAGATCCGTCAGTGGATCATGGAAGCGGACTTCCAGCCGGAACTGGATCAGGCGATCAACGACGCCTGGGCTGAAATGACCAACGGCGAAGAAATTGCCGTTGCCGTCCGTTCCTCCGCCACAGCGGAAGACCTTCCGGATGCGTCATTTGCCGGTCAGCAGGAAACCTTCCTTAATATTCGAGGCCTGGACAATGTCAAACAGGCGATCAAGGAAGTGTTTGCGTCTCTTTACAACGACCGCGCCATTTCCTATCGCGTGCACAAGGGTTTCACGCACGCCGAAGTCGCCCTGTCTGCCGGTATTCAGCGCATGGTTCGTTCCGAAACCGGTTCCTCAGGCGTCATGTTCACCATGGACACCGAGTCCGGCTTCAACCACGTGGTGTTTATTACGTCTGCCTACGGGCTGGGTGAAACCGTGGTTCAGGGAGCCGTGAACCCGGATGAATTTTACGTCTACAAGCCGACCCTGGCACAGGGAGCGCCGGCCATTCTGCGCCGTACACTGGGGTCCAAGGCGATCAAGATGGTATACACGGATGACGGCAGCGCCGGCAAGGCCGTTGAAACCGTGGATGTGCCCAAGGAAGCACGTAACCAGTTCTCCATTAACGATGCCGATGTTGAAGAACTGGCACGCATCGCCGTGACAATCGAAAAGCATTACGGCCGCCCGATGGATATCGAGTGGGCCAAGGACGGGGATGACGGACAGCTGTACGTGGTGCAGGCGCGTCCCGAAACCGTCAAGAGTCAGAGCAAGGGTACCGTGATCGAACGCTACCTGCTGAAAGAGAAAGGGACCGAGCTGGTCGAAGGCCGTTCTATCGGCCACCGCATTGGCTCCGGCCCGGTACGCGTGGTGGCAGGTCTGGATGACATGCACGAAGTGCAGCCGGGCGATGTGCTGGTGACTGATATGACCGACCCTGACTGGGAGCCGGTGATGAAACGTGCTGCCGCTATTGTGACCAACCGTGGTGGACGTACCTGTCATGCGGCGATCATTGCGCGTGAGCTGGGTATCCCGGCCATCGTGGGTTGCGGTGATGCGACCGAGAAACTCAAGGACGGTCAGGAAGTCACCGTGTCCTGTGCCGAGGGCGATACCGGCCGTGTCTACGAAGGCAAGCTGGCATTCGAGCACCAGAGCAACAGTGTCGAGTCCATGCCGGATCTCCCGTTCGAAATCATGATGAACGTGGGCAACCCGGACCGTGCATTCGATTTCCAGTCGCTGCCGAATGCGGGTGTCGGGCTGGCACGCCTTGAATTCATCATTAACCGCATGATTGGCGTACACCCCAAGGCGCTGCTGAACTTTGACGATCAGCCGCGGGACGTAAAGCAGATCATCGAACGTCGTATCGGCGGTTATGCATCACCGGTTGATTTCTACGTGGACAAGCTGGTGGAAGGGATCTCCACGCTGGCTGCTGCGTTCTACCCCAAGAAAGTGATCGTGCGCATGTCCGACTTCAAGTCGAACGAGTATGGCCACCTGATTGGCGGTGACCGCTACGAGCCCAGCGAAGAGAACCCGATGCTCGGTTTCCGTGGCGCAGCACGCTATATCTCGGACAACTTCCGTGACTGCTTTGAACTCGAGTGCCGCGCCATCAAGCGGGTACGCGACGAGATGAAGCTCACCAACGTTGAAGTCATGGTGCCTTTCGTACGCACCCCGGGTGAAGCGAAGCAGGTCGTTGAGATGCTGGCCAGCAACGGCCTCAAGCGTGGCGTCAATGGCCTGCGCCTGATCATGATGTGTGAAATCCCGTCCAACGCGCTGCTGGCCGATCAGTTCCTGGAGCATTTCGATGGTTTCTCCATCGGTTCCAATGACTTGACTCAGCTGACACTGGGGCTGGACCGTGATTCGGGCATCATTGCACACCTGTTCGATGAGCGTAACGAAGCGGTCAAACGCCTGCTGGCAATGGCCATTGAGGCCTGCCGCAAACAGAACAAGTACGTGGGCATTTGCGGTCAGGGGCCGTCCGATCACCCCGATCTGGCACGCTGGCTGATGGAGCAGGGGATCAGCACTGTTTCCCTGAACCCGGACTCCGTACTGGATACCTGGTTCTTCCTGGCGAACGAAAAAGCCTGATTGTACGCTGAGCCATAATCAAGGCCCCACTTGTTGGGGCCTTTTTTGTGTGGTTTTACCTGCAAGCGGTCAGTGTATACCCCCTTGGCCGCTATCTACCTGTATACCCAAAGCCGACAACTGCTCTGCCAGTGTCTGGTCTCTTGTCACCTGCCATCGCTGGTAGAGCGCCATGATCTCACTGGCGCTGTAGCATTTTTCCCTGTGGCAGACACGTGCAACCAGCAACATGATTGAAGCAAACCGCCTGGCCAGCTCCTCAAAAACACGGCCCCATTCTCTGGCGTGGTCGGCCAGATAATCATAGGCAGCGCTGCCCATGCCGATTAAGTAATCACGCCGAATCCCCTTGCGGGCATAGTGGCCCGGAAACAGGGCGCCCAGAAAAAGTGCCTGATCTCCCAGCTGTCGCAATAGCAGGCAACGCTCACGCTCATCCCGACACTGTTGGGCATCGCCATACAACAGCGTCAGTGGTCGAATGCTCAGTTCGCCTTCTTCATAGCTGTACAGCGCACTGCTTTGGCTGAAACGCTCCAGCAGGTTCCCGATGTACCATCGGGTATCTTCACCCGCTTGAGTTCCGGCCAGCCGTTCCAGCTGGTGGCGAAAGAATTCGGCAAGGCCATACTGGCCGGTCTGGTCCAAGCTGTTCATCCGCACCCCCCCGATCAAGCTCCTATGCCTTAAAGTTAGCACTGGTTTACTCAAGCGTTTGTTGATTTTGTTGAATTTTTTTCAACAAGAGAGGCTCTTGAAACTGCCTTGAAGTGGACCTATTTGAATATCCGCGAACTGATTCGCACAGGCATGTTTTCTTTTTGTTGCCTGCCGGTGGCAGGTTGGAAGGAGGAAAAATTGGTATGAACATTCGACCTCTTGATGATCGTCTGGTGGTCAAACGTTTGGCAGCGGAGACCACCACTGCAGGTGGAATTGTGATACCAGACAGCTCGGCTGAAAAACCGAGCCAGGGTGAAGTCGTTGCGGTCGGCGAAGGAGTCTTGCTGGAGAACGGTGAGCGCCGAGGTATGACCGTGAATGTGGGGGACCGTGTGCTGTTTGCCAGATACGCGGGGACTGAAGTGAAACAGGATGGCGAAACACTGCTGGTCATGCGTGAGACCGATGTATTAGCCGTAATTGAAGATGCCTTGGTTGAGGAGGACGCAGCATGAGTGCCAAAACCGTTAAATTCTCCACTGATGCACGCGAGCGCATGCTGGCGGGGGTCAACACGCTGGCGAATGCCGTAAAGGTAACCCTGGGCCCGAAAGGGCGTAATGTAGTGCTGGACAAAAGCTTTGGTGCACCGCGTGTGACCAAGGATGGCGTGTCCGTGGCCAAGGAGATCACCCTGAAGGACAAGTTCCAGAACATGGGTGCACAGATGGTCAAGGAAGTTGCCTCCAGGACGGCAGATGTTGCAGGTGACGGCACCACCACCGCAACTGTTCTCGCTCAGGCCCTGGTACGTGAAGGGCACAAGGCGATTGCGTCCGGCATGAACCCGATGGACCTCAAGCGAGGCATTGATACCGTATGCAAGGCCGCCGTAGAGGAACTGCATGCATTGGCAACGCCCTGTTCAGACAGCAAGTCCATAGATCAGGTCGGCACCGTATCCGCCAACTGGAACAGTGACATTGGCCAGATTCTGGCTGATGCCATGGACAAGGTTGGCCGTGATGGCGTGATCACCGTGGAAGAGGGCAAGTCACTCGAAAACGAGCTGGAAGTCGTTGAAGGCATGCAGTTCGACCGTGGTTACCTGTCGCCCTATTTTGTGACCAGCCAGGAGAAGATGCTGACCGAACTGGAAAGCCCCTATATCCTCCTGTTCGATAAAAAAATCAGCAATATCCGTGACCTGGTGCCGACACTGGAAGCGATCTCACAGGCAGGCAAGCCGTTGCTGATCATCGCTGAGGATGTTGAAGGTGAAGCGCTGGCGACCCTCGTTGTGAACAACCTTCGCGGCATCATCAAGGCAGCCGCAGTCAAGGCGCCGGGCTTTGGCGACCGTCGCAAGGCGATGCTGGAAGATATCGCCATTCTGACCGGTGGTACGGTTATCTCGGAAGAGATCGGCCTGTCACTCGAGAAAGTGGAGCTGAGTCAGCTGGGTACCGCACAGCGCGTGGTGATCAGCAAAGAGAACACCACCATAGTGAATGGTGCGGGTTCCAGCCAGGCAATTGATGCTCGGGTTGAACAGATCCGCAAGCAGATCGAAGACACCAGCTCCGACTACGACCGTGAGAAGTTGCAGGAGCGTGTCGCCAAGCTCTCCGGTGGTGTCGCCGTCATCAAGATCGGTGCGGCCACCGAAGTCGAGATGAAAGAGAAGAAGGACCTTGTGGACGATGCACTGCACGCGACTCGCGCAGCCGTTGAAGAAGGCATAGTCCCGGGCGGTGGCGTCGCGCTGGTGCGCACGGCAGCCAAACTGGCCGAAAAGCGACTTGAAACGGCCAACGATGATCAGGACATGGGCGTTCGCATTGCGCTGCGAGCCATGGAAGAACCTCTGCGCCAGATCGTGACCAACGCCGGTGAAGAGGCCAGCGTTGTGCTGAACCAGGTGCGTTCAGGCGATGGCAACTTCGGTTATAACGCCCAGACCGGCGAATACGGTGACATGCTTGAGATGGGCATTATCGACCCGGCCAAGGTGACACGCTCTGCGCTGCAGAATGCGGCCTCCATCGCAGGTCTGATGTTGACGACTGAAGCGATGATCGCGGATAAGCCGGAAGAGAAAAAAGCCTCTGCGCCAGCCACCGGCATGGATGACTGGGGCTGATTCACCTCACTACTTTGGCTCTCCTCACTTCGACACCCGCCGGAAATATCCGGCGGTTTTTTTATCTGAAAGGCATTACGCCCTGCGGGCATGGTTGTCAGCCTCGGGTTCTGCTCGAACCTCCTGCCCTCAATGGCGTAGAATGCTCTGAACCTGAATGAATAAAGCGATTGAATTCTGGCCCATTACGAGATGTCAGGGTGGGCATGCAGAATCCAGGTGAGACAGATGACCGATGACAACATCATTGATTTTGCTGCCCGAGGTGAAAAGCACCGTACCCGGCGTGAACAGGATGCCCGGGAAGCGCGTGCCGAGGGGCTCAGGCACCGCTTTGAAGCGGCCCTGCCCGATAAGCCACGCCCGGTAAAAGACTATTTCAAAAAGAAAAAGGCGCGCAAAAAACGATAGGTACATGTACACGCTGCCCGGGGCGATAACTCGGGTATACTGCACGCGCACCTGAAGGTGTTATGAAATGCGTGACGGTGCACAAACAACAAGCGGAGTGGTAGATGGTTGAGACAGGGCAGCTGAACAGGCTCAAGGTTATTCGGGAAGTCGAATTCGGCGTTTACCTTGAAGGTGGGCGTGAGGGCGGCATTTTGCTGCCCAGAGCAGAAGTGCCGGCGGGCACACGTTTGGGTGATCGGTTACAGGTGTTCGTGTACCTGGATACGAACGACATGCCCATTGCCACCACCAAACGTCCGCGAGCGCAGGTGGGTCAGTTTGCCAACCTTAAGGTGGCTGAAGTCAATGAGGTCGGCGCCTTTCTGGACTGGGGGCTGCCCAAGGACCTGTTTCTGCCTTACAACGAGCAAACACGCCGCCTCAAGCCGGGCGAATCAGTTACGGTTTTTCTATATCTGGACAATACCGGCCGTATTGCCGCCACGACCAAGCTGGAAAAACATTTTGATCCTGCGGCCGAGTATCATCAGGGCCAACTGGTGGAGTTGCTGGTCTGGCGCCGAACCGACATTGGCTATCTGGTGATACTGGATAACCGTGCACAGGCGCTGTTGCATCAGCAGGATATTCACCGGCCAGTACGGGTCGGGCAGCGCTTGCCCGGATTTGTGAAACAGGTACGTGAGGACGGCAAAATCACGGTCATGCTGGAAAAACCCGGCTACGCCCGGGTGGACCCATTGGCACAGCAAGTGCTGAACTACCTGGAAGCTCGTAACGGCTTTTGCGCGCTGGGTGATAAAAGTGACCCCGATGCCATTCGCGAAATCTTTGGTGTCAGTAAAAAAGCCTACAAAATGGCACTGGGCCAGCTTATGAAATCGGGCCGGATTCGACAGGATGAGAAGGGCATCCATCTGCTCGACTGATACTCGGCCAATAGCCTTCCTTTAAGTTTCGTTTAAGACCCGCCCCTTAAAGTAGCTCCTGACATCAACAACAGGAGCTACTTTCATGAACAGGCTGATTGCAACCCTTCTGATCTCAACTGCCGCCGTGTCGGGCCCGGCTCTGGCGAGTGACAAATGTGATGTGCCTCGGGATGAATGGCAGAGTGAACAGGCTTTTCGTGACGCTGTTACTGCCAAAGGATGGGAGGTCAAGCGTTTCAAGATTGATGATGGCTGCTATGAGATCTACGGCTATGACGACAAGGAGCGCCGGGTAGAGGCCTATTTCAACCCGAAAACCTTCGATATCGTCAAAATGAAAGTCGAAGACTGAGGAGGCGGTCATGGCCACTGTTAAGGTATGGGATCCGCTGGTTCGGTTATTTCACTGGTCGCTGGTGGCCTGCTTTGCAGTGGCCTGGATCAGTGCAGATGAGTGGCAGGACCTGCACGAGCTGATGGGCTACACCATCGCCGGACTCGTTGCGTTCAGGCTGCTGTGGGGGCTGGTTGGGCCTCGTTATGCCCGATTCAGCCAGTTTGTGCGCTCCCCGGGCAGCGTCGTGCGCTATTTGACTGCCATTCGCAAGGGGCAGGAAAAGCGATATATCGGTCATAATCCTGCCGGTGGTGCCATGGTGCTGCTGCTCTTGCTGAGCTTGTCGCTGTTAACGCTGAGCGGCTGGCTGGGCACCGATATCTTCTGGGGTGAAGAATGGGTGGAAGAGCTGCATGAGCTGATGGGCAACCTGGTGCTGCTGCTGGTCGCGGCTCATCTGGGCGGTGTATTCTTGGCCAGTATGAGGCATCGTGAAAACCTGCCTGCCGCCATGATTAACGGTCGAAAACGGGCGCCTTCCGGCTCTGACCATCACTGAGCGCCGCTTTTGGCACCTTGCAATATTTGGAGAACAGGATGACAAGAACCGCTGCTATCAGTGTCGCGCTATGCATGCTCGCAGGCCTGTTCACGTCATCCTGGGCTCTGGCCAGTCGGGAGCTGGATCAGGAGGAGATTCTGGAGCTGGTCAAGCAAGGCAAAATCAAGCCCCTGACACATCTGCTGGAGCAAAACAGGACACGCCTGAAGGGGCACCTGCTGGATGTGGAAGTCGAGCATGAGCATGGACGACTCGTATACGAGATCGAGATGCTGGGTGAGGATGGTGTCGTCAGGGAGTTTTATCTTGACCCGGTAACGGGACGGATTCTGAAAGAAGAGATTGAGGACTGATCATGCGACTGCTGCTGGTTGAGGATGATGCCGCCCTGTGCGGGCGCTTGAAACCTGCACTCCAGAAAGCCGGTTATGCCGTTGAAATCGCTGCGGACGGAGTGGATGGCGAATTTCTGGGCAGCGAAGAACAGTTCGATGCCGTGATTCTGGATCTGGGGTTGCCGAAAATGCCGGGGCTTGAGGTGCTGGCAAGCTGGCGCCGCCAGGGCCGTGACATGCCGGTGTTGATTCTCACAGCCCGTGATGCCTGGCATGAGCGGGTTGACGGGCTGAAAGCGGGTGCGGATGATTATCTGGGCAAGCCCTTTCATACGGAAGAGTTGCTGGCGCGTCTGGAGGCGCTGGTACGCCGCCAATACGGCCATACTTCCAACCGGCTGGAGGTCGCCGGGCTCACGCTGGATATGGATCTGCATCAGGTGTCGGATATACGGGGTGAAACCCATGCGCTGACCGGAATCGAGTTCCGGTTATTGCGCTACATGATGCTCAATGCCGACCGGGTGCTGTCCAAGAACCAGCTGAGTGAGCATGTCTACGAGGAAGATCACCTGCGCGACAGTAACGTGATTGAGGTCTATATCAACCGGTTGCGGCAACGTCTTGGGCGTGACGTCATTCTCACACGCCGGGGTCAGGGCTACTGTTTGCCTGCCAAGTCGCGGGTTGATGCCGGCTGATGGCGCAAGGGGCTTTTTCACTGGAGGGTCGGATCCGCCGGCAGCTGTTGATCGGCTTGCTGGTGGTGATGGCAGCTCTGCTGAGTCTGGTGCATGTCAGCGTGACCCGTTTGACACAGTCCTTTGTCGTCAGCCGGCTGGAGGATGATGCCGAAAGCCTGATTGCCGCGCTCAGTCGGGCACCAGACGGTGACTGGGCGCTGAACCAGCAGGCGCTCCTGCAGGCATACCAGCGCGTTCAGTCCGGGCATTACTATCAGCTGTCGGGTGAGCAGGCCTCATTTCGTTCGCGCTCTTTGTGGGACTTTGAACCGGAACTGACACCTGAAATCCCGGCAGGTCAGCCGGTGACCACCGAAACCGCTGCATTTGGCGATCAGCAATGGCTGGTACTGGAACAGAGCTTCATCAAGCAGGGGGAGCGTTTCCGGTTATGGGTGGCCGAGGATATTGCCGACCTTAAAGCGGATCAGCGCGCGTTTGAGCTCTGGCTGCTGGCATTGCTGGGTCTCAGTGTACCGGCCCTGCTGGTGATGCAGCGTCGGATCCTGCATTCCGGCTTTGCGCGCCTTGAGCCGGTCCGTCAGACACTGGCGCAGCAGCAGGCAGGGGAGTTGGTCAGGCTTCCCGAAGAGGTGCCTGCCGAGGTGGTGCCGCTGGTCAACAGTATTCAGCAATTGCTTCAGCAGTCGGGCCAGCAGATTTCCCGTTCGCGCATGGCACTGGGCAATCTGGCACATGAACTCAAGCGGCCACTGCAGCAGTTGAGGTGGCTGTCCGAACAGCAGCAAGAGCCTGAAGTGCGTCAGGAGCTGATGCAGCTCTATGCCGCGCTTTATGAGCGTATCGAGCGTGAGCTGAGACGGGCACGGATTGCCGGTTCACCGGGGCCGGGGCGGCAGTTTAATCCCCGCGCCGAGATGCCACACCTGACAAAACTGCTGCACAGGATTGGCAGTGATGCGATCACTCTGGAGTCCGAGCTGCCGCCGGGCGCTGTGCCTTTTGACCGTGACGACATGCTGGAACTGCTTGGCAATCTGCTCGATAACGCCTGGCGATATGCACGGCAGCGGGTGCGGATTCGGTTCGTGTCGTCAGCGAGTCGACCGGGGGAATGGGAGCTCAGTGTGGAGGATGATGGTCCTGGCGTCAGTGAAGCCGACCTTACCCGCATTGCGGCGCGCGGCGTTCGTGTCGACGAGGCGGCGAGTGAAGGCAGCGGCCTGGGGTTGTCCATTTGCCAGGCCATCGTTGAAAGCTATGGCGGCGAGATGCAGTTCAGTCGATCTGAGCTGGGTGGCTTAAAAGTTGATCTGCGTCTGACGGCGGGGTAAGCCCATCTCTGTTATGCTGCGGTTACATTTTCATGAAAGTGAAGCAAGATGGATTCGATTGGATTGCTGATCCTCCTGGCCGGTTGTGTGGTTGTACTCTTTGACTTCACCAACGGCTTTCATGACGCTTCCAACATGGTTGCTTCGGTCATTGCCTCCCGAGCAATGACGCCCCTCCAGTCGGTGCTGATTGTTGGCACCTTCACGTTTCTGGGGCCGGTACTGGGTGGAACCGCCGTGGCCAATACCATTGGCAAGTTCGTCACCCTTGATGATCTGCCCGAGACGCTCTCGCTCATGGTCGTGCTCTGTGGGCTGGCGGCTGCCACCGCCTGGAATCTGCTCACCTGGTGGCGCGGACTGCCATCGTCCTCTTCTCACGCGCTGGTGGGTGGTCTCTGTGGCGTTGTGGCCATTTCAGCGGGCCCTGAACAGGTGGTCTGGGGTCTGGAAGCTCTGACAAGAGGTGAGTTCACCGGCGTCACCAAGGTGCTGCTGGCCCTGATCCTGTCCCCGCTGATGGGCTTCTGGGTCGGATTTATTCTGCAGCGGGTGACCCTGTTTCTGTTGCGCTCTGCCAGCCCGCTGGTGAACCGAGAGCTGCGCGGGGCACAGTGGCTTACCACTGCAGGGCTTGCCTTCTCTCATGGTGCCAACGATGCCCAGAAAAGCATGGGCATCCTGACCCTGTGTCTGTTACTGGGCGGGGAAATTGATCAGTTTGAGGTGCCGTTCTGGGTCATCATGCTGTGTGCTTCGGCGATTACATTGGGCACGGTACTGGGGGGCTGGAAGATTGTGCGCACCCTGGCCTTTGCAATCTACAAAATTCGGCCGCTGCACGCGCTGAACTCACAGATGACCTCGGCGAGCGTGGTGTTCCTGGCCTCACTTGTTGGCGCACCGGTTTCAACGACTCATGTGGTGTCATCATCCATTATGGGCATCGGAGCGTCTGAACGGCCTCGCGCCGTTCGCTGGGCCAAGGCTCGGGAGATTGCGACCACCTGGCTGATTACGATTCCCGGGTCAGGTGTGCTGGCGATCCTGATGTACGAAGTGATGCGCCTGTTCGTTGCAGGGTTATGATTCTCTTCTCTGGTTTACACGGAGTCACACTATGGCCAATACAAGCGGTTTTTTTCAGGCATTACTGGACCGGGTGATTCCCAAGCCGCCCGACTTTCTGACGCTGCTGGCCGAGCAGAGTGCACTGGTCAGTGAAACCATGACCAACCTGCACCAGTACATGCAGCATCCGACCGATGAGCTGTCCGAACGGCTGACCGAGGAAGAGCACGCGGCGGATACGCTCAAGATTCGTAATCTTCACCTGCTCAACCGGGCGTTTTCGACGCCGATCGACCGTGAAGATATCTACCGCGCCGTTGACGGACTTGACTGGATCGTGACCCACTGTAAAAGCACGATCAACGAAATGCTTGACTTTAATGTGGCCCCAGACCAGCACATGCGCGCCATTCTGGATGAGCTTCTGCATGGCTGTGAGGCGTTGGAGAGGGGGTTTCGTGCGCTATCAACCTATCCAGCCGGTGCCGAAAAGGAAGCCCATGCCGCGCGCCATGCCCACCGACGCATTGAGCGGCTGTATCGCCACAGCCTTGCGGAGCTGTTTCAGGGCGAGGTAACCGCCGAAATGCTCAAGAAACGTGAAATCTATCACCACTTGATGGATGGTTCACGCCGCTTACATTCTGCAGCCAATGTGCTGCACGATATCTTCGTAAAGCTCGTCTGATCAGCTACTTCTGAGGCTTGAACCCGGCGGCCAGCGCCTGTGTCAGCTCACGCGCAGAGGTCGCGCGGCACCCTGTGCGGTTTTGTCCGGCCCAAAGAGGCGTAAAATCACCGCAGCCTCGAGACTCGGCCTCGGCACGCAAGGGGGCCGAAGCGCCTGATGCAAGTGGAAAGGCCGGCGCGCTGTCGGCGATAGGGCCGACTTCCTCAGTCATGCGGTTGGCAAGGCCCCTTGCCGGCCGGCCGCTGAACACGTTGGTCATGCGCGTCGGGTGTTCATGCGTCTGCTGTAGTGCCGCACGGTGAACGGGGCTGGTTTTCGCCTCATCACACAGCAGGTAAGCGGTGCCTATCTGGACGGCACTGGCACCCAGAGACATGGCGGCCTGGACCCCACGAGCATCAGCAATGCCGCCTGCTGCAATGATCGGCAGGGCGGTGGCATCAACCAGTTGCGGTACCAATGCCAGAGTGCCGATCTGGCTGTCCAGATCATCCGTGAGAAACATGCCTCGATGACCGCCGGCTTCAACGCCCTGCGCAATAATGGCGTCGACACCCTGCTGTTCCAGCCAAAGTGCTTCCTCAACCGTCGTTGCCGTGGCGATAATTCGGCTGTGACTGGCCCGGACGCGGTCCAGCAGCGCGGGTTCAGGCAGGCCGAAATGGAAGCTGACAACTTCAGGCTTGAGTTCAGACACCAGGTCGGCCATTGGGGCATCGAAGGGCTTTCGAGAGGCGCCTGCGGGCGTTTGGGGCGGTTCAAGGCCCAGTTCATTGTAATAGGACTCAAGACGTTTCAACCAGGCAGCCTGCGCCGCCGGGGCCTCTGCAGGCTGCTGGTGGCTGAAAAAGTTCAGGTTGATCGGTTGTCGGGTTCTGTCACGGTAGGCCTGTACCGCGGCTCGAATGGACTCTGCATTCAACATGGCGCAGGGCAGGGAGCCCAGCGCGCCGGCCTCAGCCACGGCAAGGGCCAGTTCCCAGCTCTGTACACCCGCCATTGGGGCTTGAATAAGCGGGATATCGATACCAAATAGTTCATTGAAACATTTCATTGGGGGCCATCCTTAAATCAAGAGGTATTCAGGATACATCTTAATCCGTCCTGATGCTGCTAGACTTTGGCTACCCTGCACGCAACGGCTTGAGAGTCATCGGGTTGTGCGTACCTGGCGTATAAATCCGCACGCAAACAAGGAGTCGATATGTCCGATAAAGAGTATGTTCCGCCAAAGGTTTGGCAGTGGGAAAATGCAAGCGGCGGCAAGTTTGCCAGTATCAACCGACCCGTCGCGGGTCCAACCCATGAACAGGTATTGCCGGTCGGCAAGCACCCCTTGCAGCTTTACTCTCTGGCCACGCCCAATGGCGTGAAAGTGACCATCATGCTGGAAGAGTTGCTGGCGCTTGGGCATACGGGGGCTGAATATGATGCCTACCCGATTCGGATAACCGAAGGGGATCAGTTTGGCAGTGGCTTTGTTGAGGCCAACCCCAATTCCAAGATTCCGGCACTGGTTGATCACAGCCGTGACAAGCCGCGCAGGGTGTTTGAATCAGGCGCTATTCTGCTTTACCTGGCCGAAAAATTTGATGCCTTTCTGCCAAAGGATCTGGATGCACGCACCGAAACGCTGAATTGGTTGTTCTGGCAAATGGGCAGCGCACCGTTCCTCGGGGGAGGCTTCGGGCACTTTTATGCCTACGCGCCCGAGAAATACGAATATCCGATCGATCGCTACACCATGGAAGTCAAGCGGCAGCTGGACGTGCTGGATCGCCAGTTGGCCGAGCATGAATATGTGGCGGGCGATACGTACACGATTGCCGACATGGCGATTTGGCCCTGGTACGGTGTTCTGGTGCTGGGGCGGCTCTACGATGCAGCCGAATTTCTGGATGTTGAAAGCTACACCCACGTGATGCGCTGGGCCCGCCAGATTGAACAGCGGCCGGCGGTGCAGCGGGGGCGCAAGGTCAACCGTACTTGGGGCAAGCCGGAAGATCAGCTTCCCGAACGGCATGATGCCAGTGATTTCGATGCACTGAAGGGGTAAATCGATCAGGGCTGGGGTGGCAAACCGCAGCCCTGTTTACAGCGCGAGCGGAAACGCCAGCGTGCAAAGCGATGGTACAGCTTATCCAGCAAGCCGGTGAGTCGCAGCGTCTCAATCACTGTGGCCAGGTGTCGATAGCAGGGCAGCTCCCGCCAGATCAGCATAAAGGCGTGAACGCCCGTATGAATGCGGCCATCAGGCGCGACGGCATGAATCACGGACATGGCGCTCCAGGCATCAATCCCCAGCGTCTCCAGATCGGAAGCAGGGTCAAAAAGATCACGCCAGTCCACACGCCGGTCGATATCCAGCCGCTTGTAGTGCGCAATTTCACGTTTGCACAACGGACACTGTCCGTCATACAGCAGTATGGGTCTTTGGCTCATTCAGGTCTCCCGTTTCAACGGATCTACGCAGCCAGGCTTTCACCGGATCTGTCTATACGCTGGTCACCCATTTGGGCAGGCGAACCTGTTCCAGATAGAGACGCACCTGCTCGAGCAATGCAGCCGCTGCGGGCGAGAGTGCACGCCCCTTGCGGGTAATGATGCAGATCTCCCGCTCGATCACGGGCGCATCAAGCGGAATAAAGGCCAGCCCATCAAATGAATGGGTGTCCGCTGCCAGTGCCGGCAAGAGAGACACGCCCAGCCGTTTGCTGATCAAGGCTGCCATGCCGGCAGGGTTGGACACTTCGATTTGCACCCGCTCCAGCTCGATGGGGATCAAGCCGTTTTTACTGAAACGCTCAAGTTGGGCGCGTATGCCCGTGTCCCCGGACAGGAGCAACAGATCATCTTCCGGCAGTTGCTGCCAGCGCAGTTGGCTCGACTGCGCCAGCGGGTGGTCACTGGGCACGACCAGACCGTAACGGTCACGCAGCAGGGGGCTGTAGCTCAGCTCCGGTTGCTGAGAGTGGTTACCGGCAATGGCAAAGTCCACCTCATTGTTCAGCACGCGCTGTTCGAGACTGCCCGCGCTCTCATCACGGATATCGATCTGAATGGACGGATAGGAGGCGCGAAACTCAACCAGGGCGCCCGGCACCAGCCGCGTGATCACCGAGGGGGAACCGGCCAGGCTGACGCGCCCCTGTTGCAACTCGGCGCGGGCGCGCAGGTCATCCAGAGCCGCATTGAAATCGGACACCATGCGTTCGGCCACGGGCATGAAACGCTCACCCTCGGCACTTAACACCACGCGCCGTGTCGTGCGGTCGAACAGGGTCAGCCCCGCATCCTGTTCAAGCTGTTTTATGGTCGCGGTCAACGCTGACTGTGTCAGGTGGAGGTGCTCGGCGGCGCGGGTAAAGCTGCCGCTGCGGGCGACTTCTATGAACGCATGCAGGTGACGTATGCCGATCTGGCTCATATTGGCAAATTATTTTGATTAATTAATAGAATTTAATCGTTTGAATGATAAATAGGGATTCTGCATCATTGCCCCCCATACGCACAATATTGAACATGCCAAGCGAATGCCCTGGTGGTACGGACAAAGGGCGGCTTGCAGTGGAGACTGAGATGATTCCCCGTATTGATCAGATCGATGCAACGCAGAGCCTGTATCTGGACTTTATCGAAACCCTCAAGCAACAGGGCTTCAAAGGACACCTGAACCCGGACTATGCCAACCGTACGGTGCTGGCCACGGACAACAGCATCTACCAGGTGCTGCCGCAGGGCGTGCTCTATCCCAAAAACACCGATGATCTGGTACTGATTGCACAGCTGTCCAACGAACCTCGTTTCAAGGATGTTGTGCTCAGTGCCCGTGGCGGCGGTACCGGCACCAATGGCCAGTCACTGACTGATGGTTTGATTGTCGATGTCTCTCGCCACATGAACCGTATCCTTGAGATCAATCCCGACGAGCGCTGGGTGCGTGTTCAGGGCGGTGTGGTAAAGGATCAACTCAATGCTGCGCTCAAACCATACGGGCTGTTTTTTGCGCCGGAACTGTCCACCAGTAACCGTGCCACTATTGGCGGCATGATCAATACCGATGCCAGCGGTCAGGGCTCGGTCCTGTACGGCAAAACCCGTGACCATGTACTGGAGCTGACCAGCGTCTGGCTCGACGGTACGCTGTGGCAGTCCGGTCCGATTGATGACGAAAGCCTTGCCTTGATCAAGCAGCGTGAAGACCGGGTAGGGGAAGCGCACCGCCTGCTGGACGAGATTCAGCAGACCCGCAAAGAAGAGATTGACGCCTGCTTCCCCGAGCTGAACCGTTGTCTGACCGGCTATGACCTGGCTCACATCCGCGATGAGTCCGGGCGCTTCAACCTCAACTCCATTCTGTGCGGTGCCGAAGGCTCGCTGGCCTTTATCGCCGAGGCGAAGTTGAATGTGCTGCCGATTCCGAAGTATGCAGCGCTGGTTAACATCAAGTACGACAGCTTTGAGTCGTCCCTGCGCGATGCCAAGGCGTTGATGGAGTGGGAACCGACCTCCATCGAAACCATCGACTCCAAGGTATTGAACCTCGCCATGGGCGACATCGTCTGGGATACGGTGCGTGACTATTTCCCCGAAAAGGAAGGCGATCCGGCCATTCAGGGTATCAACCTGGTGGAGTATACCGGTGATGACGAAGCCGAGCTGCGCGCTCGAGTCGAAAGGTTGTGTGAACACCTGCAGCAGGTAAGCGGCGAGCCGGGCAAAAGCTTTGGTTATTCGGTCGTGTATGGCGCCGGCGAGATCAACAAGGTCTGGGGCATGCGCAAAAAGGCGGTGGGGCTGCTGGGGAATGCTCAGGGGCAGAAACGCCCCATTCCCTTCGTGGAAGACACGGCCGTACCACCTGAAAATCTGGCCGATTTCATCATGGCGTTCCGCAAGGTGCTGGATGATCGAGGCCTTGCCTATGGCATGTTTGGTCATGTGGATGCCGGTGTACTGCACGTTCGCCCGGCAATCGACATGAAGGATCCGGCTCAGGAAACCCTGATTCGGGAGATCACCGATGAGGTGGTGCGTCTGACGCAGGAATACAAGGGGCTGCTCTGGGGTGAGCACGGCAAAGGGGTACGCTCGGAGTACGCACCGGAGTTTTTCGGTCCGCTGTACCCTGTCCTGCAGCAGATCAAGGGCTGCTTCGATCCGCGTAACCAGCTTAACCCGGGCAAGATCGCTACCCCCATGATTGAGGGGGCTGAGCTGCTGAAGATTGATCAGGTCCCCACACGTGGCCAGCAGGACCGCCAGATCAGTGAGCCGGTGCGCGCCGAGTATGACTCGGCCATGCACTGTAATGGCAATGGTGCCTGCTACAACTACGACCCGAACGACGCCATGTGCCCTAGCTGGAAAGGCACCCGCGAGCGTATTCATTCCCCCAAGGGGCGCGCTTCTCTGATTCGGGAGTGGCTGCGCCTGATGGCCAAACAGGGGGTGGATGTGAGCGCAGAAGCGCAGCAGCTTCGCTCCCGCGGTTTCCTGCGCACCTTGCCGAGCCGGATCCGCAATACTCTGGCCAGACGCAAGGGCGATTATGACTTCTCCAATGAAGTCCACGAGGCGATGATGGGATGCCTGGCCTGCAAGTCCTGTGTTGGGCAGTGCCCGATCAAGGTCAACGTGCCGGACTTCCGAGCCCGCTTCCTCGAAGTCTATTACGGTCGCTATCTGCGCCCGGCCAAGGATTACCTGGTGGGAAGTCTGGAGTACATGATCCCGAGCCTGTCACGCTTCCCGGCACCCTACAATTGGGCCATGCGCAATACGCTGGTGAAGGGCGTTATGCGCCGTTTGGGTGGCATGGTAGACAGTCCGGTGATCTGTACGCACAGCCTCAAGCAGGGACTGGACACACGCGGTATTCAATGGGCCACGCCAGCAGTGATCGCAGGCTTGACCGATGCACAGCGTGAGCGCGCCGTGGTGATCGTACAGGACGCCTTTACCAGCTATTTTGAAACCCGCCTGGTACTGGATATTGTTGATCTGCTCAGCGCGCTGGGCTTCTATGTACTGGTGGCGCCTTTCATGCCGAACGGCAAGCCCTTGCACGTACACGGCTTCATGAAAGCCTTCGACAAGGCCGCACGCCGGAATGCTGACATGCTGCAGGCTATCGCCGAGGAGGGCTTGCCTCTGGTCGGTATTGACCCCTCCATGACGTTGACTTACCGCCAGGAATACAAGGATGTGATTGAAGGGGAGCTGCCGCCGGTTCAGTTGATTCAGGAATGGCTGAGCACACGCCTGGACAGCCTGAACTTGCCGGTGAACCTCCCAGCAAACGAATACCGGTTGATGGCACACTGCACCGAGAAAACTTCGGCGGCTCCTTCCTTGCGTCAATGGCAGGCGATTTATGCCGCTCTGGGGCAAAAGCTGGACGTGGTTGCAACAGGCTGCTGTGGCATGAGCGGTACCTTCGGGCACGAAACGCAGAACCTGCAGCGCTCCAAGGATATTTATGAGCTGAGCTGGCGCGGGATCGTCAATCAACCGGAAAACAAGGGCAAGCTGGTTGCCACCGGTTACTCATGCCGCTCCCAGGTGAAGCGGTTTGATGATCAACAGTTGCCGCACCCTGCACAGGCTCTGCTGTCCCTGATACGCGAGGTCTGATGTCACACGCCGGGTACTTAAGTTGTAGTGCAATTGCAGCATGAATCAGCGAAGATGCCCGGCATACCGCCAATTGCTAAAGACAGGAGCAACTGATGCAAGACCTTCTGCCGGATCTGTGTGATCACTTTGAGGAACTGGTTCAGGTTGTTGAACCCATGTTTGCCAATTTTGGTGGGCGTGAAACCTTTGGGGGTGAAATCGTCACCATCAAGGCGTTTGAAGATAACTCGCTCGTGCGTGAGCAGGTGGCTCAGCCGGGTCAGGGCAAGGTCCTGGTTGTGGATGGTGGCGGCTCACTGCGTCGCGCCATGCTGGGTGACATGCTGGCCGAGAAAGCGCAGAACAACGGCTGGGAAGGCATCATCATCTACGGTTGTATTCGAGATGTGAATGCGATTTCGGCGCTGGAAGGGCTGGGCGTACAGGCGCTGGCAACGCATCCGATGAAAACGGAGAAGCGGGGCGAAGGGCAGCTCAATATTCCGGTAACCTTCGGCGGTGTGACCTTCCGCCCGGGTGAATATGTCTATGCCGACAACAACGGTGTACTGGTTTCACCGCAGAAACTGGAACTGCCTGAGTCCTGATACCTGCCGGGGTCGCGTCCCGTGGCCCCAATCTTTTTCAGGTGTTCCGCCTGATTCTTCAACCTGTTTTTAGATTGATGAGCCAATTTATTGAAATATATGGCTTTAAAATAAAAGCAAAAAAACAGGTGTTTTTTCTGGCGAAAAAAATTCAGCGCTGTCTATACTGAAGTCAACAGCGCACCGGACGTGTGCTGGCCCGGCTCTCCGGGTAAATAAGGATATTTCCTGCACGCATCCGGTACCCCTTCGCCTGATGCGTGCTTTCTTATGGACGCTTGATAAGCAGCCTCAGTCCTCGTACATGGCCTGCATGGCTTCTTTGGTCCACTTGAGGCTGTGACGGTAGGCCGCTTCAAACAGTGATACGTCAAAATCACTCGGCAGCAGATCCCAGTCGCCTGATTCATAGGCAATAACCTGATTCAGGATTTTGCCCATGGGACCTTCACCCCTGGCGAGTGCCTGCTTGATGTCTTCGCCCAGTGGCAACTGCTCCAGCAGGGTTTCCTGGTCGATATCCAGCATGGCGTGCAGGCCGGACATCATGCCCACCATAAAGTAGCCGGAGGGGTTGGGCAGCTTTTCTGTTTCGGCGATCATTTCGCACATGTGACCACGCGTCAGCAGAATGCGCGTCAGCTCTTCCGGCTTCTCATTGTTGGACGACATGGCGATCAGGCTTGCCCACTTTCTCACCTGCTCCATGCCCAGCAGCACGACTGCCTGAGCAACGGATTCGACCTGCCGCACCAGCGAATAGGCCGCAGAGTTCACGATGCGCAGCAGTTTGTAGGTGAGGATGGGGTCCCGGATGATCAGGTCTTCAAGTTTTTCCGGCGTGGTATTGGGCTTCTGAAGCTCTTGAATCAGTTGCATCATGGCAATCTGGTTGGTGCTGATCTTGCGGCCCTTTACCACCTTGGGCTTGCTCAGGAAGCTGCCCTGAAACAGCTTGCAGCCGGTCTCGATGCAGTTCTCAAGCGTATCGAACTGACTGATGTTACTGGCCAGAATGGTGGACTTGTAAGGCGACAGCTGAGCTGCCAGTTCAGCCAGCTCATCGGCACTTTTCTCGCCCACATCGATCTTGACGATTTTGGCCAGCTTGAGCGCCGTATCATACTCGGGGGAGAACTCGAAATCGGTTAGCGCGAAACGGTAACCTTCCTTGACCATGCGGTGCACCGCACGGAGCAGCTCCATGTTTTTGGGATCAGCCAAGCGGATGCACAATACAACCTGCTTGGGCGGCAGGGCCGGCACATTACCGTCCAGTATCATTTGCGGGTTGACCTGAATGAAGGCGGGTACGCGTTTGATCTCACCCTGGTCCGAAATGCTGGTATAGGCATGCAGCAAAAGCTCTGAACTGGACTCAGCGTCGGGGTCAGCCTGTGCCATGGCATCCAGGTGATGATCCTCACCATAAAGAAGCTCATAGGCAATGACACGCTGCTGGTGGTCAAAGATCGGCTGACGAGCCAGCAGAGCCTGGCTCTGGTCTGAAGTGGCGTCCATTCGAGTCCTCGGTCGGCCTGAAACAAATATCGAGACGATTTTATCACTTAGGTATGGTTGAATCACTCAGGACTGTATAATGCGCCCCTTTTTAAACAGCTGGACATCCCGATGACACGTATCAACTGGTTTCCCGGCCACATGCACAAGGCGCGAAAGGAAATCGCCCAGGTGATGGACGAAATCGATGTGGTAATTGAAGTGCTCGACGCACGCTTGCCCATGTCGAGTGAAAACCCGCTGGTCGATCAGCTGCGGGGCCAAAAGCCGGTGCTGAAACTGCTCAACAAGCAGGATCTGGCTGACCCGGAGCGTACCCGTGAATGGCTGGACTATTATAACGCACGGGAAGATGTAACTGCGATCGCACTGGATACGCAGCAGAAAAAGCTGATCAAGCAGATACCCGAGCTGTGCAAACAGCTTGTGCCGGCGCGGGTACGCCAGGAGCGGCCTGTACGTGCCATGATCATGGGGATCCCCAATGTGGGCAAGTCCACGCTGATTAACGCCTTGCTGGGTCGCAAGATCGCCAAGGTGGGCAACGAGCCTGCAGTGACCAAGGCGCAGAAAAAATACAGCGTCCATAACGGGATGGCACTGTCCGATACGCCGGGGATTCTCTGGCCCAAAATCGAGGACGAGGATTCCGGCTACCGTCTGGCAGCCAGTGGTGCGATCAAGGATACCGCGATCGAGCACGAAATGGTCGCGGCCTATGCCGCCGGTTTCATGCTGGCGGATTACCCCGAACGCCTGCAGGAGCGCTATAAACTCAAGGAGCTCCCCACCGATCGTGAGGCGATGCTGGATGCGCTGGGCCGCAAGCGCGGGTGCCTGAGGCCCGGTGGCGTGGTCGATCTGCACAAGGCATCCGAAATTCTGCTCAACGAACTGCGGGCCGGCAAACTGGGACGCATCACTTTCGAAACTGTCGATGAGTGGGAACGTAAACGTATAGAAGCAGAGCGTATTGCTGCAGAAGAAGCTGAAGCAGCGCGTCTGGCCGAGGAGTCAAAATGAGCCGATCAAAGAAATCACGTAAAACAGGCGCCTTCATGACGGTGCTTGAGCGCAAGCCCAAGAAGCAGGAGTTGCTCGCGGACCCGACAAGCAAGGAAAGTCGGCGCAAAAAGCTTAAAGAACAACGCAAGAAACAGAAATCGGTGTTTGAAAAAGCACAGGCTACCCAGAAGGCGGCTGAACGTGATGCCCAGGCCGGTCGTCGAGGCACGCGCCACGGTGGTCCTCTGGCTGAAAAAATTCGCAAGCTGAACGCGGAAAAGAAAGCACAGCAGGCTCAGGACAACGAAGAGTAACGCATGACAGACGCCCCGATGAAAAACAGTGTGCAATACGATGTCGTTGTCATTGGCGGCGGGGCGTCCGGTCTGATGTGTGCTGCCACGGCCGCCTATCGCGGGCGCCGGGTCCTGCTGCTGGAACATACGCGTAAAATCGGTCGTAAGATTCTGATGTCGGGAGGCGGGCGGTGCAACTTCACCCACCTGCACAACACCGCGGCCAACTTCCTGTCCGATAACCCCCATTTTTGTAAATCGGCGCTCAGCCGGTTCAGCGCATCAGATTTTGTCGAACTGGTGGATCGGCATGGCATCGAGTACCACGAAAAGACTCCGGGGCAGCTGTTCTGTAACGAGTCCAGCAAGGAGATTCTGCAGCTCCTGCTGACCGAGTGCGAGTGGTCCGGCGCTGAACTGATGACGGAAACGTCGGTTTTTGCGGTGGAACAAGGGCCAAGTGGATATCACCTGAGAACGTCACGCGGGCAGTTTGATACCGAGTCGCTGGTGATCGCGACTGGTGGCTTGTCGATACCCAATGGTGGCGCAACCGGCTTCGCCTATGAGGTAGCTGAACAGTTTGGTCTTGGCGTAACACCCCGGCAGGCGGCACTGGTGCCGTTCACTCTTCAGCCTGACCTGCTGGAACATCTCAAACCCTTGTCCGGCGTGTCTCAACCGGTCAGCGTCAGCTGCAACGGCATGCAGTTCAATGAAAATCTGTTGCTCACCCACCGCGGCATGAGTGGCCCGGCCATTTTGCAGATATCTTCCTACTGGTCACCGGGCGATGAGATTGAAATAGACCTCGTGCCCTCGGTCGATCTTGAGGCGTGGCTCAAGGAGCAGCGTCAACAGCGCCCCAAGGCCGAAATCCGAACGCTGATGTCACAGCACATGACGAAACGGCTCGCCCACACGCTGTGCGAGCTCTGGCAGTTTGGCGGTGAAATTGGTCAGTGCAGCAACGCACGCCTACAGGTGATCGCGGAGCAGTTCAAACACTGGCGCCTCAAGCCGTCCGGCACTGAAGGATACCGCACTGCGGAGGTGACCCTGGGCGGCATCGATACCAATGAAATTTCACAGAAAACTTTTGAGGCCAAAAAGGCGCCCGGGCTGTATTTCATTGGTGAGTGCCTTGATGTAACGGGACACCTGGGCGGGCACAATTTTCAGTGGGCCTGGGCATCCGGCTTTTGTGCCGGGCAGTTTGTCTGAAAATTCAGCACGACAGCTCCAGTTTCGATTCCATTCCTTAACCCGCTGCTTGCAATCGCCCGCCTGGAAGAGACATCACCTAAGCCTGAAAAAAATTTGATGAGGTTTCGTGACTCCATCGCATGATGGACTATGATGCTGATTGAAATCTTCTATTTTAATTAGTTATAAGCTTATGTGATTATGTTCTCAATGCAGGCGACCTGCAGATCATCGGATGAAACTGGAGAAATAACAGATGGCACTTCGTATCAATGACACCGTACCCAATCTTGATCTGAAAACCGATCAGGGCAACTTCAAACTGCATGACTTCATTGGTGACAGCTGGGCTATTCTGTTCAGCCACCCGAAGGACTTTACCCCCGTATGTACCACCGAATTTGGTGCAGTGGCCCAGCTGGCTGCCGAGTGGGAAAAGCGTGGTACCAAGGTGATCGGTCTGTCCGTCGACGGCGTTGATGAACATGTGGAATGGAAAGCCGACATCGAAACCTACTGCGGAGCACCCGCCAAGTTCCCGATCATCGCCGACGATGATCTGGCCGTTTCCAAGGCGCTGGACATGCTGCCGGCTGATGCATACCTGCCGGACGGCCGTACAGCTGCAGACTCAGCCAGTGTACGTGTTGTCTTTATCTTCAGCCCGGACAAGAAGCTGCAGCTGGCCATGACCTACCCGATGTCTGTGGGTCGTAACTTCGCGGAAGTGCTGCGTGCGCTGGATGCACTGCAGGCGACCTACCAGACACCGATCGCCACCCCGGCCAACTGGGAAACCGGTCAGGATGTGATCGTTGCCCTGTCACTGAATGATGATGAAGCCAAGGCGAAGTTTGGCGATATCGACATCAAACTGCCGTACCTGCGTACCACCAAGCAGCCGTCCTGATTCGGCGCCTCTGAACGCTCTCTGCGCCCTGCCTTGGCAGGGCGTTTTTGTATTCCGAGCAAGGCGGCACCCTCATGGGCGCTGACGGGTCGATGCTTCGATCCCGGCGGGGTATCCGTGCTAGAATGCCGGCCCACTCAATACCCGAGCCAGACAGACGCCTCATGGAAATCAAGGTCAATTTTCTCGACAACCTGCGACTTGAAGCCAAGTTCGACGACTTCACCGTAACGGCTGACCAGCCAATCCGCTACAAGGGCGATGGCTCGGCACCCAGCCCCTTTGATTACTTTCTGGCGTCGTCTGCGCTGTGTGCAGCCTATTTCGTAAAAGTCTACTGCAAGGCGCGAGATATCCCGACCGAAGATATTCGTCTGTCACAGAACAACATCGTCGATCCCGAAAATCGCTATAACCAGATTTTCCAGATACAGGTGGAGTTGCCGGACAGCATCTCCGAGAAAGACCGTCAGGGCATTCTGCGCTCCATTGATCGCTGCACCGTGAAAAAAGTGGTGCAGGAGGGACCCGAGTTCAAGATCGACCCGGTCGAGAGTCTGGACGAAGATTCCGCACTGCTGTTTTCGGATATGACCGATGGGGACGGGCGAACCTACATTCCGGGCAAGGACCTGCCGCTGGAAGACACCATCAAGAACATGACCGCAGTGCTGGAGCAGCTGGGCATGAAGATCGAAGTGTCTTCCTGGCGCAATATCGTGCCCAACGTCTGGTCGTTGCACATCCGTGATGCGGCGTCCCCCATGTGCTTTACCAATGGCAAGGGTGCCAGCAAGGAAAGTGCACTCTGTTCGGCACTGGGTGAATTCATTGAGCGCGCCAGCTGCAATTTCTTCTACAACGACCACTATTTCGGAGAAGCGATCGCCAACAGCGAGTTCGTACACTACCCGAATGAAAAGTGGTTCAAGCCGGGGCCGAACGATGAGCTGCCCGACGGCCTGCTTGATGAATACTGCCTTGAGATCTACAACCCGGATGGCGAACTGCAAGCGTCCCATCTGATCGATACCAATTCGGGCCGGGTGGATCGAGGCATCTGTGCCATTCCCTACGTGCGCCAGTCAGACGGCGAAACCGTGTATTTCCCGTCCAACCTGATAGAGAACCTGTTCGTCAGTAACGGCATGAGCGCAGGTAACACCCTGCATGAAGCTCAGGTGCAGTGTCTTTCAGAGATTTTCGAACGGGCCGTCAAGCGGGACATTATCGAAAACGAAATCGCCTTGCCCGACGTGCCTCAGGCGGTGCTTGAACGATATCCGCACATTGTCGCCGGCATTCGTGGGCTGGAAGACCAGGGCTTCCCGGTACTGGTGAAAGATGCTTCTCTGGGCGGTCAGTTCCCCGTCATGTGCGTCACCCTGATGAACCCCAGAACCGGTGGCGTGTTTGCCTCCTTTGGGGCTCACCCCTGCTTTGAAGTGGCCCTTGAGCGCAGTCTGACAGAGCTTCTGCAGGGCCGCAGCTTTGAAGGGCTGAACGATGTACCTGCGCCGACCTTCAACTCACACGCGGTGACCGAGCCCAATAACTTTGTCGAACACTTCATCGACTCCACCGGCGTGGTGTCCTGGCGTTTCTTCAGTGCCCGCTCCGATTACGAATTCTGTGACTGGGACTTCTCCGGTACCAGCGAAGAGGAAAATGCGCGCCTGATGCAGATCCTCGAGCAACTGGGCAAGGAGGTCTACGTTGCCGTATTTGATGACCTGGGCGCCACCGCCTGCCGCATTCTGGTGCCGGACTATTCCGAAATCTATCCGGTCGAGGATCTGATCTGGGATAACACCAACAAGGCGCTCCTGTTCCGTGAAGATATCCTGAATATTCATCGGCTGGATGACGAAGCGCTGGCAGACCTTCTGGACCGCCTTGAGGAAAGCGAGCTGGATCATTACACCGAAGTGCCCACCCTGATCGGTATCGAGTTTGACGAGAATACCGTATGGGGGCAGCTCTGTGTGGGCGAGTTGAAGGGCATGATCCATCTGGCGCTGCAGGAGTACGATGAAGCCTACGATCTGGTATGCGAATTCCTCGACTACAACGACAATACGGTTGAGCGTGGCCTGTTCTACCAGGCACTGCGAGCGGTTCTGGAAATCGTGCTGGACGACACACTGGAACTGGAGGACTACCTGTATAACCTGACCCGCATGTTCGGCGAGTCGACCATGAACGATGTGGTCGGTCTGGTGTCGGGGGAGCAGCGTTTCCATGGCCTGACACCGACCAGCATGAAGCTGGAGGGGCTGGAGCGTCACCAGAAACTGATTGAAAGCTACACCAAACTGCATCAGCTCCGAGCTGCACGCGCCAGCAGCTGATTCGGTTATGCGTGCCTGCCGCGGGGGAGTGTACCTCCCCTCAGGCAGGCCATTGGGCCCAGCCCTGCCAACCCCGTTTGCCATCCAAATTCCACGCTGAATCAAAGCATTGGATCCAGGTTATAAACCAAAGCCTGACCAAACATCCCGCATCTTATCCTGTGCTCAGTTTCTACTACCAAGGGACCATGGTTTGGGTGCCAAGGTGTAATTCTGAGCAGCCGCGCTCTCGTTCATCATGTGCCTCAACAGCGTCGGGTCAGTGACTCGTCCCTTTGAGTTTCAAGTATTGATAACAAGAACGGTGAACGCACATGTCTAAGCTGAACAAGATTACAGGCCTGGCCGCCTCGGCTGCACTGGCTGCGGCAGTATCCGGAACGGCCCTGGCCCATGGTGACGTGACCCCCCAGGCCGTGGACACCACAGGCTTGAGCCCGCTGGGTGAAGAGTGGGCCGATACCAACCCCTACCGTGATTCTGACGATTTTGGACGTGCAGTGGAGATCGGCGCTTCCGCCTATAACCAGAACTGCGCACGCTGCCACGGTCTGGACGGCATTTCGGGCGGTATTGCTCCCGATTTGCGTTATCTGACCGCTGATTACGATGGCGACGAGTGGTTCAAGTACCGCGTGATCAATGGTGCAGTCAGGGATGGCAAGGTGTACATGCCCAAGATGGCCGAAACCTTGAGTCAGGAAGCGCTCTGGGCGATCCGCAGCTGGCTGGAGACGAAGTATGTTGAGGAATAAGCTGCTGACGCTGCTTGTCTCTCTTGCCATGAGCCTGCTCGCTTGCGAGCAGGCTTTTGCGCGTCTGCATGATGACGTCATGGCATCCGGTTATATCCGGATCGGCGTGTACAAGAACTTCCCGCCGTACTCGTTCATGCAGGAGGGAGAAGCCGCTGGTGTAGACATTGAAATCGCCCGCGAAATTGCGGACGCCTTCGATCTGGATCTGGAGCTTCACTGGATTACCCCCGATGAAAACCTGGAGGATGACCTGCGTAACAATGTCTGGAAAGGCCACTATCTGGACAAGGATGAAGACAATCCCCTGGCGATGAAGCAACTGGCAGACGTGATGCTGCGGGTGCCCTATGACAAGGCCTATGCCTACAAGCAGGACTCACTCGGCTATCTGATCAATGAACAGGTGGTGATGAAAGCCCCTTACCAGCAGGAGCGCTGGCAGGTGGCCTATGACGCCGATCGCCTGGATGCCGTACGCACGGTTGCGGTGTTTCAGTATGAACCTATCGGGGTCGAGATTGACAGCGTGCCCGCGTTCTATTTCACCTCCTCCATGGGCGGCCGGATGCGCAACATGACCCATCATTTTGCCACCCCGGCCAAGGCCTTTGAGGCGATGCAGTCGGGAGAGGTCGCGGCGGTCATGGCCATGCAATCGGAGATCGACTGGCTGCTGCATCAGGCTGACAACCCCCGATACCGGCTGGCTGAAAACGGATTCCCGACCATGGGCAGGCAGACCTGGGATATCGGCATCGCCATTCGGCAAACGGACCGCCAGCTGGGCTACGCTGTCGAATCTGTTCTGGACCGACTGATTCGTTCGGGAGAGATGGATGCCATCTTCGAACGCTATGGGCTGAGATATACCAAGCCGGAGTTTTACCAGGTGGCAGAGGAGGCTGCCGGTACCGACTGACACCTCAATACCTGCACAATAACAACAACAGGGGTACAACATGCGGATGCAATTTGGCCTGGCAGTAGGGGTAATGGCGCTGCTGCTGACAACTTCAACCCTGAGTGCGGCACAACCGCAAGACCCGCTCGATTCGGTGATGTGGGATTACACTCGGGAGATGTTTCTGGGCGATGAGCCCTATCAATTTGATGCTTCGATTGAAGTAAGCGTTCCGGCATTTGCCGAAGACCCTACTCAGGTACCTGTCACTATCGATGCGGGCGTACATGCCGGAAACATCGACAAGGTGGTGGTGTGGGCCGACCTCAACCCCATCCAGCATATCTTCAATTTCTATCCCGGTGAGGGGGCCAATCCCCGGGTTTCACTACGCATCAAGGTGCAGCAGAGTACAGCCATTCGCGCCGCGGTGAAAACCCGAGACGGCCACTGGCACGTGGGCTATGCACAGCTGGAAGCGGCGGGCGGCGGGTGCACGACCCCCAGCATGGGAAATGCTGATCCTTACTGGCAAAGCCATCTGGGTGAGATCCAGTCACGCCGTTTTCCATCTGTCTCCGGTCAGGACACCCGCTTCAAGTTCAAGGTGATCCACCCCATGGATACCGGGCTGGTGGATGCGATCCCCGAGTTCTATCTGGAGCAGGTTGAAGTGCGGGGTGCAGAGGGTGAGCCTGTTGTTCGTATGGAGCTCTCGCCCCCGGTGTCCGAGAACCCCGTGTTCACATTTGACCTTGAGGGGGATCAGCGCCAGTACAGGCTCTGGATGCGTGACAACGGTGGCAATGAGTTTGAGCAGGCCCTGTAGGAGGTGACATGAAATACCTGACAATGCTGGCACTGCTTCTGGCTCACCCCCTGTTGGCCGCGCCGCTCAGTTATAACCTGAACGCCCAACAGGTTGCGGACGATACCTGGTTTGTCGAGGGCAAAACCGAGGATTTCAGTTTTGAAAACGGCGGCAACATCGTCAATACGGCCTTTATCAGTACCGGTGACGGCGTAGTGGTATTGGATACAGGCGTATCGCGCCGTTACGGTGAAGAGTTGCGTCAACTGATCGAACAGACAACCAGTGAACCGATCAGGCTGGTGATCAACACGCATCAGCACCCGGACCACTTTCTGGGCAATCAGGCATTCAGCGACGTGACGATTGCTGCCCTTGGAACAACACGGGAGCAGATCCGCCGTCACGGGGACAGTTTTGCGGAAAACATGTACCGCCTGGTGGGCGACTGGATGCGCGGCACCGAGTCCGTGGTGCCGAACCAGACCCTTGAACCCGGAATATTTGAAATGGGGCAGCACCGTCTTGAGGTCATGTCTCTGACGGGGCACAGCGGTGCCGACCTGGTAATGCTGGACCATACCACCGGAGTGCTGTTTGCCTTTGATATGGTGTTTTACCAGCGGGCACTGACAACGCCTCATACGCCCGGACTTGAGCAGTGGGGCAGGGAGATTGAACAGTTGCGCGAGCTGCCTTTCAGGCTGCTGCTGCCCGGGCATGGTCCCGTGGTGGAGGGGCATCTGGCGCTTGATCAGATGCAGGCCTATCTCCAATGGCTGGATACAACCTTGACTGAGGCAGCCAACAGCGGCCTTAGCATGACTGAAACCATGCAGTTACCCATTCCGGAACGCTTCAGCAGTATCGCGCTGCATCAGATCGAGTTCGAGCGCTCAGTGTTCCATCTATACCCTCACTACGAGGAAGCCGCCTTCGATGGCAAGCCCTGACCTTGATTGGACGCCCAGAAGCCCCGTATGACGGGGCTTTTTTGTGGGTATTACTACCAAGTGAGGATAAAACTGCTTCGGCGGTTCAATTGTGGGATCTGGCGTCAAATTCAAGAATGCCCGAACGGGTCGGGCATTTTCCCGACTGCTCCTGGAAAACAAAAAAATCCTAAAAGGGGACAGCGATGAAGAAATTTGGCCGCAGCACAGGCTTTGCCGTATCCACGCTCGTGGCTGCCATGTCCTTTGCCGGAATGGCGCAGGCAGGCATCACTGACAAGGATATTCTGGCCGACCAGATGACGACGGACGATGTCGTTTCCAACGGTCTGGGTCCGCGAGGGCAGCGTTACAGCCCGCTGGCAACACTGAACACCGAAACCGTCAAGGAGTTGCGTCCGGTCTGGTCATTCTCCTTCGGTGGCGAAAAGCAGCGTGGTCAGGAATCACAGCCGATGGTAAAGGACGGCGTCATGTACGTGACCGGCTCCTATTCCCGTGTATTTGCCATCGATGCTAAAACCGGTGAAGAGCTCTGGGAATACAACGCACGCCTGCCGGATGGCATCATGCCCTGCTGTGACGTGATCAACCGTGGTGTCGCGCTGTATGACGACCTGGTGATCTTTGGCACTCTGGACGCCAAGCTGGTGGCATTGAACAAGGACACCGGCAAGGTCGTGTGGAAGAAGAAAGTGGCCGACTACAAGGAAGGCTACTCGCTTACGGCAGCACCGCTGGTCGTCAAGGGCAAGGTCATTACCGGTGTATCCGGCGGGGAATTCGGTATCGTGGGCAAGGTAGAAGCCTATGATGCCAAGACAGGCGATATTGTCTGGACGCGTCCCACCGTGGAAGGCCACATGGGCTACATCTGGAAAGATGGCAAGAAAGTGGAAAACGGCATTTCAGGTGGCAAACCGGGTCAGACTTGGCCGGGTGATCTCTGGAAAACCGGGGGCGCAGCAACCTGGCTGGGTGGCACCTACGATCCTGAAACGGACCTGATGTTCTTCGGTACCGGTAACCCGGCCCCCTGGAACTCTCACCTGCGCCCGGGCGATAACCTCTTCTCCTCTTCACGTCTGGCGATCGACCCCGATACTGGCAAGATCGTATGGCATTTCCAGACCACACCGCATGATGGCTGGGATTTCGACGGCGTTAACGAACTGATCTCCTTTGATTACTCGGAGGGGGGCAAAACCGTTAAAGCAGCTGCCACCGCAGACCGTAACGGCTTCTTCTACGTCCTGAACCGTGAGAACGGTGATTTCATCCGTGGCTTCCCGTTCGTGGACAAGATCACCTGGGCTGAGGGTCTGGATGACCAGGGTCGACCGATCTTCAAAGAGGGCGGGCGCCCGGGCAACCCGGCAGACACCGATGGCAAGAAGGGTGAACCAGTCGTATCCGCACCTTCATTCCTGGGCGGCAAGAACTGGATGCCGATGGCGTACAGCCAGGATACTGGTCTGTTCTACGTGCCGTCCAACGAGTGGGCCATGGATATCTGGAACGAGCCGGTCTCCTACAAGAAAGGGGCTGCGTACCTGGGTGCCGGATTCACCATCCGTCCCATGAACGATGACTACATCGGCGTACTGCGTGCGATCGACCCGAAAAACGGCAAAGAGGTCTGGCGCTACGAGAACTATGCACCGCTTTGGGGGGGCGTTCTGGCCACCAAGGGGAATCTGGTCTTTACCGGTAATCCGGAAGGCTACCTGATGGCGTTCGACGCCAAGAGCGGCGAAATGCTGTACAAGTTCCAGACCGGTTCCGGCATCGTGGGCTCACCCATCACCTGGGAGATGGACGGTGAGCAGTACGTATCCGTCGTATCCGGCTGGGGTGGTGCAGTACCCTTGTGGGGGGGTGAAGTGGCCAAGCGTGTCAAACACCTGAACCAGGGCGGTTCGGTCTGGACCTTTAAACTGCCCAAAGAGAGCTGATTACATCACCTGATGGCTCTAAAGCCCTGTCGGGAAACCGGCGGGGCTTTTTGCGTTAAAGGAACCGGTCGGGCAGGTGCAGCCCTCATCCTTAAGTAGTAAAAACAGAAAGCCTGCATGACATCCCACTCTGTATTGCACTGAATTGTCTTTTAAAACAATTGGATAGCAAAACTAGATGCGGCTGTTTAAGCGACTGAAGTAGCATTACGGCCAGCATTGAACAGCAGATACAATTGAAACGTGTTATTTCAGCGCGAGTAAACTCGATGAACGCGCCACTTATTCAAAGCCCTGTTCGGTCCGCCATGTCATCCAGTCGCGATGCCCGGCTGGCGGCTCGGGAACTGGCCCAACAGCTGGCCCATCCTGACCTGGGGTTCGTACTGTTTTTCTGCTCGGCAGAGTATGAACTGGATACGCTGTCAGTCGCACTGGAAGCCGCGTTTCCCGGTATCCGGATGGCAGGCTGTACAACGGCAGGAGAGCTGACCCCCCGTGGATACGATCAGGGCACCGTTACGGCACTGGGTTTCGATAAAAATCTCTTTGCCATTGAAGTGGCACTGGTTGAGGAGCTGGAATCATTCCAGTTGACCAATGCCCAGCAGCTGGTCGATCAGCTGATCAGCGAGTGTCGCGCGTCAAAAGTTGCCCCTATCAAGGGCCATTCCTTTGCGCTGACCTTGCTGGATGGTCTGTCCAGCCAGGAAGAGCAGGTGCTGGTAACACTGGACTCGGTGTTGGGCAGCATTCCGCATTTTGGCGGCTCCGCAGGGGATGACATCCATCTGACCGGCACGCACGTCTACTATGAGGGTGCCTTCAGAACGCAGGCAGCCGTTGTGGTGCTGTTCAATACACCACTGGACTTTGAAGTCTTTACCACCCATCACATGCGCAGCCTGAACGAAAAGCTGGTTGTTACCCAGGCTGATCCATCCACGCGCACCGTATACGAGTTGAATGCCGAGCCGGCCGCGCTGGAGTACGCGCGCCTGATCGGTGTGGCGCCGGAAGCACTCGACTTCAATACCTTTGCGCTCAACCCTCTGGCCGTCCGCATTGGTCAGGACTATTTCGTGCGTTCCATCCAGAAAGTGAACCCTGACCTGAGCCTGACCTTCTACTGTGCGGTTGAGAACGGTATTGTGCTCACGGCCATGCAGCCTGAAGGCATGCTGAACAACCTGGGACAGCGGTTTGAGCAGATCGAAGCCACCATGGGCAAGCCACTGATCACCATTGGCTGTGACTGCTTTCTGCGCCGACTGGAAGCCGAGTGCCATGGCCGTTCCGCCGAAACCTCCGAATTTCTGGTCGAGCATAATGTGGTCGGGTTCAATACCTATGGCGAACAGTACGATGGCATGCATATCAACCAGACCTTTACCGGGGTCGTGATCGGTCAGAACCAACATGACTACTGAAATGTCGCCGGATGCGATGCGTCAGCGCATTGCCGAACTGGAGCAGGAAAACACCAAGCTCAAGCGGGTCAAGGCCGCGCTGATCGAACGGGTTGAGTCCAGCAGTACCGTCCGAGCAGCCCCTTATGCCGCCTTTGAGCACTCGGTGGTGCTGGCCGAACAGGTGCGTGAACGCACGGAGGCCCTGAACGCGGCGCTGGCGGAACTCAAGCGCAGCAACTATGCACTCAAACAGGCCAACCAGGAGGCGGCCACGGCTCACCAGCGGCTTATCGATGCCATTGAAAGCATTTCCGACGGCTTCGTACTGTTTGATTCAGAGCGCCGCATCCTGCTGTTCAACAGCCATTTTCGTGAATACTGGTCCGGTACCGGGACTCATATCGAGCGCGGCACCACAATTCAGGACGTCAAGCGGCTGGCGCGGGATGCCGGTGTGGTCGTGGAGGAGCACGAAGGTCGTGGCGATAATGCCACCGTATTCCGGTTGGCAGACGAGCGCTGGGTACAGGTCAGTGAACGGCATACCGGCGATGGCGGGCTGGTCGTCCTGTATACGGACATCACCGAGATCAAGGCCAGTGAGGCCGCACAGCGCGAACAGGCGCTGGCACAGAAAAGCCGTCAGCTTCAGCGCACGGTTGATAACCTGTCGCAGGGCGTTGCGCTGATCAATGCGGCCGGGCTGCTGGAAGTCTGGAATGATCGTTTTTGTGAACTGGTCGGCCTTGAGGCCAGTGCCGAAGTGCCTTTTGCCGAGCTGATGGAAGGTTCGGAAGTCGCACTGCTGACACCTGATACCCCGGGCGCAGACGGGCAGGCGCTGTTTGAACTGGAGCAACGGCTGGCGGATGGACGGGTGCTGGAGATCAAAACCCATCCCATGCCCTCCGGCGGTTTTGTAAACACCTATACCGATATCACCGAGCGTTACCGTTATGCCGAATCATTGCGGGAAAACGAGCACTGGCTGCGCCTGATAACGGACCATATTCCGGCCTTGATCGCCTATGTCGGGGCCGATGAATGCTTCCAGTTTACCAACCAGGTATACGATGACTGGTATGGCTGGCCGCGCGGCAGTTTGATTGGTCAGAGTATTCGCCAGGTCCACGGTGAGCGGCTGTATACGCGACTGGAGCCGCACATACGTCAGGCCTTTGCCGGTGAAAACGCCACCTTTGAGATTGATGAATGCAATGCGGCGGGGGATAACCGCCACATGCTCAAGTCCTACGTGCCCAACCGGGACGGTGACGGCAGGACCGTCGGCTTCTTTGTCCTGATTCGCGATATCACTGAGCGCAAACGGACTGCTCTGGCACTGCAGGAGGCCTATCAGAACCTTGAACAACGGGTAAAGGAGCGCACCTCCGAGCTGACCGAGGTTAACGGTCAACTCAGGCAGGAAATTGATGAAAGACGCCTGATCGAAGCTCGCCTGTTGGAGGCCAAGCAGGATGCCGAGCAGGCCAACCTGTCGAAAAGCAAGTTTCTGGCGGCTGTCAGTCATGACCTCTTGCAGCCGTTGAATGCGGCACGGCTGTTTACCGGTGCCTTGCTGGAGCAGCCCATGCCGGAGCGTATCAGTGATCTGGTCTGTTCGGTCAGTAACTCGCTGCAGGACGTGGAAACCCTGCTCGGCACGCTGGTCGATATTTCCAAGCTTGACGCCGGTGTGATCAAGCCCGATGTGGCGCCATTCCGGTTGAATGAACTGCTGGATACGCTGGCGGCTGAATACCATCAGGTAGCTTCGGCCGATGGGCTCAGGTTCCGTTTTCGAGGCACGGATGCGGTCGTGTTGAGTGACGCAACGCTGCTGGCACGCATACTCCGAAACTTCCTGACCAACGCCTTGAGATACACGGATATCGGCGGGGAGGTGCTGCTTGGGTGTCGCAGACGCGATAACTCGGTGCTGATCGAAGTCTGGGATACGGGTTCCGGCATTCCGGCAGACAAGCTGACCGAGATATTCCAGGAGTTCCGTCGCATCCCCCGTGGCCGCCAGCAGCAGGACAAGGGGCTGGGGCTGGGCCTTGCCATCGTGGACAAGGTGAGTCGCATGCTGGAGCACCCCGTGCGGGTGCGATCGCGGCAGGGCAAGGGCTCGGTGTTCTCCGTGGAAGTGCCACTGGGCCGTCTCAAGCCGGAATCCTTTTCACCTCGCCTGCAGGAACCCGGTATCGACAGTCAGTTGCAGGGAGCCCGTATCTGGATGATCGACAACGATGCCTCCATCTGTGACGGCATGGCGACCCTGCTCAACGGATGGGGCTGCGAAGTGGTCACGGCCTATGGTCTGGAGGACCTGCAGCAACGGGTCTCGGTGGGGCAGGCGGAGCTTGACCTGCTGATTGCCGACTACCATCTGGATAATGGTGAAACCGGTATGGACCTGGTACGGAGCGTGTTGCAGCAGCGTCTTGAAGCGCCGCCGGTGCTCATGATCACCGCCAACTACAGCAATGAGCTGAAGCAACAGGTCAAGCAGGAAGGGTATCTGTTGATGAACAAGCCGATCCGGCCGTTGAAGCTGAAGGCAACCCTGGGTCACCTGTTGCAGCAACGCCGGCCCTAGCCGGCGCTGTTGCAAAGCGCCTTATCGGCGCAGGTACTGGGCGAAGTCGATATCGCTGGCCGATAGAATGGCCTGCACGCGGTTGTGCACTCCAAGCTTGCGCAGAATGGCCGATACGTGTGCCTTGACGGTCGTCTCGGCGATATGGAGGTTGTAGGCGATCTGCTTGTTGGATTCCCCCTTGGCCATGCGCTCAAGCACCAGCAGCTGCCGACGGGTGAGGGAGGAGAGCAGCTCGGGGGCAATCTGAGGATGCTCGCTGGCCCGGCGGTTGCGGCGGCCACTATCCTGATCAGACTGGCGAATAATATCGGAAGGCAGATATACGTTACCCTGCAGTATCTGCTCCAGTGCTTCGGTCATCTGTGCACGAGGTGAGGATTTGGAAATAAATCCGACCGCTCCGCAGGTAATCGCCTGCAGTACGATCTGCTTGTCATCTTCCGCGGACACGATCACCACGGGAATGGTGGGCGCTTCGTTTCTGAGAGAGATGAGACCGTTCAAGCCATGCATGCCGGGCATATTCAGATCCAGCAGAATGAGGTCGAGGTCATCATGGGTTTGAGCCAGTGAAAGGGCGGTCTCCAGGTCTTCGGTTTCCAGGGTCTCGGCTTCAGGAAAGCCGGTTTCTATCACGTTGGTGATCGCCTCCCTGAAAAGCGGATGATCATCGGCAATCAAGATCTTGTACACGTCTCAGTCCCCATTATCGTTATTATCAAAGGTCATCAGGACGGTCCGTATCCTGGGTGTTTCGGCTTGCCGGCAAAGGGACAGGGTGCGCGGGCACGAGTTCATGGTCAGACTCGCGCCAGCCATCTGTCCCTTCGGCAAACCAGAACAGGTTACTGTAACCCCAGCTGCTCGCCCGCTTGACCGCATTCCATGACATCCAACAGTCGGCTGTGCAATAAACCACAACTGGGAACTGCTTGTCACTACCCGTAAGACGGGCCAGATGTTCACGAAAGTATGCGCTCCATTGTGCATCCAGCTCGCCCAGCCCCACGTTGGGAAGCCAGATACTGCCGGGCAGGTTGTACCGCTGGCGGGTTTGCAAAAAAATGCCACTTTGCCAGCGCACCGGTTGCACATCGAGCAGGGCGGGCGGTGAGGGGGAGGCAAGCATCTCGGCAAGCGTCCCGGCGTCGATCCGAACACCGCCTTCGGCTTGCTCGGGTGTCGGGCTTTTGTAGCGGCCAATACGGTAGCCTTCCCAGGAAAAGTACAGGCCTGCTTCTGTAGCAGAGTGCACGGCCGGTGTGGCCAACAGTGCCACCCATACCACGCTTGACCAACAGGTGCTCGGCAAATACGGCATAAACATGTCTCCCTGACGCTATTACACCGGTATGAACCTGCCGGGGAAATTACACGTTGGCGTCAAAAAACCAGTACTGAAGTAGTAGTTTTCAGATTGGCTGCCAGCGGCCTGATCCTGAGCATTGTCCATTGTGCGGCCACTGGCTAGGATAAAGAGATCAAAGACCTGCCGAGACCTGCCATGCTTCAGGAAAGACGAATATACCCGCGTGTTCCGTGCCAGCTTCCTGCGGAACTTGAAACCTCCACCGGCGAACTGATCGACGTGACTGTCGTAAATATCAGTCGCAGTGGTTTGCATGTTGAGGGCGGGCCCGAGCTGACCGGCTTGCAGCCTCCCCAGGGGTTGGGCGCCACGGAAATATGGTTGCATTTCGGCCTTGATCAGCAAGCGCTGCATTGTCACTGTCGCATTGTGTATAAACGGCGTAATGCACATGACAACATTGGCCTTGGCCTGCATTTGGTATCAACCGATGCAGCGACGCTCAAGGTGATTGAAGAATATGTCCATCAGCACTTGCAGTAAGGCCGCCGAGGCATGATTCTCAAACCCTGGCAGTGGTGCCTGGTTGCCCTGTTGTGTCTCGGGCTATGGCTGGTCAGACTTGAGCCCACAGCACCTCCAGCTGATCTGCCACCTGTGACGGTTGAACCGGTACCGCAAGCCCCTTCTCAGCAGAGGCTTGGCACCAATGCCAAGGTTCCGTTTGAGAACTATCAACTGAGCCTGCTGGCCGAGTTTGCGCTGGATGCCCGGATTCTGGGCCGGGAAGACTACTTCATGGATCGGGAAAGTGATCTGGCGCCCTGGGACTTTGCATTGGGCTGGGGCGAGATGGCAGTGGCTGACATTGCCAACCAGTTTTCCATTCGTCAGTCAGGACGTTGGTACTACTGGAAATCCGACCGGCTGCCGATACCCAGGCGGGTTGTCGAAACCAGCAGTGCCAATATGCATCTGATCCCGGCAGACAGTCGCATTCGGGAAAAGCTTGAAGCGCTGAGCGAAGGTGATCGTCTCAGGCTCAAGGGCTTTCTGGTTGAAGCGCGTGCTGATGACGGCTGGCGCTGGCGCAGCTCGCTGACGCGCGAGGATACCGGTAATGGCGCGTGCGAGCTGGTGCTGGTCACGGAGGTCAACTGAGCCTGTCAGGGTTTCAATTTCAACCGCTTGCGATGCTCAGCCACCACGTTGATGAAGTTTCCGCTCAACATGACCACGGCCCCCAGCACCACGTATATGTCGATCATCTCCTCATAAAACAGAAAACCGACCAGGGCGATGAGTGGCAGTCGCATGAAGTCCATGGGGACAACTACTGTGGCATCGGCCAGTTTCAGCGCACGTGCCATGCAGTAATGGGCGCTCATGGCGGTTACCCCAACCAGCAGGATCCAGGGGAGGGTATGCAGGCCCGGTGTTTTCCAGTCGATCAGGGAGGGAATCATGCCCATTGGGAGCTGCATGAGCGTCATGTAGAAGAGGATGCACAAGGGTGTTTCCGTCGTGGACAGCGACTTTGTCTGGATGTAGGAAAGTGCGTAGCCGAAAGCCCCACCCAAGACGGCAAAGGCGGCCGGGTGAGCCACGCCCAGCCCGGGCCTCAGAATCAGCAAAAGGCCGGTAATCCCCAGCAGCAGGGCTGAGAGTCGGGGCAATGTCAGGCGTTCCCCCAGAATCAGCGCTGCCAGCAGTGCGGTCCAGATGGGGGCGGTAAACTCAATGGCGATCACCTCGGCCAGTGGAATAAACGCCAGCCCGAAAAACCAGCCGTACTGGCCACCAAAGTGCGCCAGGTTGCGAATCAGGTGTGCCCCGGTGCGCTCTGTACGGATCTGACCCCAGCCGGAGCGTGTCACCAGCGCGCCGATGAGGAGCACGCCCACCACGCTGCGGAAGAACAGAATTTGATAGGTGGTGAACTCACCGGACAATTCACGCCCGGATACAGCCATGGCCATAAATGAAAACAGGGCGCCGCACATCCAGAGCGCTGCCTGAAAAACCGCGGGGGCATTCATGATTCAGTCCTGAAAAAGCCCTAAGACTAGCAACTCTGTCTGGGGAAATGAACTTCAAACTGCTAGGCTTGGCAGGTCGTTTCGGTACAAGGGGAGCAGGATGTCGAAAGGAAAGCTTACAGAGAACCTGTACGAGAAGCTGATGAACGAGGAAGATGCCCGCGCCTGCAAGGCAATCGATGAGCGGGCCTGTCAGGAGGTTCCGGGCAATTTCTTTTTGATGGTGTTAAGCCAGTTTCTGACCAAGCTGGGTGACGCCCTGGCCAACCCGAAAGTGGTGTTACCTGCGGTCATGGAAGCCGTGAGCGCGCCGCTTTATCTGATCGGTTTTCTGGTACCGATTCGAGAATCAGGCTCCCTGATGCCTCAATTGCTGATCGCCGGGTACGTGCGCAAGCTGGCCATTCGTAAATGGTCCTGGGTACTGGGCAGTCTGATGCAGGCGGTCTGTATTCTGTCTATCGGTCTGGTTGCCTGGCAACTGGAAGGCGCGACCGCGGGGTGGTCAATTATTGCCTTGCTGATCGCCTTCAGCCTGGCGCGCGGGCTTTGCTCGGTCGCCTCCAAAGACGTAATGGGCAAAACCATTCCCAAAACGCGGCGTGGGCGTGTGAACGGCTGGTCTGCCAGTGCTGCAGGGCTGGTGACGCTGGGCGTGGGTGCGTTTCTGATTCTGCAGAACGGGCACTCGCAGATGGCGGCTGTAAGCTTTGGCGTATTGCTGGGGGCGGCTGGCTGCCTCTGGATCGTGGCGGCACTGACCTATGGGCGCATTCAGGAGTTTCCCGGTGAAACCGATGGGGGTGTGAACGGCATCACCGAGGCGATTCGCAAGCTGGATATTCTGCGCACTGATCGCAACTTCCGCCTGTTCGTCATTACCCGTTCTCTGTTCCTGTGCTCGGCACTGACAGCCCCTTACTATGTCATTCTGGCCCAGCAGGCGCGTGACAGCTCACCCTCTCTGCTGGGCCTTTTCATTATTGCCAGCGGTACGGCCAGTCTCGTATCCGGGCCTTTCTGGGGGCGTTTTGCGGATATCTCCAGTAAAACGGTCATGTCGTCTGCCGCACTGATGTCCGCCCTGATGGGCGTTATGGTGTGGGCGGTTGCCGTCTGGTTGCCAGACTGGCTGTTGCTCTCCTGGTTGATTCCGCTGGCCTATTTTGGACTCAGCATTGCACACCAGGGTGTCAGGGTCGGGCGCAAGACGTTTGTTGTGGACATGGCCGAAGGGAACCGCAGAACGGACTACGTTGCCGTCAGTAATACCGTGATCGGCGTGGTGCTCTTGATCATGGGGTTTACGGGGGCTTTGAGTGTGGCTGTCTCCATTGAGACGATCATTCTGTTGTTGTCGCTGATGGGACTTGCAGGAGTGCTCATCTCCAGGCAGTTGCCGGATGTGTAATGCTGCGCCTTAGTCGCAGGGCTTAAGCTGAATCAGGCGTTGCATATCGGTGTCCTGAATCAGGTCCGAGAGGCTGTAGCGGGACAGAACGTCAAAAAATGCCTGCTGAGCTTCGGCCAACACGCCCTGTAGCCGACAGTGACCGCTGAGGCGGCAGGGCGGGGCTTCACAGTCAACCAAAGGGTCGGTACCTTCCGTGTGTCTCAACAACTGACCAATATTGACCTCATGCGGATTGATGGCCAGTCGAAAGCCGCCTTTTTTGCCTCTGAATGTTTGCAGGTAGCCAAGTTTGCCCAGTGCATGAACGACCTTGCGCAAGTGCTCCAGCGAAATGCCGTAAAAGTGGGCGACTTCAGCGAGATTGGACAGGCGATCATTATGAATGGCGGTGAAAAACAATACGCGAAGCGCGTAGTCCGAGAAACGGCTCAGCTGCATGGAGATACCTGAAATCACTGTGTTCATCAGGATGATACAAAACTGCGTCCTCGCTTGTCGCGGGGTATTGCGTTAAACGCGGTAAAGGATAACAATGCACTCAGGTGATCCCCACCTGATCCTTTTTGAGGTGCACTCCCTTATGCAATTCAACCAGACAGCAGGCTTGCCTGTGGCCCGCCTGGGCATGGGCCCGTTCGCCATTCGCTGAGTTGATACTGGCCTGTATCCCTCAGCAGGCCAGCGGGTGCATTTCTCACTCATTTCGTCCATAAGACTCCGGTGCTGCCGGGGCTGATCTTTTTGTTTAAACGGAGTACATATCATGGCGGAGATGCCGTGCGTTGTGGTATCTGAAAAGGATATCGACCAACTGGAAGCCTTGCTTGAGCGCAAGGAATACCGTGACAACCCCGGGCTGGATGCGTTGCGCTCGGAATTGGCACGTGCGGACGTGTTGCCTGAAGCCGAGATGCCTGACAACGTGGTGCGCATGAATGCGCGGGTAACTTTTGAAGTGGAAGAAACGGGACAGCAATTTCAGCGTCAGTTGCTGTACCCGCACCAGTTGTCTGGCTCCGAGCACCCCATATCCATCATGGCGCCGATTGGCTCAGCTCTGCTGGGGCTGCGAGTGGGCGAAACCATTGACTGGACTCTGCCGGGCGGCAAGCACAGTCATGTGCGTATTATCGAAGTGAGCTGAAACAAAAAAAGCCGGCATCAAGCCCACTGCTGTCCCATAGTTTTCGATCATAAAGGGATCCTCATTTGAGGGTCCCTTTTTTGTGGCTTTAGTGGAGGAG
>NZ_JACVEW010000011.1 GCF_017776525.1 Marinobacterium alkalitolerans
CAAAAAGATCGCCTTCGACCACTTCCATATTGCCCAGTCTTTAACGGATGCGCTAAGCGCCACACGCAAAGCCGAGATGCGTACGGTCGATATGCATTTGCGCCAAGAGGCACACCAGAGTCGTTTTCATTGGCTGAGAAATCGCCACACCCTGACCGATATACAACGGGAAAGGCTCAACCGCTTGACGGTGGCGTTATCTGACACGGCTTTGGTGTGGTACTTCAAAGAAAAAGCTCGGGATATCTGGAAGGGTAACCGGGTCCGAGGGGCCAAATCCGCATGGCAGGAGTGGATTGGACTAGCTAAGGCCTCTTCGATTCGCCCCTTGATCACGGTCGCAGGTCAGATAGAAGACAACCTCTGGGGCATTCTCAATGCGATGCGTTTGCAAGCCTCCAACGCCTTGGCTGAAGCGATCAATAGTAAGATTCGATTGCTGAGGGTGAGGGCCTGCGGCTTTCGCAATAAGGAACGCTTCAAGCGTGCGATCCTGTTTCACTTTGGAGGACTGGTGATGGAGCCAACCCACAGTAACGGGTGAAGAACCATATAAATACAGTGTTATAGGATCAGTTATGCACAGGAGGTGCTGACATGGGACAGAGCCCGTTTCTGAACCACATTCGTCAAGAACTCAAGTTACGCGGGTATAGCTTGCGCACGGAGAAGACCTATCTTCATTGGATCAAGCGCTTTATCTACTTCCACCGCCTCACCCATCCGGCACAGATGGGCGCACAAGAAGTCCGCGCTTTTCTGACATCCTTGGTCAACGACAATAATGTAGCAATCAACACGCAGAAAACCGCTTTGAATGCTCTGGCGTTTCTTTACCACAAAGTGCTCAACATCGAACTCGGCGACTTGGATTTTCAGCACGCCAAACGATACCGGCGCTTGCCTGTTGTTCTGACACCTTCCGAAGTAGCTCTGATACTGGATCAGCTTGATCCTCGCAACCGGCTGATTTTTTCCTTGTTGTACGGTAGTGGGCTTCGTATTACCGAGTGCCTGCGCCTCCGCGTTCAGGATATCGGTTTCTCTGATAACTCCATCACGGTGAGGAACGGTAAGGGCAACAAGGATCGCAAAACAGTACTGGGGAAACGCCTTCATGCCCCCTTGCAGGCCCAGATCCTGCAGGCACTCGCGATCCAGGAAGAGGATAACCGCCAGGGTCATGGGCCTTCGCTGCCAAATGCCATCGGCAAGAAATACCCGAATGCCTTTCGGCAGCCGGATCACTTTGCCGGTACGTGCAGCCCTCTTGATAAACCCTAAGCGCATGTCAGGGTGGTATGCTGAGTTCGCCGGCTTGATTCGAGAAATCGGCTGTCCATCTGGGGCCGATGTACTGACGTTTCTGGAGTCTCTGCCAGCCGAACAGCAGCAAGAGGCCATGTTTGGCGTCCAGTAATTGCTTTGTCCTGGCTCATCAGGCCTTCCCTGGCCAATAACACTCACTGGAAAAATCTAACCGCTCAGCCCCGGCAGCCAGAGCACAATGGACGGGAACAGAATGCAGAGCACCAGCCCGGTGAGCTGCAACAGCACAAAGGGGATGATCGACTTGTAGATGGTGCCGATACCCACATTGCCCTGGGTGATCCCCTTCAGATAAAAAAGGGCGTATCCGAAGGGTGGCGTCAGGAAGCTTGTTTGCAGGTTGATCGCCACAAGAATGGCGAACCAGACCAGCACGGCCTCACCGTAGAGCTGGCCACCAAAGTCGAGTGCGGACACCACCGGCAGCAGCAGCGGCAGGATCACGAAGCTGATCTCGATCCACTCCAGGAAAAAGCCGAGCAGAAAGATCAGGCCCATCAGCAGCAACAGCAGGCCGTAAGGCCCCAGACCGGTGCCGGTGATCATTTCTTCGATCATGTCAGCGCCACCCAGGCGCTTGAACACCACACTGAAACAGGTGGCCCCGATCACCACGAACAGGATCATGGCTGAGGTCTTGGAGGTGGAGCGGCACACGTCCCGCAGTGCTTTCACGTTGAGCTGTTTCAGGAACAGTGCCAGCAGCATGGCACCGGCAGCCCCGATGGCAGCCGCTTCGGTGGGTGTTGCGATCCCGGCCATAATGGAGCCCAGTACTGCCACAATCAACACGACCGGTCCCAGCAGGTCACGCAGCAGCGCGATCGCCAACGGTGCCTGATGCTCGGTCTGTTCAGAGGCACCGCCTTCTTTGGCCAGCGGTGCCCACTCAGGCTTGAGCCAGGCCGCGATCAGCAGATAGAGCGTGTAGAGCACGCCCAGCATCAGACCGGGAATCAGTGCAGCCTTGAACAGATCCCCCACGGAGATCTGCATGATCGAGCCCATCAGCACCAGCATGATGGAGGGCGGAATCAAAATACCCAGTGTGCCCGAAGCCGCCACAACCCCGTAGGCCATTTCCGGCTTGTAGCCCTGCTTGAGCATCACGGGCAGCGCCAGCAGCCCCAGCATGACCACGGATGCACCGATGATGCCGGTACTGGCCGCCATCACCACGCCCAGCAGCGCCACGGAAACCGCCAGACCACCGCGCACATTGCCGAACAACCGTTGCAGCGTCAGCAGCAGGTTTTTGGCCACGCCGGAACGCTCCAGCATGAGCCCCATGAAAACGAACAGCGGAATGGCGATCAGCAGCCAGTTTTCAATCACCCCGCCGAAAATGCGCGAAGCAACCGTGCCCAGAAACGGCAGCGGAATGTCGCCAATGAACGCGAAAAGGATGCCCAGGCCACCCAGCAGGAAGGCAACCGGATATCCGCTGAAAATCCCTACCAGCAGGGCGACAACCATCGCTATCGCCAGTCCATATTCATCCAGCATCCGAGCTCTCCTCTACATCACGTGCCGGATCAAGTATGCGTGCCAGGCGGTCAAACACCTGTCCCAGTGCGCCCAGTGCCAGCAACAGAAGGCCTGCCGGCAGAGCTCCCTTGATCAGAAAGCGGTCTGTCAGGCCGCCGTAGTTGGACTGCTCGCCCGAGATGTAGGACATCTGCACCATGTGCTTGGACAGCCAGGCGATCAGTACACAGAACGGAATCAGAAATATCAGGTGGCCAAGGATCTCCACCCAGTGACGGGTCGTGCGTGACATGCGGTGATGCAGCATATCCACCCGTACGTGCATGTTGGCATGCATGGCATAACTGCCGCCGATCAGCGTGAGCAGGCCAAACAGATGCCATTGCAGTTCTGTCATGGTGTTGATGGTGATGGCGTTACCCAGAAGGAGTACCTTCTCCTCCCAGCGCATCACCTCGTTCACACTCATGGCATTCATAATGACGGTGGCCAGCACCGCCAGCATCACACCAATGACCAGCCAGCTGCTGACCTTGCCCAGCCAGCGGCCCAGCCCGACCAGCGGACTGGCCAGGCAGGCGCACCAGCGGGCGCCGGTCAGGCGCCAGCCGGGCAGGGGTGGATTAACGCGGAGTTGCTTGTAGCTCATACCACTCGTCCACCAGTTTGGTGTGCTCCATCAGAGACTCATACGCTTTCTTGAACAGCGGATTGTTTTTCATCTCTTCTTCACGCACTTCGTCCCATCCCTTGCGCAGTTCAGCCAGGACCGGATCCGGGAAGCGCTTCACTTCGATGCCCTTCTCTTCCAGCTTGCGGATGGTGCGGATCTGTTCGGCCGGGGCTTCAGACATGGACCACTGCAGAGTGGCACGGCATGCGGTTTCAAACTTGGCCTTGGTGGCGTCGTCGTACTCGTTCCAGACATCCTTGTTGATGATGAAAGAGAACCAGCTTGCAGACTGGTGCCAGCCCGGGAAGTAGTAGTACTTGGTCACGTCCTCGAAGCCCATGATCTGGTCGACCTGCGGGACGGAGAACTCGGACGCATCAATACGGCCACGTTCCAGCGCCAGGTAGATTTCACCACCCGGAATCAGCTGAGTGGACGCACCGTACTTGTTCAGCACCTTGGCACCCAGACCGGAGATACGCATGCGCAGGCCTTCAAAGTCCTTGATGTCGTTGATCTCCTTGTTGTACCAGCCGCCGGTTTCCTGCGGCGAGATGAAACACGGCAGTACCTTCACGTTGTACTGGTCGTAGGCACTCTGCAGGATTTCGGTCCCTTCGCCGGACCACATCCAGGACATGAAGGCTTCAGGGGTCGGACCAAACGGCAGTGCGCCGTAGAGGTTGGTCACCGGCACGGTACCGGCCCAGTAGCCGATCCAGTCCCAGCCCGCCGGCACAGCGCCGGAGGAAACGGAGTTGAACACTTCAAACGCCGGTACCAGATCACCGGGGTTATGCACCTTCAGCTCCACTTCGCCGTCGGTGACGGTGCCCAGCTCCTTTGCAAAACGCACGGCGCCTTCGCCGATGAAGATATTGGTGTTGAAGGTACTGGCCACATCCAGCTTGGACGGGCCGGCGGCCTGCAGTGAGGTGGACAGGGCAAGTGCCGCGGCACCTGCACCCAGTGCGGTGGTCATACGGGAGAACTGACTCATGTTTCACGTCCTTTTTTTGTTGTTGCAGTGAAAACAGAATTCAGCGGCACGGCCCGGTGCCGTGCCGATCTGTGATTTACTTCATGCTGATAGTGGTATTAACCCCTTCAGATTGGTTATCCGGCTCGAACCAGCGTGAGGTGACCGTCTTGGTCTGGGTCCAGAACTGGATCGCTTGTTTGCCGTTGGGGCCCAGGTCGCCCAGCTTGGATCCGCGTGACCCGGTGAAGCTGAAGAAGGCCACCGGAACCGGAATGGGAACGTTGATACCGACCTGGCCCACGTCGATGTCCGCTTCGTAGCGGCGTGCTGCCCAGCCGGAGTTGGTGAAGATGGAGGTGCCGTTACCGTTCGGGTTGGCATTGATGAACTCGATCGCCTCGTCCAGCGTATCGACGCACACCACACACATCACCGGCCCGAAGATCTCTTCGTCATAGATGCGCATGCCCGGCTTCACATCGGTGAAGATGGTCGGGCCGACAAAGTTGCCGTCCGGATAGCCATCCACGCTGATGCTGCGTCCATCCAGCGCCAGCGTTGCGCCTTCGGCCACGCCCGAGTCGATCAGGCTGATCACGCGCTCACGTGCCTGCGGCGATACCAGTGGCCCCAGGTCAGCATCACGCTGAGTGCCCGGCCCCACTTTCATGGTCTTGGAGCTTTCTATAATCTCGGGCAGCCACTCTTTGGCCTGGCCGACCAGCACCACGACGGAGTTGGCCATGCAGCGCTGACCGGCCGCACCGAAACAGGAACCGATCACGTTGTTGATCGCCTGGCTGCGGTTGGCATCCGGCATGATCACACAGTGATTTTTCGCCCCCATCATCGACTGCACACGCTTGCCTGCCGCACCGGCACGGTCATAGATGTGTGTACCCACGTGGGTAGAGCCGATGAACGACAGCGCCTTGATGTCGGGATGGTCACAGATCTGGTTGGCCACCTCAGGCCCGCCGTGGACCACGTTGAGTACACCCGCCGGGATACCGGCCTCATGCGCCAGTTCGACCAGTCGCATGGTGGAGGTCGGATCCTGCTCGGACGGCTTGAGGACAAAGGTGTTGCCGGTGGCGATGGCCAGCGGGAACATGAAACAGGGCAGCATCACCGGGAAGTTGAAGGCGGTAATACCTGCCCCTACGCCCAGCGGCTGCTGCAGGGAGTACACGTTCACGTTACCGGCTGCATTTTCGGCGATGTCGCCCAGCTGCAGGGTGGTGATGGAGCAGGCGTGCTCGATCACTTCCAGACCGCGGCCCACTTCACCTTCGGCATCCGGCAGTGTCTTGCCGTGCTCTTCGGTGATCAGTGCGGCAAGTTCTTCAGTGTGCTCACGCACCAGCGCCTGAAACTTGAGCATGATGCGCATGCGCTGCGCCAGCGACACCTTGCGCCAGGACTTGAAGGCCTCCTTGGCAACGGCCACGGCCTGATCGACCTCTTCCGGCGTTGCAAAGGGTACCCGGGCAACCACTTCCTGCGTTGCCGGATTGACCACATCGCGCCAGTCATTGCTGACGGAGCGGACCTTTTCACCATTGATTAACAGAGGAATTTCGCGAACCGACATGAACCTGATCTCCTTATATTTCTTGTGTACTCAGGCAAAACAAAGCTGATAAATGAGGTTCAATCGAGTCTAGCGGTGGATACGCTTGACAGACAACAAACACTTAAGCACATTGCTTTTGCAAAAACGCACAAGGGAAGCCTCCATGCTGAACTGGCAGGACATGCAAATTTTTCTCGAGGTCGCACGCGCCGATCGCCTGACGGATGCCGCCCGCCGACTTAATATAGACCACTCTACGGTTTCGCGCCGGATTCGTCGTTTCGAGACGTCACTCAACACCCAGCTGTTCGAGCGCAGTACCCACGGTTACCAGCTCACGGCCGCCGGCGAGCAGCTGCTGCTGTTTGCCGAGGAGATGGCGCGTCAGGCCAGCCGGGCCTCGGACAATATCAGTGATCAGAACCTGCAGGTCAGCGGACAGATCCGTCTGGGGGTGACTGAAGGGTTTGGCACCTATGTCATCACGCCGCTTCTCAGTGCGTTCCGACGTCACTTCCCGGATATCACCATCGATCTGCTGGCCCTGCCCCGCGCGGTCAATCTGGGCCGCCACGAAGCCGATCTCGCCATCACCATCGACCGCCCGCGCAACGCGGAAATGGTGGTCTCCCGACTGTGCCACTACCGGCTGCAGCTCTACGGGGAGCAGGAATACCTGAACCGCAAGGGATACCCGCACTCGGTTCGTGACCTCTATCGTTACGATCTTATCGGCTATGTGGATGATCTGGTGTTCAGCGACCAGCTCTGCTATCTGGACCCTTTGCTGTCGGAGTTGCCCAGCGCCCCGCATTTCAGCCTGCGCAGCACCAGCGTGATCACTCAGTTTCACGCCACCCGCTGTGGCTCGGGCCTGAGCATTCTGCCCTGCTTCCTGGCGAGTCAGGAGCCGGGACTGGAAGCCGTACTGACGGATCAGATCGACATTACGCGAGAGTTCTGGATTGCAGCGCGATCGGAGCAGCGGCAACTGTTGCGTGTGCGCTTGTTGTGGGATTTTCTGAAACGTGCGGTCGACGCCAATCAGGCGTTTCTGATGGGTCAGTCGAAGGAAGGATTACAGATGCCCGTGACGGGGGAGTTGCCCGGGGGAATGTAAACTGAACAGCGGGCTGGAAGCCCGCTGTTGCGAATCCGGACTGTCGCTTATGCTACGACAGTAACGTTTTCAGCCTGCGGACCTTTCTGGCCCTGAGTAACTTCGAAAGTTACTGTCTGGTTTTCGTGCAGAGTGCGACGACCAGTACCGTTGATAGCGCGGAAGTGAACGAACACGTCCGGGCCGTTTTCCTGCTGGATAAAGCCGAAGCCTTTCTCATCGTTGAACCATTTAACGGTACCGGTAACGAGCTGTGACATTTTTTGCCTCTTTCATTTGTATCGAACCAGCCAGGCTGGTTTTTTCTTATGTATGGACGCCCTCAATTGGCATCCGGTCGTTCAGGTTTGTCTCCACAAACCCCGGCCTTCACTGTCCATTCAGTCAAGGCCTTTTCGACCCCGGAATTCCGGGATAGAAACCTTTATCCGGTTGCTTTCCTGTGCATACCGGCAGCCACGCAAGCCGCATCTTCAGCATAAGTGCCCTTCATTGCGAAACCATGACGACATGCGAGAGCCCTGTCTGAAACAGTCAGACCGGTCGCTGTCAGAGATGTGGAAGCAAAACGAGAAGAGGAGTTACAACTGAAGGAAACGCGGGAAACAGAGTTTGGCGGGGCGATCCTGCCAAATGACAAATCGAAGTCATGACCGGCAGGAGGCCGACAAAGCTTCGAATCGTAAAGCGCGGTATCCGAACCGCTTGCGTACTGATGTATCAAAAAATCTTGCTCCGTGCCGACACCTGTCGGCTGCCCGGTCACCCTAAAAACAGGGCTCCGGCTAACTCACTTTCAAAGCATAATACTCCAGTAAAGGGCAAATACAATGCTGTAGCGCAATTTTTATTTACACCTTTTCACGCGATCCCATACACACAAAAGCGCCCTGCCTGCATCCAGACAAAGGCGCTTTTTATGGTGGGGTTATGCCCCCCTGATCAGGATCAGCGTCGGCCGCGGCGACCGGCACCACCGGCGTTGCGGCCCTTTTTGCCCGGCCGATTGCCGCTTCTTGGCGGCAGCCCGGTATGCTGGGTGAGCAGCTTGCCCTTGCCGGCACGGCTGGACTTGGGCGAATTCTTGCGACGCGGACTCACATGCCGGGCGCCCTCGGGCTGCTCGGCAGGGATCAGCTGTCTGTCGCCATCACCGATCAGATCAGCACGGCCCATTGCTGTCAGCGCTTCACGCAGCAGTGGCCAGTTGTCCGGGTCATGGTAGCGCAGGAACGCCTTGTGCAGACGGCGCTGACGCTCCCCTTTCACCGTTTCCACCTTCTCGCCGCTTTTCTTATAGGTCAGCTTGCGCAAGGGATTGCGGCCGGAGTGGTACATCGCCGTGGCGGTAGCCATTGGTGAAGGATAAAACGCCTGTACCTGATCAGCCTTGAACCCGTTGCGCTTGAGCCAGAGCGCCAGGTTCATCATGTCTTCATCGGTCGTGCCCGGGTGAGCCGCAATGAAGTACGGAATCAGATACTGGTCCTTGCCCGCCTCTTTCGAGAACTTCTCGAACATCTTCTTGAATGCGTCATAGGTACCGATGCCCGGCTTCATCATCTTGTCGAGCACGCCCCGTTCGGTGTGCTCCGGTGCAATCTTCAGGTAGCCGCCCACATGGTGCGTGACCAGCTCGCGGACGTACTCCGGGTCTTCCACCGCCAGGTCATAACGCAGCCCCGAAGCGATCAGAATCTTGTTGACGCCCTCGAGATCCCGTGCCTTGCGGTAGAGCGAGGTCAATGAGCTGTGATCGGTGTTCAGATTCTGACAGATGCCCGGGAACACACAGGATGGCTTGCGGCAGGCCGCTTCGATCTCGGGGCTCTTGCACGCCAACCGGTACATGTTGGCCGTGGGGCCGCCAAGGTCGGAAATCACGCCGGTAAAGCCCGGCACCTTGTCACGAATCTCTTCGATCTCGTTAAGGATCGATTCGTGGGAGCGGTTCTGAATAATGCGGCCTTCATGCTCGGTGATGGAACAGAAGGTACAGCCACCGAAACAGCCGCGCATGATATTGACCGAAAAACGGATCATCTTGTACGCCGGAATCTCGGCATCACCATACGCCGGATGCGGTACTCGCTGGTACGGCAGGTCGAACACATGGTCCATCTCTTCAGTGGTCAGCGGGATCGGCGGCGGGTTGAGCCAGACCTCCTGATCCCCGTGCAGCTGCACCAGCGCCCGAGCATTGCCCGGATTGGTTTCCAGGTGCAACACCCGGTTGGCGTGGGCGTAGAGGACCGGGTCATTGCGTACCTTCTCGAAGGATGGCAAACGGATCACGGTCTTGCTGCGGTCCAGCCTCACACGGGGCTCGATATGCAGCACCTGCACCTCGTCTTCGGCCTCCATCTCGGCGCTTTCGCCACCCTCGCGGCCATTTTCGAGCTGGCAGGCATCCAGATCACGGGTGTTTACATAAGGGTTGATGATCTTGTCGATCTTGCCCGGACGGTCGATACGGGTGGAGTCGATCTCCATCCAGCCTTCAGGGGTATCCTTGCGCACGAAGGCGGTGCCGCGCACATCGGTAATCTCGCTGACCGGTTCACCACGGGCGATGCGGTGCGCCACTTCGACAATCGCCCGCTCGGCGTTGCCGTACAGCAGCAGATCGGCGCGAGCATCCAGCAAAATGGACCGGCGCACCTTGTCCTGCCAGTAATCGTAATGGGCGATGCGGCGCAGCGAGCCCTCAATGCCACCCAGAATAATCGGCACATCCTTGTAGGCTTCACGGCAGCGCTGACTGTACACCAGGCTGGCACGGTCCGGGCGCTTGCCCGCCTTGCCACCCGGCGTATAGGCGTCGTCGGAACGGATCTTCCGATCAGCCGTGTAGCGGTTGATCATCGAGTCCATGTTGCCTGCAGCCACACCAAAGAACAGGTTGGGCTTGCCCAGCGCCTTGAACGGCTCGGCAGCACTCCAGTCCGGCTGCGCGATGATGCCGACCCTGAACCCCTGGGCTTCCAGCAGGCGACCGATGATCGCCATGCCGAAGGACGGGTGGTCGACGTAGGCATCACCGGTGACGATGATGATGTCGCAGCTGTCCCAGCCGAGCTGATCCATCTCCTCACGGGACATGGGCAGGAAAGGAGCCGGGCCAAAGCACTCGGCCCAGTATTTGGAATAATCGTAAATCGGTGTCACAGCCGGCATGAACAACTCTGCGCTTAAGGGTGGATCAGGGGGCGCGAGTATAGCGCATTTTTTGACCAGAACCGACTGCAACGACGCACTCTGATCAACTATTTATTGCTAATGATAATTACTATCAATATCATAATCAGGCATTTTAACTTATGGATCCCCGCGAAAGGACGTTTTATGCTCAAGCGACACCCCCTCTCCCTCGCCATTGCCACCCTGCTGGTTTCACACACGTCTCAGGCCGAGAGCACCGAAGCCACACAGATCGACTCGGACAAGGTGGTGATTACCGGCACGGCCCAGTCTTTCAAGAGCGATACCAGCACCGGTGCCATGCGTATGGACATGTCACAGCTGGAGACCCCACAGCAGGTGAATGTGATCAGCGAACAGTTAATCACCGAACAGGGCTCAACGACGCTGGGCGAAGTGCTGGAGAACGATGCCAGCATTGCAGCGGGTGGAACCAGCCGTAACCGCGAACGCTTTTCTCTGCGCGGTTTCAGCCTGAACAGCGGCAGCGGGTTCCTGCGCAACGGACAGCAGCACTGGTCCCACTACCGCCAGCCCATTGAGCTGCTGGACCGGGTAGAAGTGCTCAAGGGGCCGTCCGGGCTGCTGTACGGAAAGTCGGCTCCGGGCGGGTTGATCAATATGGTCACCAAAAAGCCCACCTATGAACAGCAAACGCTTGTACGTCAGGATTTCGGCTCAGACAACGAACGCCGTACCCTGCTGGATACCAGCGGTGCTCTGACCGAGGACGAACGTCTGCGTGCCCGCCTGGTGCTGTCACACCAGCAGTATGACAGCTGGCGTGAGTATACCGATGGCAGCACGCCCGAAACCGAGCGCTTCGTGGGCGGCCTGTTCGTGGACTACGACCTGAGCGACAAGGCCACTCTGTCCTTCCACTACGACAAAACCCGGGATGACGGCAGCGTGGATTCAGGCGCCTATATCGAAGATGGCAAGCCGGTGCTGGGAGATCAGCATATCTGGAATGCCCAGTGGTCCAACATCGACAACGAGGTCGAGAACATCGGCGTGGACCTGGCCTGGCAACTGAGCAGAGACTGGGCACTGAACGCCGGATACAACCACCAGGATTTTGTGCGTCATGATCTGGAAAGCATGTCGTTCAGCAACTATGACGCCGCTGCCGGTACCTGGGAGGTACGCGGGTTCGACCGGCACGACAACTGGCAGTTTGAAACGGCCTACGCGGACCTGAACGGCCGCTTCAATACGGGCCGGATTCAGCATGAAGTGTTATTGGGCGCAAACTGGCTCAACTATTACTACCTGCGTCAGCAGGACAACTTCAGTGGCCTGTCGGCATCGGTCGGCAACAGCACCGCGTTTCCGGCGGGGCTGGATTACACCAGTGTTGCACCCGGTGCGCCCAGTGAGCGCGACTCCTACGGCCTTTACCTGCAGGACCTGATCACACTGACCCCACAGTGGCAGCTCCTGCTCGGGGCACGTTACGACCGTGAAGATGACGGCGAACAGGTGGAAAGCAACATCGTGCCCAAGGCCGGACTGATCTATCACCTCGCCCCGGCAGGCTCTGTCTACCTGACCTACTCGGAAAGCTTTGAACCCCAGGGGGAAGTAACCAGCGGACGCGGCATCAACTACATCAATGAGGGTATGAAGCTGGACCCGGTCACCGGTGAAATCATCGAGCTGGGCACCAAGTGGAATCTGATGGATGAGCGGCTTCTGCTCAGCGCTGCGGTCTTCGACCTGCGCCAGCAGAATATCGTGCTGCGTGAAGAAATCACCTCAGGTCCCAATGCCGGCATGTACGAAGCCTTTCAGGCCGGGGAACAGAAACATATCGGCGCGGAAATCATGGCGTCCGGCCAGTTGACTGACCGACTCTCTCTGCAGGGCTCCGCCACCTGGCTGAATGCTGAAATCATCGATCCGAGCCGACCGGCACTGAACGGCAACCGGCCTGCGGATGTACCCGAGTTCTCCGCGTCCGTCTGGACCCGCTATGACCTGACCGGGGACACCCGACTGAACCTGGGTGCCGTCCACGTGGGCGAGCGGTACGGTGACAGTGAGAATACCTACAGCAAGGATGCATACACCCGCTTTGACGCCGGGCTGTCCCACCAGGTACGCCAATTCAAGCAGGCCGACCTGACTCTGAGACTGAAAGTGGAGAACCTGTTTGACGAGGACTACCTCGCCGGCGGGGATCAGACCACCACGGTCCTCGGTGAAGGCCGCAACTTCCTCGCCTCTGTCGAGATGCGTTTCTGAGCACCTGACATCATCCTCTCCCCAACGTCAACGGCCCCTTTCGGGGCCGTTTTATTGTGCGGTATCAGGATCAGGCGTTCCTGGGGCTCGGTTTGCCCAGCACAATGGACACCAGCGCCACGGCAGCCAGCACCCAGCAGTAGTGAATGTTGCCCACGATCACCAGCGGTGAAAGCCCCGCGATCGAGCCTGCCAGCAGCACCTGTGCACCGTAGGGCAGCATGCCCTGTACCACACAGGAGAAGATATCCATCAGACTGGCACTGCGACGGGCATCAACGCCGTAGCGTCCCGCAATATCCTTGGCCAGGCTGCCCGCAATCAGGATGGCCACCGTGTTATTGGCGGTACACACGTTGGTCAGCGCCACGGCAGCACTGATGCTGAACTCGCCGGAGCGGCGGTGCTTCTTCGGGTCGCTGCTCTGACGCGAGAGCTTGTCGATCACCCCGGCCAGCCAGACCAGCCCACCCTGAGACTTCATCAACGCGCCCAGACCACCGATCAACAGCGACAGGATCAGAATCTCCTGCATACCGGTATAACCGGCATAGATATCCTTGGACCACTGCGCCAGGTGGTAGTCTTCCGCTGCGTAGAAGCCAACGCCACCGGCCAGCAGAATACCGACAAAGAGCACCACCATTACGTTCAAGCCAGACAGGGCCAGCACCAGCACCGCCAGATACGGCAGGACGCGTATCAGCTCATAGTCACCCGGCGCCTCCATCTGGGCACTGCTGCCCTGAATAAACAGCCACACCAGCGTGAGCAGGGCAGCCGGCAGTGCAATCTTGAAGTTGAGGCGGAACTTGTCACGCATCTCGCAGCCCTGGGTACGGGTAGCAGCGATGGTGGTATCGGAAATGATCGACAGGTTATCGCCGAACATGGCGCCACCGACCACGGTACCAATGGTCAGCAGCAGCGAAAGATCCGTCGCTTCGGCCACACCGACCGCGATGGGAGCGATGGCAGCAATAGTCCCCATGGAGGTGCCCATGGAGGTGGCGACAAACGCGGTGATCACGAACAGCCCCGGCAACACCAGCGATGGCGGAATAACGCTGAGCCCCAGATTCACGGTCGCATCCACGCCGCCCACGGCCTTGGCGACACTGGCAAACGCGCCGGCCAGCAGGTAGATCAGCGCCATGGTAATAATGGTGTTATCACCCACGCCCGAGATGAAGGTCTCGATCCGTTCGTTCAGCTGCCCTTTCTGGAACAGCAACGCCAGCACGATCGCGGGCAGAATCGCAACCGGTGCCGAGATCTGGTAGAAGGCAAATTCAACGTCTGCCGCCTGATAGTACAGACCACTGCCGATAAACAGTGCCAAAAAGAGTCCAAGTGGCAACAAGGCCAGCGGAGAGTTCTGCTTCATTATGCGTATCCGGATTGTTTATGGCCGATCAGGCCAACACCTTGCCACTGCGGGCCGGGTAGGCTCACAGAGACAACGGATTCAAGAGGTTACAAACCTTGTCGAGGCTTAAATCGACAAGGGCCCAATAGAGTTGCGCCACCCTGCGCGAAGAAGTGGTCCTTTATACTACAAACGTAGTATGAACTGAAGTTTTTATAACTTTCTATCGAAGCGAGGCGAGCCAGTCCGGCCCCAGCTGCTGCATCTGCGCCAGTATCCAGTGTGCTCGCTGTCGCACATGAGGGCTGGGCGGTTCCGCGGGGTAACGCCAGGGGTTGGGCAACACGGCTGCCAGCCGGGCCGCCTGCTGTGGCGATACGCGAGACAGGGGCCGCTGAAACCAGTATTCGCTGGCGGCCCCCACACCATAAACGCCCGGGGCGAACTCCACGATGTTCAGGTACAGCTCCAGAATGCGACGCTTGCCCAACACGCCTTCCAGGGCCAATGCCAGCGGCAGCTCAATCCCCTTGCGTGCCCAGTCCCGCCCGGGCCAGAGAAACAGGTTTTTGGCCGTCTGCTGCGTCAGGGTGCTGGCCCCTCGCAGCCCCTGCCCATCCAGTGCATCACCCAGCGCCTGCTGTATCGCCTTGAGGTCCACTCCGAAGTGCAATGGAAAGCGCTGATCTTCGGAGGCGACAACGGCCAGCTGCATGCTGAGCGGGATCTGTTCCAGATCAACCCACTGGTGGCGAATGCTGTCCGGATACCCCGGCGGCCGGGTGATTTCCCGCCACGCCATCCAGGACCAGACCGGCGGATCGATGACTTTCACGCCCAGTATCAGCAACAGCGCCAGCAGGCAAAGCACCAGCAGAAGTCGCCAGGTCAGCCACCACAGGGGGCGCAGAATATAGCGGGATAACAGGGAAGGCCGGGTGCGCGCTACCATGGTGTTTGGCGGTCAGTGTTAACGGAAAACAGACTCATGGGCCTATTGTATAGACTGTTGCGCTAACGTGCCCAGCGTCTGTGAGGACCGGCTCCGGGCAGGCGCTTCAGGCGGACTCCTGCTGCAACTGCCTGAACCAGAGATCAATCATGCGCGGGTCGGCCTGACTGACCTGCACGGGCGCAAACAGGGGCTTGCCTCCAGCGGCCTGAAACCGCTGCGCGACTTCAAGGCCAAAGGCACAAAAGCGGGGGTAACTGCGATCCCCCAGAGCAAGCACGGCAAACGGCCTGCCGGCAAAGCGATCAAGTTGAACGCTCGCCTCCCACCCGACAGCAGTTTTGGGTGGATCTCCGTTACCGGTGGTACTGACCACCAGTAACAGCGCCCTGTCAGGCGGCTCAACACGGCCCAGCTGATTAAGCGCAACCGGCTCGGCACTGAAGCCGGACTTGCGCAGGCGCTTGCAGGTTGCCTGCGCCAATTGGCGTGCCGTTCCGGTTTCGGTCGCATAGACCACGCGGTAATCAACCCGATCCGATGCAGGTGGGGCCGATGCTCGCTGGCGGCGCAGCGAACGGGCCAGCACCAGGGCATAGGCGACCAGTGCAACACTGGCCCAGCCGCGACGCTCAGCGCTCAGGGCGTCCAACTGCCAGATGCCCAACAGCAGCAGCCCCAGCAACAGCCAAAGTACCCCTGACGCCCACTTCACAGCGGCAACACCTCCAGCGTGGCGCTGTAGCTCAGACGGCGTTTGGCCCCTTCAACAACCTGGCTCGGCTGCTCTGCCTCCAGCTCCAGCCAGTACATGCCCGGCTCATCAAAGATAACTTCAACCTTTCCGCCGCCATCCGTTGTCAGCGCAATCTCGTCAACCCGGTCACGGTAGCGGATACCGTCCCGAATCAGCACCCCTGACAGTCCTGCCGCAGGCTTGCCATCCAGCAGAAACTTGAACCGCACGGGCTCAGCGGTCACCAGATCGTTGGGGTGGGTCAGCGGCACCAGCTCGAGCCCCTGTCCGCTGGGCATAAAGGTTGCGTTCGTCGGTGCGCCTCTGGTCACAAACACCTGCATGCGACGGTCAACCTCGCTGACGCGCAAATCCTGTGCCGCCACCGGAATCTGATCAAGCTCGTCAGCCCTGCCCCACCAGCGCGTGGGCTTGCCATCCATTTTGAAGAACGCGAACACGCCCTGCCGATGCATCTGCAGGGTATAAGTGCCCTCTTCTTTCAACTCAACGTCAAACGTGGAGCGGAAACGCCCCTTGGCCCGGTTCTGCGCGTCGACGGCTTCACCGGACGGTGACAGGATCTGCAGCGAGTCCAGCTGCAACGGGTGGTATTCAAAGTAGAACAGGCTGTTGGATACGGCGCCATCGACGGTCACCCAGGCGTTGTCGCCCGACAGGACGGTTGCCGAGGGCAGCATCCAGGCACGGTGTGCCTGCGCGACGGTGGCAAGACTCATTCCCAGTACCAACAGGGCTCCGGCCCCGAAACGTTTCATATTCATGTTGCTTCCTTCAGTTTTACGGCTTCATGTCCAATGCCACACGCCCGAGCTCGTGCTGCCCCTGCTTGTGCTGTTGCAGGGCTGTTTCAGCCGGCCATTGAAACGGCAGACGTATCCGCTCAAGCCCGCCCACTTCTCGTGCCGCCTCCACCACCAGGCGATACTGTCCGGGCAAGAGGTTCTTCAAAGGCGCCTCACCAGCGGCAAAGGTCAATCGATGCACCCCCACCGGACGGGTAGCCCCTGACAGCCCATCAACCGGCAACTCGAGCTGGCGACCACTGCGGCGCCACCAGAGGCGCAGGTCCTTGAGCCATTTGGTGCCTTCATTGTTTTTCATCTCCAAGTCATACCAGACAGCCAGATCCTGCTGGTGGCGCCCTCGCTCATCCTCGATCCAGATCGCCACATACGGGCGGTGGTATTCCGCCACCCTGAGTGCCGGAATCTCCACTTCAACACTCAACTCCCCGGCCAGTAACCGGCCTGCCGAAACGGACAGCAACATGGCGGCCGTCGCACCTTTCCATCGCATAAAGACTCCTTAATGCACCATTAGAATCGCCAGCAGCAGTGGCACCAGAATACCCAGCCCCGTAACGGGCCAGACACCCGTCCGTTCACGCGCGTGCAGCCAAAGCACGGCAAGGCCGGTCAGGCTGAACACCACACAGACAAGCGCAAAAACATCGATAAACAGACGCCATGCTGCCCCGGTGTGACGCCCCTTGTGCAGATCATTGAGGTAGGCGATCCAGCCGCGGTCGGTGGATTCGTACAGCAGCGCACCAGTGTCCAGCTCTACACTGATCCAGGCATCGCCACCGGGACGGGGCATGGCAAGATAGACTTCATATTCCGACCACTCCGCCGGACCTGCAGGCAGATGGATCCCTTGCTGCCGTTGCATCCAGACTCTCAGCTCCCGTGGCAGCGCTGCTTCCTTTGAGCGGGACACCTGCAGAGCCTTGAGAACCGGTGCCGGCACCGTTTGCGCCAGCGTCGTTACCTGTGGCTCGGCCGCGATCTGACCGGCGTGATTGAGGGTAAAGCCGGTAATGGCAAACAGCAGCATGCCAAAGAGCGCCAGCGCAGAGCTGATCCAGTGCCAGGTCAGCAGACGGCGCAACCATTTCGCCCGTGACGGCCCGGCTTCGCGCGTTTCTGTACTCCTGATCTCTGTGCGTTCCATGCCGGGCTCTCCTGCGTCCTCAACTGTGCGGCCGAAAGAGTATAATAATTATCAATTACCATCAACGAATGAGAATTATTATTAATTAATTTTTGTAAAGAGAGGGACGCGGGAGGACGACAGGTTGAGCCTGATGGGCTCGTACAGGGTTAAAACGCCGGGAAAAACTCGCCACGTACAGGGTGGCTGCACGAGGCGGATTGGATGAAGCGAGGCGCGCTAAACCTCGCGCCCCAGAATCGACAGGCTGTAACGCCGACCATCCATACGGGCGATATGCGGCAGGAGGCCCCAGTCTTCAAACCCGAACGCGTGGAACAGGCCGAGGCTGGGGGTGTTGTGGGCAAAAATATAGGCGACCAGATGGGTAACTCCAAGCCCGGGAGCCTGCTCCAGAACGTGCCTGAGCAAGCGCTTGCCCAGCCCCCGCCCCTGCGCATCGGGATGCAGGTAAAGACTGACCTCGACCGTTTGAGCGTAGGCCGGGCGGCCGTAGAAAGGCTCCAGGCTGACCCAGCCAAGCAGCCGATCGTCCTGCTCGGCGACCCAGATCGGCCGCTGTGCGGTATGCCGCTCAAACCACTCACGCTTTTCCGATACCGCCACCGGCTCCGTATCCGCCGTTGCAAGGCGCCCCGGAACGGCGGCGTTGTAGATGCCGACCACGGCTTCGCAGTCGGCCTCAACACCACGGCGAATCAGGCAGGTATCCGTGCTCACAGGCTGATAATCCCGATCGCCTGCAGGAAGATAATCATAATCACCGTGGGCACCAGATAACGAATCAGAACCCGCCAGAGACGGTAGCCGGCACTGTCTCCGCCCAGCTCCTGTGCGGTCGCATCCGGTTTCATCACCCAGGCCGTAAACAGCGCCATCAGCAGACCGCCCAGCGGCAGCATCCAGCCGGAGACCAGATAGTCGAGGGACTCGAAGAAGGTTTTGCCGGCCAGGGTCCAGTCGGCCCCGATATTGAAGGAGAACACGGTTCCCAGGCTGAGCAGCCAGATGCCACTGCCACTGAGGACGCTGGCCTTGAAGCGCGACATACCGCGCTTTTCAATCAGCCAGGCGATGGCCGGCTCGATCAGTGAGAAGGCCGATGTCAACGCCGCAACCGACAGCATGATGAAGAACAGCGTGCCAAACAGCGTACCCAGCGGCATCTGTCCGAACGCGATCGGCAGCGTTACGAAAATCAGCCCCGGGCCGCCACCCGGCTCGAGTCCATAGGCAAAGACGATCGGGAAGATCGCCAGCCCCGCCAACAGTGCCGCCGCCGTATCGAGCACCGCCACCAGAATGGAGGTCCGTGCGATGGATACGCCGGGTGACAGGTAAGATCCATAAATCATCATGGCACCGCCGCCAATGCTGAGCGTAAAGAAGGCGTGGCCCAGCGCGATCAGCACGCCGGATGCCGTCAGCTGGTCGAAATTCGGTTCAAACATGAACGCCAGGGCGGTGTCGAAATGCCCCGTTGTAGTGGCATAGCCCACCAGTATGAGGAGAAAGACAAACAACATGGGCATTAACAGGTTGGCGGCTTTCTCCAGCCCCTTGCGTACGCCCCGCCCAACGATGCCAAGCGTCATGATCAGCACCAGCGTACTCCAGCCCACCAGCGACAGTGGCTGCTGCAGGTGACCATCGAACATCTGACCGATCCGGGCAGGCTCTACCCCTGCAAAGCTGCCACTGGCCGTCAACGGGATATAGGCCAGAGCCCAGCCGGCCACGACCACATAGAAACTGAGCAGCAGAAAGCCGGTCAGCACCCCCAGGCGGCCCACGTTTTTCCAGACAGGACGCGCACCCGCTTCCTCAGCCAGGCGAGCCATTGAGTTGACCGGGTTTTGCTGGCCACGACGGCCAATCAACACCTCGGCCATCAGCATGGGGACCCCCAGCAGGGCGATACAGACCAGATATACCAGCACAAACGCACCGCCGCCGTTTTCACCGGCCACATAGGGAAACTTCCAGATATTGCCTAGCCCGACGGCCGCCCCTGCGGCGGCCAGAATAAAGGAAATGCGGGTGGACCACTGCTGCTGTAACGGTCGGCTGGATGTACGGGTTGGATTACTCATGTCGGGTACCTGATTGAACATGCGCGTATCCTGCCATAACCGAGCCGCTTTTGCTGCAGTCAACTGCGCCGGGTGTTCTCGGTTACGCTGGCATGCCTGGCCTCGGCCACTTCTCCGGTCACCTGATTCAGATAGTTGAGCCAGCTCTCTGCCTGTGTGCGGGTGTCATCAAAGGCGCTGGCCTTCTTGAAACTGCGCCGCGCCTGCGGGTAATCCGCACGCTTGACGTCTGCAATGCCACTGAGCAGATAGAGCTCCGCGGCATCGGGTTTAAGGCTCACCGCCTGATCGATACTCCGCTTCATGGCCCCCCATTGCTGCAGGCGCATATCCAGATAGGCGATTTGACGCCAGGTTTTGAAATCCGGCTGGCGTTGCGCGATACGGGCCAGCGTGGCTCGCCCCTGTTCGTAGAGTCTGGCCTGCAGTTGAGTCTGCGCCAGCAGTCGCTCATGCTTGAGCGTTCGCGTCAGTTGTTTGGTCTGCATCGCCTCTGCAAGCAGTTCTGCGGCCCGCTGCGGCAGTCCCTGCTGCAATAGCAACTGCGCCAGCCAGACATACTGCCGTTCCCGTGTGAATTTGCCGCCTGCCCAGGCAGCCCGAAGCGTTGCCAGTGCATCGGTGTGCCGGTCCCGTATCTGATACACGCTGGCCAGCTGTTCCCAATAACGTTCCCGCTGTGGATAACGGCTCACCAACAGCTCCAGCACCGCCGTTGCGCCCTTCCACTGCTTGAGCTGAAAGTGAGCGGCCAGCTGCAACCGGTACCAGTCCTCGGGAGCCTGGCCTTTCATCGCAATCGCGGTTGCTACCGGTTTCACAACCTGTGCCCACTGCTCCAGCTGAGCGTATCCTTGAGCCAGCAGCAGATAATCGTTGGCCCGGATGGTTTCATCCGCCTGGCCCTTTTCACGCACCTGTTGCATCCAGCGACTCAGCGACTGGACTCCCGCATGCCAGTGTTCCTGGCTCAATTGAAGCTGTGCCAGTGTATGTAAAAGACTGCGCTGACTCTGCGCCGGCAACGCATTCAGCTCATAGGCACCGCCAAAATAGTCCAGTGCGGCCTTATCCTGCTTTCGCGTCAGGGCCAGGTTGCCGCGGAACTGCAGCAGATAGGCCTGTGCCGGGGGCGACAGTTCCTTCTTTGCCAGCCCGCTCAGAGCCTGCTCAGCCTTATCATACTGCGCCTCGGCCATCGCGGCCTGTGCCTGATTGAGCCCACTGAGAACGGCAGGAGGCAGACGCACTGTCTCGGCTGCGGCAGTTGTGCTCAACAACATCAGCAATGACAGCCAGAATTGCTTAAGCATTGTCCTTATCACTCCAGTTTGAATTCCAGTCTTTGCCGAGTACGGAAGGGGATGGCTGACCCGCCCTCCACCAGCGGATTGAAGCGCCAGCGCAACAGCGCACGCTCCACCGCACGATCAAACATGCCGGCCGGGCTGGACTCCACGATCTTGAACGAATCAGGCACCACACGCCCTTGCGTATCCACGGTAAACTCGGCCACCACATGGCCCTCGATCCGTCGGCTCAACGCCCGACGCGGATACTGTGGATGCATGCGCGAGACCGGGCGGGCATTCAACTGTGTCGCCATTCCGGATGAGGGTGCTACAGCCTCTATCGCCTGAACCCCGGACAGGTCTACCTGTGTATTGAAGCTCATCGCCATTTCAAGCGCAGGCGCAGGCATATTCAGTGCCACTGCCGGACTGCTCATGGTGACCGGCTGTGCCAAGTCCGGGTTGGCCGGTGCCGGAGGCTGCTCAGGCATCATTTCAGGTGGTGGCAGGCTTTCGCGCGTGCGCACACGTACGTCGGACTCCAGCGTCATGCGTTGCAGATTGACGGCCGTATAGTCCTGCCTGACCGGCTCGGCCGAGCGCCCGACGCCTGCCAGATGGGCCATCAACACAAACAGCAGCAGGCTGACCAGCAGTGCCGCCGGAGCAAACAGCAGCCCCCGCATCAGCCCGCTCCCTCACGCGTGGCCACCGCAACCTGCTCAATCCCCGATAGTTTGACCTGATCCATCACCTTCACCAGCAGACCGGTCCGGGCGTTGGTATCGGCCTGAATCATCACACCCAGATCCGGCTGTTCCACCTTGAGGCGCTCCAGCGTGGGCCTGATCATGCGCAGATCCACCGGCTGACGGTCCAGCCAGATTTCATCTTCTGCCGTAATCGCAAGCATGACGCCCTGGCTTTCCTTAACCTCTGAAGTGGCGGATACCGGGCGCTCGATCTCGACACCGGCCTCCCGGATAAAACTGGTCGAGACAATAAAAAAGATCAGCATAATGAAGACGATATCGAGCATGGGGGTCATGTCGATATCGGCATCCTGCTCCAGCATCTCCAGATTCAATCGCTGCCTCATCCCCTGGCTCCCGTGATATCCAAACGTTCAGATTGCAGCTGGCTCCAGCGCGCCAGCCGGTTCCAGATCAGCAACCCGCTGACAGCCACCACCATGCCGGCCAGCGTGGGAAGGGTCGCACGTGCCACTCCCGCCGCCATCAAACGCGGGTTGCCGGTACCGTTTAATGCCAGGGTGTCAAACAGATGAATCATGCCGGTCACAGTGCCCAGCAGCCCCACCAGCGGACAGAGTGCGACCAGCGTGCGAATCAGCGGCAAGGCCAGCTGCAGGTCCAGCAGCAGATCGGCACGCTTGAGCTGCCGCACCGCGGAGCCTGGCAACTGGCGGTAACGACGTATCCGGCGCGGGAAATCAAACCAGCGAAACCAGAGCCGCTCCAGCAGCAAGGTCCAGAGCACCAGGCTCACCACCAGCAGCACCCAGAGCACCGGCCCACCCGCATTGAAAAACCCGACCAGCGCCGCTTCAAACTGAGCGACATCAGGCAGCATGGCGCGCCTCCTGCGCATCGCTCAGCTGCTCGCGCTGCAGTGCCAGCAGGGCCAGCCCCTTCTGCTGCAACAACTGCAGCAGGCGGCGGCTGCGCGCAGCCAGCAGGCTGTGGCAGAACAGCAGAGGGATAGCGACACAAAGCCCCAGCACCGTTGTCATCAAGGCCTGAGAAATGCCCCCCGCCATCAGTTTTGGATCCCCGGTCCCGAACAGGGTGATGCTCTGGAAGGTGCCGATCATGCCGGTCACCGTCCCCAGCAAGCCCAGCAAGGGCGCCACGGCGGCCACCAGCTTGAGCAGTGTAAGCCCCCGCTCGAGCAACGGCGCTTCCTTGAGCAGGGCTTCATCAACCCGCAGCTCGGTTTCATCCGTGGTACGCCCACGCTGGCCGGCGAGCAGGATCCGTCCAAGCGGGTTACGGCTGTCTGCAGCGTCAGCCTTGCGCAACTGAGCGCGCACGCCAAACTCCAGCTTCAGGGTGCTGGCCAGCTTCCACAGCGCCACCAGTATACCGATACCGCCCAGACCCAAGATGATGTAGCCGACCAGCCCCGCCTGAGCGATACGCGCCCTGATGTCAGGCGTTTGCGCCAGCAGGGCCAGCAGGTTGCCTCGACTGGGGTCAACCACCAGACTGTCCTCATTGCCGGCAAAGAAACGGGCCGCCTGCTGCAGGGTCGCAGCCGAAGGCTGTACCGGCAGCACATTCAGTTGCCCGGCCTGATAGTTGAGATATTCGCCCTGCGCGGTAATCGCCGTAAAAGGCCCTATGCCAAGCACCTGACGGGTCTGAGTTGTACCATCGGCATTAACGACCGGAGTTTCAAACGGTGCCACTTCACCGGTAGCCGTCATCTCCTGCTGCAACAGGTACCAGAGCCCCTCCAGTTCCTGCCGTGTCGGCACGCGCTTTTGATCGGCAAAATCCAGCAACGCCAGACGACCGGGATAACGGGCCGTGATCATGGAATCCTCCACCAGCCCGCGCAGATCCTGCGCCTGCTGCTTGACCACGCCGAAGACCTCACCCAGCTGCCCACTGCGCACACGCAAGGCCTCCCCCTGCTCGGTCAGTGCATCTTCATTGGCCTGAAAGGCCGCCTTGAGCTCTGCCTGCCGGGCTTCGGCTGCGGCCAGACGGGCCTGTGCCTGTTCAAGAAGGGCCTGTTGACGGTCGGCATCGGCCCGGAACTCGGCCAGCCGCTGCGCATCCGCCCGCTGATCGGAAGCAACCTGGGCGCGGACCTGTTCCAGCAGCCGTGTCAGCTCATTCGCCTGTGCCGGAATAACCAACAGACACAGCAAACAACCACACAGTCTTACGAGGGCGCTCATGATGCACCTCCCGGCTGCTGAATCGGCAGTTCAAGCAGTTCCGGCACCGACTGTTGGCGCGCCATGTGGATGCCCTGCCGAATAGACCAGTCATACTGCTCGTCCAGCGAAATCCAGCGCTGCTGTCGAGCATCCCAGCGACCACTCTCTTCGCCATCGAGGCTCTGGTAGTAAAGCGCAACACGGCCCAGACGCAGGAAGGTCACTTCGCGCCCTTCCTGTGACAACCGGTCACGCCAGGCCTCCAGTGTGCGGCCGTATTCGGCCTCGATCTGATAGGCTTCCAGCATCTGGCGGTATTTCTCGGCCAGACTCACATCCGCCCGATCCAACAGACGCGCCAGACGGGCTACGCGCTGTTCCCGCTCATCTGCCAGAAACGGCAGGTCATGGGCCACGAACTCACCCAGCATGGCCTGCATCCGCACCAGCAACGGCAGGGTTGCCTGCTCGGTTTCCGCCAGCGAAGCAAGCTGAGCCTGGATATCCTCAAGCTCAAGGGACTGGTCTTCAACCATCCGCGCCAGCTGGCGATTGTAGGCTTCCATCAGCTCTGCCTGCTGCACGGCAGCGGAATAGGCCTCATAGTTGTCTCGGGTCTGCTGATCCAGCTGCTCGATACCGCGCTGAACCTCAGCCCCCTGCCTGTGGGACTGTTTCAGAGTGTCTTGCGTCTGTTCCAGCGTGGCGGCTGCTGCCACGGAGGCAGGCAGGCAGCAGGCGAGGAACAGTGCCGAAGTGAAGGGCGTGCGATCCATGAACGATCCATTCAAATAGATTAAGGTTCTTTAAGCGGTTAGTACGGGTGCCTCATTAAGGGCACCCGCAAACGCCAAAGGCTCAGTAACGCCAGCTCAGCTTGAACATGGCATTACGCGGCGCACCGTAGTACGCCTGCGCCCAGCGAACACTGTTGATATATTTTTCATCGGTCAGGTTATTGATATTCAAAGAGGCGGTGAGGTTGGGGTTGATCTCGTAACGCGCCATCATGTCAACCAGTGCATAGGCATCCTGCTCGGCGACGCTGCTGGACACTTCATCCTGCCAGCGCACGCTGCCGCCCAATGTCAACCCGGGGAGAGACTGGAGTCGGTACGTTGAGGACAGCTTGACCAGGTGGCGGGGGGTTTCCGTTTTGGTTCTGTTGCCTTCCGCATCTTCAATATCCAGGTAGGTATACCCGGCATTCATGTGCCAGCCGGGCGCCAGCTCACCCGAGAGGTCAACCTCAACGCCCTGACTGGTAACACCATCCACCCCTCGGTAATAACTCTGACCATTACCGAACGCACCTGCCAGCTCGGCCACATTCTGCTGTGTAGACTGAAACAGGGATACGGCTGCATATGCCTGCCCCTCAAAGAGGCTGGCCTTGAGGCCGGTTTCATAGGTAGAGCCGGTCAGCGGATCCAGCAGGCTGCGATTCTGATCCTGCTCCTCCTGCGCTTCAAAGATCTCGGTATAACTTGCATACCAGGTGTATGTATCGTTCAGCGCGTACGTCAGGCCTGCGTAGGGAACAAGCTCCAGGTCATACTCCGTATTGCGGGTACTGCCATAGCTTTCGCCTTCACTTTCCAGGGTTACGGCCTTGAGCCCTGCAATCAGATTGAATCGGTCAGTCAGACTAAAGCGACCTGCTCCATAAAGGCTGGCCTGCTTATGGGTCCACTCACTGCCATCAACACTGGCATCAAACGCCGGTTCCGGGTAGCTGCCATCAAACGCTTCCTCCTCGGTCAGTGCGGTGCCTATACCCTGTCCGTAGTTGGACTCATCCCACACGTCTGACTTGAACCACTGGGCACCCAGGATCATTTCATGTTCACGACCTCCGATCAGGAGCGGCCCCGTTATCTGTGCATCCGCTATGATTTGCTCGGTCTGCATGTCATAACGGCTGGGGTAAGCGGCCAGACCGGTGCCGGTTGTTGCATCAGGCGTTCCGTATACATAGAACAGTTTGCTGTCTGAGTCGGTATCCGTATGGGTAAGGCGACCGGTTAATACCCACCCATGACCCAGCGTCTGCTGAAGCTCGGCAAAGGTGTTCAATGTTTCGTTGTTCCAGTACGACCAATCAGCAGAAGTGCTGGTAGAAGGGTCATAGTCCGTCGGATTGCCGTTGGTGTACTGCATCGGCAAAGCCCCCCAAAGCGGGCTGTCCGCATTATCCCGCTGACGACTATGCCCCAGGGTAAGCAATGTACTGGCACTCAGATCAGCCTCGATCACACCATAGAAAAGGGTCCGTTCCTTCTCATAACGATCCAGATAGGAGTCCTTGTCTTCAAGTGCCAGAACCGCACGTCCACGCACACTGCCGGTTTCATTGAGGGTGCCCGAAACATCGCCCTGCAACCGATAGCGATCCCAGGAGCCTGCTGTCACATCAAGAGCCACCCGAGAATCACGGGTAGGACGCTTGCGCACCAGATTAACGGTTGCAGACGGATTGCCGCTGCCTGACATCAGCCCATTGGCCCCTCGCAACACTTCCACTCGCTCATACAGTGCGGTATCAAGATCTCCCATCTGGTTACCGTATACCGCCGGCACTCCGAGCCCATCGAGCTGAAAATTGGTGATATCGAAACCACGCGCAGTGTAGTAAGTGCGATCAGTTTCAACGCGCTCAACACTTACGCCAGGCGTTGACTCCAGCACGGCATTCAGGTCATCAAGACCGAAGTCATCCATCTGCTGGCGGCTCACACTGGTGAGCGCCTGGGGTGTTTCCAGCGGTGATAATGCCAGCCCCGTCGCACTGCGGCTGACAGGCGCTTCATACCCTTGATCGGAGGCAACGGCCTTGATCTCAACAACATCCTGCTCAACAGACTTTTCTTCTGCCTTTGCCGAAATGGATAAGGTGCCCGTAGCCAACGCCACCGTAACAGCATAATAAAGCGGGTTTCGTTTGAACTGCATGAATCGAATCTCTTTGAATCGTTGAATGAACAGCATCCATACCGTTTAAATCTAACGCAAATCTAAACGATAATGCTTTGCATTTAAATAGAAAGATACAAATTATTCATCCGTTTTTTATGAAACCACCACTTTGATGAGCCCACAGGCGCGCATAACACCCCTCCAGATTCAATAACTCCTCGTGGGTTCCCTGCTCCGCCACACGCCCTGCTTCCAGCACGACCAACCGGTCCATGGCCGCAATGGTCGACAAACGATGCGCGACCGCAATCACCGTTTTTCCCTTCATCAAAACCGACAGATTCTCCTGTATTGCGGCCTCCACTTCCGAATCCAGTGCTGAAGTGGCCTCATCCAGCACCAGCACAGGGGCGTTTTTCAGCAGCACACGGGCAATGGCTACACGCTGCCGCTGCCCACCTGACAACTTGACGCCACGCTCACCCACATGGGCGTCATACCCCTTTCTGCCAGCATCATCCTGCAGGGTTTCAATAAAGGTGTCGGCATGTGCCTGACGTACAGCAGAGTGCATCTCAGCCTCACTGGCATCCGGCCGACCGTAAAGCAGGTTGTCACGTATTGAGCGGTGCAGCAGCGCCGTATCCTGACTGACCACACCAATGGATGCCCTGAGGCTTTCCTGAGTGACAGCCGAAACCGACTGGCCATCGATTCGAATATGCCCTTTATTAAGGTCGTATAAGCGCAGCAACAGGTTGATCAAAGTCGACTTTCCAGCCCCCGACCCACCCACAATGCCAACCTTTTCACCGGGCTTTATCTTGAGCGTCAGGCCATCAATCACAGGTACTGCCGAGTCGTAACCAAACACCACTGAGTCAAATTCGATAGCCCCCTTTTGCACCACCAGCGGTTGCGCGTCGGGCCTGTCCAGCAACTCCTGAGGCTGAGCGAGTAATCGCTGCCCATCCTGTACGGTGCCGATATTGCGAAACAGGGCCGCAATTTCCCACATAATGAACTGGGACAGGCTCTTGAGACGCAAGGTCAGAGAGACCGCTATGGTAATGGCTCCAGCTGTCACACTGCCCTCGCGCCATAACAGTATCGACAATGCGGCAGTGGCAAAAATCAGCAGCGCATTCAGCATCCACAGGGTGATATTCAACCCGGTTATGCGCCGCATTAATGGATATACGGCATCCAGAAAACGCTGCATGCTTTGGCGGGCATAATCCTGCTCACGCTCAGAATGGGCAAAGAGTTTCAACGTATGAAAATTGGTGTAACTGTCTACAATCCGGCCGGTCATCTCAGACTGAGCATCCGCCTGCAGGCTGGCATGGTATTTAAGCTTGGGCACTTGCGCACACAGCAGAAACAGATACCCGGCAGCCCATATCAGCAGAGGCAGCGACAAGCGCCAGTCGGCCGACAGAATAAGTGCGGTCATGCCGGACAGGTACACCAGTACATACAACAGCACATCCAGCAGCTTCATCACGGTTTCGCGCAAGGATTCGGATGTCTGCATCACTTTGGTTGCCAGGCGACCGGCAAACTCGTTTTGATAAAAGCGGTGGCTTTGCCCCAGCAGGTAACGATGTGCATGCCAACGAATGGCCGCACTCATATTGACGAATAACGACTGATGAAACAGCATCGAGTGAACCACCACGGCCAGAGGCAACACCACCAACACCAGCAATGTCATTCCCCAAAGCTGAACCCCTTCCTGCTCGAACAGGGAAGCGGGGTCACGGGTTCCGAGCCAATCCACCAGATTTCCCAGAAAGCCGAACATGGCCACCTCGATAGACGCGACGACCAGGGTCATGACGCCCAACAACAGCAACGTCTTTTCATATCCCCGACAGTAAAAACGAAAGAAAGCCAAGGTGCCCGCAGGCGGCTGCTCGGCAGGATAATCGGGAAAGGCGTGCGTCAGGCGTTCGAAAAGCGAAAACATGGAGGGACCTCAGGACATTCAATGCAGGCGACGGCGCGCCAGGAGCCAGATGAAGTAGCTACCGCCAACAACCGAGGCAAGCAGCCCCGCCGGTATCTGTTGGGGCCAGATGAGAATGCGACCGGACCAATCCGCCAGCAGCATCAGCGACATACCCACACCCGCCGCCACGAGCAGTTGCGGCACTACGCGGCGAGCCCCCAGCAGGCTAGCCATATGCGGTGCGAGCAAGCCGACAAAGGCGACAGGCCCGAGCATAGAGGTAACCAGTGCGGTCAGAAGTGCCACCAGCAACAGGAGTAGAATACGTGCTCGGGATTTATCCAGCCCTCGCCCGGCCGCGTAATCATCCCCGATCGATATGAGTGTCAACGCACGCCGTGCCAGGAGTGCCAGCAGAAGTCCAGACAAGGTACCCGCCATCAGCAGCCACGCCTGGGAAGAAGAGATGCGATAGGTTGAACCGGCCAGCCACCCCAGAATAGCCGTCGTGTCCTGGGTGCCTCGTGCCAGGGAAAACTGCACCACCGCTTCCAACAGTGCCGCCAGCGAAATCCCCGTAAGCGCCATCATGCCGGGGGCATACTGGTGACGCCGACCCAGCAGAAGTAACAGCGCCAGAACCATGAGACTGCCCCCCAGTGCAACCAGAGGCCCCGCTTCACGAACCGCCCCCCCAAAGAGCATCACGCTCATCACCAGTGCCAGGGTGGCACCGGCTGAAAGCCCCAGAATATCCGGACTGGCCAGGGGGTTACGAATCAGGCGCTGCAGTACAGCCCCGGCAACTGCCAACGCCGCGCCGGCACTGGCTGCCGCCACGACTCTGGGCCAGCGCAAGGACAGTATCAGGTCGTCCGGCCAACCCCAGTGCCACCCCTTGGCACCGGGTGCCAGCGTGAGTGACAGCCCCGCGAGCAGCACTACTGACAGAATCAGAGCGCCACCCGTGAATGGATGCAACTGTTGCCGCCCCTGTGGCAGTTGTCGACCTGCCTCCTCGCTTCTGAGGCGGTTACGTGCCAGCCAGATCAGGGCTGGCGCACCGATCAGCGCAGCCGCCGCACCGCTGGGCACCATATCGACTGACCATTGGCTGAAAAGCAGTGCCAGCAAGTCCGTCACCGTCAGCAGTAAGCCCCCAAGCAGCAGGCTGTATCCCATTTCATCGCGCGCAGTACGGGTGCCCAACAATCGGGCCAGGTTCGGCGTCAACAGGCCGATAAAGCCGATCAGCCCAACTGCCGTAATGCTCACGGACGTAAGCCACAGAGAGGCCAGAATCAACAACAGCATTGCGGGCAACAGATTCATGCCGCGCCCCTGCGCAGCCGTTTCCCCCAATCGCAGCAATGTCAGCGGTCGGGCAGCCAATAACATCAGCAAGGGCAGCGGCCAGAGGCGCGGCAGCAGCCAGGTCACTCCATCCCAATCCGTTTGCGCCAGATCTCCCGCCCCCCAGATAAACAGGTTGCGGGCGTACTGCTCATTCAGCAGCACCAGCCCGGATGCCAGTGCGCCCAGAAGGAGGTTAACGGCCATCCCTGCCAACACGACCGACAACCCTCTGAGACCGGACCGGCCTGCGATCACCAGGACCAGCATAACGGCCAGCATCGCTCCCAAAAGGGCCGCCCATCCACCCCATAACGCGGCCAGAGAAGGTGATACGAGCGTGATAATGACAAGCCCCAGCCAGGCCCCCGAGGATGCCCCCAGAGTCATCGGCGATACCAGCGAGTTCTGCAGCAGCTGTTGCAACATACTGCCGGCAAGTCCCATGGCACCTCCCACCAACAGTGCCATCGACACCCGTGGCAAGGACGAAAACCAGTATTGATAGCCTGCAAAGTCATAGGGCTCTGCTCCCAGCAGCAGCTCAAACTGATCAGGTATCGACAGCGAAGTGTCGACCTGGAGGTGCAACACCACCACCGCCAGCAGCAACAAGAAGGTCAAACAGTAACGCCGCATCAGGTCTGGATCTCCAGCAGCGCTTCGGTTATGGCTTCTGCCAAATGCTGAATTGATAATGCCCCGCCATAGGTCCAGACCGGCCTGACGGCCGCGATACGGTCATTCTGTACAAAGGGCATGAACTGCCACAACGGTGTACTGAACAACTGCTCACGTTTAGGAAAAGGTTCGATATAGAGCAATGCACCCTTTTCAACGGCAGCCAAATCGGTGACTTTCTTTTGCACCTGCCCCCAGGTGGTCACAGGTTGAGGCAGTGCGTTCTCCAATCCCAGTGAATTGAGGGCCGCTTCTACCATGGAGTTGGCGCCATAAACCCGTGCATGGGTCGCATTTCCCAACCGCACAACGGCCACTTCAGGGGGCTTCCCGTGAAAATGGGCCTGTACCTCTTGTGCTAATTCACTCAGGCGCCGGTCTCGCTGGCGCAGCCTTGACTGCGCCTCAGAATGCTTCCCCAGCGCCTGCGCCAAGGCAATAAAAGAGGCCTCTACGGCCGCCGAGTTGTTATGGTCGGCACGAAAGTTATCGAAATAGAGCACCGGAGCGATAGGCTCTAGCTTTTCCAGCAGCCCTTTTTGTTGAGATCCGATAATGATCAAGTCAGGCTCCAACGAAATCAGTAGCTCCAGGCTGGGCTCATCCCGCCGCCCCACATCCGTCACACCCTCAGGCATGGCTGGACGCACAACCCAGTCGCGATACCCTCGGATATCGGCAACACCGACTGGCGTGACGCCCAACTCGATCAACTCTTCAGCAGCTCCCCAGTTGAGTGCGACAACCCGCTTGGGAGGGGTTTCAAAGCGCTGAGTGCCGCGACTGTCGTTCACCTGAATCTCGGCTCGAACCGACAGACTCAAACAACACAGCAGAACGATCAATAACACCTTGAATCTATTCAAAAGCATGACGCTTACCTTCAGGCAACAACCGCTAACATCTCATCCCGGTCAGGATGAGCGCAGAGTCGAATATCAATGTCATAGAGGCTGGACAGCGTGCGTTCACACAGCAATTGCTCAGGGAATCCGTCAAATGCAACCTCCCCCTGCTTAAGCGCCAGGATTCTGTCGGCGTACCGCATGGCCAGATTGATATCATGCAAAATAACCACGACCCCCCGACCAGCTTCCCGGTTAAGCCGATACAGCAGCGACATGAGTTCATATTGGTGGGACAGATCGAGGGCCGAGGTCGGCTCATCCAGCAACAGCAGCGGTGATTGCTGCGCCAAAAGCATGGCAACCCAAGCCCGCTGACGCTCTCCGCCAGACAGAACGTCAAGCATGTGGTCCGCATAACGCAGTACATCGGTCTGTGCCATGGCTTGCTCGGCAATTCTCTGATCTTGAGGTGTCATGCGCGACAGCCAGCCCCGCCAGGGGAAACGTCCCTGCAATACCAATTCGCACACCCGCATTCCGGACACCACTGGCAACTGCTGCGGCAAGAACGCCACCTCTCGCGCCAGGTCACGCTGTGAGAAGGATTGCAATGGCTGACCCTTGAGCTGAATCTGCCCTTCATCGGCCGCTAACTGGCGTGCCAACACTTTCATCAGCGTCGACTTGCCTGAGCCGTTATGGCCCAGGATGACTGTCAACTCATCTGTCGCAAGGCACAGCTGATCCAGCCCAAGGATCACTCTGCCACCGCGGTGAACACGAAGATCATTCAGCTCCAGCATCCGGGTGCCACTCCTCTTGCAAGCGTTTGATACGAGTCGTTTTTGACTGCCGTGGGCAGGTCTTGCACAGGCCACCATCCTGACGACGAAAATGCTGACAGCAGCCTTTTCGATCCAGCGCCAGTGCTGGTGACCTGTCCGGTAGCTCAAATTCCATTAGCGCACTGGCACTCTTCAAGCCTGCTGCACGCAACCAATGCTCCGCCAGGGAATGTGCTCTGGTATTACTGGCTTCTGCCAATAAAGGACGAATACGCAGCAGGGTCGACAGAACTCGGTCAGCCAGCAGGCGCCGCGCCAGAGCGGAGTTGATACGAATAACCCGCCCCAGATCTGTCAGCGTTACTTCACTGACCTCTCGCAAGTAAGCACCCATCTCCGAGCGAGAAAGAACACCGGAGGGCAGGATCTCATCCCCCAGCACCATCCCCGCAACCACCGTATCCTGACATTTCTGTCCCAACTGAAGCAGATCGACAGGTCTGGACATCACCTCGGTTGCAAGGAGGGTTACCAGAACCGGCTGCCACATGAGCAGATTCCAGGCGCGCACGCTCCAGTAATGACGCCCGGCTTCCGGATGATGTTTTGCCAATGCGGACACCAATGCTTCGAGCTGACCGTCTTGCGCCCTGGTCAGAACCATTACATTGGGTGCGCTCAGCGATCCTTGATCCACGGGCAGAGCAGGTAGAAGTTTCCAACACAACTCAGCCAGTTTTTGCGCCGAGCTGTCTTCACTTTGCTCTATGCCCAATGTCTGTGTCACAACCGACACCCCCGATCCGTCAATCTGGCGGCATAGGATAAATAGTTACAAACCGAATAACAATGATTCTTATTTGTTTTATGATTTTAAAATGGTGCTAGGATAACAAAAAACCCGCCGAAGCGGGTTTCAATCAGGCTGGATAATATCTCAGCAGAAGCTCATCAAACCGCCTTGTGAGCGATGATGTCTTTCCACTTGGCCGGGCCTGTGGTGTGAACGGACTCGCCGGAGGTATCGACCGCTACGGTCACCGGCATATCCTTCACTTCAAACTCGTAGATCGCTTCCATCCCCAGTTCCGGGAAGGCGATAACGTCGGCGTGCGTGATCGCCTTGGATACCAGGTAGGCGGCGCCACCCACAGCCATCAGGTAGACGGCCTGGTTGTCCTTGATCGCGTCGATGGCGATCGGGCCACGCTCGGATTTGCCGATCATGCCCAGCAGGCCGGTGCTTTCCAGGATCTGACGCGTGAACTTGTCCATGCGGGTAGACGTTGTCGGGCCAGCCGGGCCAACCACTTCGTCACGGACCGGATCGACCGGACCCACGTAGTAGATAAAGCGGCCTTTCAGGTCCACCGGCAGCTCTTCGCCGTTGTTCAGCATTTCGACCATGCGCTTGTGCGCAGCGTCACGACCGGTCAGCATCTTGCCGTTGAGCAGGATGGTTTCGCCGACTTTCCACTCTTTCACCGCTTCCGGGGTGATCTCGTCCAGGTTCACGCGACGGGTATTGGCACCAACCTCGAAGGTCACTTCCGGCCAGTCATCCAGGCTCGGCGGCGTCAGCACGGCCGGGCCATTGCCGTTCAGGGTGAAGTGGGTGTGACGGGTGGCGGCACAGTTCGGGATCATGCACACCGGCAGCGAAGCCGCATGGGTCGGATAATCCTTGATCTTCACGTCCAGGATAGTGGTCAGGCCGCCCAGGCCCTGAGCACCGATACCCAGTGCGTTCACCGCGTCCATGATCTCCAGACGCAGCTCTTCGACGCGGTTCTGCGGGCCACGTTCACGCAGCTCGTGAATGTCGATCGGGTCCATCAGAGACTCTTTTGCCAGTACCGCAGCCTTTTCGGCAGTACCGCCGATACCGATACCCAGCATGCCCGGCGGACACCAGCCAGCGCCCATGGTCGGAACAGTCTTGACGATCCAGTCGACGATGCTGTCAGACGGGTTCAGCATGACCATCTTGGATTTGTTCTCAGAACCACCACCCTTGGCCGCCACGTGCACTTCCACTTCGTCGCCTTCAACGATTTCGTAGTGGATAACCGCCGGGGTATTGTCCTTGGTGTTCTGACGCTTGCCGGCCGGATCGGCCAGAATGGAAGCGCGCAGCACGTTATCCGGATTCATGTAGGCACGGCGCACACCTTCGTTGACCATGTCGGTCACGGACATCTTGGCGTCCCACTGCACGTTCATGCCGACTTTCAGGAACACGGTCACGATGCCGGTATCCTGGCATATCGGACGGTGACCCTCAGCACACATGCGAGAGTTGATCAGGATCTGCGCCATGGCATCCTTCGCCGCCGGGTTTTCCTCTTTCAGATAGGCTTCGTGCACACCTTGAACGAAGTCGATCGGGTGGTAGTAGGAAATGAACTGCAGCGCATCGGCGACGCTGTTGATGAAATCATCCTGGCGAATAACGCTCATTGACGACTCTCCAATCTGCTGGGTTTGGGTTCATTGCGTACGAACGATGCCGGAGGGCACATCCGAACACGGACAGAATCTGGTGGCGCATTATACACCAATTTAGCCGCTGGATTTCTCGGGTATTGGTATTAGAAAGGCAAGGGCCAGGGGTTGATCAGTGCCAGGCAAAACAGCAGCCCGAAGCCAAGCAGCACGCGGGCTGTCGCTGGCGTAATCGGCGTCCGCAGGCTGGCAGGCGCGCCGAGCAGCCGTAATGGCTTTCGCACCAGCGGCAGGCTCAACAGCACCCAGAAGGCTCCGGGCAAGAGACCCAGCCACAACAGCAACGCCACACTGAGATAGGCCAGTGCCAACAGTGCCTGATACAGGCGGACACCGGCCGTATAGCCGATTCGCACCGTCAGTGTTTCAAGCCCCTCGTGCCGGTCCTGCTCGTAGTCACGCAGCTCGTTGCTCAGCAGGAGCAGCGACACCAGCACACTGACCGGCACGGATTGCAGTACCAGCGCGGTATTCAGCTCTGCTCCCAGCGCCACGGCACTGCCGGCAATCATCAGTATGCCCATCAGCCAGAACACCAGCACAACCCCGAGCCCACGGCTTTTATAATTGATCGGGCTGAGTGTGTATCCCAGCGCCCCCAGCAGCCCGAGCACACAGAGCAGTAAAAAGCCCAGTCCCTGTTGCGCCACGAAGTACAGCCCGATCACGGCCGCGATCAGGAAACAGCCCATTCCGGCCCGAAAGTTACGCCGCACGGCCACAATCAACCGGTCTGCGTCCGGCTGATGCCGCAAGGTCTTGATGTCGGCGTAATCGTTGATCAGGTTCACCCCGGCCTGCAGTAACACCCCGCCGGCCAGAACCATGAGACTTTCCAGCAGAGAGATCGGCACCTGACGCGCCGCCAGTACCACCCCGATCAGGCAGGTCACCATCGCCACCGGGAACGAAAAAGGCCGCAGAGCTCTCAAAAAGCGGTACTTCCCCGCCCGTGCGGCGGAGGTAGGAGTTGCCATCAACGCAGATATCCTGTGCATAAAAAAAGGGAGCCAGGCTCCCTTGATTGAAACTGAAGCCTCAGCCCCGCTCGGGCGCATTCGGCAGATCTCGCATCAGCAGCGCATAGGTCATATCGGTATTGAAATTGACCGGAATGCTGACACGGTGGCCGGACCCCGGTGCCACTTCGGCCTGCTGACCTTTCCTGTTCAGCATCTCCTGCAGCTTGAAGCGCTTGTTACCCGCGGGGGTCATCAACTCCAGGGTATCCCCCAGCTCAAAGCGGTTTTTCACATCCACCTCGATGAAGCCTTTCTGCGCATCATGCCCGGTAATTTCGCCAACAAACTGCTGATGCACGCCCACGGAGTTGCCGGTTTCGTAATTCTGATACTCGTCATGCACGTGGCGGCGGTAGAAGCCTTCCGTATAGCCACGGTTGGCCAGGTTCTCCAGCGTATCCATCAGGCTCATGTCGAAGGGCTTGCCGGCGACGGCATCATCGATCGCCTTACGATAGGCCTGGGCGGTGCGCGCCACGTAATAGTGGGACTTGGTACGCCCTTCGATCTTGAGCGAGTCGACGCCCATCTCGGCCAGCTTGTGCACGTGCTGGATGGCGCGCAGGTCCTTGGAGTTCATGATGTAGGTACCATGCTCATCCTCAAACGCCGGCATGTACTCACCCGGGCGGGTCTCTTCCTGCAACAGGAAGATCTTGTCGGAGGGCTCACCTTCCCCCAACGCCGGCTGCCCAGCGCCAGCCCTGGGATCAAATGACTGCACCGGCACCACATCACCGGACTCATCCTCTTTCGCCTCGTGCGCGTCATACTTCCAGCGACAGGCGTTGGTGCAGGTGCCCTGGTTCGGGTCGCGGTGGTTGATATAGCCGGACAGCAGGCAACGACCGGAGTAGGCGATACAGAGCGAGCCGTGAACGAATACTTCCAGTTCGATCTCGGGACACTGCTGGCGGATCTCGGCCACCTCGTCCAGCGACAGCTCACGGGACAGGATGATGCGCTCGATGCCGGCACGGTGCCAGAACTTCACCGAGGCCCAGTTCATGGTGTTGGACTGGACCGACAGGTGGATCGGCAGATCCGGGTACTTGTCCTTGACCATCATGATCAGACCGGGGTCGGACATGATCAGCGCATCCGGTCCCATGGCGATCACCGGATCCAGATCCTTCATGTAGGTCTTGAGCTTGGAGTTGTGCGGCAGAATATTGCTGGCCACAAAAAACTTCTTGCCCAGTTCATGGGCGATGCGAATCCCTTCCGCCAGATTATCGTGCGTGAAATCGTTGTTGCGTACACGCAGGCTGTAACGGGGCTGACCTGCATAGACAGCATCCGCACCGTAAGCGAATGCATACTTCATGTTTTTCAGTGTCCCGGCCGGGGACAGCAGTTCGGGTGATCGCATAGGGGTAGTCGTATCTTGTTTCGTGGGCCCGATGCCTTGCATCAGGTGGACAGGTGTACATCAAACAGCGGCGTGTAAATGGATCCACGCTCACCGGGACGGCTCTGGTACAACACCACAGAGTCTGCCGGTGTGGTCAAGCCCGGCTCCGGCCAGGACTCTGGGACCTCGAATCGGTTCCGAGCAGGCAATCGCGCCAGCGTCACATGGGGCTTGAAATCGCGCTCATCATACCGGATTCCGGCCTTTTTGGCGATATTCACCATCCGCAGATGCAGGGCTTCCAGCGCCTCATGATGGCTGGTCAGGGCCGCCAGCACCGACAGGCGAGGATTGGCGCGGTAATAGCCCAGATGATCCAGTGGCACCATGAAGGCCGGCTGGTCCTGCAGCCCCTCGCGGGCAATGGCTTCCAGCTCGGACACCTGATCCAGCGTCACATTGCCCAAAAAGCACAGCGTCAAATGATAGTTGGTCGAATCGACCCACTGCGCATCCAGCCCACGATCATATTCGCACAGGGTATCGGCGCAGTCCGACAAGGGACGCGCGATTCGCTCGGGGATCGGCAACGCAAAAAAAGTTCTGATCTTCATAAGCAGGTTTCAGCGCGGGGCCGATCAGGCCCCCTTCGCCCTGTCCATCAAGCGTTTCTGCGCCGGATGAGACAGCACGGATTTCACCCACCGGTGCACATTCGGATAGGCCGAGTAATCAAAACCGGTCAGCTTGGGCCAGCTCAGCACCAGCGCACCGTGGATATCGGCGATGGTAAAACGGTTGTCGCTCAGCCACTCCTGCCCGTCCAGCTGCCGTTCCAGCAGTGGCAGAAAACGGTTCAGTTCGTTACCGGCACGCTCCATCACGGCCTGATCCGGGTTGTCGCGGTTGAACTTGAACTTGAACTGGATCAGCATGTCCAGAGCAGGCACTTCCAGCTGATTACTGATATAGAGTGACCAGCGCAGAATGTCCGCCTCGGCAGCCGGCGTATCAGCCCAGAGCCGCCCTTCGCCGTACTGGCGCGCCAGGTAATAGAGAATCGCCTGAGTTTCAAACAGGACCAGATCCCCATCCACCAGCGTCGGGATCTTGCCGGTGGGGTTCAGGGCGCGGTATTCCTCGGACTGCGTCTGCTCACTCCGAGGCAGCATATCGACGCTCTCATATTCAAGGCCCAGCTCTTCAAGCGCCAGCATCACCATACCGGCACGGGAAAACACACTGCCATATACCTTGATCAACGTTGTTACTCCTGGTGTTAACTTGATTGCTGCATCTGCAGCTGAAGATTATTCAATTGCTGACGGATGCGCAGCAGATCCTGACTCAGCTGACGGCGGGTACCGTCGATCGCCTTGATCGCCTGCTCATTCTGGCGAATGCGCTGCGCCAGCTCCGCGCTCAGGCTGCTGTCGCCTTCGATTTCAGCCAGCTGTTCAGCCAGCTCTTGCTGCACCTGCAGACGCCCTTCGGATTCCAGTTTCAGGCTGCGCTCCAGAGTATCCAGCTGACGTTCGAGACTGCCCACACGCGCCTCGGCCCGCTTGGCCTGACTGCCCAGTTCGGCTTCAAGGCCCTCGATGCCGGCCTGAAGGCCCGCAATCTGATCGGTCTTTTTCTGCAGGCCTGACAACGTAGCGCCCAGCTCGGACTGCTGCTGTTCAAGTGCCTTGAGGGCTTGGGCCTGCTGCTCAAGCTGCGGCTTGTTGCGCTGATAGGACACGGTCCAAAGCTTGGCAATTTCGGAATCAAAATGGGCATACTTTTCCTTGGCCCGTTGATTCATCTCCTGCAGGCGCTGCTGCAGTGTTTGCCCCGACTGCTCGGCACTGTCACTGGTGACGGCCAGGCTGTCCTCAAGTGACGCCAGACGTGAGCGGGATTCTTCCAGTGACCGGGACAGCTCATCAATGCGTGCCTGCTGCTCGATCAGGGTATAGCCCAGATAGCCTCCGCCTGCGGCCAGCAACAGCAGAATCAGCGTCAACAGCCAACTGCCACGGCCGGAAGCCGAGGGCTCTGACGGAATGGAACCGGGGTTGGGCGCAGCAGCCTGCTGCGGTTCGGCGGACAGTGACTCAAGTGAATCCGGGTTCAGCCCGGGCTCTTTACGCTCAGCCATGTATCAGTATTCCCTGCATCGGAGCGATCAACACTAGCAGTTTTGCCAAAAACGAAAAAGCCCCGCACAGGCGGGGCTTGTGGCGCATCAAGTGCACACGGAACGGGAACGGCTGATTACATCATGCCGCCCATGCCGCCCATGCCACCCATGCCGCCCATATCCGGCATGCCACCACCGGCATTCTCGTCCGGATGATCAGCAATCATGGCTTCGGTGGTGATCATCAGACCAGCGATAGACGCGGCCGCCTGCAGTGCAGAACGAGTCACTTTGGCCGGGTCGATGATACCCATTTCCATCATGTCGCCGTACTCTTCGGAACCGGCGTTGAAGCCGAAGGCGCCTTCACCGGCACGTACCTTGTCGACAACAACGGAGGCTTCACCACCGGCGTTGCTGACGATCTGGCGCAGCGGGCCTTCCATCGCACGCAGTGCGAGCTGGATACCGATGGTCTGGTCGTGGTTTTCACCTTCCAGGCCTTCGATCTTGCTCAGGGCACGGATCAGGGCAACACCACCGCCCGGTACAACACCCTCTTCTACGGCGGCACGGGTTGCGTGCAGTGCATCGTCAACGCGCGCTTTCTTCTCTTTCATTTCCACTTCAGTCGCAGCGCCGACCTTGATCACGGCAACACCGCCTGCCAGCTTGGCCACACGCTCCTGCAGCTTCTCGCGGTCGTAGTCGGAAGTGGTTTCTTCGATCTGAGCACGGATCTGCTGTACACGAGCATCGATGTCAGCCGCAGAGCCTGCACCGTTAACAACAACAGTGTTCTCCTTGGTGATGTTGACACGCTTGGCCGTACCCAGCTGTTCCAGAGTTACGTTTTCCAGGCTCAGGCCAACTTCTTCAGAGATCACCTGGCCACCGCTGATGATTGCGATGTCCTGCAGCATGGCCTTGCGACGATCACCGAAACCGGGCGCTTTAACAGCAGCCACTTTCACGATGCCGCGCATGTTGTTTACGACCAGAGTCGCCAGCGCTTCACCTTCAACATCTTCCGCGATGATCAGCAGCGGACGAGAGGCCTTGGCCACCTGCTCCAGTGCCGGCAGCAGTTCGCGGATGTTGGAGATTTTCTTGTCTACCAGCAGGATGAACGGGTCTTCCAGCTCGCAGGTCATGGTGTCCTGGTTGTTGACGAAGTACGGAGACAGGTAGCCACGATCGAACTGCATACCTTCTACTACGTCCAGTTCGTTCTCGAAACCGGAGCCTTCTTCAACCGTGATGACACCGTCCTTGCCCACTTTTTCCATCGCTTCAGCGATGATGCGACCGACTTCAGCGTCGGAGTTGGCAGAGATGGTACCTACCTGAGCAATCGCCTTGGAGTCTTCACAGGGAACAGACATTTCAGCCAGCTGAGCAACGACAGCCGCAGCCGCCTTGTCGATACCGCGCTTCAGGTCCATCGGGTTCATGCCGGCCGCAACGGACTTCAGGCCTTCGTTTACGATCGCCTGAGCCAGTACGGTTGCGGTAGTGGTACCGTCACCCGCTACATCGTTGGCCTTGGAAGCGACTTCCTTGACCATCTGTGCACCCATGTTCTCGAACTTGTCCTGCAGTTCGATTTCCTTGGCAACGGAAACACCGTCTTTGGTGACGGTCGGCGCACCAAAAGATTTGTCCAGAACAACGTTGCGACCTTTCGGGCCCAGCGTGGTTTTCACCGCATCAGCCAGAATGTTTACGCCGGCCAGCATGCGCTGACGGGCATCATCACCAAAACGTACGTCTTTAGCAGCCATTGTTTACAATTCTGTATCGAGTTGAAAATTGCTGTATTAGCGCGACGCGAAACTGAAGACTCAGTCTTCCAGGACGCCGTAAATTTCACTTTCCTGCATGATCAGCAGCTCGTCACCGTCGATTTTGACAGTGTTGGAGCCGGCGTACTGACCGAACAGGACTTTGTCACCCACTTTGACGGAAGGCGCCTGCACCTCACCGTTGTTGAGCGTACGGCCCGGGCCGACTGCCACGACTTCACCACGGTTGGGCTTCTCGGCTGCAGAACCCGGCAGGACGATACCGCCAGCCGTAGTGGTCTCTTCTTCGCTGCGGCGAACTACAACACGGTCGTGAAGTGGACGAATTTTCATCTGGTTGTTCTCCTGGTATGTAGGATCCAATGCGATGTTGTTGTTAACGTCGGACACGGAGAGTGTCCGAAATCGGTTTGCATCTTTAATGGGGGGAGACCAACAGGTTTTCAATACCTGAGCTGCAATTTTTTTTGCAGCGGGCGGTGCCCCACATCCTGTGTCCTACAGTGGGGGCAGTGGCGGGTTTTTCAAGTCAGAAACAGAAGGATTTCAGTCCCGGCGTTCATACTCGCCGTCGATGATATCGCCTTCGCGGGGCGGCACAGAGTCCTGATGTGGCCCATGCGGCCCATGTGGCCCATGTGGCCCTGAATAGTGTGCATGCGTACCGGCCTGACCCGCCGCAATGATGGTAAAGCGGCTCAGCAGCCCTTTCACCACTGTCTTGCGAATGGCGGGAATCAGACAACTGAACCCCACCACATCCGTCACGAACCCCGGGGTCACCAGCAGAGCGCCGCCCACGGCCAGCACGATACCTTCGACCATTTCCTGGCCGGGCACTTCGCCCTGATCCATCCGCTGCTGCGCCCGCGCCAGCGTCGACAGCCCCTGCTGACGCAGCATGTTGACGCCAATAAACGCAGACAGCAGAACCAGACCAACCGTATACCAGGCACCTATCGCCTGCCCCACCTGGATCAGGATCGTGATTTCGATGATCGGAACGATGATGAACAGCAAAAACAGAAAACGCATGACAGCCTCTTGGAGTGAACCTTTGCCCGTTGGACGGGATTGTTTCATTTTTGTTCGGCTCAACCAAGCACAGGAACAATGATCCACCCGATCAACAAATAAGTAAAAACCCTAATAGCAACAAGCACTTGCGAGCATATCGCGCAAACACGGAAGGCAAAAAATATTCGATTATTACGCCTTTTAATGTCATTTTCATGGCAGATATAGACTTTTTGGACGATGACAACTAAATTGTTGCACTGCAATATGACGCACTGCACAATAAGAAAGTATCCAAAAAAGAGGTGATACCCATGGAGCTCAAAGACAAAGTAATCGTAGTAACAGGTGGTGGCCGTGGACTGGGCCGCGCGATGGCACTGGAGTTGGCCGACAAGGGCGCCAAGCTGGCACTGGTCGACCTCAACCAGGACGACCTGGACGAAACGGCCGGCCTCTGCATGGAAAAAGGCGTCGAAGCTCGCACCTACACCGCCAACGTTGCTGATGAGGCTCAGGTTGAACAACTGTTCACCGAAATCGCCCGCGATTTCAGTGCGATCAACGGTCTGGTCAACAATGCCGGTATCACCCGTGATGGTCTGTTCATCAAGGCCAAAGAGGGCCAGGTGGTCGGTAAAATGACCCTTGAGCAGTGGAATCAGGTGATTGACGTAAACCTGACCGGTACCTTCCTGTGTGGCCGCGAAGCCGCCATCAAGATGATCGAAACCGGCTCCGAAGGCTGCATCATCAATATTTCTTCGGTTTCCCGCTCCGGCAACATGGGCCAGACCAACTACACCGCCACCAAGGCCGGTGTACAGGCGATGGCCGTGACCTGGTCCAAGGAGCTGGCACGCTATGGCATTCGCGCTGCCTCCATCGCACCGGGCTACATCGGCACCGAGATGGTAATGAGCATGAAACCCGAAGCACTGGAAAAGATTGCGTCCGGTATCCCCGCCAAGCGCCTGGGCAAGCCGGAAGAAATTGCCAGAACCGTCAGCTTCATTTTTGAAAACGACTACGTGAACGGTCGCTGCCTCGAAATCGACGGCGCCCTGCGCATCTAGCCGATTCGGCACGGCCTTCGGGCCGTGCCCCTGCCATTCAGCTCGACTTTGATATACTCACCTGCTTTCACCAAGCAGGGAGCCAATCCATGGCACACAGCTGGACAGATACCTTTCGCCGCTATCGCGACATCCGACTGCTATGGATCTTTCTGATGGGCTGCTGCAGCGGCTTCCCGTTTCTGCTCACAGGCAGCGTGTTAAGCGGCTGGCTGGCGGATGCCGGTATCGCCCGCGCAGAAATCGGCTTGCTGGGCAGTGTCGCCACCGTGTATGCGATCAATTTCCTCTGGGCACCCCTGATTGACCGAGTACGTCTGCCCGGTATTTCCCGTCTGGGACAGCGCCGCAGCTGGATTCTGTTGACTCAGCTGAGCATGCTGGTGTTCATTCTGTCACTCACCACCATCGATCCGTCGTCCCAGCTGCTGCTGGCCGGCGCCCTGACACTGGGCGTTGCCGCCAGTTCAGCCACTCAGGATATTGCGGTCGATGCCTTTCGTATCGATCAGTTTGCCCCCCACGAAAAGGACTCTCTGCCACCGGCCGCCGCCATGGCGGTAATCGGCTGGTGGACCGGCTATGCCTGGCCGGGGTATCTGGCGTTTGCCCAGGCCGATCAGGTGGGCTGGAATACCGTCTATCTGATGATGGCCGGCGTACTGGTTGTCCTGATGCTGTTTACGTTGTGTGTACGCGAGCCCAGCACAGCCCGGGACGCACTCCAGGCCAGTGCCGAGCAGGCCTATGCCCAGGAGATGCCGCAACGCCGTTGGCTCAGCTGGCTGGCCGTGACGCTGATCGAGCCCTTTGCCGAATTTTTCCGCAAGAACGGTATCAAGGTGGCCCTGATGCTGATGCTGTTCATCTTTCTGTTCAAGATTGGCGAAGCCTTCCTGGGCCGCATGTCCGTGGTGTTTTACAAGGAAGTCGGTTTCAGCAACGAACAGATCGGCGAGTACACCAAGCTGTTTGGCTGGTTTATCACGGTCACGTTCACGCTGCTGGGCAGCGCCTTCAACACACGCTTCGGCGTGGTCAAGGGCCTGATGTTGGGCGGCAGTGCCATGGCCGCCAGCAACCTGATGTTTGCGCTCATTGCAGCGGCCGGCCCCGTCGAGTGGCTGCTGCTGCTCACACTGATTGTGGATAACTTCACCACCGCCTTCTCGACAGTCGCATTCGTGTCCTTCCTGACACTGCTGACCGGACGTGCATTCAGCGCGACCCAGTACGCGCTGCTGGCCTCTCTCGGCAACCTCAGTCGCACCACGCTGGCCGGTTTCAGTGGCTATACCGTTGACTGGCTGGGCAGCTGGGAACGCTTTTTCGTGGTAACGGCGCTGATGGTGCTGCCGTCGCTGCTGATGCTGTGGACGGTTCGACACCGGATCGACCGCATCAGACAGGATGATAGTAAATAATAATCATTATTATTTACACGCTGAGATCGCCTCGCTATAGTGAAGCTTCGATGCTTTTTCATGCAGGGAGGTAAGATGACTTTTCAGATCAACGCCTGGCTGGATCACCCGGAACCCAAACTGACCATCAGCGACAAGGCAAGTGGCATGACCCTGCTGGAGTGGCAGGGGGCACAGTTGAACCGGCTGCTGGATAAAGGCGGCCTGGTGGCCGCCGACTTTCACCACGGCAGCGATAGCGAGCAGCAGGCACTGGCACGTGAACTGTTTCTGCTGTGCTGCCAGGACTAGACAGCAACGGGCGGGGCCAGAAGGCCCTGCCTGTCAGTCTCGAAAGTTGTTGAACTGCAGCGGCAGCTCAATATCCGCTTCACGCAGCAGCGCAATCGCCTGCTGCAGATCGTCGCGCTTTTTGCCGGTGATGCGTACCTTTTCACCCTGAATCTGTGTCTGGACCTTCAGCTTCGATTCCTTGACCGTCTTGGTGATTTTCTTGCACAGCGCCTGATCCAGCCCCTGACGCAGCACCACTTCCTGACGCGCCTTGACTCCGCCCAGCTCAGGCTCCTTGATCTCCATACACTTGATGTCGATCTTGCGCCCGGTCAGCTTGGCTTTCAGCATTTCCAGCATCTGTTGCAGCTGAAAATCCACCTCGGCTTCAAGTTGCACCTTCTCACCGCTCAGTTCATAACCGGCATTGACGCCCTTGAAGTCATAGCGACTCTGCAGCTCACGATTGGCCTGATCAACGGCGTTGGTGACTTCGTGCATATCCAGCTCGGATACCACATCAAATGAAGGCATTGCGCATCTCCTGTTAATATCGGGTTACAGTCCCCTATATGGGGACACCCTGTCACTTTTTCCAGCGGAGTATACATGCACTGGTACATTCTTGGGCCCGGCGCGATCGGCACCCTCTGGGCCAGCCTGCTGCTGCAGGCCGGTCACAGGGTGACCCTGTTGCAGCGCCAGCCAGATGCCAAGCATCAACGCATCGAGATTATCAGCAGCCGGGGGACTTCAGGCATCGAGCCCGCGACAGAAGCCTTGAGCTCTGAAGGCCCCGACATCGAACACCTGCTGGTGACAACAAAAGCTCAGCAGACCGAAGCGGCACTGGCACAGATAATCCCCCGTCTGACACCCGATGCTCAGGTCGTGCTGCTGCAAAACGGCATGGGGCAACATGAGGCTGCAGCGCGCCTGCTGCCATCGCAGTTACTCTGGGCCGCCACCACCACGGCGGGTGCCTGGCGCGAGTCCCCCACCCGGTTGCAACTGGTCAGTCTCGGCTCGACCCGGATAGGCCCCTGGGGGACAAACCAGATGCTGCAGTCTGACGGCTGGGGGGCACTGGAGATCGACCTGGAGAGTACACCCGACATCAAGTCTGTGCTTTGGCGCAAGCTGGCCATCAACTGTGCCATCAATCCGCTGACGGCCCTGCATCACTGCCGCAATAGTGAACTGTTGACGGACCCGGCACGGCACGAAAGGCTCCGACAGGTATGCCATGAAGTCGAAACCGTTGCCAGGGCACTGGAGATCCGGCTGTTTGATACGCCACTGGCCGAGCAGGCCGAAGCGGTCGCGCAGTCGACAGGGAATAACCTTTCATCCATGCTACAGGACATACGGCTACACCGTCCGACCGAGATCGAACATATCACCGGATTTTTATGCCGCCAGGCTGAACACCTGGGACTGAGCGTCCCGGTCAACCAGGCCCTGCTGGAGCAGGTCCGCAACTTGAATGTGGCAAAGGAGTTTCCACCTGATGAGTAACCTGCCGGACAGCTATCCATATAAGAAAAAGCTCAAACGTGACCTGTATGAGGCCGAGAAAAGACAACTGCAGATTGAGCTGCTGAAGGTCCAGCGCTGGGTGAAGGAATCCGGCCAGAAAATCCTGATTATTTTCGAAGGCCGTGACGCCGCCGGCAAGGGAGGCACCATCAAGCGCGTGATGGAGCACCTCAACCCTCGTGGCGCTCGCGTAGTTGCGCTGGAAAAGCCAACGGAACGTGAGAAGACGCAGTGGTACTTCCAGCGTTATATCAAGCACCTCCCGAGCGCCGGAGAGATCATGCTGTTCGACCGCTCCTGGTACAACCGGGCCGGTGTCGAACGAGTGATGGACTTCTGCACCCCGACGGAATATCTGGAGTTCATGCGTGAAGCCCCTGAACTGGAGCGCATGTTCGTGCGTAGTGGCATTCGTTTGTTCAAACTCTGGTTCGAGGTCAGCCGGGAAGAGCAGTTCAGACGCTTTCAGGCGCGCCGTGAAGACCCGCTGAAACACTGGAAGCTCTCGCCCATCGACATGGCATCACTGGACAAGTGGGATGCGTATACGGAAGCGAAGGAAGCGATGTTCTTCCATACCGATACCGCCGATGCCCCCTGGACCGTGATCAAGTCGGACGACAAGAAGCGGGCACGCCTGAATGCACTGAAATTTATTCTGAGCGAGCTACCCTACCCGGATGCCAACCCGGAACTGGAGCTTGAGCCTGATCCACTGATCGTTCAGCCGGCTCACCTGAGCCTGAAAGCCAACACTACACAGGACCCCTCATGAGCAACCGACTCAGCCGTATTTACACCCGCAGTGGTGACAAGGGCCAGACCGGCCTGGCGGATGGCAGCCGCCTGCCCAAGTACCATCCTCGCATCGAAGCCTTGGGGGATGTGGACGAACTGAATTCACTGCTCGGCTGTGCACTGGCCGAACGAGACGACAGAGACCCGCTGCTGTGTCTGCTGCGCCGGGTACAGAACGATCTGTTCGATCTGGGCGGCGAGCTGGCGGTCAACAGCCCGGACTATACGGTCATGACGGCTGAGGTGGTCGAGTGGCTGGAAGCGGAACTGGACCGCATGAACGAAACCCTGCCTCCGCTCAAGGAGTTCATCCTGCCCGGGGGCAGCCGAGAAGCCGCTCAACTGCATCTGGCCCGAACGGTTTGCCGACGTGCGGAGCGGCGTCTGGTGGAGCTGGCAGACGCCGAAACCGTCAACCCGCAGGCCGTTGCCTACCTGAATCGCCTGTCGGACCTGCTGTTTGTAGCGGCCCGCTGCCTCAACCGGGAGGACAACAGGGGCGACATTCTGTGGCAGCCACGCTCCCCCTCGGGCAAGGGCTAGCGCCGCCCCTGCATCACCTCGAGTCCCAGCCGCAGTTGCACCAGGAACTGGTTGAATACCCGAAACTCCTCGTCTTCGACCGTGCTGCCCGTACTCAGCTTGTCGGCGTAGAGCAAACCGATCAGGCGCTCCTTGACGACCAGAGGCGCCATGATAAACCCCTGCGGCTGCACCTGATCCAGAAAACGGTCCGGCAGGCGCTCGCGCCAGCCGGGCTCGTTCGCGTCCGGCACCAGCAGGGTCATTCGCTTGCTGAGAATGCGGAAGAAGAGCGTGCTGTCCGCATCGCCCTGCCGCAGCTGGAAAAAGTGCTCCAGCGTCGTACAGTCATAACCGGCCGCAAAGCGTACCTTCAGCTCACGCCCCAGGCCTCCCAACAGGCAGAACGCGGAACGCTCCAGGCCACAGCAGTCCACCACGGCCTTGACGGCCACTTCGATGAGCTGGCTGGCACTGGCCTGCTGGGCAATCAGGTCATTCAGCTTTTGCAGGTACTGCAGCTGCTGCTCCATCCAGAGCGACTGGCGATCGACTGAGGGCGAGGCCGGCTCGGCGGCCGGCTGGGTATCACGCTGACGGTGTTCCCGTGAATGCACATAGTAGGCAAGACGACGGGTCAGATCGTTCAGCGACTCATTTTCGCTCTCGGTCATTTTCGGGCTGATCACCGAGTGTGCCAGACCATACTCTTCCGCCAAATCGCACAGCTGACGGAAGGATTCGTCCATGTGCGCTTCAAGCTGCTCCGGCTGCTGGCCGGTAACATCTGCAAGGCCATTCATGAGCTTGTCGTAGTCGAGTTCATCCGCCGTATCACGCTGATAGATCAGCTCCAGCAGGTCATGGCAGCCAGACGCCAGGCTGTAGTTGGCCTTGCGCCCCCCGGTCAGCTGGTCGGCCGTCATCGGGTCCATCGCCTGAACCACGGATTTGGGAAACCCCCAACCCTGTGCCAGGTCCTGACCAATGTCGCTGAAATTGCCCCCCAGCGCCTGCAACTGAATGCGGCCCCAGCTTTCACGTGCCGCCACTCTCTGGCGCAACATGTCCCGGTAGGTATCCGGCAGCGTAAAAGCCACGATGATTTCGCCAAGGCCGTACAGCAGACCGCAGATGTAGGTTTCCTCTATGTCGCGGATATTGGCAGCCGCTGCCATCTCACGCGCCATGGAAGCGTTCAGGAATGCACGGATCAGCAAGGGTTCAATCAGGCTATCGGGCTGTTCATCTCGGAAGCTTTCGATCAGTTTCAGCGTGACACAGAGGTTCTGGATCCGCTCAAAGCCGATCAGCACCACGGCTCTGGACACGGCACTGATATGGCCGCCACTGCGGTTGTACGTCGGCGTATTCGCAATCTTGAGCAGCTTGGTCGACAGGTTGGCATCCTTCATGACGGCCATGGCCAGCGCCATGGCATCACTCTGGCGCGAGCTGCTGACCTGGCGGATCCGGTTGACCGTCGCACTGAAGACGGGCAGATCACCCAGCCGGTCCAGCCGCGAATAGATGGAATTAAGCGTCTGTTGATACTTCACACTGATCCTTTAAGCGCAACAGGGGTCGATGTTTCGTGTAGCCTACACGCGTCAGTATATCAGAACACGGCCCCGTCAAACGTTGATTTGAAACGCGCAACCCCGGGCATCGCCAAAGGCTCTGGAGCGAAGCGATCCGAGCGGTGCAATACTGTGATGGGCGCATGGGCTTCAGTCTCACTTTGTTTTAAGATGACCCCATCACCCATGAGCGACCGAGGATTGATGCGTGGAACAAAGCAATATCTGGATAATCACTCTTGTAGCGCTCGGCATTGGCGCCTTGATCGGCTTTCTGCTGGGCCGCGCCGGTGGCAGCTCAAGCCGTGAACAGGAGCTGGTCGATGAACTCGACGAAGCCCGTGCCGAACTGGACAGTTACAAGCACAAGGTATCATCCCACTTTGAGGAAACGGCTGAGCTGGTAAACGGGCTCAGTGAGCAGTACCGCAAGGTGTACCACCACCTGGCCAGCAGCGCTGAAACGCTCTGCCCCGGCCTTCCCGTATCGGCCGCACTGCAGCAGCAGGAGCAGGCCCAGCTGGGGCAAAGCATTCCCACCGTGACGGATGCGCTCGACAACGACGAGCAGGATGAACTGCCCGAGCCGCCGCGCGATTACGCGCCCAAGAGCCCGGACGAAGCCGGTACCCTGTCAGAGGAGTACGGCCTGAAACAGAAGGAAAAGGCGGAAGCCGAAGCGGTCGATAACCCGCACGGAACCGACCCCACGGCCTATGCCGAAGATCCGGAGCTGGAGAAAAAGGACGGCGAGACCGAGTCCCGCAAGCCTCAGTAAGCTCCATTCTCAGGCGGCACAGCCGCCTGAGCCTGCCTTATACCGGGTTGTCGATATCCACGAAACGGTGCTCCAGCCCGAACTCCGCCGCCAGATGCTCACCCAGCGCCTGAACACCGTAGCGCTCCGTTGCATGGTGACCGGCCCCGATGTAATGAATGCCCGCCTCTCGCGCCACATGCACAACGGGTTCTGAAATTTCGCCACTCAGGTACAGGTCTGCATCCTGTGCCAACGCCAGATCGATCATGCGTTCGGCTGCGCCGGTACACCAGGCAACACGCTCGATAGTGTGATCCCCGCCCGCAATGGTCTGAGGCTCGCGCTGAAGCACCTCGGCAACACGCGCTTCAAACGCTTGCAGCGTCATCGGTGACGCCAGTGTGCCCACATTGCCGATCGCGGGGCTCTCACCCGGCGACAGCGGCCCTTCCATCTGGATCCCCAGCAACTGCGCCAGCTGGGCGTTATTGCCCAGTGTCGGATGCGCATCCAGCGGCAGATGATAGGCCATCAGGTTGATATCAGCGGCCAGCAGTGTCTGAATGCGGCGGCGCTTGATACCGGTAATCGGCTCAGCCTCCCCCTTCCAGAAATAACCGTGATGGACCAGCACCAGATCCGCCTGCCATTGAACGGCCTCATCCAGCAGCGCCTGAGAGGCCGTCACACCGGTCAGTACGCGCGAGATTTCAGGCCGCCCCTCGACCTGCAAGCCATTGGGGCAATAATCCTTGAAACGGGGCACCTCAAGCAGTTGATCAATATAGGTCTGTAGCTCTTTCAGCGTTGTGGACATGGTGACCTCCGCAATTGTTCAAACAGTTTCCGCAAACGTATAATTATCGCATACCTAAATGATTCACAGGTGCAATCAAGCCAATGCGACGAATTTCCTATCTGATCTGGCCTGTTGTAACCGGCATCCTGGCTGCTCTGCTGATTTTGCAGCTATGGCCGGGGCTTGTCTCTCCGCCGGTCAACCGTGTGGAAATACGGGAAGCCGCCAGTATTGATACAACGGCACTGCCCTCAAGCGGTGTGGTCTCCTATGCGGATGCCGTGGACCAGGCTGCACCGGCGGTGGTGAATATTTATACCCGTACACTGGTGCGTCAGCCGGTTAATCCACTGTTGAATGACCCCTTCTTCCGCAATTTTTTCAATGCCGACCAGCTGCCGCAGCGGGAGCGCATCGAATCCAGTCTGGGCTCCGGGGTGATTCTCAATCCGCAGGGCTATGTCGTCACCAACAACCACGTTATTTCGGGTGCGGACAGCATTATTGTCGCACTGCGAGACGGGCGTGAGGCGGTCGCCGACGTGGTGGGTGTCGACCCGGAAACCGATCTGGCGGTATTGAAAGTCGACCTGGAAGATCTGCCCAGTATTACCTTTGCCAACGACGATTTGCGTATCGGCGATGTGGCACTGGCGATAGGCAACCCTTTTGGTGTTGGCCAAACGGTCACCATGGGGATCATCAGCGCCACCGGTCGTAACCGCCTTGGCCTGAGCACCTATGAGGACTTCATTCAGACCGATGCCGCGATCAACCCGGGCAACTCGGGTGGCGCACTGGTGGATGCACACGGCAACCTGATCGGCATCAACACCGCCATTTTCTCCAAATCAGGGGGATCACAGGGCATCGGTTTTGCTATCCCTTCCAGCCTGGCGCGACAGGTGATGCAGGATCTGATCACGCATGGGCGCGTCATTCGTGGCTGGCTGGGTGTGGAAATTCAGGAGCTCAGCCCAAGGCTGGCTGAATCTTTCGGCGTTGGTGATCGCAAGGGTCTGGTGGTCGCAGGCATTTTCCGCAACGGCCCCGCGCACAAGGCCGGGCTGCAGCCGGGTGATGTGCTCCTGTCCATCAACGGTGAAACCGTCCGCAGCAGCCGTCTTGAGATGAACCGCATCGCGGGGCTCAAGCCGGGTGATCGTATTACACTGGGCGTGCTGCGAAACGGACATGAGATGAGTCTGGATGCACAAGTTGGCGAGCGCCCGCCCAGCCGGCAGTAAGCGGATATAAAAAAAGCGCCTCAGGGCGCTTTTTTTTGAGCCATCCGCGGCTTCACTGATCCTTGATACGGTACTCCGCAGAACGGGCATGCGCGGTCAGGCTTTCCCCCCGTGCCAGTACCGATGCAATCTTGCCGGTTTCTGATGCACCGTCCGGCGAGAACATGATCAGCGAGGAGCGTTTCTGGAAGTCGTATACGCCCAGCGGTGATGAGAAACGTGCAGTGCCGGAAGTCGGCAGGACGTGGTTGGGGCCTGCGCAGTAGTCTCCCAGCGCCTCAGCCGTGTAGCGTCCCATGAAGATGGCGCCGGCATGGCGAATCGATGGCAACAGCGCTTCCGGGTCTTCCACGGACAGCTCAAGGTGCTCCGGCGCGATGCGGTTGCTCAGCTCGGCCGCCTGCTCAAGATCATTCACCTTGATCAGGGCCGCGCGTCCCTGCAGGGAAGCCTCAATAATCTCACGGCGCTCCATGGTCGGCAGCAGCTTGTTGATGCTGGCTTCTACCTGATCCAGATAGGCCTGATCCGGCGCAATCAGGATAGACTGGGCATCCTCGTCATGTTCCGCCTGTGAGAAAAGGTCCATCGCGATCCAGTCGGGATCGGTTTTGCCATCGCACACCACCAGAATCTCGGAAGGCCCGGCAATCATGTCGATCCCGACGGTACCAAACACCGCACGCTTGGCGGTCGCCACGAAGATATTCCCCGGGCCCACGATCTTGTCAACGCGCGGCACGGTTTCCGTACCATAGGCCAGTGCGGCCACCGCCTGAGCACCGCCCAGCGTGAAGACGCGATCGACGCCCGCCAGCGCTGCCGCCGCCAGTACCAGTTCATTCAGCGTGCCGTCCGGTGTCGGGACAACCATGATGATCTCTTTCACGCCGGCCACGTGTGCCGGCAGTGCGTTCATCAGCACCGACGACGGGTAAGCGGCCTTGCCGCCGGGCACATAGATCCCGACGCGATCCATGGGCGTAATCTGCTGACCCAGCATGGTGCCGTCGGCCTCGGTGTACTGCCAGGACTCGCCCTTCTGACGTTCGTGGTAGGCACGCACTCGTTGAGCGGCCTGCTCCAGCGCTTCACGCTGCGCCTGTGGCAGCCCGTCCAGCGCCTGCTGCAAGCGCGCCTGCCCCAGTTCAAGATCCTGCATGGTTGTGGCCTGCGTGCGATCGAAACGGTTGGTATATTCCACCAACGCGGCGTCGCCCTCGGCACGTACCCGTGCAATCACCTCATCCACAATTGCATTGACCCGGGTATCCGAAACGCTTTCCCAGGCCAGCAACGCTTCCAGTTCGGAATCAAACCCTGCCTGGTTCATATCCAGGCGGCGAATATTGATACTCATGCCACACCCTCGCGCTGTGCATCGATTGCACGCTGCAGTTGATCCAGAATGGGCTGGATCACTGCGTGTTTCATCTTCATCGACGGCTGTCCTACCACCAGCCGGGAGCTGATATCGGCGATATGCTGCATCGGCTCCAGCCCGTTGGCTCTGAGGGTGTTGCCGGTATCGACAATATCCACAATGCGATCCGCCAGCCCCATGATCGGCGCAAGCTCCATGGCACCATACAGCTTGATGATATCGACTTGGCACCCCTGACGGGCAAAGTACTCACGGGTCAGGTTAACGAACTTGGTCGCCACCTTCATGCGGCCTTCAACGGGAGCCGCGTCCTTCATGCCCGCAACCATCAGCTTGCACTTGGCAATCTCGAGATCGAGCGGCTCATACAGCCCCGCGCCGCCATGTTCCATCAGCACATCCTTGCCGGCGATCCCCATATCTGCGCCACCGTATTCAACGTAGGTGGGCACGTCGGTGGCACGAATCACCACCAGCTTGATATGGTCATGGTTGGTATCGAAGATCAGCTTGCGGCTGCTGAAAATATCTTCAGCCGGAACAATATCAGCCGCCGCCAGCAGTGGCAGCGTCTCTTTCAGGATGCGCCCCTTCGAGAGGGCAATGGTCAGCTGTTGTTTCATGGGCCTCTTCGCTCATTCAGCTCTAGCCGGGAACACGACGGATGCGTGCGCCCAGCAGCTGCAGTTTCTCTTCGATACACTCATAACCGCGGTCGATATGATAGATGCGGTCTATTTCAGTTTCGCCTTCGGCCACCAGTGCCGCGATAACCAGGCTGGCCGATGCACGCAGGTCGGTCGCCATCACCGGCGCCCCCTGAAGGCTGTCGACCCCTTCGATCACGGCGGTATTCCCTTCGATGGAGATATCCGCGCCCATGCGAATCATCTCCTGCATGTGCATGAAACGATTCTCGAACACGGTTTCGCGAATTTTGCCCACGCCTTCGGCGACCACGTCCAGTGCAGCGAACTGCGCCTGCATATCGGTCGGGAATGCCGGGTAGGGAGCGGTAGTCACGCTGACGGCCTTGGGCCGCTTGCCATGCATGTCGAGGCTGATCCAGTCCTCACCGGTCTCGATGTCCGCACCCGCTTCAATCAGCTTCTGCAGCACGGCATCCAGAATATCGGGACGGGTGTGTTTGCACTTCACTCGACCGCCCGTGGCGGCTGCGGCCACCAGGAAGGTGCCGGTTTCGATGCGATCCGGCAGGACAGAATAGCGGCACCCCTTGAGGGACTCGACACCGTATACCGTGATGGTATCGGTACCGGCACCGCGGACGTCTGCACCCATGGCATTCAGGCAGTTCGCCAGATCCACGATCTCGGGTTCACGGGCTGCGTTTTCAATGATGGTTTCGCCATCCGCCAGTGCAGCCGCCATCAGAATATTTTCGGTACCGGTCACCGTCACCGTGTCGAAGAAAACACGCGCGCCCTTCAGTCGACCATTGGTGCGAGCACGGATATAGCCGCCTTCCACCTGGATATCCGCACCCATCGCTTCAAGGCCACGAATGTGCAGGTCAACCGGACGACTGCCGATCGCGCAACCACCCGGCAGCGACACTTCGGCACGGCCAAAGTGAGCCAGCAGGGGCCCCAGCACCAGAATCGAGGCGCGCATGGTTTTAACCAGATCATAAGGCGCGCACAGGTCATGAATGGTGTTGGCGTTAATCTCGACACTCAGCTTTTCATCGACCACCAGGTCCACGCCCATTCGGCGCAGCAGTTCAAGCATGGTCGTGATGTCATGCAGGTGCGGCAGATTACAGATCGTGACCGGCTCATCAGCCAGAAGGGTGGCCGCCAGAATGGGCAGTGCCGAGTTCTTGGCACCGGAAATGCGCACATCGCCGTTCAGGCGTACGCCACCTTCAATTATCAATTTGTCCATCAGGGTCTTCCGCCGGGTATCAGCTCAGGGCTGACCACTGTTCTGGGGTGTAGGTCTTGATTGTCACGGCGTGAATGCTGCCGTTGGCAATGTGCTCACTCAGACAGCCGTACACCAGCTGCTGCTTCTTAACCGGTGTCAGTCCGGCAAAGACTTCACCGATTACGGTGACGCTGAAATCACAGCCTTCGCCTTCGGTAATGGCAGTGCAGCCTTCAAGCTGCTGTTCCAGAATCTGTTTTACCTCTTCAGCCTGCATGCGTAGCCCTTACCTCGTGATTAGATTGCATTCCAGAATATGTAAATGTTATCGAAACGGGGGCTGAAAGGCGACGCGTCGCCCTTCCCCCATTCAAGAAAGCCGGTCCGCCAGACCGACCAGCCCGGCGATGGAGGAAAACCCGGACGGCGGATTTTCCAGCACCAGCTTCAGGTCACGGCTCTGTGCGTAACGCTGACACACCAGCCACATTGAAAGCGCCGAGCTGTCCACCCGGTCGATGCCGGACCAGTCCACACGACAGGTGCCACTGGCGCTGGACAACAGCGACAGCAGCGACGTGCGTGCCGACAGCACGGTCGCAAAGATCATGTCGCCACTCAGCCGTATCTCTTCGGCAGAGACCTGCTCAACCTTCACTGCTGTCATCGTCGTTGCCTGCCGTTTTTTCCAGCTTTACATCCTGCATCTTGGCCGCCCAGGCTTCGATGGTGTCACCGATGCTGCGTTGCTGCTGATACAGGTCGGAGAACTGGTTACGGAAGGTGATACGCAGGTTGATACCGTCCACCATCACGTTGACCAGTGTCCAGCGGTCACCCTGCTTGAGCATGTAATATACCAGCGAGTAGGTTTCGCCGTTGCCGGAACCGACCTCAACCGTCACCACCTGCTTCTCCGGCTCGGGGCTCTCGGCACCCGGTGCCTGGATCTTGTAGCGGTCCAGTTCGAAGCCTGCAATGGACTTGGCATAGGTTCTCAGCAAGGTGGTCTTGAACACCTCGGCGAAGCGTTCACGCTCAGCATCCGTGGCACGGCGGTAATACTTGCCCATGACACGCTTGGCGATGTAGGGGAAGTCCACCACCGGTGAAATCACCTTTTCGATCTCTGCCATCAGCGGCTCGAGGTTTTCAGTGTTACCGAACTCTTCACGCTCCATCAGCGCCAGCATGTCTCGGGTTGCCTCATCGACCACCGTGCTGGCTTCCTGCCAGCTTGCCTGCGCGGCTGCCGGGGTTGCCACCAGGGCCAGTGCCGTCATCGCGGCCAGAATCCATTGCTTGATCATGTTAATCACCTACTTCGTTGAACAGGAACTTGCCGATCAGTTCCTCAAGCACCAGTGCGGACTGAGTGTCCTGAATGTAATCGCCATCCGCCAGAGTCTCTTCCTCGGCTCCGGGCACAATACCAATATACTGCTCTCCCAGCAGTCCTGCGGTGAGGATACTGGCAGAACTGTCAGTGGTGAGGTAATCCACGTCGTCGAAGATTTCCATCTCCACTTCTGCCATCAGCATCCGCGTATCAATGCGAATGGCGGTCACTTCGCCAATCTGCACCCCTGACATGGACACCTTGGCACGGGGTGTCAAACCGCCAATATTATCGAAGCGGGCATATACCTTGTACCCGTCCGACTGCTGAGAAAGATTCAGCCCGCTGACATTCAGCGCCAATACCACCAGCGCAAGGATACCGGCAAGCATGAAGACACCGACACCGATTTCCACGTTTCGCATACGCATTTTCAGAGTTCTCCAAACATCACTGCCGTCAGGATGAAATCCAGCCCCAGTACGGCCAGTGATGAATACACCACCGTCCGGGTCGTCGCCTGACTGATTCCTTCAGAAGTGGGGATACAGTCGTACCCCTCAAACACGGCTATCCATGTCACCACTATCCCGAAGCAGACCGCCTTGATGATGCCATTGAGGACATCCTCGTAAAAATCCACGGACTGCTGCATGTTGGCCCAGAAAGAGCCTTCGTAAATACCCAGCCAGTCAACGGCCACGAGGGAGCCACCCCAGATGCCTACCACGGCAAAGATGATCGCCAGCAACGGCATACTGATGAAGCCGGCCCAGAGCCGCGGTGCAATAATGCGTCGCAGGGGGTCCACACCGATCATCTCCAGACTCGCCAGCTGCTCGGTCGCCTTCATCAGGCCAATTTCTGCCGTCAGCGCCGAGCCGGCACGACCGGCAAAGAGCAGCGCCGCCACGACCGGTGCAAGCTCACGCACCAGGCTCAAGGCAACCATTTGGCCAACCGCCTGTTCCGAGCCGTAATCGACCAGAATGGTATACCCCTGCAGCCCCAACACCATTCCGATAAAGGCACCGGATACCACGATAATGACCAGTGAAAGCACACCCACCGAATAGATCTGCCGCAGCACCAGTGGTGCCATCGTCAGCGGCTGAGGGCGCGCCAGCAGCGAAAGCAGCAGAATCTGGCCGGCACGCCCCAGCGCCGCCAGCCGTGAAAGCCCTCGATGGCCCAGCCTTTGTAGCATGTCCAACATTGTTACTGCCCCTCCAGCAGGTCCTGCATCAGGTCAGATGCACGGTAGTGGAAAGGCACCGGACCATCCGGCAACCCCTGCATGAACTGCCTGACCTGTTCCGACTCGACTTCCGCCAGCTCTTCCGGCGTGCCCTGTGCAATCACATGCGCGTCGGACAGAATGTAAATGTAATCCGCAATGCCCAGCGTTTCCTTGATGTCGTGCGACACGATGATACTGGTATGTCCCAGTGCCTGATTCAAACGCCGGATCAGGTTCACCAGCACGCCCATGGCGATGGGGTCCTGCCCGGTAAACGGCTCGTCGTACATCACGATATCCGGATCGAGCGCAATCGCACGAGCCAGCGCCACACGCCGCGCCATGCCACCGGACAGCTCGCTGGGCATCAGGTCACGCGCGCCGCGCAAGCCGACCGCCTGCAGTTTCATCAACACGATGTCGCGAATCATGTCGTCAGGCAGCTCGGTATGGACCTGCAGCGGGAACGCCACATTGTCGAACACGCTCATATCCGTAAACAGGGCACCGCTCTGAAACAGCATGCCCATGCGTTCGCGCGCCTCGAACAGCTCACGCCGCCCCAAGCCGGGAATATCGGTGCCGTCCAGCAGAATCTGACCTTCATCGGGGTGCAACTGCCCCCCTATCAGCTTGAGCAGCGTAGTCTTGCCGGTCCCTGAAGGGCCCATAATCGCGGTCACCTTGCCTCGCGGGACCTGAATATTGACGCGCTCAAAGATGGCACGACTTCCACGATGAAAGGTCAGGTCACGGATGTCGATGATGCAATCGTTATCAGGCTTCATCTATTGGCACATTCCTGCTTCCATTCAATAAAGCGCCCCGCATTCAGCCGGGCAAAAATGACTGGGCAATATACCATCATCCCGCGCAAACGTGAATTCAACCCGGGCACCTGTCACGGTTCGTGCTCCGCCCGACAATGGGGTAAACTAGACAGTTATTTGAGCCAATTCTGAGACGGACACACCTGCATGACTGCTACCGACTACCTGACGTCCGGCCGCCGGACGATTCAGCTCGAACTGGAGGCTGTTCAGGAACTGCTTAATCACCTGGACGGGGCTTTCACCCAGGCCTGTGAACTGATGTTCGCCTGTCGCGGCCGCATCATCGTGACGGGCATGGGCAAATCGGGTCATATCGGCAACAAGATTGCAGCCACCCTGGCCAGCACCGGCACCCCGTCATTTTTCGTGCACCCGGGCGAAGCCAGCCACGGGGACCTGGGCATGTTTACCGGTGACGATGTTGTTCTGGCCCTGTCCAACTCGGGCGAGACTGCAGAAGTCGTCACCATTCTGCCACTGATCAAGCGCATGGGCGCCCCGCTGATCAGCATTACGGCCAACGCAGACTCGACTCTGGCACGCAGCGCAGATATCGGCCTGCACATCCCGGTGGACCGCGAAGCCTGCCCGCTTGGGCTCGCACCCACATCAAGCACTACGGCTCAGCTGGTACTGGGTGATGCACTGGCGATCGCCCTGCTGGAAGCCCGCGGTTTCAGCAGCGAAGACTTTGCCTTCTCCCACCCGGGTGGCAGCCTTGGGCGCCGACTGCTGCTCAAGGTAGATGACATCATGCATACCGGGGACGAGATCCCCCGCGTTGACACCAACACACCGGTACGCGAAGCCCTGCTGGAGATGACCCGCAAACACCTGGGCATGACAGCAGTCACCGATGCCGACGGCAAACTGCTGGGCATTTTCACCGATGGTGACTTGCGACGCACACTCGACCAGGGGCTGGACCTGACCAGCACTCCCATCACCGAGGTGATGACCCCCGGCGGCACCAGCGTGCCTCCCGGGCAGCTGGCGGCTGAAGCCCTGAGTCTGATGCAGGCACGCAAGATCAACGCCCTGCTGGTGGTCGACGAACAGAGCCGCCCGGTGGGTGCGCTCAACATGCATGACATGCTCAAGGCGGGGGTAATCTGATATGCAACTGGAATCACTCACGCCACAACTGCGTGCCGCACTGAAATCCATCCGCCTGGCTGTCTTCGACGTGGACGGCATCCTGACCGATGGTCGACTGAACTTTCTGGCCGATGGTCGCGAGGTCAAAAGCTTCCACACCCTGGACGGGCTTGGCATCAAACTGTTGCAGCGCTGCGGCATTGAAACCGCCATCATTACCGGGCGCCGCTCCCCTCAGGTGGAGCAGCGAGCCGAAGCACTCGGCATTACCTATCTGCGCCAGGGCCGTGAAGACAAGCTGACCGCCCTGCGTGAACTCTGGGAACAGAGCGGCCACAACGCCGAACAGACCGCTTACATCGGTGATGACCTGCCCGACCTGTCTGCCATTATTCATTCTGCCTTTGGTGCAACGGTGCCCAATGGACACCCGCTGGTTCGGCGCGAGGCCGACTGGTGCAGTCAGGCGGCCGGCGGCCAGGGTGCAGCCCGGGAGTTCTGTGAACTGATTCTGGCAGCGCAGGATAAACTGGACGACCTGTACGCGGAGTACCGTGGATGCTGACCCAGCGCTGGCGACTTCTGGTCACGGCCGCTCTGCTGACCCCGCCGCTGATCTGGTGGGGCTGGGGCTCATCCGACCGCACCAGGGCGCCAATCGAAAGCACCAGCGGAGAGCGGATCGACTTTTTTGTGGTCCAGGCCGAAGTAACCCGCTGGCAGGATAACGGAGCTGAAGCGCATCGAATCCAGACCCAAGGCATGCACCACCTGATGGACCAGAGCCTGACCCGCCTTGACGCCCCCGAAGTACAGGTACCGGCGCAAAGCGGCACGGCGCCCTATCGACTGCGAGCGGATACCGGCCGCGTCCCTGACTCACACCAGCAGGTAGAGCTTGCAGGCAACGTACTGCTTCACGATAATCCCCACTCCGGATCCGCGATTAAGCTCAGCACCGAGCGGCTCACACTCTTCCCCTCGGAAGACAGGGCCCACACCGACCAGAGCGTATTGATTCAGCGCGGTCAGGACACCACCGAGGCACTCGGCATGGATGTATATTTCAAGGAACAGCGGATCGAACTGCTATCGGATGTAAAGGGCCTTTACCATGCACCATAAACGACGCGGATTCTGGCTGGCACTGCTGCTCTGCCTGCCGGGCTTTTCATACGCCCTTCCGGATGACCGCAACCAGCCCATCAGTGTCAGTGCAGACCGGGCCAGCATCAACGAGCGCACCGGTGTCACCGTCTACACCGGACGTGTGGAAATTCAGCAGGGCAGCATGCTGATCAAGGGCGCGCGTGTTGAGCTGCACCGCAACGATGCCGGCGTCGAACGTATCATCTCCACCGGCTCGCCGGCTGAATTCCAGCAGCGGCCCCAGGCCGACGCACCCCTGACACGCGCCTATGGCAAGCGCATGGATTATCGCGTCACCCAGCAGGAAGTCACCATCACCGAATCGGCACGTGTCGATCAGGGACAGGACACCTTTACCGGCGAGCGCATCGTCTACAACATGGACAAGGCAATCGTGAATGCCTTCGGCAGCAACAGCGAAGACGGTGAACGTGTACGCATGGTGATTCAGCCGCGGACGGACAGTAACTGATGACAGCAACAACCAAGCGTCTTGAAGCCCTTCAACTGGCCAAAAGCTACAAGGGACGCGAAGTCGTGCGCGATGTTTCCCTGCAGGTCGACAGCGGCCAGATCGTGGGCCTGCTGGGGCCTAACGGCGCCGGCAAAACCACCTGTTTCTACATGATTGTCGGCCTGATTCAGGCAGATCACGGCCAGATACGCATCAATGAAGATGATCTGACACGCCTGCCCATGCATGAGCGCGCCCGCCGTGGCATCGGCTACCTGCCGCAGGAGGCCTCGGTGTTCCGCAAGCTCAGCGTGCGTGACAACCTGATGGCCATTCTGGAAACGCGTCCGGAGTTGAGCGCGCAACAGCGCAAAACCCTGCTTGAAGAGCTGCTGGAAGAGTTTCATATTACGCACTTGCGCGACAGCCTTGGCATGGCCCTTTCCGGCGGCGAACGCCGACGCGTTGAAATTGCCCGTGCGCTGGCCACCGAGCCGGACTTCATCCTGCTGGATGAGCCCTTTGCCGGCGTAGACCCGATTTCGGTCAACGATATCAAGCAGACCATCCGCCACCTTCAGTCACGCGGTATTGGCATACTGATCACTGACCATAACGTGCGCGAGACCCTTGATATCTGTGAGCAAGCCTATATCGTCAGTGAAGGCGGCATCCTTGCGCAGGGCACGCCGGATGTCATTCTTGCTGACCGCCAGGTACGGCAAGCCTATCTGGGCGAACAGTTCTCTCTTTAGGCCATGTATCCACAGGTTCTCCAAGCAGTCCAATTGGCAGTTCGCATATGAAGCAGTCACTACAACTCAAGATTGGCCAACAGCTGACCATGACGCCACAGCTGCAGCAGGCTATTCGTCTGCTTCAGCTTTCGTCACTGGATCTGCAACAGGAGATTCAGGAAGCACTGGACAGCAACCCCCTGCTGGAAGCCGATGAGGAGCACGACACCGGTGCCGAAGCCGAAGCGGACAGCCGGGAGAGCGCCAGCAGTAACGAAACGAGTGAAAACGCTTCAGATCAGGACGACAACTGGAGCGATGACCAGCCTGATGACCACTGGAATGAGCAGATCCCTGCCGAGCTGACCACCGACAGCAGCTGGGACGACACCTTCCAGCATCAGCCGGCGCCTGCGCCGACTCGTGATGATGACTGGACACCCGGCGACAACGACACCGTCGAGGACAGCCTGCAGGACCACCTGCTCTGGCAGCTCAACCTGACCCCGATGAGTGACGACGACTATCAGATTGCGCTGGCCATCATCGATTCGGTCGACAACGACGGCTACCTCACGACCAGTACCGAGGACCTGCTGGAGCACTTTCAGCAGCAGCAACCCGACACCTTTGGCGATGCCGAGCTGGCCGAAATCGAAGCGGTCCTGCACCGCCTGCAGCAGTTCGATCCGACCGGCGTCTGCGCTCGCAACCTGAACGAGTGCCTGCAGTTGCAACTGCAGCAACTGCCTGAAGACACGCCCCTGCGCAACACGGCCATCCGCCTGGTGCGCGACCATCTGAATCTGCTGGGCAGCCATGACTACCGCACCCTGATGCGCCGCATGCGACTCAAGGAAACGGACCTGCAGCAGGTGATCACCCTGATTCAGAGCCTGAACCCCAAGCCGGGCGGCATCATCAGCCCGGACGCGGCACAGTATGTCATTCCCGATGTCATTGTGCGCAAGCAGCACGGACAGTGGAACGTGAGTCTCAATCAGGAGGCGTCGCCCAAGCTGAAGATCAACAGTCAGTATGCGGAGATGGTTCGCCGTGCGGACAACAGCGCCGACAACACCTATCTCAAGAACCACCTGCAGGAAGCGCGCTGGTTCCTGAAAAGCCTGGCCAGCCGCAACGAAACCCTGCTCAAGGTCGCGACCGAGATCGTGGCACGGCAGATCGACTTCTTCGAGGAAGGCGAAGAAGGCATGAAACCCATGGTACTGCACGACATTGCGGAAGCCGTGGACATGCACGAGTCCACCATCTCGCGCGTCACCACACAGAAGTTCATGCACACCCCCCGTGGCATTTTTGAGCTGAAGTACTTTTTCTCCAGCCACGTAGGCACCTCGGATGGCGGCGCCGCTTCCTCCACCGCCATCCGCGCCCTGATCAAAAAGCTGGTCAGTGGCGAAAATGCGGCCAAACCGCTGAGCGACAACAAGATTGCTCAGCTGCTCAAGGAACAGGGAATCAATGTCGCCCGTCGCACCGTTGCAAAATATCGGGAGGCAATGAACATTCCGCCTTCTAATGAGCGCAAGCGTCTGGTTTAATGAGAGTGAAGGCGGTGCTACAGCTGCACCCCTATGAGAAGGAGAAAAACCTATGCAGATCAACATCACTGGCCACCATGTCGAACTGACCGATGCCCTGAACGACTATGTTCGTACCAAGTTCGACCGTCTGGAGCGTCACTTTGACAACATCACCAATGCACAGGTCACCCTCAGCGTAGAGAAACAGCGCCAGAAGTCTGAAGCCAACATCCACCTTGCCGGTGGTGAGGTCTTTGCCGCTCATGAGCATGACGACATGTATGCAGCCATTGACGGCATGGTCGACAAGCTTGATCGTCAGATCATCAAGCACAAAGAAAAAATGAAATCCCATAAATAACCGGTAGCAGCACGTCACGACATGCAACTATCAGAACTGCTGACCCCATCCCGCACACTCTGCCACGTTGATGTGGTCAGCAAAAAGCGAGCCCTGGAACTCGCCAGCCAGACAATTGCCGAGCAGTTGGATGGCCCGGCCGCTGAAGAGATCTTCAGCGGCCTGATCAATCGCGAGCGCCTTGGCAGCACCGGTATCGGTGAAGGCGTTGCCATTCCTCATTGCCGCATGGCTGGCGTCCACAAGGCCGTCGGGCTGCTGATGACACTGTCCGCACCCATCGACTTTGATGCCATCGATAATCGACCGGTCGATCTGGTCTGCCTGCTGCTGGTCCCCGAAGAAGGGGCCGAAGAGCACCTGCAGACACTGGCGGGCCTGGCCGAACTGTTCAATCATTCCGAAACCCGCGAATCCCTGCGTGCCTGCAACAGCTCCGATGATCTGTTGGACCGGGTACAGCAGCTCTGCCGGGAGCAGTAAGCCCATGCGTCTGGTCGTTTTGAGCGGCCGCTCAGGCTCTGGCAAGAGCACTGCACTTCAGGTACTGGAGGATGTGGGCTTTTACTGCATCGATAACCTGCCGGCACTGTTGCTACCCGACCTGATACGGCTGATGCTGAAGGATGACCGCCCGCTGGACAAGATCGCCGTCAGTATCGACGCACGCAACCAGCCCAGCAACCTGCAGCAGTTTCCCGAGATCATGCACCAGCTGCGCCAGCTGGATGACCTGAGCATCGAGACCCTGTTTCTGGATGCGGGTGAAGCAACGCTGCTGCGGCGCTACAACGCAACCCGTCGACGGCACCCGCTCAGTGATAACAGTCAGGGGCTTCAGGACTCGATCCGCACCGAACACCAGCTGCTTGAGCCCATCGCCAACCAGGCGGACCTGCGCATCGATACCACGCGCCTGTCGCTCTACGAGTTGCGTGACGAGGTCAAGCTCAGAGTGGCCGGCCGTACCGAGCAAACCCTGTCACTGCAGTTTGAATCCTTCGGCTTCAAGCACGGTGTTCCGCTCGACGTGGACTTCACCTTTGATGTCCGCTCCCTGCCCAACCCCTACTGGGTACCGGAACTGCGACAGTACACCGGGCGAGATCAGGCCGTGATCGACTTCCTGTCAGGCTCCGAGGACGTCACGGAAATGGTGCAGGACATACAGGCCTTTGTTGAAAAATGGCTGCCCCGCTTCCGTGCCAATAACCGCAGCTACATTACCGTCGGGATCGGCTGTACCGGCGGACAGCACCGATCGGTCTACGTGACCGAGCAGCTGGCTGGCCATTTCCGTACGCTTATGGATAATGTTCAGGTATTGCACAGGGAACTGAGACAGCCAGCGTCGGACTGAACACCCATGGTTGAAAAGCGACTCATCATCATCAACAAACTTGGCCTGCACGCACGCGCAGCGGCCAAGCTCGTAACCACGGCCAACCAGTTCGAATCCGATATTCGTATTGCTCGCGACGATCGCGAGATCGATGGCAAGAGTATCATGTCCGTCATGATGCTGGCGGCCAGCAAGGGTACTGAAATTGAGTTGCGCATTCAGGGTGAGGATGAGCAGCATGCCCTCGATGCACTTGAAGCGCTGATCAACAACCGCTTCGACGAAGCCGAATAAACCGGTTCCCGCCTCCACCAGCCAACCGGGACACCCCATGAGCCAGCAGGACCAACCTTCCAACCTGGAAACGCTCAGCGCCGCCCTCGAAGTCGGCGAGCTGCAGCAGCTTCGCTTCATGCTGAACAAGGGCCTCAAGCCCGTTGAAGTGGCACACCTGCTGGAAAAAACACCGCCGCGTGAGCGCCAGATTCTGTGGAACCTGCTGAACCAGGAGCTGGAAGGGGAAGTCCTGCAATACCTGGGCGATGATGCTCAGGCCGAAATCCTCAGCCGCATGGAAGCCACTGAGGTACTGGCGATTACGGAGTCGCTGGAAACAGACGACATGGCTGACATTCTGCAGCAGCTCCCCGACCGGGTGATGAAAGAGCTGCTGCAGATCATGGACCAGGAAAACCGGTCGCGCGTGGAGCAGGTCCTCTCCTACCCCGAGGATACGGCCGGCGGCCTGATGAACACCGATACGGTGACCATCCGCCCGGACATCACCGCGGAAACCGTGCTGCGCTACCTCAGACGTCACAAGGAGATTCCGGAGACCACCGATACCCTGTTTGTGGTCAGCCGAAAGGGCTCCTATATCGGCGTTCTGCCTCTGACTCGCCTGCTCACCACCGACCCGGACGTGCTGGTGCGCGAGATCATGAATACGGACGTGGATGCGATCACGGCCGACATGCCGGATGAAGACGTGGCTCGGCTGTTTGAGCAGCTTGACCTGCTGTCAGCCCCTGTCGTCGATGAAGAAGGCCAACTGCTTGGGCGTATCACCATTGACGACGTGGTCGACGTTATCCGTGAAGACGCCGACCACTCGCTCATGAGCATGGCCGGTCTGGACGAGGATGAGGACACCTTTGCCCCGATCTTCAAAACCACACGCCGTCGTGCGGTCTGGCTCGGCATTAACCTGATCACGGCCTTCATCGCTTCTGCAGTGATCGGCCTGTTCGAGGCTACACTGGACAAGGTGGTGGCGCTGGCCGTACTGATGCCGATTGTAGCCTCCATGGGCGGCATCGCCGGCAGCCAGACCCTGACCCTGGTGATTCGCGGTCAGGCGCTGGGACACGTGGAACGCTCCAATATCGGCTGGCTGTTTAACCGTGAGCTGGTGGTTGGCCTTTTGAATGGGCTGCTGTGGGCGCTGATCGTGGCCATCGTGGCGATCATCTGGTTTCAGGATACAACCGTGGGCGTTGTCATCGCACTGGCCATCGTGATCAATCTGGTGGCCGGCGCCATGGCGGGTACACTGCTGCCCATGGTACTCAAGTCACTGGGCATCGACCCGGCACTGGCTGGCAGTGTGCTGCTGACGACCATCACGGACGTGATCGGCTTTTTCGCTTTTCTGGGGCTGGCAACCCTGTTTTTTGCCTGACGAGACTGAACATGAACACTGAGAACGACGATTTCCACAATGAACAGGGCGACCTGGGCCCCAGCAAGTCCCAGCTCAAGCGTGAAGCCGAAGAGCTGCAGGCACTGGGCAAGCGCATGACCGAACTGCGCCCGGACCAGCAGGCCAAGCTCCCCATCGACGATCGCTTGCGTGCTGCCATCGAGGAGTATGGCCGCATTCGCGCCAATGGCGCCAAGCGCCGCCACATGCAGTACATCGGCAAGTTGATGCGGGATGCGGACGCCGAGGCAATCCGGGCAGTGGTGGATCGCTTCGACTCGGCCAGCGCGCTGCACAACCAGCTGTTCCATGATATGGAGCGCTGGCGTGAGCGCCTGATTGAGGAGGGTAACGAGGCCTTGCAGGCATTTATCGAAAGCCACCCCAATGCGGATATCCAGCATCTGAGGCAGCTGGTACGCAACGCCCAGCGCGAACGTGCCCGAGAGCAATCGCCAACCCATGCTCGCAAGCTGTTTCGCTACATCCGAGAGCTGAACGACCTCTGAGTTTGACTCTTATTCCGTCGCCGGTGGCTGGAGCTTCATCTCCGGGTCATCCCAATGGCCTTTCAGGGTGTACTTGAGCGTACTGAAGCGCTGGAGCTTGTCGCCGATCAGCTTATCGATCACAAAGGCGGCTCCGGCCACCTGCGGTGCTCCCAGCAGGATGGCCGCAAAAGGTGCGTTGCTGCTCAATGGCAGCGTCACTTCCACTTCCTGGTCCAGCTGCTCCTGAGTCAGATCGACCTGACCCGTCAGGCGCATGTCGGCCGAAGGCCCTTCCAGTACCAGCGGCGAGCGTGTAACGGCAACACCACCCTTGAGCCGGTAATCGCCGCGTATCGCATCGAAGCTGATGCCCTTTTGCAGCAGGTCACTGAAGTCCAGCCGCAACCGTCGCGCCAGTGAATTGAAGTTGAGAATGCCAAACACCCTCAGCAGGTTGCTGCTGTCGGCGGTTTCAATCAGGCGTGTCTGGCCGGTCTCAAACAGAAACTCGCCTCCCAGATTGCCCAGCGCAAAATCCCAGGGCGCGCCCGGCCAGTCCAGTTGCAGAGTACCGGTGACCTCTCGGGTTTCCATGATACGTCCGTAGCCCCACTGCTGAAGCAGCCGCCCTATATCATCTGCTGCCAGCTTCAGCGTCAGCGCCGTCTGAGGGCTTTCCTGCCGCTGGTGCCAGTTCGCTTCGCCTCTCAGGATAAGCTGCTCCAGATGGGCTTCCAGCCCCGTCACTCTCAACCCGTCGTCATCCGGTCTTAGCTGGAAACGCCAGTCTCCCAACGGCTTTTCGCCCAGTTCAAGGTGGGCCACGCGCAGATTCAGGTCCGGCACTCGTGCCGCTTCCAGCATGCCGGAATAGTGTGGATCCTTGGCTTCAGCAGGGGTAGCGCCCGTTCCGGCATCCTTTTCCGGCGCACGCAGCAGGTCCAGCTGAAGATGCTCCAGGTCGACACCAATGGGCGCACCGGGCGGCAATTTCAGCGTACCGGCAACCCATTCATGTTGCAGCCCCACCTGCAAGGTCTGCTCGGGTGTGGAGAGTGAGACCTGCATGGGTGACGCCATGCCCTGTACCGGCAACTGCAGCATCCCCTTCTGCAGGTTCAGCTCGGGTGTCAGCTCAAATCCCAGTGACAAGGGCGCCGGGACCGAGGCCGGCTTGGACAACCGTCCCGGCAGCGACAGTTCGACCCCTTGAAGGTCCGAACTCAGTTCCAGGCGATTGCACGCATCCTCACCACAGAGCGTCAATTCCCCCTGCCAGTTGAGGTCACCGCTGGCAAACGTCAGACCCGCGCTATCCAGCCAGCGATCCAGGTCGGATATCCCGGTCCGGCCAATCAGATGTATCTGGTGTCCCCGACTGGACGGCTCTATCTGTGCCGTCACCGGCTGACGCAGGAAGATGCCATTGAGCTGATCGGAAGACAGGCCCACACCGGTCTGATACTCCAGCCCGCCCTGCAGATTCGTCACCTGAATACCCGCCGATTCGGAACGGAGCACGGCGCCGTCCAGTTGAGCGGCCACCCTGACCTCCGGCACCTTGTCAGCCTCAAGCGGAACCCCCAGCCCAAGGTGCAAGGTGCTGCTACCCTCTGCCAGCTGCCAGCTCTGAATGGCCGGGCCCAGCGCATCTGCCAGCGGGGTACGCTTCAACACATGGTCAACGTCGTCCGCCGGTCCCTGCAGCAGGGCTTCAATCTGCAGTGTCCGACTGCCCGGTGCCAGATAGGCCCAACCCGAATCGATGCGTGTATCCAGCAATTGCCCCTGGTCGATATTGATCGCCACCCCTGCATCCCGCACCATTACGAACAGGTCTGCCTGCTCGATCTGAGGCCAGCCTTCCTGATAGGCCAGCGCGGCATCCTCGATATCAAAGAACAGCTGTACCACGGGGCGTCGCGGGGTATCCAGCTGACGGGTACCCGTCCGCAACACCAAACCACCCTGTTTGAGGCGTCCGGATCGAATGGCTCCTTTCAGCCAGCGATGCAGCCCGGCCCCGACTTCACGTTCAGGCGTATAGACCGGAGCCTTGAGCCCATCACTGTCGGTCATGCCAATCATCAGAATCAGTTCGGACTGCTGCTCCCGATCAAACGGCAGATCAATACTGAAGCGGCCCGAGGCCTGCACGGCCTGATCCTTGAGCTGTAAGCGTTCGCTGCTGACATGCACCCCCTGCTGGCTCAGCTGCCAGCGGACCCGACCGCTGGCATGGGTATAGCGCCACTTGTCCGGGTAGAGCCTGGGAAAGTGCATGCCAAACTGCCGACTGACCAGATCAATCTCCCCCCCGTGTCGGTCCGCTCGCAGCCGACCGGACACCCCTTCCAGCGCCGGTGCGCCATGCCAGGCTTCAACGCCGGCATCTTCCACATCCGCGATCAACTCAAGATCCTGCAAGGGCTGACCGGGCTTTCGGGTAACTTGCAGGTTATGCAGGGCACCTTCAGGCGCGAGCTGCTCCAGTACACGCGCCAATGGACTTTCCGTACCGCCTGCGGCTCTGAGCCAGTCAGCTGCCGCACTCAGATCAAGCGACGCCACCCCCAGCTCAAAGGCATCAGGCAGCCGAGGTTGCAAGGGTGCGTTCAGAAGCAGGCGCGGGAGGCTCAGCACCTGCTCACCGTGGGTCAGTGTCAGATCATTGATCTGCAGTTGATACTGATCGTTCCAGGGTTGAATACTGAGGCGGGTTGCCAGTGTTTCGGGGACAGGCAAGGCCTGGTGGCCGACCTGCAACTGATTCACGTTCAGCTCTGCCTGAGCAGCAAGCAGCTGACGCTGCCCGATATCCACCCAGATCCGGCTGTCCGCATCCAGTGCAGTCAATTGCCATTCGGGCCACAAGAGTTGTGCCAGTTGCGGCCCGAGGTTGCGGATATCCACATACCCCCTGTAATGGGCCGCCAGCGGGTCCTGCTGGCCCAGCTCACCGGTTTCCAGCACGAACGAAAGAGCGGTGCTGTCACCCAGCTGCGGCATTCGGAAAGAGCCGCTCAGTCGATGCTCCCGCCGAGTGTTTTCCAGTTCAAGGTCCGCCGGCGTAATCACGACAGGGCCGCCCTGCTCGGGTATCAGCAGAAGCTCCACATCCGCGATCAATGCGTAGGGCTGACTGAGCAGGAGCCCGGAAAGCGCCCGCCAGCCGGCATCACTCATGCCCGACTCGGGCTGGCGTGGCGATGCACCGGGACGATGCAGCCAGGCCCCATCCCGCTGATGCCAGCGCCCCACCACGCCTCGCGCTTCAAAATGCTCGAAAATGGGAGTGCCTCTGAACAGAGACCGGAAAGGGTCGAAGCGCAGCAGCAGGTCATCCACCGCCAGATACCCCTCAGGGCCGTGTTCGGCGCCCACCCGCATGCGAATACCCGAGATCTGCACCACCGGAAGCGCACGACTCCAGTGCCCCTGCAACTGATCGATGCTGAGCTCAACGCCCAGCTTCCGGGACAGGTAGTCCTGCAGTGCAGGCCTGAATCGGTCGATGTTGTGCAGCGCCAGCCGTGCAGCCGTCAGCAGCAGTGCCAACAACAGCAGAACAACTATACTGGCCCACCAGGCACGGCTGAGGTGGCGGCGCATCGGTTACTCCGTCTTACCGCAGGACAACATCAAACTGCTCCGGTGTGTAGAGCGGCTCTACCTGGAAGCGCACCGTCTTGCCGATAAAGTCTTCCAGCTCTGCCACATGATCGGACACTTCGTCCAGCAGATGGTCCACCACGGACTGCGCGGCCAGAACCAGATAGGTCTCGGTATCGTAGGCTCGGTGCTGCCGCAGGATTTCCCGGAAGATCTCATAGCAGACGGTTTCGGGGGTTTTCAGTGAACCGCGTCCCTGACAGTGGCTGCAGGGCTCACACAGTACCTGCTCCAGACTTTCCCGCGTCCGCTTGCGGGTCATCTCCACCAGACCGAGTTCCGACACGCCGGTGACCTTGCACTTGGCATGATCCTTCTCCAGCACGCGCTCCAGTGTCCGCAGCACCTGGCGCTGATGGTCGGAGTCTTCCATATCGATGAAGTCGATGATGATGATACCGCCCAGGTTGCGCAGCCTGAGCTGACGACCAATCGCCGTGGCCGCTTCCAGGTTGGTCTTGAAGATCGTCTCTTCCAGATTGCGGTGTCCAACGAAAGCCCCCGTATTCACATCCACGGTGGTCATCGCTTCGGTCTGGTCAAAGATCAGGTAGCCACCCGACTTCAATTCCACCTTGCGCCCCAGGGCCTTCTGCATCTCCTCTTCGACATTGAACATATCGAAGATGGGGCGTTCACCGGGGTAGTACTCCAGCTTGTTTTCGATCTCCGGCACCAGCGCCTTTACAAATTCGCTGGCACGCTGGAAGGTTTCACGCGAGTCGATACGGATACGCTCGACACCGGCATGGGCCATATCCCTGAGTGCACGCATGTTCAGCGGCAGGTCTTCATACACGATAGCCGGCGCCTTCACCTGCTTGATCTTGACCCGGATGGACTCCCACAAACGCCGCAGGAACTGCAGATCCGACTCCAGCTCCACTTCGGTCACGCCTTCGGCCACGGTACGCAGAATCACCCCCCACTCCGGCTGCTCGGCATCTTCCGGAATCAGGGTCTGCATCAGGGTGCGCAAACGCTCGCGCTCGGTACCGTCTTCGATACGCTGGGATACGCCGATATGGCTGCTGCCGGGCATCAGCACAAGGTAGCGTGAGGGAATGGAAATGTGGGTCGTCAGTCGAGCGCCCTTGGTGCCGATCGGGTCCTTGGTCACCTGAACCAAAAGCGACTGCCCTTCTCGCAGCACATGCGCAATGGAAGTCGCGTTGCGCTGATCCGTCGGCAGGCTCTGGTCCACCACCTCATCCACATGAATAAAGGCCGCGCGCTCCAGACCGATATCCACAAAGGCCGCCTGCATGCCGGGCAGCACACGTACCACCTTGCCCTGATAAATATTGCCAACGATACCGCGGCGCTTGGCACGCTCGACGTAAATTTCCTGGGGCATGCCGTTTTCGATCACTGCCACACGCGTTTCCATCGGTGTGAAGTTGATCAGGATTTCCTCACCCATCCAATCGTCCTCTTGAAAACTTGTTAGGTTGCGGGGGCATGCCAGACGGGAACGCCGAACGACTCCAGCAACTGCGCGGTCTCCATCAATGGCAGACCGACAACTGCAGAGTAACTGCCTTCCATACGGCTGACAAATACGGCGCCCATGCCCTGAATACCATAGGCACCCGCCTTGTCCTGTGGCTCGCCGGTGTGCCAGTAGCGACGACAGATGGCTTCGTCCAGCGCGCGAAAGCTCACGTCGGTTACCACCGTCTCAACGGCTTCATGCGCCCCCTGTACCAGCGCGACCGACGTCATCACCTGGTGCTGACGGCCTGACAGGTGCATCAGCATGCTCACCGCCCCCTCTTCATCCGCGGGCTTGCCCAGAATATGCCCATCCAGCGTCACCGTGGTATCCGACCCCAGATATACCGGCCCTTCGCCCCGCAACTGCTGACAGGCACGCGCCTTTTCCAGCGCCAAACGGGCGACGTATTCAGCAGCCGGCTCATTCGGGGCGGGCGTTTCATCGATATCAACGGGGACAGAGGTAAAGGCAACGCCGATCTGCTCAAGCAGCTCACGGCGACGAGGAGAAGCAGACGCAAGAATCAGGGACGACATAAGCACTCAGCTGAGGTAGAAAGTGTGACGAACGGCTCGCAACAGCAGAAACAGCCAGGGCCAGACCAGCGCACTGACCACGGAGGGCAGCAGGAACAGCAGCGAACTCCCCGTGGTGCCGGTGATGCCCTGCATCCAGTGAAACAGCAGCTGGTTGATCCCGACCAGCACCAGCACCATGAAGGACTGCTGCCACAGCGGGAACATGCGCAGGCGCTTGTACAACAGCAGCACCAGGAAGGCGATCAATGTCAGCGAGAGCGCACTCAAACCCAGCACGCTACCTCTCACCACGTCCAGCAGCACTCCGATCAGGAAGGCACTGCCCATGCCGACACGGTGCGGCAGGGCCATCACCCAATAGATCAGGATCAGCACCACCCACTCGGGGCGCGCCCAGACCAGCAGATCCGGCAGCGGCATCTGACTCAGGACCATGCCGACCATAAAGGTGGCAAAGATGATCATGCCTCCGCCGCGGGATTCCTCATTCATGTGGCGGCTCTGCCAGCACCCGTGACAGCTCGGAGCGGTATTCCACCAGCAACAGATAGCGGCTGCGATCCAGACGTGCTGTCGGTTCTGCCTTGATCAATTTGAAAGGGCGCCCGGGGTCGCGAACGACTTCTGTCACCCGTGCCACCGGGTAACCGCGCGGAAAACGCCCACCCAGTCCCGAGGTCACCAGCAGGTCGCCCTGACGAATGTCTGCCGTATCCGGAATATGTTCCAGTTCCAGCTCACCCAGCACCCCCTTGCCGAGGGCGATGCCACGAAAACCGTTGCGATTGACCTCAACCGGGACAGCGGAGCGTGCATCCGTAATCAGCATGACCCGGCTGGTGTAGTGCGACAGGTTGACCACTTGCCCCATCACGCCACCGGCATCAAGCACGGGCTGGCCCACGAAAACGCCGTCTTCAATTCCCTGATTGAGAATCACCTGATGCTGGAAAGGATCCGGGTTGACGCCGATCAGCTCGACCATCCGGGTTTCGGGGTCCAGCCGCGCATCCGCCGCCAGCAGCTCACGCAGACGAATATTTTCGGCGGTCAGCGCCGCCATCTGCTGCACCTTGCGTTCGAGCACCAGAGCTTCGGACTTCAGCGCTTCGTTCTCGCGCACCAGGCTGGCTCGGTCGACAACCACGCCCGAAAGGCTGTCCGCCACGCGCGCCGGGATATCCACCACCCACTGCAGCGGCGTCACCACCAGCGACAGCCAGGCACGGCCCTCTTTCATGCGCGGCCAGTTCAAGTCAGCCACGATCAGGAGCAGTGCCAGCAGGGTCAGTAACAGAAACAGTCGTCGCGGGCGTCCGCCCCGGAAGATCGGTTTAATACCTCACCCCCTGTTCGCCCCACGGGCAGCATCCATGACCGCATTCAGTCAAAAACAGCCTGAGCTGCATGGCCTTACTCGTATGTGAGGAGTTCAAACGACTGCTTGTCCAGCATCTCCAGCGCCTTGCCACCGCCACGGGCCACACAGGTGAGCGGATCTTCGGCCACGATCACCGGCAGGCCGGTCTCTTCGCTGACCAGACGGTCGATATTGCGCAGCAGAGCGCCCCCGCCGGTCAGCACGATACCGTGCTCGGCGATGTCGGCTGCCAGCTCCGGCGGGCACTGTTCCAGCGCGCTCTTGACCGACTGTACAATTGCCGACAGAGGCTCCTGCAGCGCTTCGAGAATTTCGTTGCTGTTGAGGGTAAAGCTGCGCGGAATCCCCTCTGCGAGGTTACGACCGCGCACATCGATTTCCAGAATATCGCTTGACGGGTAGGCCGAGCCGATCTCCTGCTTGATGCGCTCTGCCGTGGCATCACCGATGAGACTGCCGTAGTTGCGACGCACGTAGGTCACAATCGCCTCGTCGAAGCGGTCACCGCCGACGCGAACGGATTCGGCATAGACGATACCGTTCAGAGAGATCACCGCAATTTCGGTAGTACCGCCACCAATATCCACCACCATGGAGCCACTGGCTTCCTCGACCGGCAGTCCGGCACCGATGGCAGCTGCCATGGGCTCTTCAATCAGGTACACCTCACGGGCACCGGCACCGATCGCCGATTCCTTGATCGCACGGCGCTCCACCTGAGTGGACTTGCAGGGTACGCATACCAGCACACGCGGGCTGGGCGTCATGAAGCTGTTATCGTGCACCTTGCTGATGAAGTACTGCAGCATCTTCTCGGTGACATGGAAGTCGGCGATGACGCCGTCCTTCATCGGTCGGATGGCCGTGATGTTGCCCGGCGTACGGCCCAGCATGCGCTTGGCATCGGAGCCCACGGCGGCAACGGATTTCTGATTGCCATTCACCCGAATGGCCACAACTGAAGGCTCATCCAGAACGATGTCACGATCACGAACGTAGATCAGTGTGTTGGCTGTTCCCAGATCGATGGAAAGGTCACTTGAGAACAGGCCTCTAATTTTCTTGAACATGCTGACTGTAGATACCCTGAGATTGGCCGGAGTGGCGGCTATTCTGAAAGCAAACAACTCTAACAACGGCAGGGATTTTGAGCAAGGTACAAACATGCTATCTTATGCGCCATTCACCCTTTCCAAAATCAACTGCTGCGGGGCTTCCGGCGTTCAGCCACCCTTAAGCGGACAGACTGATCAAAGCGAGAAGCGGACCTATGTCACTGGACCGATCCGACGTGGAACAGATAGCTCATCTGGCGCGACTGCAGATTGATGCGACCGATATCGACAGCTACGGCCAATCTCTCAACAGCATTCTGGGGCTGGTAGACCAGATGCAGGCCACCAACACCGATGGCGTGGAGCCGCTGGCTCACCCGCTGGACGCGGTACAGCGCCTGCGTGCCGACGTGGTGACCGAGCCCAACCAGCGCGACGCCCTTCAGGCGGTGGCACCGGCCACTGAAGAAGGCCTCTTTCTGGTACCCAAGGTTATCGAGTAATCCGCCCTCAGGTTCAAGGACACACGCATGTTTGACAAGACACTTGCCGAGCTGGCCCAGGGGCTTGAGCGCGGCGACTTCAGCAGCACCGAACTGGCGCAGGCCTACCTGCAGCGCATCGGGAACCTCAACAGCCAGTACAATGCGTTTATCACGCTGACCGAAGAGCAGGCGCTGGCGCAGGCAAAAGCCGCCGACGAGGCTCGCGCCGCCGGCAACGCAGGCGCACTCTGCGGCCTGCCCATCGCGCACAAGGACCTGTTCTGTACTCAGGGTGTGCGCACCTCCAGCGCGTCCAAAATGCTGGACAACTTTGTGTCGCCCTACGATGCCACCATCGTCAACCGCCTGAAAAACGCCGGCACGGTGATGCTGGGCAAGCTGAACATGGACGAATTCGCCATGGGCTCTTCCAACGAGAGCAGCTTTTACGGCCCGGCCCGTAACCCCTGGGACACCGAGCGCGTACCCGGCGGTTCCTCCGGCGGTTCGGCGGCAGCTGTTGCCGCCCGTCTGACGCCTGCAGCCACCGGCTCCGACACCGGCGGCTCCATCCGTCAGCCCGCGGCCCTGTGCGGCATCACCGGTCTCAAGCCGACCTACGGACGTGTCTCCCGCTACGGCATGATCGCTTTCGCCTCCTCACTGGATCAGGCCGGCCCCATGGCCCGGACCGCCGAAGACTGCGCCATGATCCTCAACGCCATGGCCGGTTTTGATGCGCTGGACTCCACCAGTGCCGAGCGCGATACCGAAGACTACACCGCCGACCTGAACCAGCCGCTGAGCGGCCTGAAAATCGGCCTGCCCAAGGAGTACTTCTCCGATACGCTGGATGCCGGCATTGCCGAGCAGGTGCGCAACGCCGTGACGGAGTTCGAGAAGCTGGGCGCGACCGTGAAAGAGGTCAGCCTGCCCAACACCGAGCTGTCCATCCCGGCCTACTACATCATTGCGCCGGCCGAAGCCTCTTCCAACCTGTCCCGTTTTGATGGCGTGCGCTACGGCTACCGCTGTGCCGACCCGGTCGATCTGGAAGACCTGTACAAACGCAGCCGCGGTGAAGGCTTCGGCCCCGAGGTCAAGCGCCGCATCATGGTGGGCACCTACGCCCTGTCGGCCGGCTATTACGATGCCTACTACCGCAAGGCCCAGCAGATCCGTCGCATGATCCAGCAGGACTTCATCGCCGCGCTGAATGATGTGGATGTGATCATGGGCCCGACTACGCCGCACCCGGCATTCAAGCTGGGCGAAAAGAGCAGCGATCCGGTTTCCATGTACATGGAAGATATCTTCACCCTGTCACTGAACCTGGCAGGTCTGCCCGGCATTTCAGTGCCCTGTGGCCAGACTCAGGGACTGCCGGTGGGACTGCAGATCATCGGCAACTACTTCGCCGAAGCCAAGCTGCTCAACATCGCTCACCAGTTCCAGCAGGCAACTGACTGGCATAAACAGATCCCGGCCGGAGTGGAGGTGTAATCATGGAATGGGAAGTTGTTATCGGGCTGGAGATCCACGTCCAGCTTGCCACCAAAACCAAGATTTTCTCCGGCGCCAGCACCGCCTTCGGTGCCGAGCCCAATACTCAGGCCTGTGCCGTCGACCTGGCGCTGCCGGGCACCCTGCCGGTATTCAACGAGAACGCGCTGCGCATGGCGGTGATGTTCGGTCTGGCCGTGAACGCCGAGATCGGCAAACGCTCCGTGTTTGAGCGCAAGAACTACTTCTATCCGGACCTGCCCAAGGGCTACCAGACGACCCAGCTGGCCGAGCCGATCGTTGGCCCCGGCTATGTTGATATCGAAACCGAAGAAGGGGTTCAGCGTCGCGTTCGCCTGCACCATGCCCACCTGGAAGAGGACGCGGGCAAATCCCTGCACGAAGACTTCCACGGCATGTCCGGCATCGACCTGAACCGTGCCGGCACCCCGCTGGTGGAGATCGTGTCCGAGCCGGACATGCGTTCCTCCAGGGAAGCGGCGGCCTACGCGCGCAAGATTCACGCGATTGTGACCACGCTGGGCATCTGTGACGGCAACATGGCCGAAGGCTCCATGCGCTGTGACTGTAACGTGTCCGTGCGCCCGAAAGGCGAAGAGAAACTGGGCACCCGCACCGAGCTGAAGAACATCAACTCCTTCCGCTTCATCGAGCGCGCCATCGACACCGAAGTGGCACGCCAGATCGACCTGATCGAGGACGGCGGCACCGTGGTGCAGGAAACACGCCTGTACGATCCGGACAAGAACGAAACCCGCAGCATGCGCTCCAAGGAAGAAGCCAACGATTACCGTTACTTCCCCTGCCCGGACCTGCTGCCGGTGGTGATCGACGACAGCTATATCGAGGCGATCCGCAAGACCCTGCCGGAACTGCCGGATGCTCGCCGCGACCGCTTCATGAGCGAGTACAACCTGTCTGAATATGACGCAGGCGTGCTGTCGGGGTACAGCGCCCAGGCCGACTACTACGAGCAGGTCGTCAAGCTGTCCGGTGATGCCAAGCTGTCTGCCAACTGGGTGATGGGCGAGCTGGCCAAGTATCTGAACCAGAACGATACCGACATCAAACAGAGTCCGGTGTCGGCCGAACAGCTGGGCGGGCTGCTGGTCCGTATCAAGGACAACACCATCTCCGGCAACATCGCCAAGAAGGTGTTCGAGATCATGTGGAGCAAGGGCGGCAGCGCTGACGAGATCATCGAAGCCGAGGGTCTCAAGCAGGTGACCGACACCGGCGCCATCGAAAAAATCGTCGATGACGTGATCGCCAGCTGCACCAAACAGGTTGATCAGTACAAGGCGGCTGAACCGGAGAAGCGCGGCAAGATGATCGGCTTCTTCATGGGCCAGGTGATGAAGGCCACCGGCGGCAAGGCCAACCCGGGCGCCGTCACCGGTATTCTGAAACAGAAACTGGATGCGCTCTGCGATTGATACCGCTGGACGAGCCAGACACCGAAGGCCGGTCTCCATTATGGTGACCGGCCTTTTCAGTTACGCCTTTAGCAAACGAGCTTGAAGCATCAATGAGGCTCGCGCCCAACGAAACTGCAGTCCAACTGCCCCTTGAGAAATCCTTCTGAATCGATCTGACGCCGCATGCCACGGTGATAGTCTCGATAATGACCAACAGCAATGATACAGGCCTCTGAGCGATACCGAGCGGCATATTCACCGGGGCAGATTTGCACGCGCTGGCCATCAAATCGGGCAACAGCCTCACGGGCTCGTGATGCACGCCCCGGCTCGTAGAACTCGACCTCCACCGGCACACCTGACACCAGATCCAGTGCGGTCGGCTCGAGTCTCCTCCATTCCCCTGAGCGATGATGACTGATCGGCTCAAGCACACACTGGACACGCTCACCGTATTTCGCCTGCTGCCGCAGCAACATCAATCTGTTAGCCTCCTCACGGGCAGCCTCAGCGCGTGCTTCAGCTTCTCGTGCCAGTCTGAGGTCTCGCGCCTGATCCAACTCTGCCTGCTTTTGGCTCGCCTCAAGCTTTTGCTGAGGCGACAGCTCACGCCAACTGTCTTCATCAAGTCCCAGTGGATAGCTTGTACAGCCCAGAACAGCCATGGCCAGCAAAAACGTGACGAACCAGCGCATTGGACCGTACTCCTTTTTTCCTCATGTTTGGGTGAAACAGCCCTTTTGTGCCCGGGCCCCGTCACAGGCAGCGGGCAACAACCAGCATTGAGCTGCCAGGTATTCCATACCCTTTCACAGCAACTCGGCAAAACTGTCCACTACCCGGTCCGGCGCACAGGCGTCCACCGGCTCACCGTGGTTGTAGCCATAGCTGACACAGATCACCGGGCAACCCGCCGCACGAGCGGCATCTACGTCGTTGCGCGAGTCTCCCAGCATCAGAGACCGTTCGGGGCTGCTGCCAAAGCCTTCCATCACGGTCTGCAGGGGCAAGGGGTCCGGCTTTTTCACCGGCAGGCTGTCGCCGCCCAGCACCTGCTCGAAATACCCATCGATTTTCATCGCCTTGAGCAGCGGCGTGGTAAAGGCCATCGGCTTGTTGGTGACCACCGCCAGGGGCACACCGGCCTGCTGCAGGTGGATCAACAGCTCTTCAACGCCCGGATAAAGCCGGGCATAGCGGCCATTGCTTTGCGCATACGCCGCCAGAAAGACCTCGAACGCCGCCTGAAAAAGCGCGGGCTCAAGCGCCTCATCATTCGGGTACATCTCTCCGGTCAGGGCACGTTTGACCAGCATGGGTGCTCCGTTACCCACCCACTGGCGCACCCGGCTCTCGCCCGCAGGCTCACGCCCCAGCGCCTGCAACATGTTATCCACAGCCGCGGTCAGATCCAGTGCACTGTCCACCAGAGTGCCATCCAGATCAAAGATGACACAGGCGGGCAGCTCACCGTTGAACAGGCGACGCATCAGCTGGACACCTTGGCCAGTTCAGCCCGCATCTGAGCGATGGTCGCGGCATAGTCATCGGTATTGAAGATGGCAGAACCGGCCACAAAGGTGTCCGCACCCGCCGCTGCGATCTCGGCGATGTTGCCAACCCCGACACCACCGTCCACTTCCAGGCGGATATCAAAGCCGCTCTCATCAATGCGCTGGCGCACGTCGCGCAGCTTGGTCAGTGTGGAGGGAATAAACTTCTGACCTCCAAAGCCGGGGTTCACCGACATGAGCAGAATCATGTCGATCTTGTCCATCACATGGTCCAGGTAATGCAACGGCGTCGCCGGGTTGAACACCAGGCCGGACTTGCAGCCGCCATCCCGAATCATCTGCAGGGAGCGATCGATATGCTCGGATGCTTCGGGGTGGAAAGTGATGTAGCTTGCGCCAGCCTTGATGAACTCGCTGATCATGTGATCCACCGGCTTGACCATCAGGTGGGCGTCGATCGGCGCTTCGATGCCGTAGTCACGCAGTGCTTTACACACCATCGGACCGATGGTCAGATTGGGCACGTAGTGGTTATCCATCACATCAAAGTGAACGATATCGGCACCGGCGGCCAGCACCGTTTCAACTTCTTCACCCAGTCGGGCAAAATCGGCAGAGAGAATGGAAGGAGCAATCTTGAAGTCGGCCATGGGAACTCATTTAATGGTTAACAATGCGCCTATTGTACCCAAGGCTGCCGATGGATTCAGCTGTGCTTGCGGCGCTGATCACTTAGGCCGATAATCGGCTCATGCGCATGCTTGCCCACTCATTCATTCTCCCCGCTCTGCTGACGGTCACGCTCGCCCAGGCGGCCGATGACGCCTCGCGGACAGCGGCTGGTGTCATGACGCCGGAAGAACAATTGCTGCAAACGCTGGACACCAGCTACGAACTGCTGCAACTGGACACCGGCTCAGACCGGTTTTCACTTCTGTTCCGACCGGCGATGGCGCCCACCGCCAAGGGCAACCTGCTTTTATTACCCGACACCGGCGTTGCGGATGCCTGGCTGGAACAGACCCGGGCCCTTATCGACTACCTGCCCGAGCATGGCTGGAATGTACTGATTGCACAGCCTCCGGCCCCACCGGACCCCGCACTGCCCGAGCGAACGCTGCCGGTCATGAAGCGGCTAACGGGAGGCCAAGGCGAGCCCCCTCCGGCAGCGGACGCACCCCCTGCCGCACCGCCTGCTGCCTCTGAGGACGCTGCACCAAACGAAGGCAACAGCACGGAAGACCCTGTAACTGAACCTCCCTACCCGGACCGCCTGAACAACCGGCTCCAGAGCGCATGGGCTGAGCTTGAGCAGCGCGGCAGTGGCAAGCAGAAACTGGTAATGGGGATCGGCAGCAGTGCCAGCTGGGCAGCTCAGTTTGCGTTGTCTCAGGGGGAGGATATCAGCCTGGTGATGCTTAACCCCCGCCCGGCCCGACAGGCACCTGAAGCGCTGGAGTCATTGCTGGAAAAGCTGGACCAGCGCAAGGTGGTGGACCTGTACTACCACCCCCTGCCCGGATACCCGAATGCAGAGCCCGATGCGCAGCAACGGCGCCTGCTGGCTCGCCGACTGGGCATGGCTCAGTACCACCAGAGCCGCCTGCCGGGTGTTTTCAGGGGCTGGCAGACTGACATGCCCTGGCTGACACGCCAGGTCAGAGGCATTCTGGAGCGCGTATTTCAGGAACAGCTGACGCCGCTGCAGGAGCTGAAGCAGCCTGACCTGTCACCCCCCCAGCCCCCCGGCTCCCGACCAGCCGGCAGGCCGGACTCAATCTGAGAGCTCAGCGCATATTCCGGGCCGCCTTGATGCGGTCGTATGCGGCCTGAATTTCCTGGGTCTTTTCTTTCGCCAGCTGCACCATGTCTTCGGGTACCCCCTTGGCCATCAGTTTGTCCGGATGGTGCTGACTCATCAGTTTGCGCCAGGCCTTCTTGACCTCCGCATCGCTGGCCTCAGGGCTGACACCCAACACGCCGTAGGCATCGCTGAGCAGGCTCGCCGAGTCGGCACCGGGGTGCGCATGCCCCTGCCAAGAATGCTCTCGGAACGATTGCTCTGCGCGCATGCGTGACATCAACAGCTCGACCTCACGCGGCGTAAACTGCAGTTGTGTGAAGACCTGCTGCAGAACGGCCTGCTCGGCCGCGCTGATCTCGCCATCGGCCATGGCCGCCTGCAGCTGGATTTCCACGAACATCAGCTTTACGGCGGAGCGGTTGCGCAGCACGATCGAGAGCGGACGTAGGACCGTCGCGACCTCAAACCCTTCCGCCTTGCCCTCCGTGAAACAGTCGATCGCTTCACGGCGGCGCACTTCGCCCAACCCCATACGGGTCATCACCTCACGGGCGAAGGCGATCTCCTGCTCGGACACGCGCCCGTCCGCCTTGGCCAACTTGCCCATGACACAGAAGGTCGCGCGAAAAAAAAGCTGTTGCGGGTTATAGTCCTTCAGTTTTCGGCTCAGCCCGCGCTGAATCAGGAAACCGACCGCGCCCCCCAGCAACAGTCCCATTGGCCCACCGGACATCAGCCCAATCAGCCCGCCCACCACCAGACCTGTGCGATAGCGCTTCAATTGCCCCAACAGGGATTCCATATGCTCTCCTCAGATTGAACCGGCCCGCAACAGGCGGTCCAGATTGGCCAGCCGTTCCGGGGTCCCGACATCTTCCCAGTAGCCCTGAAGCCGCTCCCCGCTGATCCGGTTGTGCCGCATTTTTTCACGCAGCAGGGGTGCCAGTGCAAAGTTTTCGCTGTCCACTCCTTCAAACAGCGCGGGTGTCATCACGCTGATGCCGGAAAAGGTCAGCCTGACCGGCCCGGACTCGCTGACGCTCCCCTCGGCGTTAAGCGCAAAGTCACCCTCCGGATGCCATTCGGGGTTTTCGGTCAGCACCAGATGGGCACCGCCGGCAGGCGGCCTCACATTCAGCAGGGTTTCCAGAGGATGGGTGCTGAACAGGTCGCCGTTGATCACGATAAACGGCTCCTCGCCCCGGTCACATAACAGGGGCAGCGCCTTGCGGATGCCGCCCCCCGTTTCCAGAGGCTCCTGCTCAGCCGAATACTGGATACGCGCGCCATACCGCTCGCCCGCCCCCAGAAAGGCTTCGATCTGTTCGCCCAGCCAGGCGTGATTGATCACCAGATCGCGGACTCCAGCGGCCACCAGGCGCTCGATGTGGTACTCGATCAGGCATTTGCCGCCTGCCTGCAGCAAGGGCTTGGGAGTCGTCAGCGTCAGTGGACGCATGCGGGTCCCCAGTCCAGCCGCCAGGATCATCGCTTTCACTGCAATGTCCCCTTCTGCAGGGTACCGGCAAAGCGCGGGTGGGCCTCAAAAGCAGGAATAACTCGCTGCTCCAGCCAGCGGGTGAACGTATCCAGTTCCTCATAGCGTGCCGACGCGCGATAGAGGTACATCAGCGTCCGGGGCAGATCATCCAGATACCCTTCCTTGCCATCGCGCAGCCAGAGCCTGCTGAAGATCCCCAGCACTTTGATATGGCGTTGCATACCCATCAGGTCGAACTGCTGCTGGAACAGCGCCTGTTCAGCCACATCCACCCCATCCTTGCGCAGCCTCTGACGGAAGGCTTCCACCCAGAAACGCACCTGTTCATCCGGCCAGTCGATATAGCAGTCACGCAACAGTGAAACCAGATCGTAGGTGACCGGCCCCTGCACGGCATCCTGAAAATCGATCGTGCCCAGCTCGCCATCTTCCAGCACCATCAGGTTGCGTGAATGATAGTCACGGTGCACGCTTACCTGAGGCTGAGCCCGTGCCGACTCAATCAGCAGTCGCCCGACCAGCCCCAGCAGACGGTATTCTTCATCGGACAACTCCAGCCCCAGAAAACGGGTCAGGAACCATTCCGGAAACAGGGCCATCTCGTTGGCCAGCATGACCGGCTCGTAAGGCGGCAGCTGAGGGTTGGTGGTGCGCTGGATTTGACGCAGCAACTCAAACGCACGGGCGTAATGTTGCTCGACACTGGATGCGTCCAGTGCCGGCAGCAACAGATCGTCGCCAAAGTCCTCCAGCAGCATGAACCCGTGCTCCAGATCGCTGGCAATCACGCGGGGAACACGCACCCCCTGCGCCAGCCAGCCCTGCGCAATGGCAACGAAAGGGGCGCAATCTTCATGCTCGGGCGGTGCATCCACGGCGATCCAGTTGCCCTCTTCACCGGTCGCCCGAAAATAGCGCCGAAAGCTCGCATCACCCGAAACAGGCACCAGTTTCTGATTCAGTTTTACATCCTGATCGGCAGCCTGCTGTTGTACCCACAAAGAAAGCTGTTGCAGCCGTTGCCCCATTCGCCCTTATCCTCTAGCACTTGAAGTTGTGAATGCTTTATCATGCATGGTTCGATATGGTACTCGACTTGCGGGTCCGCATGAAACAGGCCCGACCGCAACCGGAAAGCGACTCTTCTGATGCCCTTTAACACCCGAGCTGGATTCAAACTTGCGCTGGCGGTGGCCGCTGCAATCAGTGCTCAAACCCTGCGTGCAGAGGACAACCCTGAACGCCTGTGGAGCTGTAATCTCACCCCCAGCGGAGACTGGGACTGCGAGGTTAACGAAGCCCTGGCCCGGCAGCCTGCTCAAACGCCCAGGGACGGCGACCAGGAGGTCGCACCGGACACTGAACGCGAGCCTGTCCGGATTGAGCCTGCAGAGAGTGCAGTAGCCGCTCAGCCGGAAGCCCCGACATCCCGTCAAGAGCCCCGACCGGAAGCGGCTGCGGATTCTGCCCCGCCTGTCGAGATCGCAGCGCCAGCCGCTGTGGACTGGCCCAAGCCGCCAGAGGTCCAGCCCAAACCCCAGACCGCCCTGTCAGCCCCTGCCAACGGCACCGACTGGAACTGCGTGGCTCAGGGGGATAGCTGGGACTGTCAGCAACAGGCAGGACAGCAGACCGGCGCGACTCGCAGCACGAACACAAGAACACTGGCAGCCGGCAAGCCGGAATGGGACTGCACCGCCAGTGGTGGCGACTGGGACTGCAAACAGGTTCCCGGAGCCGCCCCCGCGGCACAGCCACTGGTCCAGTCACCGACCGCCCCGCTTACACCCGCATCGGCGGCCGCACTTGACTGGTATGCCTATGCGCCGGGCGAGGCCCCCGGAGCCTGCCGTGGTCGCTACGTAGAGCCTGAACTGGCTTTTCTGGAAGATGAACGCCCGCTCGATCAGCAGCCGGTCTATATCGATGCCTTGAGCTCATCGACGGTACTGGATGGCATTACCACGCTTGAGGGGGGTATCCAGATCCAGCGTGGCGGTCGCCTGATCAGCAGTACCCGTGGCGAGTATGACCGCCAGAGCAGCCAGGCACGCCTGTTTGGCGAGGTTAAATACCGTGAGCGCGGCTTCCTGCTCCGGGGCGAACAGGCCGATGCCGACATGCTCAGTGGCGATACCCGCTTCCATAATGCCCAGTACGTGATGCATCAGGAGCACATGCGCGGCCAGGCGCGGCAGATTACCCGCTTTGGTGACAGCCGTGTTCGACTGGACGAAGGTGCCGTCACCTACTGTGAGCCGGGCAGCAACGCCTGGCAGCTGGCCGCCAAATCCATTGAGCTGGACCCCGAGACCGGCCGCGGTGTGGCCCGTCATGCGACGCTGGACGTGGCCGGAGTTCCGGTACTGTATACCCCGTACCTGTCATTCCCGATTGACGACCGCCGCCAGTCCGGCTTCCTCTATCCGAGCATTCGCTATTCGGTGAGCGACGGTATCGACCTGTCCGTACCGTACTATTTCAATATCGCGCCCAATCTGGACGATACTCTGACTCCCCGCTATATCGGCGAACGAGGCCTGCTGCTGGAAAACGAGCTGCGTTACATGAACGCCTGGTCTCATAACAGCCTCAGCACCGCGATTCTGGCTGATGACAGCCAGTACAACGGTGATCGCTGGCTGCTCGGTTTTGAACATCAGGGCACCTTGAAGCAGAACCTGTCCAGCCGCATCGACTTCACCCGTGTCAGTGACGATGACTACTTTGAAGATCTGGGCACCAGCCTGGACGTACAACGCGATGACCACCTGGATCAGCTGCTGGAACTCAATTACCGTCAGCCCAACTGGGCCCTCAGTTTCCGCACTCAGGGCTATCAGACCATCGACGGCACCACCCCGTACGAGCGCCTGCCACAAATTCGCCTGACCGGCTTCCAGCCTGATCTGGCCGGAGGGTTGAACGCCTCCTACGAGGCCGAATATGTCCGTTTTGAGCGGAACCTGGAAAGCCGCTATGCGCCCGGCAGTGACGCAGGCCATACGGTTGGCAGCCGCGTTCACCTGCGCCCGCGTGTGAGCTACGCACTTGAGCAGCCCTGGGGCTTCGTGCGCTCTGCTGCCACACTCTGGCACTCTTCCTATGATCTTGAGAATGACCGGGACAGCACGCTGGGCGGCAGTCAGTCGATCAGCGCAGGCATTGTCAGCCTGGATACCGGGCTGGTGTTTGAGCGTGACTATGAACTGGGTGATGGCACCTATACCCAAACGCTGGAGCCGCGCCTGTTCCTGCTGCACGCCGAAGCCGATAAGCAGTTTGAGGTGCCCACCTTTGATTCGTCACAGCTGAGCTTCACCTACTCCAACCTGTTCCACGAGACCGGCTGGAGTGGCAACGACCGTGTAGCTGATACCACTCAGGCAACGCTGGGTCTGTCCAGTGCCATTTATTCTCGACAGGGCATTGAAAAGCTCCGTGTCGGCGTTGCTCAGGCGCACTACTTTGCAGACCGCGAGTATGCAGGCCGCCCCGGGGACAGTGGTGACACGGCCGTGACTCAGGGCAACCCGGCCACCAACAGCAGCTCCAACCTGGCCACACTGGCCAACTGGAACTTCACTCGCAACCTGCGCCTAACACACAATGGCGAGGTTGACCGGGACAGCTATGAGTTTCTGGAGCACAACTACAAGCTCAGCTACCGCCCCGGTGACCGCCGCCTGTTCTACCTGAGCTACCGCGACAATATTGAAAAACGCCCCAACGATGGTAACCAGCAGCTGGATATGGCGTTCCGCTGGCCCCTGAGCAACCAGTGGACGGGCTATGGCCGCTGGCAGCAGGACCTGGACGCCAATGAAAACCTCGATACCCTGTTGGGCATCGAGTACTCCAGCTGCTGCTGGAAGGTCCGCCTGACCGGTCGACGCTGGGTGGTTGACCCGGACAGCGTGGGCAGCAATGAAGCATTTGAAACCGATACTGGCATCTTCCTGCAGTTTGTCCTGCGCGGCCTGGGCTCATTCGGCCAGGGTGAAGGCAGCGATTACCTGAAGGAAATCACCGGATATGACGAGGACGACGATGGCACTTTCTAAACTTGCACGCCCCCTGCTGGGGCTGCTGCTGATGACCGCCCCGCTGCACGCCGTTCAGGCCGAAGTGCTTGACCGCATTGCCGCAGTGGTGAACGAGGACATCGTACTGGAAAGCGAGCTGGAACAGCGCATGGATCTGGTGCGCCAGCAGGTTGCGGCCCGGGACTCAACCCGACTTCCCCCGGAAGATGTCCTTCGTCAGCAGGTACTGGATCGACTCATCCTGGAAAATATCCAGATGCAGATTGCAGAGCGTCAGGGCATGCGCATTTCCGACAGCCAGCTGAACCAGGCGATCAGCCGCATCGCTGCCCAGAACGGCATGACCCTGCCACAGTTTCGTGACGCGCTGATTGCCGAGGGCCAGGACTACGCCCAGGCGCGGGAACAGATCCGCCGCGAGATGCTGCTGACTCAGGTTCAGCAGAGCAGCGTCAACCGCCGCATCAGCGTTTCAGAACAGGAAGTGCAGAACTTCCTTGAATCAGAAATGGGTCAGCAGCAGGTGCAGGCCGAATACCGCTTGCGCAATATCCTGCTGGCACTGCCGGAAGGTGCCACGCCAGCCATGATTCAGAAGGCGGAAGCGGAAGCCCTCGCACTGCGTGAGCAACTGGAGCAGGGCGCCGACTTTGCCGAGCTGGCCATCGCCGAGTCCAATGCGCCCAACGCCCTGCAGGGCGGAGAGCTGGGCTGGCGCAAGGAAACCGAGCTGCCCGAAGCCCTCGCACGCGCGATCTCAAAACTGGGCCCGGGCGAAATCAGCGACCCCATCAAGACCCCCGGTGGCTTCCACCTGCTGAAAGTGGAAGACAAGCGCGGCGGCAAGGTGCAGCTGGTCGAGCAGACGCAGGTTCGACACATCCTGCTGAAGCCGAACGAGATTCGCAGCGAATCCCAGACACGCCGCCTGATCGACGACCTCTACCAGCGCCTGCAGGAAGGCCAGCCGTTTGATGAACTGGCGCGCCGCTACAGTGATGACGCGGCCAGCGGCTCACAGGGCGGCGATCTTGGCTGGACACAGAACGGCCAGATGGTGCCGGAATTTGAACAGGTCATGAACAATACTCCGGAAGGCAGCATCAGCCGTCCGTTCGAGTCTCGCTTCGGTTGGCATATTCTTCAGGTGCAGGACCGCCGTACCCAGGATCTGGGTGAAGAGATGCTTGAGTCCCAGGCACGTAACAGCATCCGCCAGCGCAAGTTCAATGAAGAACTGAGCAACTGGCTGCGTGAAATCCGTTCTCAAGCCTATATTGAGCGCAAGATTTGACCGTGAGCTGCCCTCGTATCGCCATCACCCCCGGAGAACCGGCCGGCATCGGTCCAGAACTCTGCGTCCAGCTGGCTCAGCAGGCACCCCCCTGCCAGCTGATTGCGGTCGCAGACCCTGACCTGCTTCGCCAGCGCGCTCGACTGCTGGACCTGCCGCTGGAGATTCTGCCTTTCACGGCCGGAGCCACGGCTCAACCGGCGCCGCCGGGAGCGCTTTACTGTCAACCGGTTAACCTGGTCGCGCCAAGCGAACCGGGTCAGCTGAATACCGCCAATGCGTCCTATGTGCTGGAAACCCTGCGTCAGGCCACATTGGGCTGCATGTCGGGCGATTTTCAGGCCCTGCTGACCGCTCCTGTGCACAAGGGCATCATCAACGATGCCGGCATTGCGTTCAGTGGTCACACCGAATTTCTGGAAGCGCTGACGGGCAGCCGCAAGGTTGTGATGATGCTGGCGACCGAAGGGCTCAAGGTTGCGCTGGCCACCACGCACCTGCCGCTGAAGGAAGTTCCCTCCGCCATTACGCGCCCTTTGCTGGAGGAGATTATTCAGGTACTGGTACAGGACCTGCAACGCTCCTTCGGCCTTGCATCCCCCCGCATTCTGGTTGCCGGACTCAACCCGCACGCGGGTGAAGGCGGACATCTGGGACATGAGGAAATCGACACCATCATCCCGGTGCTGGACGATTTCCGACAGCAGGGCGTCGACCTGGTGGGCCCCCTGCCTGCGGATACCCTGTTTACGGAACATCACCTGCGTGATGCGGATGCAGTGCTGGCCATGTACCACGATCAGGGGTTGCCGGTGCTCAAATACAAGGGCTTTGGCCGCGCCGCCAATATCACACTGGGGCTGCCCATTATCCGCACGTCGGTCGACCATGGAACCGCCCTCGATCTGGCCGGCACCGGGACGGCCGATGCCGGCAGCCTTCACACCGCACTCCAGTTCGCGCTTGATATGGCGCGGCATCAATCAGGACACTGAACATGAGCAAGAAACCCGTCGGTCACAAGGCGCGCAAGCGGTTTGGCCAGAACTTCCTGCATGATCAGGGGGTCATCGGGCGCATCATCCGAGCCATCAACCCACAGCCCGGCCAGCACCTGGTCGAAATCGGCCCGGGCCTGGGCGCGCTGACGGAAGAACTGCTGGATGCCTGTAACGGGGAGCTGGACGTTGTCGAACTGGACCGCGACCTGATTCCGATACTGCGTACCCAGTTCTTCCGCTACGCAGACAGCTTCAACATTCACGAAGCGGACGCACTGAAATTCGATTTTGGCCCCCTGCAGCAGGATGAACGGCCCCTGCGCGTGGTAGGCAACCTGCCCTACAACATCTCCACGCCGCTGATTTTTCACCTGTTGAGCTTCAACGGCCTGATTCACGACATGCATTTCATGCTGCAGAAGGAAGTGGTCGACCGTCTGGCCGCCGGCCCCGGTGATAACCACTATGGCCGCCTTGGCATCATGGCGCAGTACTACTGCCATGTAGAGCCCCTGTTCATCGTACCACCCGGTGCCTTCTCGCCCGCACCCAAGGTTGACTCAGCCATCGTCAGGCTGGTTCCCTATGACACGCCGCCCATCCCGGCCCGAGACGTGAAGCAGTTGCAGCAGGTTGTCCGCACGGCTTTTGGTCAACGTCGCAAGACACTGCGTAACAATCTCAAGCAACTGATTGATGCCGAGCAGCTTGAGGCACTGGGCATTGATCCCGGCCTGCGACCGGAACGTCTGACACTGGAAGAGTTTGTGCGTATCAGCGATGCATTGACACCAGAGTCCAGTGCGGAATAATCGCAGCCTGCAACCCGAATTTGAGGATAAGCGAACCCAGATGGACAACACCGAGTACAGCCGCAATATCGAGATCGATGTCACCACGGCCTATCTGCCGGATCAGTCCGAGCCGGAGGCGCACCGCTTCGTGTTCTCCTACCGTATCCGCATTACCAACCATAATGCCGAGAGCGTTCAGCTGCTCAGCCGGCAGTGGCGGATTACCGACGGCAATGAGCACGTGCAGGAAGTTCAGGGTGAAGGTGTGGTCGGTGAGAAGCCGGTGATTGAACCGGGCAAGAGCTACGAATACACCAGCGGCACCGTTCTGGCGACAGAGGTGGGCAGCATGGAGGGCAGCTACCGCATGACTACACCGGACGAGCGCGAATTCGACACTCCGATCGAACCCTTTACCCTGGCACAGCCCAACGCGCTGCACTGAATCAGAACAGCCCCGGCTGTTCCGCCCGGGGCCTGCCCGCCCAATCCACAAACCCTTTCAGGCCGGGGCGCTTCTGTTCCAGCCGCTGCGCCAGCCAGCGCGCCAGCTCAGGGGCTTCGGCGTTGCTCGGTGTGTGCATGAAGACAAAGGGTGTTTTACCGGCATCGATCCACTCCAGCAGCTTGTCGACCCAGGGCTCCAGCCAGGGCAAGCCTTCCTGCCAGTGCAGGGGCGTGATAAAACGCAACATGGGCGCCGACCCGGTTGCCAACACGCGCAGTGGTACACGCGGCTTCTGCTGCAGGGCCTCCTGACTTACCCGGTCAGTACGAGGGTTTGCAAACAGTGACCGTGTATCAAACATGATGCGATTGACCCCCATCTCCATCAGCAGCCGGTTCAGCTGTCGCTCCCCCTCGCCACCGTCAAAAAAGGCCGGATGACGGACCTCAACGGCATAGCGAAACCCGGCCGGCAGACGCCGTAAAAAAGCCGCCAGCTGAGCCAGATGGTCCGGTCGAAAGCGCGCCGGCAGCTGCAGGCAGAGCATCCCCAAGCGCTGTTCAAGCAAGCCAAGGTGCTTAAAGGTCTGGTTTAACTCATCATCGCAGTGCCTCAGCTCAGCCTGATGGCTGATCGTCTGTGGAAACTTGAAGCAAAACCGGAAATCCTCCGAGGTCTGTTGCCACCACTGCTTGATGGTCTCCTGCCTGGGCAGTCCGTAAAAAGTGGTGTTACCCTCCACCGAGCTGAAGCTGGCCGCGTACTGGGCCAGATCCGGCTGTGCCGGGTCCGGCAGGATCGAGCGATTCCACTCGGGATGCTTCCATTGAGGCAAGCCAATAAAGTAGTCTGACGTCATGGCCACTCTGTTGTTATACTACAACTCGTTCTTTCCACGCTGACAGGGTACTGAATCACAATGGATTTCGCCTCTCTCCTCGGCATTTTTTCAGGTATTGCCCTGATTATCAGCGCCATTTTCCTGGGCGGCAACGCCGACGTCTTCGTTAACGTGCCCGGCATCATGATCGTCGCCGGCGGTACTCTGGCTGCCACCCTGCTGACCGTTCGCTTCAAGGACGTGCTCAACGCATTCAAGGCCGCCTGGATCGTCTTCACCCGTGACAACACGAACCCCCAGGAGATGATCGACACCATGCTGGAACTCAGCCGGGTATCGCATCGTCACGGCCTGCTCAAGCTGGGGGACGTGGAGAGCGATTCGCACGTACTCAAGCGTGCCTGTAACCTGCTCGCCGAGGCCGCGTCCGAGCAGGTCATTCGTAACACCCTGCAAAACGAAATCGACTCGCTGATGGCGCGACATCATTCGGTTCAGGACGTTTTTCGCAAGATGGCCTCCTACGCACCGGCATTCGGCATGCTTGGTACTCTGATCGGCTTGATTCAGATGCTCAGCCAACTGTCCGAGCCGGAGACCATTGGCCCCGCCATGGCCGTCGCACTGCTAACCACCTTTTACGGTTCCCTGCTGGCTACCATGGTGTTCCTGCCAATCGCCGGCAAGCTCCATGCTCGCACCCTGTCGGAAGTGACCAATCTGGAGATCATTCGTGAGGGCTGCATCAGCATCCTGACCAATGACCACTACATGCATGTCTACGAGCAGCTGGCGTCCTACCTGCCCGAAGCTCAGCGCAAGCCTGTTCGCATTGGCAAGCCCAAAGCGGATGAAGCAGGCAAGAAGGACGGCAAGGGCAAAGCCACCGAAAACGCCAAGGCCCAGTCGGCACCACGGGGGTGAGTATGAGCAGCCGTCGACGGGAATTGACTCAGGAATCGGGTGCGCCGGGCTGGCTGATGACCTATGCAGACCTGATGACACTCCTGCTGGTGTTTTTCGTACTGCTGTTCTCCATGTCCAATCTGGAGAAAGAGCGCTTTGCCGAGGCCATGCAGTCTTTCAAGAGTGCTTTCCAGCAGGCGGTTTCCGGTGCCCCCGACAGACTGGTTCCCCTTGAAAGTACTCAGGGCACGCCCTCAGCCGTGAATGACGCCATCATGCAAGCGCCCGAGCAAAGCCAGCCGGCTGAAGAGAATGACGCCGAGGATGCGGCAGAATCGGAGGTGGCGGCACTGGAGTGGCAACAGCTGACGCAGGACCTGGAGCGCGCCTTTCAATTGATGCAGATGCAGGATGCCATCGAGATCGGCACACCGCGCGATGGCAAGCTGTCCCTGCGCGTCAAGGGCGCTGCCCTGTTTACCTCGGGCTCGGCCGAATTCAATCCGGCCATGCTCCCCATGCTTGATGCCCTGCTTGAGTCCCTGATCGTCAATCCGGGTTACAAGCTCGAAATACAGGGACATACGGATGATATCCCGATCAGTACCGCCCAGTTCCCCTCCAACTGGGAGCTGTCTGCCGTGCGTGCCACCACCGTACTGCGCTACCTGGTAGATGCCGGCATCAACCCCAAACGCCTGACTGCAACAGGTTATGGCTCGGCCATCCCGCTGGTACCCAATATCAGCCCGGAAAACCGAGCCATCAACCGACGTATTGAATTCGTACTGGAGAAGCGAGCCGTCGAACCATGAAGCCGAATATCCAAATACCGGAGCTTAAGGACAGCGGCCGACGTGCCTATCGTCTGCATGTTGACGAAGATGACCCCATCGAGGTTCATATTGGTGATATTGAAGTTAACATACGTGACCTGTCCGAAACGGGCCTCGCCTTTATCACCGATCAGGCGCTGACCGACACCCGTGTGCCGGCGCATATCAAGTTTCGTATTGATAGTCGTACGATTATGCTCGAATGCCAGCTCATACTGGTTCGGAAGGTCGGCCAGGTCTGGTGTGCCGATATTGATGGACTCTCGGCCCGAGAACATAAGCTGCTGTCAGAGTTCATCACCTGGTGCCAAACACGTGCCATCCGCCGCGCCAAGAAGAAAGTTTAATAAAGTCTTGACGTTAGCATAATGCGTCCGTAATATACGCACACAATCTGATGCGGGGTGGAGCAGTCTGGTAGCTCGTCGGGCTCATAACCCGAAGGTCGTTGGTTCAAATCCAGCCCCCGCTACCAAATTTAGAAAAAACCGGTTACCGAAAGGTGCCGGTTTTTTCGTTTATGTACATGGGTAAAAATTGAGAGCTGACGAGCAGCTCGTCGGGCTCAGCTCTTCATAACCCCGGGCGAAGATCGCTGGTGCAAATCCAACACACGCTACAAATTCAGAAAAAACCGGTTACCGAAAGGTGCCGGTTTTTTCGTTTCTGAACCCCGGGCCAGAAACGGGGCGAGCGGTCATAGAGACTGCGTCCTTGCACAGCCTACTGCTCGGACTGATACAGCGCCACAAAAGACTCTGCAGGCATCGGCCTGTGAAACAGGAAGCCCTGCCCGCTCTTGCACCCAATGCCTTGCAGCAGCGCCACCTGCTCGACCTGCTCAATCCCTTCGGCGATGACATCAAACTCAAGCTTGTCCAGCAGCTGAATTAGCCCCTGCAGAAGCGTCGACGCCTTGCCGTCGCGGCACAGGTCCGCCACGAAGTCTCGATCAATTTTTACAACGTCCAACGGCAGGCGACGCAGATAGGTCAAACTGGAGTAGCCGGTCCCGAAGTCATCCAGCGCCAGATTGAAGCCCGCCTCACGAAGTCCATGCAAACGCTCCAATACACAGTCAGCAAAGTCTATAAACGCGGTTTCCGTTATTTCCAGCTCCAGCTCACCCGGCTCAACCCCAAAACGTTTGACCGTCTCAAGGCACCAGCTCACCAGATCAGGTTCCTGAAACTGTCGCGCCGAGAGGTTGATGCTGATTCTGGGCATTGGGCGTCCTTCACGTCGACAGTCTCGCAAAAGGCGACAGCTGCGCGCAAAGACCCATCGGTCAAGCGCCACAATCAACCGGCTCTCCTCTGCCAGCGGAATAAAGTCAGCGGGTGAAATCAGCCCTTTTTCCGGATGTTCCCAGCGCAAAAGCACTTCAGCACCGATAACCCGGCTGTCTGAAAGCGCCACTTTGGGCTGCAGATAGAGTTGCAGCCCCAGGTCCGCGTTGGGCTCTGTTGCCAGAATCAGCTGCTGCTCCAGCATCAGGCGCTGACGCATCTCATTGCTGATGGTTTCATCATAAAAGCGATAGTTTTCTCGGCCAGATTGCTTGGCTGCGGTCATCGCCGTTTGAGCGGAGGACAACAGAGTATCGGCGTCCATAGCATCCTTGGGAGACAGTGAGATGCCAATGGAAGGACTCATGCGGATGGTATCGCCGTCCAGGATCATTGGCTCGTGCAACAGACGGATACAGCGATCGGCGTGCCTTGCAATCTCTGTCAAGTCGCCTGCACTGGTCAGCAAAATAACAAATTCGTCTCCGGTCAACCGGAACAACAGCTGCCCACTACCCGACAGTTGTCGCAGGCGTCTACTAAGACACCTGATCAGCGTATCGCCGCCGCGCATGCCAAAGCGGTCGTTAATGGGCGATAACTGGCCAAGGTCTACACACATCAGCGCGAGGGGAGCAGGCGGGTTACGCCCCAGCTTCTCGGCAAGTGTCTGCATCAGCTTATGGCGGTTACCCATGCCGGTCAGCGGGTCCGTAAACGCCAACTGCTCGATCTCCGCTTCCTTGGCTCGCATTTCGGTCAAATCATGCAGAACGGAGACATAATGGGTCATCTCCCCTTTCGCGTCGCGCAGGGCACTGATGGACATCCATTGCAGGTAAACCTCGCCGGACTTACGCCGGTTCCAGACCTCCCCTTTCCAGATACCGTCATTCCCCAACGCAGCATTCATCTCATCGTAGAAAGCCTGGCCGTGGTGGTTGGAGCGCAGGAAACGTGGAGTTCTCCCCTTCACCTCATCCGCGCTATAGCCAGTGATCTGCGTAAAGGCCGGGTTGACCCTTTGGATGCGTGCATGAGCATCCGTGACCATTATCCCTTCGATGGTACTGTCCAGAATGCGCTCGGCCATGGCTTCCTGCGCCTGCAACGCATGCTGCAGCCTCAGGTCCTGACCAATGCCAGTCAGACCTGTTACCTGGCCACTTTCATCCATGTGCGCCAGCACCCGCAGGCTGACAGGCACTGATTCACCATTGAGCGTTTGAAAATGTATCGAGCCATGCCAGTAGCCTTCCGACAGTACCTTGGGGAAGACCTCATCCCTGAGCAGGGCGAGATTATGCTCATCATGGAACTGATGCACATACATGGGCGTGACATTGAAGTCATGATTGGCCGGAACATCCAGCATCCGACGGCCAGAGCTGTTCATGAACTCGATACGATGGTTCCGATCCAGGCTGGCAACGAAGTCGCCGGTCAAATCCAGAAACTGACGCTGTCTGTCCATATTCAATCCATTTGCTGACAATTACGCTGACTTCCGACTCCAGAACTGATCGGCAAGCGCACTAAGCTCCGTTGCGACCGTCAGCACATGCTGCCCGGCGGTGGAACTTTGCTCAGCGGCATCCAGGTTCTCTTCGGACATAGATTGAATGGAGACGATGCTGCGGTCAATCTCCGAGGCCACACTGCTTTGCTGCTCTACGGCCGAGGCAGTTTGCACACTCATATCCGTAATGCGGCGAATTGAGTTCAGAATATTGTCCAGTGCGACCACTGTTTCGTCACTCAGCTCCACACAACGATCAGCCTGGTTACGTCCCCTGTTGATCGTCTCAACCGCATCGTTGGCACAGGTCTGCAACTGCTCGATCATGTTGCGCACTTTCTCCGTGGAGTCTTGCGTGCGCAGAGACAGTGAGCGCACTTCGTCCGCCACAACGGCAAAGCCGCGTCCCGCTTCGCCGGCGCGCGCCGCCTCGATTGCCGCGTTCAGTGCCAACAGGTTGGTCTGCTCGGAAATATCAGTAATGACATCCAGAATGTTGGCGATACCCCGGCTGCTTTCATCGAGTTTGGCAATAACGGATTCCGTTGAGCCCATGTGCTCCTGCAGGTGATGTACCGCCGTAGTAGTCGCTTCAACGGTTCGTTTGCCATGGGCAACTTCTTCAACCGCTGCCTCAGCCGCATCAGAGCTGCTGTGTGCATTGCCGGCAACCTCTTGAACGGAGGCAGACATTTCACTGACCGCCGCAGCCGACTGGTTGAGCTCGCCCGTTTGCTGCCGCACACCATGCTGTGACTGATTGACCGCGGCACTCAGGGCAGAGGCTTCATCTTTCAAATGGCCAGCCGAGTCCCGCATGCGCCCTACAAGCCCGTCACGCTCTGCCCGCAGCAACCGCATGACAAGACGCACCTGCCCAATATCATCCTGACGGCCTGTATAGACGTAGCGTGCCACAGGGTCTGCAATCTGCTGTTCGCAATCCTGTACCAGACGACGCCAGGGCTGCAGAGAAAACAGGACGCCTGCCAGCATCACCAGCATTGACAAGGCCATCAGCGGCAGAGCCCATTGGGGTTGCATGCTGCTGGCCAGCAGTGCGGCGCCACCAGGAACAAGAACAGACAACAGCAGACGTGCGCTCAGTCCGAGCCGGCCCAGAAGTGCACTCGGCATCGGCTTGCGGTTGGCACTCAAGCGGTCATAGACGGATTCAGCACGCGCCACAACGTCTGACTCAGGCTTACGACGGACGGACTGGTATTCACAGACCTGACCGTTCTTTTCAATCGGGGTAACAAACGCATCGACCCAGTAGTGATCACCGTTCTTGCAGCGATTCTTCACCACCCCCATCCAGGGCTGGCCCGATTTCACACGCCCCCACAATGTTTCGAAAGCAGCAGGCGGCATATCAGGATGACGCACGACGTTGTGGTTGCGCCCCATGAGCTCGTCAGGCTCAAAGCCACAGATATCGATGAAGTCACGATTGACGTAGGTAATCGCGCCCTTCAAGTCGGTTGTGGATAAAATGTTGGCGTGGTCAGAGACGTTTTGTTCTTGTTGTGTAACCGGCTCATTGATCTTCATTTCGATCCCTCGACTTTGAACCACCGAATACTATTTAAACGGCTGTTTTCGACATTACTCTAGTATTGCCATCCAGACAACAGCCTTACGAAAAGTAGTGATATTTACGTTACAGGCCAGGATTCAGTTCATACCCGAATAAGCCAGACGTCCCATCACACCTCGTTTGCAGGCTGCCTGTAGTGCTCCAAAACGGTGACTACCGATCCCAAAGCGGTGCACGTTTTTGACCGGCTCGACTCGCAATAATCACAAGCATCTGTAATTAAAAGAAAAATCCATTTTGGGCACATTTTTAGCTGTCCCGATACATGGCTGCCGTTGGACACGGCAATCAAGACACTGAAGGGGAATAGATGATGAAAAAACTGACTAAAAACGCCATCGCTGTCACTCTACTGGCCGCCTCAGCAAGCGCGTCTGCCGAGCTGTCACTGAACGTAGGGGCCATGAGCGACTACTGGTTCCGAGGCATCGACCAGACGGAAAACAATGCCAGTCTGATGGCCGGTGCCGATTACGATTTCGGTAACGGCTTCTACGTCGGTACCTGGGGAGCCCAGCTGGATGATGCCGAGCTTGAGTACGATCTCTATGGTGGTTACAGCGGCAGCTACGAAGACCTCAGCTACGGCGTCGGCTATGCCGGTTACTTCTACACCGACAGCGACGTTTCCACTTACCACGAACTGATTTTCAGTGCTGGCTACAAGTTCCTGAGTGCGGACTTTGTGCTGGGCACCGAAGACGCGGATGACTCAGCCAATGATGCCGACTACACCTTCTTCAGCCTGAGCGGCGAATACGAAGGCGCCTACCTGACCTACGGTGTATTCGGTGAAGATTACGAAGGGGATTATGTAGAAGCGGGTTACGGCACCAGCTTCCAGGGACTGGACATGAGCCTGGCCTACATCAAGCAGCTGGACACAGAACTGGATGGCGACGGCGAGAAGGACTCCGAACTCGTCTTCACCATCAGCAAAACGTTCGATCTCTGATCAAGCTCCACTTCGCTCCATACATACTAAGATTTGAGGCTCTCCGGAGCCTCTTTTTACGCCTGCGCCAATAGAACAGCCCCGGCCTGATTCGTTATCATTCAATTACATTCGCGACTCAGGACCCTTTATGGCGACCTATGCTGTTGGCGACCTTCAAGGCTGCCATGACGAACTGCAACTACTGCTGGAACAGATCAGCTTCGGCCCGGGGGACCGCCTCTGGCTGACCGGCGACCTGGTCAACCGTGGCCCCGCCTCACTGGAAACACTCAGGTTTATTCGCAGCCTGGGCGATCAGGCAATAACCGTACTGGGCAATCATGACCTGCACCTGCTGGCGCTGGACGCGGGTGTAAACCGCAAGTCCCACCCAACGCTGGACCCGGTTCTGGACGCACCGGACCGAGCTGAACTGATGCACTGGCTGCGCCACCGCCCCTTGTTGCATGACGACAAGACGCTGGGCTTTGTCATGACACATGCCGGCATTCCCCATATCTGGTCACTCAAACAGGCCCGCACCCTTGCAGCCGAGCTGGAACAGGTACTGCAGAGCACTCAATGCAGTCAGTTTCTACACCAGATGTACGGCAACCACCCCGACCGCTGGGACAACCGGCTGACGGGGATAGACAGGCTTCGCGCCATCACCAATTACTTCACACGGATGCGCTTTATAACGGAAGACGGCCAGCTGGAGTTCAAGGGGAACGGCCCGCCCGACGACGCACCCAAGGGCTTTGCCCCCTGGTTTCGCCATTCGCGCCAGCAGCCCATGAAACGCACCCAACTGTTCGGCCACTGGGCAGCACTGGGCTTTCACCAGGAAGGCCACGCCATTGGGCTCGACAGCGGCTGCGTTTGGGGTAATACCCTTACAGCTTATCGGCTTGAAGACGGTGCCGTTTTCACGCAAGCTTGCCTGCCAAAGCCGACAGCGGGAGAGTAACCATGTCAGATTATCGCTGCATCAATATTGATCAGGCCTGCGAGCTGATCGACCAGGGCGCCCAGGTGGTCGATATTCGTGACGAAGGCAGCTATCAAGCGCTGCACATCCGCGATGCCTACAACCTGAACAACCACAACCTCCCCGACTATGTAGCCGCAGCCGACTTCGATGCGCCCCTGATCGTGTGCTGTTACCACGGTATCAGCAGCCAGTCCGCAGCAGACTACCTGGCGCACCAAGGATTCGAGGAGGTCTACAGCCTGGACGGCGGCTTTGAGGCCTGGCGTGCCCAGTGCCCTGACCGCTGCGAGTCCTGATGGAGACCTATCTGGTCGGCGGCGCTGTCCGTGACCAGCTGCTGGGGCTGGATGTCAAAGACCGTGACTGGGTCGTGGTGGGCGCCACGCCTGAAGCGATGAAGGCACAAGGCTTCAAGGCGGTGGGCAGTGATTTCCCTGTTTTCCTGCACCCCGATACCGGCGAGGAATATGCGCTGGCCCGCACCGAGCGCAAGAGCGGCAGGGGGTACACGGGGTTCACCTTTCATGCCAGCCCGGACGTGACCCTGGAGCAGGACCTGCAGCGCCGCGACCTGACCATCAACGCCATCGCCCAGGATCTGCAGGGCCGGATACACGATCCCTGCCAAGGCCGCGCCGACCTTGACGCGCGCATTCTGCGTCACGTCTCACCGGCGTTCGTGGAAGACCCGCTGCGCGTGCTGCGAGTAGCGCGGTTTTATGCCCGCTTTGCCCATCTGGGATTCACATTGGCGCCCGAAACCCGGCAGCTGCTGGAAGAAATCAGTGCCGGCGATGAGCTGGAGCACCTGACACCGGAGCGTGTCTGGCAGGAATGCGAACGCGCACTGTGCACCCGCTCGCCCGTGTGTTTTTTCAGACTGCTGCGGGAGGTGGGCGCTCTGGCCCGGTTGATGCCTGCATCTGAACTGCTTGACCTGACCCGGCTCGAGTCCCGCTTTGAGGCAGCCGACACGCTGGACAGCGAACAGGGCTTTGCCCTGCTGACCTACACCCTGACCGAGCAGCTGTCGACCGAAGCTGCGCTCAAACAGATTCGTGAGCTCTGCACCCACTGGCGTACGCCCAACCGTTACCGCGACCTGGCCTTGAACACCCGCAGTGAGCTGGATGCGCTGGTTGATATGGATGGGCTTGAGGCTGAGCGGCGTCTGGAGGTACTCAAGAACCTGAGCCTGCTGCGCCAGCCTGACCGACTGGACCATCTGTTGCCACTGGTCTCGGCTGTTGCCCCTGAGCGTGATACGGCAGCGCTGGCTCAGGCCACCCGCACCCTGCTGGACCGGATCGGCGCCGTCGACAACCGCGCCCTGCAAGCGCAGGGGTTCAGCGGCAAGGCACTGGGCGACGCCATCCGGGCGCAACAACTGGTCTGCTGCGAGTACTATCGGGAGACGCCTTTATGAGCGGAACAGCTACACCCTGCGCCCTGATCACCGGCGGTGCCCGTCGAATCGGTGCCACTATCGCACGCCTCTTGCACGCACAGGGTTATCGTATTCTGCTGCACTATCGACAGTCACTCACCGAGGCCAGCAGCCTTGCGGACGAACTGAACCGGGCCAGGCCAGACAGCTGCCTGCTGCTGCAGGCCGACCTGAATCAGGCGGCCGATGTTGAACGACTCATCAGCGAGATCGGTCAGTACACAGAGCGGCTGGACCTGCTGGTCAACAATGCGTCCACCTTTTATCCCACGCCACTGGACGACGCCTCGCAACAGGACTGGGACCTGCTGATCAACAGCAACCTGCGCGGGCCTTTCTTCCTGACTCAGGGCATGGCGCCACTGCTGCGCCAAAGCAGTGGCAACATCGTCAACCTGGTTGATATTCATGCTGAACGCGGCCTGGCGGGCTACCCTGTCTACTCCATCGCCAAGGCTGGCGTAAAAATGATGACACTGAGCCTGGCCCGCGAACTGGCGCCGGACGTCAGAGTGAATGGCGTATCACCCGGCGCCATTCTGTGGCCGGAGGCCGATGCAGCGCTGGATGACGCCGAGCGTCGATCTATCGTGGACAAGATACCGCTCAAACGCACCGGCACGCCGGACGACATTGCCCAGGCCGTACTGTTTCTGGCAACGGCACCTTATGTGACCGGACAGGTACTGGCCGTCGATGGGGGGCGTTCAGTGTTCAGCTGAAGAGATTAAGCGGCCACGCCACTCGAAGTCGATCGGCCACAGCTTCTGCGACCGGTCGTAGGTATCCCAGAGATGGGCATACGACTGCTTGAGGACAGGATGCTGAACGTCAGGCGCAACCTCGGCCAACGGCAGCAGTACAAAGGCGTTCTGCGTAATTTCATCCCGGGGCACCTGCACTCCGTCTCGAGGATGATCCAGATCGCCATAGGTCAGAATATCGATATCCAGTGTTCGCCCGCTGAAACGGGGTCCCGACCGGTCACGTCCGTTTTCGTCTTCAATCTGCTTTAAACAGGCTGACAGCTCGGCCAGCGAGACTGAGCACTCCAGCCCGACCACCAGATTGTAGAAGTTGCTGCCATCAAACCCGACCGCTTCGCTCTCATAGACCGAGGAAATCTCCAGCTCTCCAAAGCGGTCTGCCAAAGCATCCAGCGCGGCACGGATATGCCGCTCCCGCGACTGGTTGCTGCCCAGGCTCAGGTACACGTGCGGCATCAGGCACGCTCCCCGCGCTCAATCACGACTCCCACGTCCTTGGCTCCCCGGACGGCACCGGGCTTGCTCAGGCGCAAACGCAGCCAGGGCACATCAAACTCGGTCATCACAATCTGTGCAATTTCTTCGGCCATGGTTTCCACCAGCAGAAATTCGCTCTCGCTGATAAAGGCGATCAGGCGCTTGGCAACCGACTTGTAATTCAGCGTCTGCTCGATGTCTTCAGTGGAGGCTGCAGCGCGGATGTCCGTGCCCATTTCCAGGTCCAGGCTGACGGTCTGGCGTACCTCACGCTCCCAGTCATAAATGCCGATGACGGTTTCAACCTGCAACTCACGAATGTAGACGATATCCATCCTGCCTCCAGTAAGGGTCAATTGTGACCCGGTCCCAGCTTGTATATGCTTGTTTCAGAGTCATTAATTTATCACGCCTGCCATGGCATGCGCACGGCCCGGACTTCACTATGCCCGAATGGATGCTGTTACTGATCGCCTATCTGCTGGGCTCAATCCCCAGTGCGATCATCGTGTGCAAGGCCATGAACCTGGGTGACCCGCGGCTGAACGGCTCACGCAACCCGGGCGCCACCAACGTGATGCGGCTGGGGGGACGCCAGGCAGCGCTGCTCACACTGCTGGGCGACCTGAGCAAAGGCGCAGCCGCCATTCTGCTGGCGATTCTGGTTTCAGCCGAGCCCGAGGTGCAGGGCTGGACCATGCTGGCAGCGGTTTGTGGCCACCTGTTTCCCTTCTTTTCCAGTTTGCGCGGCGGCAAGGGGGTGGCGACGACACTGGGCTGTACCCTGCTGCTGAGCTGGCCACTGGCACTGTGCCAGCTCCTTTTCTGGGGGCTGGTCTTCCTGCTGGGCCGCATCTCATCCCTGGCATCCATTGCCACGGCAGCCGTCACCCCGCTGTTTTGCTACCTGCTCATTCCGCACCTGCTGCTGCCCTTTGCCATCACGGCCGTGCTGCTGGTGCTTCGGCACAGCAGCAACATCCGCAAACTGCTGGCCGGTCGCGAACACCGCTTCTGAGCCGGTCAGATCGACTCAAGTGTATCCATAGGCCAGCGTGGGCGCGCCGAAATCACCAACTCATCCGACTGCCCCGCCATCAGGCGCTGGCAGCCCGCGTAGGCAATCATTGCGCCATTGTCGGTACAGAATTGGGGCCGCGCATAGAACAGGCCCGAGCGCTCCTTGCGCACTACCTCATCCAACCGGGCCCGCAGCCGTTTATTGGCGCTGACGCCCCCGGCAATCACCAGCTGCTTGAGACCGGTTTGCTGGAGCGCACGGCGGCACTTGATCGCAAGCGTTTCCACAACCGCTTCTTCAAAGGCAAATGCGATATCCGCCATTGTCTGCGGGTCAATCCGGCCCGCCTCGTCGCGCTCGGCATTGGCCGTATTCAAGGTAAAGGTCTTGAGCCCCGAGAAGCTGAAATCCAGCCCCGGGCGGTCCGTCATCGGACGCGGAAAACGATAACGGCCCGGCGTTCCATTCTCGGCCAGGCGCGCAATCAGGGGGCCTCCCGGATAGTCCAGTCCCAGCATTTTGGCCGCCTTGTCAAAGGCCTCACCCGCCGCATCATCCAGTGACTCGCCGAGCAACTCATACTGACCGATGCCGTCCACGCGAACCAGCTGGGTGTGGCCACCGGATACCAGCAGGGCAACAAAAGGAAACGACGGCGGGTTCTCCTCCAGCATGGGGGCCAACAGGTGCCCTTCCATGTGGTGCACCCCCACGGCAGGAACTCCCAGCCCCAGCGCCAGTGCACGGCCAGTGGAAGCGCCCACCATCAAGGCACCGATCAGTCCCGGCCCCGAGGTGTAGGCAACGGCATCCACATCAGACAGCTCCAGCCCGGCTTCGGCCATCACTTCCCTGATCAGCGGCAACAGCTTGCGCACGTGATCCCGTGATGCCAGTTCGGGCACCACACCGCCGTATTCGGCATGCATTTTCACCTGGCTGTACAGCGCATCTGACAGCAGCCCCTGCTCACTGTCATACAGCGCTACGCCGGTTTCATCGCAGGAAGTTTCAATGCCCAGCACTCGCATAGCGGCCCCTTCAATTCAACACCATTAAAACTGGGCACATTATCCCTGCAGCAGCACACAAAATACAGCCTTCTTCGCTTTACATGACGCAGGGGCCTCACTAAAATATGCGGCCTTGTTCTTTATCCTCGTGATAGAGGTCATTCACCAACCTTAAGGGAGCATTTCATGCCTCAGGTAAAAGTAAAAGATAACGAGCCGTTTGACGTTGCTCTGCGTCGCTTCAAGCGTTCCTGCGAAAAAGCCGGCATTCTGGCTGAAGTTCGTCGTCGTGAGCACTACGAAAAGCCGACTGCTGTTCGCAAGCGCAAAGCAGCTGCTGCCGTAAAGCGTCACGCCAAGAAACTGCAGCGTGAGCAGTCTCGCCGCGTACGCCTGTACTAATCTGAAGACTCTGCACATCTGACCTGCAGCACTTGCCAAGGAGCATCCCATGTCTGATCTGAAAGCAACCATTACAGAACAGATGAAAGATGCCATGCGCGCCAAGGACAAAGTCCGTCTTGGCACCATTCGCCTGATCCAGGCCGAATTGAAGCGCATTGAAGTGGACGAGCGCATCGAACTCGATGACGCCCGCATCCTGACGGTGCTGGACAAGATGGTCAAACAGAGACGAGACTCCATTACCCAGTACGAGGCGGCTGAGCGCCCGGAACTGGCAGATAAGGAGCAGCAGGAGCTGGAGGTGATTAAAACTTTCCTGCCGCAGCCACTCAGCGATGCTGAGATCGCTCAGATTATTGACGCCGCCATCGCCGAATCCGGCGCCTCATCCATGCAGGACATGGGTAAAGTGATGGCATTGGTCAAACCTCAGGTTCAGGGTCGTGCCGACATGGGCAGGATCTCGGGACTGGTGAAGCAGAAACTCTAAGGGTCCGCGCCACGCAGACCTGTCCGCAACGGAGCGAAGATGGCAGGTCGAATACCGCAACACTTTATTGACGACCTTCTGGCCCGCATCAACATCGTTGATGTCATTGACGGTCGCGTCAAGCTCAAGCGCGCAGGCAAGAACTACTCTGGCCTCTGCCCCTTCCACAAGGAAAAAAGCCCGTCATTCTCGGTCAGCCCTGACAAGCAGTTCTACTACTGTTTTGGCTGTGGTGCCGGAGGCAATGCCGTTGGCTTCCTGATGGAGTATGACCGCCTCAATTTTCCCGAAGCCGTTGAAGAGCTGGCCAAGCTCGCCGGCATGGAAGTCCCCCGTGATGAAGGCCGGCCGATCGACCACCAGCGGGAACAGCGCATCAAGCGCCAGTTTGAAGCACTTGAGCAGGCCAACGCCTTTTTCCAACAACAGCTGCGCCACGCCCCTCAGCGCGACAGAGCGGTCAACTACCTGAAGCAGCGCGGCCTCAGTGGCCAGATAGCCGCCGCATTCGGCATCGGTTACGCCCCCCCCGGCTGGGACAACCTCCTGACCCACTTCAATGATGTCGAGAACGCCACCGAGCTACTGGAACAGGCCGGCATGGTGATTCATAACGAAGAGAAGCAGAGCCATTACGACCGTTTTCGTGACCGTATCATGTTTCCGATCCGTGATGTACGCGGACGTGTACTGGGCTTTGGCGGGCGCGTACTGGGGGATGACAAGCCCAAATACCTGAATTCACCGGAGACACCCACGTTCCACAAGGGGCGTGAGCTGTACGGACTGTATGAAGCACGCAAGCACAGCAACCACCTTGACCGCCTGCTGATCGTAGAAGGTTATATGGACGTGGTCAGCCTGGCCCAGCATGGCATCCACTGGTCCGTCGCCACCCTCGGGACCGCCACCACTGCCCAGCACCTGGAGCGGCTTTTCAAGCTGGTACCGGAAGTCATCTTCTGCTTCGATGGCGATCAGGCCGGCCGCACGGCGGCGCTGCGCGCGCTGCACACGACCCTCCCGGTCATCAAGGATGGCCAGGAAGCGCGCTTCCTGTTCCTGCCCGACGGCGAAGACCCTGACACGCTTGTGCGCCAGGAAGGGGAAACCGCCTTCAGCGAGCGCGTCAGTCAGGCACTGCCCCTGAGCGAATTTTTCTTCAAGTCTCTGACAGAAGACGCCGACCTCAGCAGCATGGATGGGCGCGCCCGGTTCAGCAACACCGCCCTGCCACTGATACAGGCCATGCAGCCCGGCCTGCTGAAACAGATGATGATGGACCGGATCTGCGAGATCACCGGCCTGTCCATGGAACAACTGGGCAGCGTTATCGACCTGCACCAGGTCACCCACACGGCTTCCGAACCCAGCCCGATGGAGGCACCCCCACCCGCTCCCGAGCACCGTTCTCCGATGCCCGCCCCCCGGAGCAGCCAGAGCGGCCAGCGCGCCTCTCGCAACCTGGTCAACCAGGCCATTTCGATTCTGCTGCACCGCCCGGCACTGGCCAGTGCTGCACCGGAAGCCAGCCAGTTTGCACTGGTGGACGAGCCCAACATCGAAGTGCTCATCCACGTACTGGAATACCTGCAGCAAACACCCGACAGCTCCCTGGGAACACTGCTGGTAGACTGGCAGGATGACCCGGCAAGGCGGGCCGACTTGATGCTGCTGAACGAGATCGCCCACCTGGATCCTATCCTGGGCGATGTAGATGCAGGCGCACTACTTCAGGACACCCTCAAGCGCCTGCTGACTCGACGGCAGGAAGCAAAATTGGACCAGCTGTTGAAAAAATCACGACAGACCCCATTAACCGATGAGGAAAAGCGGGATCTGCAACAGCTACTGCTGGACAGACACAGATGAAACCAGCGCTGAATCTTCGGCAAACATCTGATTTCTGGTCTATTCTCGTATCTACATACGGCTTTTGAGCTTATCCGATACCCACGGCAGTAGCCGTTAGTACCCTAATTCGGTATAATATCGCGCTCACTTTTCCGCCACCAGTCACATCAGCTTTCATTCGTTGCAGGGGCTCTATGTCAGATAAATCCCAACAGCAGTCTCGACTTAAGGAACTGATCGCCCGAGGTAAAGAGCAGGGCTATCTAACTTACGCCGAGGTTAACGATCATCTGCCGGAAGATATCGCCGATCCCGATCAGGTCGAAGACATCATCCGCATGATCAACGACATGGGCATTCGCGTTGCTGAAGAAGCGCCCGATGCCGAAGACCTGTTGCTGACCGGCGGCGACTCTGCTGAAGAAGCCGACGAAGAAGCCGTTGCGGCACTGGCTGCGGTTGAGTCCGATGCCGGCCGTACCACTGACCCTGTTCGCATGTACATGCGCGAGATGGGCACGGTGGAGCTGCTGACCCGTGAAGGCGAAATCGACATTGCCAAGCGCATCGAGGAAGGCATTCGCGAAGTGATGATGGCCCTGTCCCGCTTCCCGGGCAGCGTCGAAATCATTCTGGACGCCTACAACCAGGTGCTGCAGGAAGAAGGTCGCCTGAGTGACATCTTCAGTGGCTACATCGACCCCGATGCAGACGTGCCGGAAGAAGAAACGGAAGCTCCTGTCGACGTGGACGACGAAGATGACGAAGACGACGACGAGGATGATGACGACAACAAGAGTGATGACGACTCCAGCGACGAGAAGGAGCGCGGACCTGACCCCGAAGAAGCCCGTCAGCGTTTTGGCCTGATTCAGGACAGCCTGGAAAACCTGTACGCAACCGTACAGCGTGGCGGTTCGGCGGATGAAATCGAGTTTGCAGCCATGTCTCTGGCCAGCGCTTTTGCGCCGATCAAACTCTCACCCCGCTTCTATGACCTGCTGGTTGACCGAGTACGCGACTGCATCGACAGCATCCGCAAGCAGGAGCGCACCATCATGCGCATCTGCACCCAGCGCGCAAAAATGCCGCGTCCGGTCTTTATCAAGACCTTCCCGGGCAACGAAACCAGCCAGGAATGGCTGGACAGTCTGGCCAACAGCGACAAGCCCTATTCAGCGGCTATCAAACGCAGCATGCCCGACCTGCAGCGCGCCCAGCGCCGCCTTCGCATGATCGAAGAAAACGTCGGCCTGAGCCTGGCGGATATCAAAGAGGTCAACCGTAACCTCTCCATCGGCGAAGCCCGTGCCCGTCGCGCCAAGAAAGAGATGGTGGAAGCCAACCTGCGTCTGGTTATCTCCATCGCCAAGAAATACACCAACCGCGGCCTGCAGTTCCTGGACCTGATTCAGGAAGGCAACATCGGTCTGATGAAAGCCGTGGACAAGTTTGAATACCGCCGTGGTTACAAGTTCTCCACGTACGCCACCTGGTGGATTCGACAGGCGATCACCCGCTCCATCGCGGACCAGGCCCGTACCATCCGTATTCCGGTTCACATGATCGAAACGATCAACAAGCTCAACCGCATCTCACGCCAGATGCTGCAGGAGATGGGCCGTGAAGCCACACCGGAAGAACTGGCCGAACGCATGGAAATGCCAGAAGACAAGATCCGCAAGGTGCTGAAGATCGCCAAGGAACCGATCTCCATGGAAACACCTATCGGTGATGACGAAGACTCCAGCCTGGGCGATTTCATCGAGGACACCACCCTGTCCTCACCGGTGGATACCGCAACCGGCGAAGGCCTGCGCGAAGCGACTCGCGAAATTCTCTCCGGCCTGACTGCCCGTGAGGCCAAGGTACTGCGCATGCGTTTCGGTATCGACATGAACACCGACCACACCCTTGAGGAAGTGGGCAAGCAGTTCGACGTGACCCGTGAGCGTATCCGTCAGATCGAAGCCAAGGCCCTGCGCAAGCTGCGTCACCCGAGCCGCTCTGACCACCTGCGCACCTTCATCGACGAATAATCGTTTATTTTCATCATATTGCGCCAATGATAGGACATGCTATCATTGGCGCCTCCTCTCAGGGCCTATAGCTCAGTTGGTCAGAGCAGTGGACTCATAATCCATTGGTCGCAGGTTCAAGTCCTGCTGGGCCCACCAACAAACCCCTCAAAAACCCATTAGATTCAGCAAGTTATGCTGAAACACCCAAAGGGATTTTGTTCCGCGTCACCTCTGGATTCTCATTCGGTACAATTTCGGTACACTGGCAATGCGCAAGCAGTACAGTCAGGTACAGGGAAAGTGTGAGGAAACAGTATGGCAACGATTGTCAGAACAGAGTCCAAAACCTGGAAAGCCATGATTCGGAAGAAAGGCTTTCCCACCACTGTCAAAACCTTCAGAACCAAACGTGACGCCGAAGACTGGGCACGCCGCACAGAAGATGAAATGGTGCGCGGTATCTATATCCAACGAGCACCCGCTGAGAAGATGACCTTCAACGCTGCACTGGATCGATACCTGAGCGAAGTCACACCCACCAAACGCCCCAAAACCCAACAAGCCGAGCGCACTCGTGCCACGCCGCTAAAAGCATTTTTCGGCAAATACTCACTTGCCACAATTAGCGCAGAATTGGTCGCCGAGTACCGCGATAAACGTTTGGCAGGTGAAGACCGCCTGGACAAAGACGCCAATCCTCGCCCCCGCTCTGCGAGCACAGTCCGCTTGGAAATGGCGTTGCTGGGCCACCTCTTCACCACTGCTATCAAGGAATGGGGGATTGGCCTCACCTACAACCCGGTGACTAATGTACGCCGCCCTGCCCCAGGCGCAGGCCGTAACCGTCGCATTTCCTCAGAGGAAGAGCAGCGCCTTCTCAGCGCCGTTGATGCTCACTCCAACCCGATGCTTGGCTGGATCGTCAGAATCGCCATAGAGACCGGTATGCGTTCCTCAGAGATCACATCTCTGACACTGGGCCAGGTCAATCTGAAAAAGCGCATAGTTACCTTGCTGGAAACCAAGAACACCATGCCTCGAACGGTCCCTCTTACATTAGCAGCCGTTGAGCAGTTTCAGCAGGCCATCGACAACCCTGTTCGCCCACCAGACACAAATCTTGTCTTTTTTGGCGAGCCCGGCCGGGATGGTATGCGCAAGCCCTACAGCTTCAACAAGGTCTGGATGCACATCAAGAAAAGTGTCGGACTCGCTGACCTGCGCTTTCATGACCTACGCCATGAAGCCGTCAGCCGCTTTGTTGAAGGCGGACTAAGTGATCAACAGGTTGCCGCGATCAGTGGTCACAAATCTATGCAGATGCTGCGGCGCTATACACATTTGCGAGCTGAAGACTTAGTAGACCAGCTGGATGCCATTGAACAGAAGCGTTCACAAGCCCCTCGAAAAACATCACTGTGAACAGTATGAAATTTCTCCTGAAACAGAACAGGATACGTTGAGGCCGCCAGGCCGAATAAGTTGCAGTATTTGCTAGATCGCCACTTGTGGCGGTATAGCAAATACCTATCCTGCCTGCTATCAAAACGACATTTTAGCGACCGACTGGAACTTAAAGGCCAACCCCCACTGTAACAATGGGATAATTTTGAATTATTTATAATATTTTTTCATATAAACATCGATTTTAATCGTCTCAGTTAATCGAGTGTCTTTAATGTGTCCTTGCTGGTCGCTAATCTGTCTCTAATGTGTCCCTTCCCTGTCGCTAATGTGTCTTTAATCTTTATTAATCAATAAGTTACGATATATCGTAAGTATACAAACCGGTTCGATATTCATAACCTTCGTAAGGCAAGCATCAATTACGGAGGATTACATGATGACTATCGAGGACTCCCTTCTCGACCGTTTTGGCCCCCTGCTGAGCCTTCCTCAGTTGGCCACTGTTCTTGACCGTTCACCAGAAGGACTGCGCATCAGCCTGCGCTCAAACAACTACTGGGCAGCCGAGATCAACCAGGCAAAGTTGAGGGTCGGTCGGCGCGTCTATTTCCGCACCTCCCAGATTGCCGAGCTGCTGGATAGTAACAAGCTCTGTAGTGATCGGGGGTGAGATATGGCGATTGATATTCTGACAGCCTTTACTGAAGCACCACCAGCGATTGATTACGTTCTGCCTAACATGGCTGCTGGCACCGTAGGTTCACTCATATCGCCTGGCGGTGCTGGTAAGTCTATGCTCATTCTGCAATTGATCGCACAGGTTGCCGGGGGCCCTGACCTATTGGAAATAGGTCAGCTACCTGTTGGGCCAGTGATATACCTACCTGCTGAAGATCCACCTGCAGTTATCCATCACCGGTTACACGCTCTTGGAGCACACCTTACTGCTGAGCAAAAGAAAGCCGTTGCAGATGGCCTACTCATTGAGCCACTCATCGGCAGATGCCCTAACATCATGACTTCCAGCTGGTTTGATGGACTTAAAAGAGCTGCCGAGGGTCGTCGCCTGATGGTCTTGGATACCCTCCGCCGCTTCCACATCGAAGAAGAAAACGCAAGCGGACCTATGGCTCAGGTCATTGGCCACATGGAGGCTATAGCTGCTGACACAGGCTGTTCTATCGTGTTTTTGCACCATTCAAACAAAGGTGCTGCAATGATGGGCAACGGCGACCAACAACAGGCTAGCCGTGGATCATCCGTGCTAGTCGATAACATCCGGTGGCAATCCTACCTGTCAGGTATGACGCAAGCCGAGGCCGAGGAATGGGGCGTTGATAGAAGCCAGCGTGGATACTTTGTCCGCTTTGGCGTCAGCAAAGCAAACTACGGCGCGCCTGTCCAGGAATGTTGGTTCAGGCGTCACGAAGGCGGCATCCTCAAACCTGCTGTACTTGAGCGACAGAAACACTCCTCAATTACAGGGCTGAAGACCGTAGCGAGGAAGAGCAATGACAACTGGTAAAAGAGACTCGCCTACGAGCACAGTATTGCTGGCTCGATTGATGATTTATCAGCCGAGTCAGCGCCCAAAGGAAACTTTAGGTGAATGGATGGAAACGGTATTTGGCCGATGCCGGGTAACCGGCAGGCTAGGCCAGCGTCACGCCGATATCGTCGAGTCCATACTGTATGTGGCCGAGCGACGTCGTGAAATTTCTGATGGTGGCGTTGAACTGTTGGTTGATCCTGCAGAGCTGAGGCGAACCCTGTCAGATCACCAGTACAGCCTCGACCGCCTCAAAAAACTATTAATCGACTTACGATCCGCAACGATAGAAATCGTGACGCCACAAATGGAGCTCACTGGTGACAAAATCCTTGGCGGCTTGATTGACCATGTCATCCCATCACCTATGACGCGCCGGAACCCTCTTACTGGCGGCAAACGACATATGTGGCGTGTTCGGTTGGGTGTTGCCCTGGTAATGCTAATGGAGCGGGATTTATCCTTGTACTACCATCCTGCTCCTATTGCCAGACTGCGTCATGGAATTAGTCAAGCAGTTGCCCGGCATGTGCTCTCGCACAAAAATGTCCCAGCCGGAGGCTGGCATCTGGACACACTGATTAACGCGGTATGTGCTGATGTAGCCAGCGGCACGAAGCTGCGGGCCTACCGAGATCGAATAAGGAGCGATGCCAACGGATTAATCAAAATTGGCATAGAGATAAATTCAACAAACAGGGTAAAGCGTTCCACAGCGGCCCGATAGCGTTACACACCGGCCCGAAGGCGTTATACAGCGGCCCGGGAGCGTTACACACCGGCCCGATTTTTTGCATTTTTAGCAGGATATTCAGGATATCTCAGGATATCCATAAGGCGTAACCGCCCGCTTGATACGGGCGTTTACACCTTGGTAGATACAGCCTTGGAGGCTGTATCAATCGGCCTTTGGCCGATAGTTGAACGCCAAAAAGAAAGGTCTCCCTCCCCCAGCTGCACACTTGCGTTGACTCATTGAAAAAATCTCAATGACACAGCAATACCCACAAACAAACAAACAAACAAACAAACAAACAAACAAACAAACAAACAAACAAACAGCTTGGCTGAATTCGGGTACAACAAGAAGGGATCGGTAGCCAGGCAGAAGTTGCTGCTCCTTTTTGGCGTTAAAAGCCGGGCAAAGCCCGGCACAGTCTGTATTGGCAATGGATCAGCCAAGTGACCAAGGGAGGAAGGGGGGGGGTAATTATGCGTACCTATCTCCTTGAAATCAGGAGACTTCGTTCGCAGTTATCACGCGTTTAGGTTGTGGTTTCCATTGACAGGCTCAGGCCGCCAAGAGACGGCTTTCATAATGAATGGATAGCATACAAGCAGCATAAACCAGGCTACCCATGAACTCATGATGGCCATCCCTACCCACAACAGTGCAATCACCAACCAGACCAACAGGTACCAGGCGGGTGCTTGCGGGCGTTCAGTCTTCATCATTGACTCTCCCTGCTGGTGATCTATAGGACTGCTCAGAACTGTCCTGTGAGTTACTTTCAGGCTTAGAGGGGGGGCGATTATGCGTGGCCTGTGAGGCCTCATTTGGCGTACCACCTTCGTTAATAGATGGTGCTGCTCCAATAGAACCGCTCATACCACCGGTATGGTCGCTGCTCTGCTGGCCAACCTCACCGGTAGAAGCGCTACCACCCTCCGACATACTAAGCCGTTCAGCACGGAGCTTCTGGGCCATCGAGCCGCCGAAAGAAGCATGACTAGCGTTATAGTCCCCCATTATCTTGCCGCCCAGGGTTTCACCTGCTGCCTTAGCCAAGTTCTTCACAGTCTGGCCAGCATGGGCCATCCGCCCACCACCCGATGCCCTACCGGCTGCAGACGAGGCACTGCTCGGCGTTGGAAGCGGTCCTGCTCCTGTCTTTTCAGTTCTACCACCGCCTATAGCCCTTCCTGACTGAATACCAAGAAAGGAGCTACCACCTGACACTGACGCTGATGCCTGCGCCCCACCCCCGACCTGCTCACCAGCCAGTTTCGAGGCTTCCAGCACCGCCATAGCACTGCCTGCAGCCCCTACAGTAGCGCCCAGCGCTGCCGATCCAGCAGCGCGTGCCATGCCGCCCACTGTCGGCGTTGCAGCACCGAGGGAAGCTCCGTTGATTATTCCCTGCACTGCATCGGGGATCATCTTGACCAAAATAACCATCATCAACAACACGCCAATGATGGCCAGAATAGCCCTGAACGAGTCGTGCTCCTGATCCATAGCCCATTGATGGATGAACTGTTCGCCCGCCCCTATAACCAAAAACATCACATAGAGTTTGACCCCGATACTGATGGTATAAGTGATGTACTTTTTCGCGTAATCAACCGTCCATTGCGAACCACCAAACCCCAGCAACACAACACCTGCCGCAGTGACCACGTACATTTCAGCCATTACGAAGAAAGCATATGCCGCTATCAGCGTGTATAAGATCACAACGGGTAATGCCAGAATGGTATAGGCGATCCGGCTAAGACCACTGCCAGCCGAAATAATATCCCCACCGAGCGTAAATCCGCGCTCCAGGATCTCCGGCACACTCATGCTCAAGCTAGTACTGGTAGCCTGTCCGCCGATCCAGATCCAACCTTTGATCATGGTTTCCGCCAACTGCTGCCCACCCTGAATCAGAAACAGGAAGAATCCAGTAAAAATAACCAGCCTGACGAACTCTGCCACGAACTCGCCCAGATCAGCGTTCCGCAGCACCATCTGGCTCGCTGACCAGGTATAGGAAATCACAGCCAGCGACAGTAGCAACCAGGTCGCTATCTGCTGCAACGGGGCGTACCACAAGGCTACGGAGTCTCGGAATCCCTCCTGCAGGTCGCGGACTATATCGCCATCGGCGGCGGCAACGGGCCCGCTGAATAGCACAAGGCCAGCATAAAGTAATGGGTATAGCCGAAGGCTCATCGTTCACCCTCCCCGTTTCCTGAACTGAACAAGTCATCACTGGTGATCGGCTTCTTTGAAGATGGCGCGCTGTCACGTGGGACTGTGGCACGCTCCCAGGCCGCATCTTCTTTCGCCTTTCCGTTCTGCCAAAGGGCCACTGCAGCTGCGATGGTCGCTACCAAGCCAGCAATGACAAAAAGCATTTTGGTATTGATATTCATATCTCACCTCAAAACAGGTCATTGGCTTGGATAGGCTGCTGGGTATCAGGGTTGTTATCACGCGGAGCAACGGCACGATGCCAGGCGGAATCATCCTCTGCTTGCCGGTCCACCTGACCACCTACATGGCTGGCCTGTAGCTGGATTTGAGCCATTTGGAGTTGCCTGAGTTTCTGGAGTTGCTCCACCTGTATAGCAGCGATGGAGCCCCCGGCTTGTAGCAATTGTTTGGTCCCAACCGCATTTTCCATTTGTAACTCGATGCTGCGCAGCGCAGAGGCCTCGCGGTCGAATTGCTGAGCTTGTAGACCAGCAGCACGTAACGCCCCACGAACGCTATCGTGGTTCGACTGTGACCAGTTTCGATATCGCTCTGCTAATGCATCATGGCTTTCTTGCTGGCGTTGAGCATAATGTTCAAAATCACGGTATTCCCGCCGATAGTCTTCGTCGATCTGCCCGGAGCTGTAAGCTACAGCTCTCCCGGTAGCGACGATTTGAGCCAAATGCTGAAGGTCGGCCAACGCTTGTTGCTTGATATGATTGGGCAGGTTGCGGAAGTTTTCGTACATAATTTCATACTGCCGAATTGTATATGCAAGGTTTTCCGCTTCCTTTATGGCCACATCAATCAATTCCGCATTGTTCAGGATTTGAGTAGCTTCCGTCGCTCCACCAGTCAACCCACCACCTCCTGAAAAGGAGGGAGGTGAAAAAGTAAAAGTTGAAATTAATAAAAAAATAGCCGCTTTCTTACTCATTTTTTTCCTCCTTGATGTACTTCCTTACATAAACAGAAAACTGGTTGTATTTAATTTGTAGCTCACCTTTTTTGTGTAGTAGAGACCAAATATCCATAGCTGTATATCCTTGGTTTAAAGCCTCCTCGATATCCTCCAGATATTTCAAGAAAACAACTTTCCCACTGCCCATTGAACTTTTCTTCTTGGCAGCATGGAGCTCTTTCAACAATCCCATAGGCATAATCCTCGTGGTACACAGTTGAAATGATAAATGCTGGAAGCGAACAGAACACTCACGATATATCGTAAGTTTATTAAAGAGCGGAGATTAATTTACGTTAACGACACAATAGAGACACATTAACGACATAATAAGGACACTTTAGCGACACTAATTAAGCAATGGTTATTAATATGTGTTTTAATATTGAAAAATATTATATATTCCACAGATTTATTGGATTGGCTTTCGGTTTTTGGTCAGTGTGTCGTTATGCGGTCGCTACATTGTCGTTTTGGATGCGGGCAGGATAGGTAAATGGTCCACCGCCACACGTGACGATGCTCCATTTACAAATAAGTTACTCGCCCAAGCGGGCTCGACATATCCTGCTCTCCGATAAGATAAGCAGCTAAAACTGTCAAACAAGGGGCCAACTCATGAGATTGAAACCAGGCAAAAAAAAGCTCAGATCAAGGTCCGAATAAGCCCTGATGACAAGGAACAGATTCGCATACTGGCCAACGATTCCGGAATGACACCTTCAGGCTTATTGTATGAACACGGATTGAGCTACCAGCCACACAGTAAGCTTGATCCAAAGGCGATAGAGAAGTTAAGCCAGCTACATGCCGAACTGAACCAAGTTGGCGACCAACTCAAAGATTGACTAATGCAGGACTCCAGCCAGATCCAGGTAGCAATACCAATACCCTTTCGCTGATCGAAGAGTTAGCTAAACTTCAACGAGTAATTCATTACCAGATCATAGAGGTAGATCAAAAACCTATTGAAATTTATTCGCAAATCCGAAAATCAATTGAAAAAATCAATAATTAATAAATCAAAAAAAGGCCTTTAATGAAAATATGCTAGACGGCAGTAAATTCAATAAAAATATTAAAATACGTATGTCTACTTCGAGCTAATCTATAACTCCACCACCGGATATTATAAAAGACTTAAATAAATAATCATTAGGACCAATAAATGGTTAGGAATACGACAAATAATCGTTCAATCAGTAAATTAATCCTTCCTAAATATATAAAACTATATAGTTTCTTACTTTTATCTATTACGTGACAGTAGAGGTGATGCTCAAAAAACCCCACCTCCACAATACAACTATCAGTATGTAAGCAAAAGACGATCGGCTACTATTTCACCCTCCAGGGTTTTGCCTTGCATTTGAAAGCGCTTAAGCATGGATTTTCCACAGTTAACGTATATTTCTCTTTCAAACAATCCATCAGGTATCGGGAGCTCACAATTAACTTCTCCCGACTTCTTCGTACCATCTATGCTCAACGCAACATAAACGCCTCTTGATTTACAAACGGATATTATCTCGCATAAATGCTCTAGCGAAAAACTTTGTCCGCCGTACAAAATCCCCTGACTGTGTGTATACGGTGGATCGCAGTAAATCACATCCCCAGGTCGCGCCATCATCATCATTTCTTCATATGAAGAGTGGACGAAATCTACATTCTTCAATCTATCTCGCCAGATATAGGCTCGCTTAGCAAACGATTCGGGACGAATCGGCTCATGAGCTCCACAAGGTGTAGACATGTACCCATCTACTTTTCTGAAGCGGACCACTCCTCCGTAGCAGGCTCTACTTAGAAATAGCAAATCAGCACCATTCGGATTTGCGTTATAGGAAGCCTTGATAGCTTCGTAACCAGCCTTCCTATCCGGACCATTCGCCTTTTCGTAACGCTCCGAATACCACTGAATAAGTAATTCAGGATCGTTCTTTAGGCACTGAAAGATCTCGACCAGGGGTTTGAATTTGTCTGAAGCCACACCTCTATGCGGGGCAAAGGTAGCAGTAATCGCACAGCTACCCATGAAGGGCTCATAGAACGTTTCATACTGATCTGGAAAAAATGACGCTATCTCGTGAGCAAATCGTTGTTTGTTCCCGACCCATTTCAACAGCTGCGTTTTGAAAGGAGCAACGTCGTTATAACTCGTTGTTTCAAGGTCAAAAAGAGCCGCTTGCATTAAATAGACCCCATCTAAATATCCTAATTTCGGATTCTTTGTCAGTTCTAAGAACATGAGCCCTCGGAGACCCGCATGGAGCAGACCATTGTTAGATCACAGAGACAGCAAAGCTCAACGAGAGACTCAATCCATCCTCAAATCATACCGCAAAAGTAAGTCTTACAGTCAGAAAGAACTTGCTGATGCTTTGAGAGTCCCTCAGTCGTTCGTTAGCAAATACGAATCAGGGGAACGACTGCTCACGGTCACAGAGGTTCTAATCATTTGCTCTGTTCTCGACAGGTCTCTGACGGATTTCGCCACTGACTTAGAATCGAGGATATTGTAGATGCAAGCAGACAGCCGCTACCTGAACCAACCTAAGCACTTCTGGGCTTATGTTAGAACGATCAGCCAAGAAGTTGGCTACACTGAGCGAAAAACATCCACTAACCCGGAATCAAAGGTAAAAATTCCAACTATCAAGGAAATTCAGAAAGCGTTCAAACGACTAGACTTAGAAACCTCCCCAATTTTTATCAATGGAGAGGTTTCTGAATTTGGTCAGAGCTTGATTTCTTATTTTAAATATCGTGCTGACGTTCTGAACGATTACGTACGCCCTCGCTTAATGGATAAGCATCGAGCCAAAGAGGTTTACGAAAGCATTCGCCGGGAGTACACACCTCGTTTCTGCGACCAACCTATGAATAAGCAGAAGGGTGATAAAAAAGCACCTGCTTATCTGACATGCATCATCAACATGATCATTGAAAAGCACATTGGAGGTCATCCGTGTAACTATGACCCTCGAGAGCTGACTACCATCACCCGAAATGGTGCCCCACTACGGACTTTGGCTAGGCGAGTCGATGGAGCTTTTCCCGCCGCAGTCAATCCAAAGGCAATCTGGGAGATAAAAGAATATTATTACACCACTACCTTCGGGAGCCGTGTAGCAGATGGCGTTTATGAAACATTACTCGACGGCATGGAGCTAGCTGAGTTGCAGGAGCACGAAGGCATTGATGTAAAGCACTATTTAATGGTTGACGACTACTTCACTTGGTGGGAATGCGGTCGATCCTACCTTTGTAGGATGATTGATATGCTTCATATGGGGTTCGTCGATGAAGTATTATTTGGCTTTGAAGTAGTCGAACGACTGCCACTGATAGTCGAGTCATGGACAAATGAGCAACACTAAAATACGAAAGGCTGTAGCTGATAGCTTTGAAAAACTGGTAGAAAACCCTAAATCTGGCGGGTCCATCTACTCAAAACTATTACAAGAAGCCGAAATAGGGCTAATGCAGGCAACTATGGAGGCTTTCAATGGGAACCAAAGCGAGACTCGAACTGTGTTAGGTATCAGTAGAGCTACTTTGCGCAAGAAATTAACAGAATACAATCTACTATACGTTGGTAAGCGGTAGTTTCCCTGGACACCATTTCTAACAGGTAGAACCCGAGCGTGATTTTTGCGCAAAGCGGCAGTGCTGGCCGCCCCTGATGCATCGTCCTGTGATATCAGGCAATTCCAGCACTGTCGCAGTGATTTCCGGATCAAGCCCCCTAACCTGCTTTTCCAGTTGCTCTAAGCACAGATCTACAACTCTGGACAATCAAGAGGGTTTCTTCATCTGGACTTCCTTTCAAGCTCTCCTGTTCGTCAGTAGTGGAATGGAATAGCCCTTCAGTATAATAATTGCCAGATAGCGTCTTACACAGATGTACCGGTACACTCCCGGTACACTCATCAGTTTGGACCCCTTACCCCAAATTACGCTAAGTTACTGTTACTAAACTACTTTCCCTTACGCTCAATTACGCTTACATCTCTTTGATTTTAAAGGATTTATGGTTTAATATCAGAACTCATAATCCATTGGTCGCAGGTTCAAGTCCTGCTGGGCCCACCATTTAAATCAAGGGGTTACGCGCTTACGGATAAGCTGCAGTACCGCAAGTGTCCATAAATTGTCCACTTTGGTACATCGTGCAAGGAGGTAGCGCATGCCAGATCCCCGCGAACGCATCGTATTTGAACGTGCGCCTTCCCCTAATGACCCCATGCCTGTCTGGCTTCAAGTGACCCTCGGAGTTGTTGCCGGTGGTGTTCTTTTGTTCGGCCTTTGGTTCGGTTATCAGAAATACCAGGAATACCGACTTGTCCGTGCACTGGAAGCAGCCTCTCAGGGCTTCCAGCAAAGCATGGAGCGTATCAATGAAAAATCTCGTCAGGCTGCCATAGAGCACCTTGAAGCCGAGAACCGTGCCCGTCAGCAGCGTTTGGAAGAAAGACGCCTTAGGCTGGAAGAGGAGCGCATTGCGCGTGAAGCTCAGCTTGAGGCTAGTTGTGGGTGCTAAGGAGGTTGTTCACGCCGGTTAAGTTCGAGATGCTGGTTATCGCCAAACAAACAGCACAGAACAAC
>NZ_JACVEW010000012.1 GCF_017776525.1 Marinobacterium alkalitolerans
TGCTCCGGTTGCTCCGGTTGCTCCGGTTGCTCCGGTTGCTCCGGTTGCTCCGGTTGCTCCGGTTGCTCCGGTTGCTCAGTATCGAGTGCAGGCGCGGTTTGTCCAATCACATCTGCAGCTTCGGTGACGGGAGGCGAGGCCTCTACCGGTAAGGGTACAGCCTGCTCATTTTCATAAGCGACCGGCTTTCCTCTAAGCGCTGCAATGCGTGCCGCAAGCCTGCCCGAGTCCACTTCCAGCCGTTCGGTCATCTTGGGCAGCACACGATCGGCACGCGGGTCGCCATTTTCCTGCGCAAGATGCATCCAGGCGAGGGCTTCAAGCGGGTCCGGTCCCGCATGCTTGAGGTAAAGAATCGCCAACTGGTATTGAGCACGAGCATGCCCTTGTTGAGCGGCCTTCAGCCACCATTCACGGGTGACATCCAGATCCTTCTTTCCCGGCATAAAGTAATACAGCCGCCCCAGACTGACCTGAGCATCCACATGCCCCTGTTCAGCCGCTTGCAGCAGTAATGCATGGGCACGTTCCAGGTCTTTCTCCGCCCCGATACCATCCATATAGGACAGCCCGTCACGATACAAAACATCGGGATCAGCCGCATGCGCCGGGGTGAATAACAGCACACCAAGGCACAGCGAAAAACCAACACGCTTAGATGACCACGTCGTTACAGCCTTCAGGGATGACATCAACACTCAAGCTCCATGCATAAGACTGGCTTCAAGGCTATCAGATTGAACATTGGAACGGGAGCACGCTCCACCGCTTTACCCCTGCTCGCCCCTACCCGCCCTGCCATAGGGGTCTTCCAGGCGCTCGATGTCATCTTCCTGCAAATAGCTTCCAGACTGCACCTCAATCAGCTGCAAAGTGTCATCCCCCGGGTTTTCGAGTGCATGAGCCGTGCCGCAGGGAATAAAGGTCGATTGATTGGGGTACAGCTCAAAGATTTCCGCGCCACGGGTCACACGGGCAACGCCTTGCACAACCACCCAGTGCTCGGCGCGGAATTGATGCCGCTGAAGTGACAGCCGCCCCCCCGGATTAACCGCGAGCTGCTTGACCTTGTAACCGTGCGATGATTCCAGCACACGGTAGGTACCCCAGGGCCGGTGCACATCACGCTGACTCTCCCGACCGGCCTGAAGCGGTTTGATGCGTTCAAGCAACTCGGGCACGTCCGAAGCCTGATCACGGGAAGTCACCAGCACCGCTTCAGGTGTATCGGCCACCACCAGGTGTTCAACACCCACACACACCACCGGGCGAGTTTGAGCCACGACACAGGACTCACGCACCCGGTGTAATACTGCCGGCCCCACAGTAGTGTTAGCTGCTTCGTCCTGTGGGCCCGAAGCCCACAAGCTATGCCAACTTCCCAGGTCTGACCAGGGACTATCCAGCAACACCATTGAAGCCCTGTCTGTCTTTTCCATCACGGCCTTGTCCAGCGAAATAGCCGGACAGCCCTCAAGCGAAGTACCGACCGGGCGTAAGAAATACAGGTCCTGCTCAAGTGACTGCATGGCATTGGTACAGCACTCAAGCACATCAGGACAGTGCTGCTGCAGCGCATCAAGCAAAACGGAAGCGCGAAACATGAACATGCCACTGTTCCAGTAACAGCCCTGATCGATCAACGCTTGCGCCTGTTCAACGGGGGGCTTTTCCACAAATTCAGCCACATCCCACCCATCCCATACCGCCTGCCCCGGACGTATATAACCGTACTCGATTGCAGCCCGATCCGGCGTCACGCCAAAGGTCACCAGCCTGCCGCTCTCGGCCAGTCGCCGCCCGTGTTCGACGGATCGCGCAAACCCGGCCACGTCCGTAATCGTCTGGTCCGAAGGCAACACCAACAAAACGGGGTCATCTGCGCTTTCTGTGCAGGCCAATGCCGCCAGTGCAACCGCGGGAGCCGTACTCAGGCTTACGGGTTCCAGCAGTACGCGTGCATCACCATAGCCAGCGCAGCGTGCCACTTCCGCCACTTGAAAACGGTAATCTTCACGCGTGACCAGCAAGGGCGCCAGCACGTTGAGTGGCTGCAAACGCTCCAGCGTGAGCTGCAGCAGTGATGACTCACCTCCAGCCAACGGCAGAAACTGTTTGGGATGGGTTTCGGTGGAGAGCGGCCAGAGCCGCAGGCCACTGCCACCGGCAAAAATTACGGGCTGGATCATGTCAGAGTCCATCGGGTATCGGGGGCCTCATCTTAGCGACCACAACGGCGGTTGCAACTGCCACGCCCCCATACAAACCCCGGCCTAACTGTTAAAATAAAAGGGCGTGGAATAAAGGAATGTCGCATGTCTGATTACAAGTGGTACGTTATTCAATCCAAGCCTGGTCAGGCACAGCGGGCTGCGAATGAGTTGGAGAATCAGGGGTTCGAAACCTTTCTACCCATTATCAAGGTCGAAAAGCTGGTCCGAGGCACACGCACCTTGCGTGAGGAGCCGTTATTTCCCGGCTACGTTTTCATCGAACTGTCAGAGCTCAGCAGTAACTGGCGTCCGATTCGCTCCACCCGTGGCGTTGCGCGCCTGATCACCTTTGGCGATAAGCCGGCCGTGGTGCCGGATGACGTGATCGAGCAGATTCGGGACAGCGTGAAGCAGCAGGCTGAGATCAGCTCGCTGGAACCCAACCAGCCAGTCATCATTCAGGACGGCCCCTTCAGCCACCTGAACGCCGTGTTCATGGAGTATGACGGAGACAAGCGTGCGTTTCTGTTGCTGGAGCTGTTGGGCAAGTGGCAGCGCCTGTCGGTTCCGCTCTCAGCCATACGTAAAGCCTGACCTGCTTCATCACAGTATTTTCTCAGAGTAGCCACTTATGAACGACGATATTGGCCAGCATATAGATGAGATGATCCGGCAGGAGGATAGCGGTACTCGCCCCTCCGGCCAGGAAGCCTTTGACGACCTGGAGCCGGATCAGATCGCCCTGCTGCTTGAATCACTGCCGCTTGATGCGCGTGAGCATGCCTGGTTTCAGGTGCCGGTTGAAAGCCGCGCCGACGTTCTGGTGGCCATGCGCGCCGAGCCACGGGACAGCCTGCTGCGTCTGTTTGACAGCGAGGCGCTGGACCAGCTCACCTCCAGCCTGGATGCGGAAAGCCTGATTGAACTGGCGGACTCCCTGCCGGATGAAGTAGTGGATATCGCGCTGGCACGGATGGACCAGCGTCAGCGCCACTATTACGAGCAAAGCGCCAGCTACGAAGACACCCAAGTAGGTCGTTATGTCGACCACGAGCTGCTGATTCTCCCGCATAACAGCCGGGTACGCGATGCCACGCGCCTGCTGCGCCGAACGGTTCCCGAACACACCGGGCATCTCTGGCTGATTAACCGCACCGGTCATCTGGCGGGGGCGGTACCGGTCACCCGGTTGTTCTCAGCACGGGAGGCTCAGCCGTTGTCGGAGCTGATCGATGACGAAATTGAAGCCCTCAACGCAGGACTTGATCTTAAAGAGGCCACTGATCGATTTGAGCTGGCGGCAGTTCCCGCACTGCCGGTGGTGACCGATGAAGGTATTCTGCTGGGGCGCATGACCCAGAGCCTGGCGCTGGAGACCCTGCACGAGCACTACGAAGCACAACTGATGGCCACTGCAGGTCTCGATGAAGAGGAAGACCTTTTTGCGCCTGTTATGCGCAGCTCACGCCGGCGCGCGACCTGGCTCGGCATAAACCTGCTAACCGCCTTTCTGGCATCCTGGGCAATCGGCCTGTTTGAAGGCACGCTGGAACAGGTGGTGGCACTGGCCGTGCTCATGCCGGTCGTTGCCTCCATGGGCGGTATTGCCGGCAGCCAGACCCTGACTCTGATCATCCGTGGCCTGGCGCTGGGCCAGATCACCACCAGCAACGTAATGCCGCTGCTTAAAAAGGAGCTGAGCGTCGGCGGCCTGAACGGTGTGTTATGGGCCATCGTGATCGGAATAGTGGCATCCATCTGGTTCAACAGCGCCGCTATCGGGCTTGTGATCGGCCTGGCCATTGTGATCAACATTGCCGCGGCCGCACTCTCTGGCGTACTGATCCCGGTACTGCTGGAAAGGCTGAAGATCGACCCGGCCCTCTCAGGCTCGGTGATACTAACTACCGTGACCGACGTGGTCGGATTTGTTGCGTTTCTGGGGCTGGGGACGCTGGTGCTGCTTTAGATCATACCCGTGACTGGCCCCCGCCCAAGGGAACGGCTAACATCGAGCCTTGGGCGTTCAAACCTCACCAACCAGGGATGTATTGATTGTGAACCGGGCTTTTCTGTTTATTATTGCGCTGTTTTCGCTGCTGCCACTGCTCTACTTTCCAAACCCCGGGCACGATGCCTTATTGATCCCGTTCAATATCTTCATTTGGGAGATCGTCGCTGCATCGGTTTTTTTCGCAGGGCTTTACATCTACAAACACAAAACCCTTGTTTTCCCCCGCTATGCCATCTGGATTCTTGCCCTGCCGGCCGGCATGATTCTCAGCGGCTTTCTGACCGGGCTTGAGCGCCCCGTCGACTGGATGTTTCGGCTTGGCGCCATTTTGATGGGACTGCTGTTTTTCTTTTCCCTGTTTCAATTCCAGCCCAACCGCCGCATGCTGGACAATGCCATCTACATCATTCTGTTCGGAATGCTGGCAAATGCACTGATCAGCTTTCTGCAAATGATGCCCGGCCGCCCGTTGTCGGGCCTGATTCCGCACCCTGAAACGCCCCGTGCTGTTGGAGTGTTCATGCAGCCCAACATTCTGGCATCTGCCATGGTGACCGCCATCCTGCTGGCACTTTACCAGATCTCCTCACCGGCCTTCGGCAAGCGCAGCGGGCTAATCAAACTGCTCTGTTTTGCAACCCTCTTCGCGGCATCCATGATTGTATTGTCGACAGGTTCCCGCATTGGGCTGTTGGGGCTGGTATTTAGCCTGCCATTGCTGCTATTCGCTCGGTACAAAGTTTTTGCACGCCGCCGTCACCTGGCCTTGGCCGCGATGGTTGTCTTTGCAGCCGGGTGTGGTACAGGGCTGATGGTCAGTGAAGGTGCCTTGAAAGCCTATTCCAAACTGGAACGACTGGCCGAAGAAGGAACGGAAGCACGCCCTCATGTTTATCGCATTTCCTGGGAGCTGTTTACCGAAAAGCCCATATCCGGGCACGGTATCGGCAGTTTCCAATCGGTTTTCCATGAACGTGCCGCCGAATATCAGGCTGAACGTGGCGGAGAGCCACTGATCGGGCATGCCCGCTTTACACACACCCATAACGAGCTGCTGTTCTGGGCCGTCGAAGGCGGCATTCTGGCCCTGTCCGGCATTGTTGTACTGCTCGCCGTGACACTTATCCAGGCCTGGCGGCTGGGGCGGCAACGGGGTCTTGCCCTGTTGGCCCTGATGACCCCTATCGCCCTGCATACCCAGACAGAGTTGCCCTTCTATTCATCCATTTATCACTGGGTCCTCTTTCTGTTTCTGGCCTTTATGCTTTTTCGCCCCTTGTGCCGGTTTTATCAGGTTGAACGCAGTGAAACAGTACTGGTCCCCATTCCCGCTGCCGGCATGGCCGTGCTGGTCGCCACATTGATGTTTTGTACCTCGACCTTCGGCACTGCACGAGATTTGACCCGCTTTCTGCTCTACAAGGAGGTGAACATGCAGGAATTGCGAGCCGCCCAGGACAACCTTTACTTTAATGAGTTTGCGACTCTACTGAGTATGAAGGTGCTACTAAATCTCGATTTGAAACAAAACACACAGCACTGGACGCAAACCTATATCAACTGGACAGAAGACTACCTGCAGAAAATTCCGGAAACCTCATCGTTTCACGATCTGGCCCTGGCCTATAACCACTTGGGCATGAAGCAGAAAGCACATGAGGTTATTGATCGGGGGCTTTACCTGTTCCCGCAACACCCTGTGATCGGCAGCGCACGTGAAAAAATCAACAACCGTGCTCCTGCGCAGGCAGCCACCATTCCCGACGAAACCCTCGTGACGGATCAATAGGCTGCCTAGAGGTTACCCAGGCTGAACGACTCGCCCGCACTGTCCACTACCAGCTCAGTACTGTGCTTGTGGTGGACCATGCGCGCCAGCTCGACCAACTGATAAAACAGATTACGGCCAATCCGCCCCTCCATCCCGAAGCGAATCATCAAATAGGGCCGCGGTTCCCTGGTTGCAGGGTCCGTTTCAACACGAATCGGATGCTCGGCATCGGCACGAACGCGGTCCCCGGTTGATGTCGTGAAGATCATCTCAGGCCCCTTTTCACCCACTTCATGTTCGACACTGATCACTTGAAAAGGGACATCGTCTACCTGGATACCCACTTTCTCGACCGGTGTCTTGAGAAAGTACTGGTCTCCTTCCTTCCAGAGCACACGGGAAAACATCTTCACCATAGCGGGCCGACCAATGGGTGAGCCCTCATAGAACCATTGACCATCACTGGCGATCCGCATATCGATATCGCCACAGAACTCAGGGTTCCACTTTTCCAGTGGCGGGATTTCATCACCTCGCCCGACTTCGTTTTCAATTCGGGCCGGGTTAAATCCTGTGCTCATATCAGCTCTCCATGAATCAGGGTCAGGGCGCATGAGGAACCCTCAGCTTTGCAAAAGAAGATTTCATCATCTCGCCGCATAAAATGAATATAATTCACTCATGATCAAACACCAACCGAAGGACACCGAAACATCATGAGCGACTCCCTGCAACAGAAATTTGCCGACCCTCATCGCAGTGTCTGCTTTGTCGGAACCACTCCGCCCAAGGCCAGCACCGAGGACATGCAGATGCGGGAGATCGCCGAACGCCTGCTGGCACGGTTGGACACACTTGAGTATGACGGCCTGATCGTATACGACATCCAGGACGAAAGCAGCCGTATCGATACACCACGTCCTTTCCCTTACATGGAAACCCGGGACCCACGTGAGTACTCACAACTGCTGCACAGCCTGAGCCAGCGCCCGATCATCACCTATAAAAGTGTGGCACAGAAAAACAAGGCTGACTTTGATGCCTGGCTGGAAGAAGCCTGGAACGAATTCGGGCTGCGTAATCTGGTGCTGGTGGGAAGCCCCTCCTCAGAGGGTGATATCAAGCTGCCCTTGAACGATGCTTACGCTGCACTGCAGTCACACGACAAGCCCTTCCACCTGGGCGGTGTAACTATTGCAGAGCGCCACGCCGTTAAAGGCAATGAACATCAGCGCCTGATCAGCAAAACCGACAAGGGCTGCGAGTTCTTTGTATCTCAGGCTGTCTATAATGCTCAGGCGACCATCGACCTGCTTACGTCTTATGCACGCAGTTGCAAAGAGTCAGGCCAGACACCCAAGCGGGTCGTTTTGACCTTTACACCCTGTGGCAGTGCCAAAACGCTGGAATTCATGCAGTGGCTGGGTATTTCAGTGCCCGAAGCAACCCGCTATCGCATTCTGGATGCCGAGAAGCCTCTGGCCGAGTCTATTCGCATCTGCCAAAACAATCTGAATCAGATTCTGGATGCCTGTTTGCCCCTGGGCTTGCCGATTGGGCTCAACATTGAAAGCCTGACCAACCGCAAGGCAGAAATTGATGCATCCATTCACCTGTACCAGCTACTGAAGGCAACACTGGACCTGCGTCTGGCAGAGCGGAAGCTGGCGTCTTCCGAATAATATGCCTTCACGGGGGCTTTCTTGATTTTCAAAACACAAGGAAGCCCATCAGGCATTACAAATGAATACTTTCCAACTTGGTAATCAAATCAGGAAGCTCATCCTGAATAATGCTCCAAACAATATCGTCATCGATGCCAAGATAGGCATGAATGAGCCGATTACGGGTCGCAATCACCATTCGCCACGGAATCGCTGAATACTTCTCTCGGACAACATCAGGAATATTCGTTGCAGCTTCGCCAATCAACTCAAGGTTACGAAGGGTAGCATCATACACCAAAGGGTTTTCTACAAACTCCTCTTGTGTCAGCCCTGCAGTGTAGGCTTTTGCTTTACCGGCAAACCTCAGCATGTCATCAATGTAAAAACGCCATTCGCGTTCAGTTTTTTCTTCAGACATGCACCGCATCCCTCATGACAAAGGGCTTGAGCTCTGGACGCAAGGCTTTTTCAGTTACAAGATCAACGGGACAACCAAACAGGTCTTCAAGATAAAACTGAAGCCCAAAATAAAGCTGAGCCGTAACGTGATCCTCAAAGCTCACCAGCACATCCAGATCACTGCCTGAAACCGCTTCATTGCGAACGACAGAGCCAAACAGCGCAATACTTTTAACAGAAAAACGCTCTTTTATTTCACGCAAGTGAGCGTGTAATTGTTGGATTGCATCATTTCGTGTTGGTACGCTGGAAGGCATATACCTCTCCCGACGCCTGGGCATTATAAAGATAGCAAATGTACCTAAGGCTTGTTTTCGTCGTTGCCTGCTATGGCTAATTGCTCATCGTGCTCGGCCTGAAGCTCTCGGTAACGGTCGGCATGCCAAATCACGACCCCCCGCTCAATATCGATTTCGTATTTCAGAGATGAGAGCACATCCATCCCAAGCAGGCCATCATACTCAAGCGGCTCGCTGGGCGAGATAACGGCCAGCTCCCTGTCTTCGAGCGTGACCGGACCGAATGTCAGCGCTTCCACGGGCATGATTCCCAGCGGCAACTGAGCACCGCCAACGACCCGTGCCTGACCACTGGGCCGAGGCGTAACGCCCAGGCGGCGGGCAATATTGCGGTGGATAATGGTACGTGACGCACCGGTATCAACAATCAGATTAGCGGAGACCGAGCGGGTCAGGTAACGAATTTGAACAGGGATTCTGACGCTATTGCCCTGGATATCAGCCGGCTGCTCCAGTGCTTCCATTTCAGCTTTCAGCTGAGCGAGCCTTCCTTGCGCTCCCTTCTGGGCTTCGAGCGAGTCAAGCACTTGTTGTCGGCGTTCTCGTTCGGCGCGGCTCAGAGTCTCGGATTCCTCTTTACGAACCTCAACCTGATCTCGGTACTGGGCCGGAATCTGACTCTTGCGATCAACGTAAATCTTGCGACCACGATCATCCGTGTAATGAAAAATCTCGGCTTGCGCTGTCGCTACCAGCGAAAAGGCCAGCAGGCCAGCCAGTAAGTTGTATCCGCCCTTCATCCCTGCTCCTCTTGTTCGTTAGCCGCCGGACAGTTTCACCCTGTAGCCCTCTGCTTCCAGAGCGGCCTTCAGTGTCTGGCGGTGGTCACCCTGAATCTCGATCACGCTCTCCTTGACGGACCCACCCGTACCGCATTTTTGCTTGAGCTTTTTGGCCAATGTCTTGAGCTCTTTTTCAACCAAGGGCACACCGGTGATCGTGGTCACCCCCTTACCCTTTCGGCCACTGGTTTCACGGCGAATACGCACGATGCCATCAAGCGCTGCCAGCCGTTCCGCTTCCGCCTGCTCGCTGCAGCAGCAATCTGACAGAGCTTCTCCACAGTCCGGACAGTGACGCCCTGTTTCCGTTGAAAATACCAGACCGCCCAGTTGATCACGCAAGCTTGCCATAACCTATCGAATTACCTTTTGACTTGATGCAAAGAGAAACATGCTTATCCTCCCACTCCCGCTATCTGCCGCGCAAGATAGGTTGCATAGTTATCCGTCATGCCGGATATAAAATCCAACATTCGACGATACCCCTGATACAGCGAGCCTTCGGGGACCGGTGCGTGTATGCCCATCAAGCGAAGAATTTTCTCAGACCTGTAGCCCAGCCGATTACCTGAACATCGGTGTTGTTCAAACACGGCCTCACTGAACGCATCCAGCAGAATACCCAATGTCGTGTAAGCGCCCACTTCCAGTTCAGCCTTGCGGGTATCAGGAAACACCCGCTCTCGCGCAATGCGTTTTGCAGTGAGTATGCCTTCACGCACCATGGGGTCACCATCAAGCAAAAGCTCTCCACTGTACTGTCCCTGCATGATGCTTTCATACTGCTGATCGAACACGCCCACGACTGAGTTGACCATATTTTCCATCGCCTTGCCGCGCAAGGCCGAAATTTTTCGGCGGGCCGATGCCTCGGTCGCAAAGATGGCATCATCAAAGGCCAGGTCACCGCACAGTTGCAGCAAAATCTGCTTCACATCCTCAAACCCGAGGATATGCAGCTCAACTGCATCCTCAAGATCCAGAATGGCGTAACAAATGTCATCGGCCGCTTCCAGCAGATAGGCAAGCGGATGTCGATACCAGCGGTGCCTGCCCGTATTGATAAGTCCAAGGTCACGGCCCAGGGCATTCAAAATATCGACTTCAGACAAAAAAGCGCTGAACTTGCCTCGTTCACCGGCATGTTCAACACTCCAGGGGTATTTCAACAAAGCGCCCAGTGTCGGGAAGGTGAGGCGCAGCCCCCCATCGAACAGGTGGTTTTCAATCCGCGTGACCACCCGAAAGCCCTGAGCATTGCCCTCGAAGGTCAACAGATCACGGTATTCAAGCGACCCAAGCTCGGCCAAACGAGCGTCTCCCTCGCGACGCACAAACCAGTCACGAATGGCATACTCCCCCGCATGCCCAAATGGCGGGTTGCCGATATCGTGCGCAAGACAGGCCGACTGCACAATCATGCCGATATCATGCGGTGTTGCCCAGGCGGGTAAACTGTCCGCAATCAACTCCCCCACGCGGATACCCAGGCTGCGGCCAAGGCTGCCCACTTCCATGGAGTGGGTCAGGCGCGTATGAATGTGATCATTGAGGGAGAAAGGGTGCACTTGGGTTTTGCGCCCCAGGCGCCGAAAAGCACTGGAAAAGATGATACGGTCGTGGTCCTTGTGGAAATGGCTGCGCCCGACCTCATCAGGCTGCAGCGATTCATGGCCGTATCGGTGAGTGGTGAGAAGCTGGGACCATTTCATTCAGGATCAGTTACCCACTTCCTCGTACCAGTCAAAGACATAGAGGTCTCCATAGGTGCCTGTCTGACCATCACCATCCGGGTCAGGGCAACTGTCTGGTCCCGGGAAGCTGACATCAGGATCAATACCTGCACCCGCACCACCAGCTTCACTATCCAGCAGGAAGTTGTTGACCTTCTGTAACAGCTTACAGCCATAGCTGTAGCGTGCCGTACCACCACCGCTTACATCCCAGTCAATTAAAGGGTTGCCGGCATGGTCCCAGTTAGTTGTAAGCGGGGTTGGGGCATAGTATGTGGCGGTTTCACTGGTCTGGCAATTGCCGTCTTCATCACAGAACTCAGAGCCACCAAAATTCAGATTGGATACGATCATGGTTCCACGTAGACCATTGGTGGTACCGCCCCCCCCAATATCAACACGCCCGCCCAGTACGATAATCACTCCATCCCAGTTTGGCGTACCACCAAAGTGCGCCGTACCGGTCACCACCAGAATCCCGGATCCACTGAGGTTACCGGGCATATCCAGGTCGCCGTGGATAATGAGGGATTGCAGCTCATCGTAGTCGGTGGGGTCATCAGCATCACCGGGCTGTCCAAGATCAACACTGCTGAAATCGGGCGAGTTAAGGTCTACCGGCTCAACTCCCTTATTGGCATTTTTAGGAGGGGTGGGATACACATTCTGTGTATGTGAACTGGCTTTCAGCGCCGTATAAAAAGCTCTCAGGCCATTAGGATCGGTGAAGTCAGGTGCCGGGTTATTAGCAATGACCCCGCCAACCAGCTGACCACTGTCGCCATCGTCATCCCGAATATCTTCAGCACACTTCTGGGTATTGGTTGACAGCGCTGGGCCACCTTTCCCATCGTAAAGGTAAGCGCTTGAAGGGCCAAAGTCGAATTGACACGCATCAGGGTCACTAGGGGCATCAGGGTCATCATTGACAAACACCGCAGGCCAGCTGGCATCCCCTGTATCTGCCACATTAAAGTGCACTCGCCTGAGTGACTCCACCTGCGTTCCATTACTGACAAGACTGATTGATGTAACACCCTGCGCATCACTATCACAAGTGCCGCCATATTCTACTCGGTAGGTTGAGCCACCTGCGAAAGCCGTGTCTGCAATAAAGGTGGTATTTGAATCTGGCTCAAATACATTTCCGTCAGGGTCGGTAAGCTCTCCGCCACTACACGTGTAATAGAACCAGGCGGGCGGGTTATAGCTTTCATCCTGGGTCCATAATTTGACCAGCGCGTCCTCCATACCCGCTTCAGCAGCTGTGAAGGCATCCGAGGCTCGCTTGCTATTGCCACTGATCTTCTCATCCTGAATAGAGCTGTTCATGATGGTAACACCTGCAATCATTAAGATGACCAGGAAAACCATCCCAACAATCAAAACAGAGCCCCGCTCTTTCAAGGCCGCGCAGCTTTTAGGCTGACTCATTTTATAATGCGGTTTCATAGCGTTCTCCCCGCTAGTTAAAAAGCCTGTTCCCTGGCTTCTGGCTAGTGAAGGTTATCACCAACATGCGGCTGGTGAGGTAGCCCCTGTATTGGTCAATGTCATCGGATCGCACTCCCCATCACTGTGCTGCGCAGAAGTATCAGCTTCCAGCTGATAGCTGGCGGCTGACTCTGTAATCGAAACCACCCAGTTTCCGCTATCACTGTTAACAGTTGCGCCGCCATAGCAACCAACATAAGTATTACTTTCAGTAAAACAGCGCTCCATCCTTTGGGCGACCAGAGACAAAGCCGCCTTTGCTTCAGCACGCTTGGAATCCCGCACATAATCCTGATAGGCGGGCAGCGCAATAGAAGCCAAGATACCAATAATGACAACAACCACCATTACTTCAATTAAAGTAAAACCGCCCGCACGACGTGTGCTTCGTACATATCTATCCATTTAAACGTCCTATTTATTTTCCAGCCAGTTTGCAATTCGGTTACGCAGAGCAAACGTCGAAACAAGTGGTGTACTGGCCATATTCAAATCCAGAGTAGCGGTTTCAATATCCTCAAAAGTAACACGTGCACGAATGGCTATCACGTCATCCCACGACGATGGGCTAGCGTTGTAGGCAGTGTAACTAATGGTCGAGCCGCTCGCTTCTCCAAAAGCAATGTCAAAGGCGGCGACCCTGTCAACCAAAGTCCCTGCCCCAGTGCCATTTCGGCTATATTGAATCACTCCATCACTTTCAGTGAACGAATAAGTCGCTGTAACTTCACTACCCGTAGCCCCTATATATTTGATATCCAGCTGACTATCACCGGAGTTATAGGTATGGGACAAAAAGCTGGCAGGCTCTCCCCGCCCCACCATACGCAGATCACGCCCCATAAAATCAAACAGGAAGCGCGCATTATCAGTCACAGTCGCCATACTCTGACGAGCCGTGCTTGCCTCTTTACTGGCAAGCATGGTCTGAAGGACGCCACCAAGCAGGATCAATCCGATCAAAAGACCAATCATCAACTCGACAAGTGATAGACCTGCTTGCTTTCGCAATGAAGAAGCCGCTTTACGTGCTGATAACTTTAGCGTTTCCATGCTCATTTTCTCACCGTATAGGTAAAAGCTTGCGACTGTACGGATACACCTGTGTCCTGCTCGATTGCACGCTCATTCCATTGCAGTGTAATCTCTAAATCAGCAGATCCCGCAGAACTGGCAGGCCCTGATACACCTGCTGCTACCAGCAATCCACCAAATACTCTGAAATTATTTCCACACCAGTCCGCAGCATCATCAGCTGCAATAGATCCAGCATTACCGTTAAAGTTTTCTGGTGGTGTTATATCGGCAGCAGAATAATCAGCACAATCTATGGATGAATAATCACCCACACCCGCCTCAGGGTTAGCGCGGATGCGTTCCTCCATATCCATGGCCTGAATTGAGGCCAATGCTCGCAGGTAAGTACTATGGCTCATGCTGAGGGTTTTGGCGTACATGGCGGCAAGAGCCAGCAGTGCGAACGAAAACACAATCAGTGCAATCAGCGATTCCAGCAGCGTGAATCCCTTATGAGCATTCCTGGTCATCTTCCTTGAGCCACCTACTCCATTTCGAATAACAATTATCATGGGCAGGCTCCGTTAGTCAGCCTGACAGCTCCGCTTATGAATATTTGCACACAGCGGGACCCGCCACCGCTGTAAGAAACAGAGAATGCTTTTTCTTCCCCATCAGAGACCATACCCCTCCCATTGAAGCTGACGGCTGCATTATTATCGGTTGTCACATTAGCCGGGAACGCATCATAGACACGCAACTCCTCTCCCGTGCTTACAACCGAAACCGACCAACCGCTTTGGTAGGAACCCTCGGACTCCACCTCTTCATTCCTGGCAATCGCCTCGCTTCTGGCATACCTGAAGGAGTCAGCCATCGCTTCGGCCGCCGAGTCCAACCTGGACTTTTCCAGCATTGACTGAAACGAGGGCATCCCGATCCCGACGATAATCGCCAGAACAGCTACGGCCACCATCAGTTCAACAACCGAGAAGCCAAAAGAGTTTGAATGCAGATGTCTGTTTGGCATCCGTGCAGTGCTCTTGGTAAGTCTTTACTTGAGTTTACACCATGCACCCACTTCGACAACTGTCCGCCATCGGTTACATACCCCCTGATGTTCATTTTTTGAGCATTGTCATTGTCATGCTCTTTGTGTTAAGGCAATATTCAGATATCTCTGCAGGGAAGAAGTAGCAGCGAGCAAATGACGACAGTGCAGTTTAGCTGCCAGATACCCAAACAGCCGGAGGCCACCATGCCCACTCATTCCCCCACCCAGCAGCCCAAACGTGAGCAAGGCTCGGTCTTGTTGATCGGAATGATTTTTCTGGTCGTGCTGATGATCGGCGCCACCAGCATCATGAACTCTGCTGTTCAGGATGAACGGATTACAGGCAACACCAAAACAAGCCTGCAGGCATTTTTTGCAGCTGAGGCTGGGTATCGCGAGATGATTGAACATCTTGAGGCTACCGACCAAGGTGGGGACAACAACGTTAAGCAGGATCGCTGGGACAGTATCGCCAGCAAAGTATCCGCTTACTCCACGCAAAGTGACTGGGAACAGGCAGATATCGACAATAAGGTTAGCGGTTTCAATGCCAAAGCTTTTACTGGGCAAGACAAAGGCAAATCAGAATTCACGGTCAAGTTTTCCCCCGTATTTGATGATGATGGCAACCGTGTTAGCAACAAGATTCTGTTCTTCAGTGAAGGCAAGGCGGGGCAAGCATCACGAACCATTGGGTTTGAACTCGAGGGCGGTAGCGGCAATACCACACTGAATGCACCTGCCGCCATCAGTTGCTTTGGCTCCGGCTGCAAAATCACGGCCGGCGCAGGTAATGACTCCGTCATCAGTGGTCGAAACCACCCTGTACCTGACGCAAGTTGCAGCGGTAACAGCTGCTGGAAAGACCCTTATACCGAGGAAGACAACGCAAAGCTGAGTTACAGTGTTCCAGCGGCATACCTGACACATTATGAAAGTAGCACTCTGGGAAAACAGGGCACTGTTGGAACATCGGCCAGCGGCGGTGGTGGTGGTGGTGGTAAACCAGCTAAAGACAAAGAAAATGGCGGTGGCCAAGACAGGGATGACAGTTCAGGAGGGGATCAAACCGACGAAGAAGAGGGCAAAAGTAAGGATCTCTCCTTTATCGGTCAGGATAAAGGCTACTCCGAAAATGACGATGCCAACGAACACCACACCTCCGGCCCCGACAAAACTGCTGATTCGGTTTGGGTACCCAGCGACTATCCGGTTGACGAAAATGGCAAATCAACAGCCCCGTCCACTGACAAGTATTTTGGCAACAGTGACTCAATGATTACTGACCTCATGGACAAGGCCGGTGGTGAGATTGGGGACGTTGGCTCAGACAAAGTTGCATTGATCGATACCACCAAGACCAAGCAGCTGAATAAAAAACCGGCCGGTGGCGTACTGATCATTGACGGGAGCAATGCCTCAAACGACAAGAAGAAAGAGTTTAAAGCTGCCGGTACAGGCTTTTTTGCAGGGCTGGTTGTTATCAAGGGTTGTGCTCAGTGGAGCAGCCGAGGCAACTTTACAATCTACGGTGCCGTCATCGTTGACGCTACCGGGTGTGGAGATGATTACTTCCCGTTCGACAGCAAGGGTACGCCAGACCTCAAATACAGCAGCGAAGCCCTTGATAATGCTGGCGTCGGCAGCGGAGCCGGTTCAGGCTTTAACGGCAACATGACAGACTGGTATGAAGTAACCGGCTACTAATTGCATCCCTGAAAGAAAGAGAATGACTCATCACACTTTGTCAGGAAGTGCGACTTTGATTGTCAGGAAACAGGTTGTCGTTTTCCCTGCAGCCATAAGACATCCGCCTAATCACTTTGATCCGGTTACTCATCTTCCTTATCCAGGATGAACATTACTAAGGACTTGGTGAATTAGAAAGTGGGGGCAGGTCAAACAGGCCTGTCGTTCATTCGATGCCATAGTGGCTTTCAAGGGTCTACCCGAGCGCTGTCAGGGCGAACAAAGGGCCGGAGCTTACTGACAAGGCACTGGATCTGTGGGTCTATAAGAACAAGGTGAAACTGAAGCTGATACAGCCCGGAAAAACCGATGCAAAACGGCCATGTCGAGAGTTTCAATAAGCAAATTCAGGGATGAATGCCTGAGCGAGCATTGGTTTGGGGATTTGGCTCAAGCCCGGCAACTTATTAGCAAGTGGCTCATAACGAAAAGCAATACCACTCATCACTGCTGTTGAAACGAGGCAGGCTCATGACATACACATACAAGATATCACTCGTTTCGGGAGACCATGGCGCTTAACCGCTTTTTCTGACACCAAGTGAGCAACGCGATTGAGTTTCAACCGGCGGCGTACGGATTCAACGGCCCATTACGCCAAAAACAGGGTCTTTGAAATGTGCTTGGCGATCCATTTGAGTCTCAGGCGCACTTCTTGATTAGATCAGTACACCGTTAAGGCATCTGACACACTTTTCAGGCACCTGACTGGGTGAAATGCGCAACCCTCTGGACGTGACTTGAGACGGGACTGCTTCACGGTAGCACGTAATCCGATTTTACTCTGCCACCTTATCCTATTCTTACTTCATCAATTAACTGACTCATCCAAAACACAAGCAGTATCTGAGTTTAAATTACAGCTTGTCCCCACATCACCCGGAGGGTTTGGAAAAGCCTCAATAGTGGTGTTTGCAGATATACTGGCTATTTGGGATGCATCCGTTATCCACTGGCAAGACGACGTATTAGGCGAGGGTACTGATGAAGCGCCATCTGAAACCGCTACAATTACACTCATAGTGTAGCCTTTGGCCTCAGCAGAACATGCACTATTCGCCGCTTTTCTCGTGTAGTCGAAGTAAATAGGGACGGCTATTGCTGCCAAAATACCTATGATAGCAATGACAACCATCAGCTCAATAAGGGTAAAGCCTTTTCCTTCACGCATAGCGCCCCTCCTAGACTTAAAGGGCCAGCTCCCTTTCAGAAAGCCAGCCCTTAGACAACACTGCTTATGACAAGCAGCCTGATCAGTCTATGATATTAGTACAGCTGCCAGTGCTCATATCACACTCCACTGCATTAGCATCCCCCGGTGAAGCTGCAGAGACCTGAACACTACTTGTTCCCGCAGCAGCGGCAGCAACAGAAACTCCAGAAAGGTCATCGCACCGACTTTCTTCGAAGGTGGGGTCATTTGCACTTGCGCCATCCTCGGCAAATGCAACAATTACAGCATTCGCCTTCGCTTTCGCTTCAGCCAAGCACGCATTGTTAGCACTCTTACGGGTGTAATCCTGATAAGCCGGCAGTGCGATGGCAGCCAGAATACCGATGATCGCTACAACGATCATCAATTCAATCAGGGTAAAACCCTTCTGATTCATCTGTTTTTTCATGGTAGGACTCTCCAGCGAGTTTGAAATTTTGAAATCGAACGTTAGAACGTCCCTTTTCTCCGCTCTAATGCCATACTAGGTCAGCCCTGTTGCCGCTGTCCAGCCTGAACGCAAACTTAACGCAAATTTATCTTGCGCCCGGTCAACCTCTTGCCAGTTAGTTAGCTGTGGTTTACACCGCAGATGCGGCTATGCTTTTATTGCTTTATCATACGGCTGTTCTGTATTGACTCTGTTGCACGGTTACAGGAGTTCCGGTGTCTCAAGGTACACAACCCCTTACAGGGCTGGCCAAGCGGCTGGTCAACGATGGTGTCTTCTCGTCTGAAGTTGCGCAGGATGCGGTCGTTCAGGCACGGAAGACAAACCAGCCTTTTATCAGTTACATCATCTCGCACCGCCTGATCAGCTCACACCGGGCGGCCCAGGCTGCTTCCGAAGAATTTGGCTATCCTCTGTTCGACCTTGATTCATTAAGTGACGACTCCATTCCTCAGGGCCTGATTTCCGAAGCGCTGATCACCAAGCACTTCGTTCTGCCTCTTTTGAAACGCGATAACCGCCTCTATGTTGCCATCACCGACCCGACTAATATTCAGGCACTTGACGAGATCAAGTTCCATACCGGCATCACTACAGAACCCGTCATTGTTGAAGAGGACAAGCTTCAGCGCCGACTGGATCAGTTCCTGGACAGCACCAACGATGCAATGGAGGAACTGGAAGATACTGATCTGGAAAACATTGAGCTTCAAGAGGAAGAGGATGCCAGCAGTGAAAAAGAGTCGGCAGAAGACGCTGCTAACGACACACCCATTGTTCGGTTCATTAACAAAGTGCTCTTGGACGCGATCAAGAAAGGGGCGTCTGATATCCATTTTGAACCTTACGAGAAAAGCTACCGGGTACGCTGCCGTATTGATGGCATGTTGCAGGAGGTCCATCGCCCTCCCTTGAACCTTGCAACAAGACTCGCGGCACGCTTGAAAGTGATGTCACGCATGGATATTTCGGAGCGCCGCGTTCCCCAGGATGGCCGTATCAAGTTGAAGGTATCCAAGAAGCGCTCCATCGACTTCCGTGTCAACACGTTGCCCACCCTGTGGGGCGAAAAGATCGTACTGCGCATTCTGGACCCCAGCAGTGCCAAGATGGGTGTAGAGGCCCTTGGCTTTGAGCCGGACCAGAAATCTGCTTACCTGCAAACACTGGAGCAGCCTCAAGGCATGATTCTGGTCACCGGCCCCACCGGCTCGGGTAAGACCGTCACGCTCTACACCGGCCTGAATATTCTGAATACGGAAGAGCGCAACATCTCTACCGCAGAAGACCCGGTGGAAATCAACCTTGAAGGGATCAACCAGGTCCATGTAAACCCCAAGGTGGGCCTCACGTTTGCGGAGGCATTGCGCTCCTTCCTGCGACAGGACCCGGATGTGGTAATGGTGGGTGAGATCCGCGACCTTGAAACCGCTGAGATCGCCATCAAGGCGGCACAGACAGGTCACATGGTCTTGTCTACACTGCATACCAACAGCGCACCGGAGACTTTGACGCGCTTGCGTAATATGGGCGTGCCTTCCTTTAATATTGCGACCTCTGTCAGCCTGATCATCGCCCAGCGTTTGGGACGCCGGCTGTGTGAATCCTGCAAGGTCCCGGCCGAGATACCGGAGCCGGCACTGCTGGAAGAAGGGTTCTCCCCGGATCAGATCCCCGAACTGCATCTGTTTGACGCCAATCCGGACGGCTGCAGCAAGTGCAACCGTGGTTACAAGGGCCGTGTGGGTATCTATGAGATGTTGCAGATGACCCCTGAAATTGCGGAGTGCATTATGGAGAACGGCAACTCAATCGACATCATGCGTACAGCCGAAAAGCAGGGATTCAAGACCCTGCGCAAGTCCGGGCTGCTGAAAGTGGCGGCAGGTATTACCAGCCTGGAAGAGATGAACCGGGTAATCAAAACCTGACAGGGATAGAGCATGGCGACCAAGGCAGCGAAAAAAGCACCCAAGAAATCGACTTTTGTCTGGCAGGGCAAGGACAAAAGCGGCAACATCAGCAAGGGCAAGATCGATGCCGAAAACCTGGCGGCAGCTAAAACCTTGCTCCGCAAACAGGGCATCAACCCCAACAGGCTGGGTAAGGAGCGTGTCTCCTTGTTCAGCTCCAAACACAAGCCGATCAAGCCAGTGGATATCGCTTTTTTCATTCGCCAGGAAGCGACCATGATGAAAGCCGGTGTGCCATTACTCCAAGGCCTGGAGATCGTGGCTGAGGGTGCCGAAAAGGTGAAGCTTAAGGAGCTGATCAACGAGCTGAAAAACGACGTCAACTCCGGTAGCGACCTTTCCAAGGCGCTCGCTCGCCACCCGGAGCATTTTGACGACCTTGTGTGCTCACTTGTCCATGCCGGTGAGCAGTCCGGTGCGCTGGAGACCATGCTGGACCGCATCGCAACCTACAAGGAAAAAGTCGAGTCCCTGAAGAAGAAAATCAAAAAGGCGATGACCTACCCTATCGCGGTTATCGTGGTGGGTGTCGTCGTGTCTGCCATTCTGCTGGTCAAGGTCGTCCCTCAGTTTGAAACCGTATTTGGCAGCTTTGGCGCCGAACTTCCGGCGTTTACCCAATGGGTGATCGGGCTATCTGAAATGGCGCAAAAATGGTGGTTTGTTGGCCTGATTGGAGCCGTTGCTGGTGTTTTCGCTTTTATCAAAGCAAGACAAAAATCAGAACGCTTTTCCAATGCCGTGGACCGTGCCGTACTCAAGATCCCTGCAATTGGCACCATCCTACACAAGGCAGCCGTAGCCCGTTTTGCCCGTACCCTAGCGACTACTTTTGCGGCCGGTGTTCCTCTTGTGGAGGCTCTGGATTCAGCGGCAGGCGCCGCCGGCAACGTGGTGTACGAAAACGCCATCATCCAGATCCGCAACGGTGTATCCACCGGCCAGTCACTGCAAAGCGCTACCAACATGACTGGTGTTTTTCCCACCATGACCGTGCAGATGATCGCCATCGGTGAAGAAGCCGGCTCACTCGACATGATGCTCGACAAGGTCGCCACTTTCTATGAAGAGGAAGTGGATAATGCGGTCGACAACCTGTCCAGTCTGCTGGAGCCCATGATCATGGTTATTCTGGGTGTACTGGTCGGTGGCCTGGTTATCGCCATGTATCTGCCAATATTCCAGCTGGGTCAGGTTGTGGGTTAATGCTGGAGCTTTTACAGACATCTCCACTATTGGCAGTGGTTGCTACACTGTTGTTTTCGCTGCTGGTCGGCAGCTTCCTGAACGTGGTAATCCTGCGTTTGCCGGTGATGATGCAGCGCGAATGGGACGCCTGTATCCGCGCTGAAGCTGGTGCTCAAGCCGAAAGTGGCAATCCAGCCAGCGAACCCGAACGCTTCAACCTGATGGTACCCCGTTCCCGTTGCGGGCATTGTGGGCACGAGATTCAGTGGTATGAAAATATCCCTGTGCTGAGTTGGCTGTTTCTTCGCGGTCGTTGCAGCCAGTGCTCGACGCCCATCTCGGCGCGCTACCCCTTTGTCGAACTGCTAACGGGCATCGGTTCTGCCTGGCTGGTCTGGCATTTTGGCTTTACCCTTGAAGCAGGTTGTCTGGTTCTGTTGACCTGGGCGCTGATCACCCTGACGTTCATCGACCTGGATCACCAACTGCTGCCGGACTCCATCACCCTGCCCTTGCTCTGGCTGGGGCTGCTGATCAACACTCAGGGTGTGTTTGTGAGCCTGCACGAAGCCGTCCTGGGTGCAGCTGCGGGCTATCTCCTGCTATGGAGTGTGTACTGGCTGTTCAAGTTGCTCACCGGCAAGGAAGGCATGGGGTATGGCGACTTCAAGCTGCTGGCTGCCATCGGCGCCTGGGGCGGCTTGATGGTGCTGCCACTGGTGGTGTTGCTCTCGTCTGTTGTCGGGGTCGTGCTGGCGTTTGGCTTGATTGCATTTCGGCGTCATCAGGCGCAAAATCCACTTCCGTTCGGCCCCTACCTGGCCATTGCCGGCTGGATCGCGATGGTTTGGGGTGATTCCATCATTTCCGCATATCTGGGGAGCTTTTGATGCTGGTAGCAGGACTCACTGGAGGAATCGGAAGTGGCAAAAGTGCCGCCTCCGAGTGTTTCATTTCATTGGGTGTCCCCGTTATTGATGCCGATCAGGTAGCCCGCCAGGTCGTTGAACCCGGCAGCGAAGCTCTGACCAAAATTGCCGCGCACTTTGGTCAAGACGTTATCCGCCCTGACGGAAAGCTTGACCGCCCGGCCCTGCGCCGCATTGTATTTGACAAGGAGCGTGAGCGTAACTGGCTCGAGGCGCTGCTGCACCCTCTGATCCGTGACTCCATCCTGGATACTTTGGAACAGCTGGACGAAGACGGTCACGCCTATGCCGTGCTGGCATCTCCCCTGTTGCTGGAAACCGATCAACACCTTCTGATCAGCAAGGTGATCGTCGTGGACGTGCCCGAAGAGACTCAGGTTGAACGGACCATGCAACGCGATGGTATCGAAGAAGCCCAGGTGCGCCAGATACTGGCGGCTCAGATGACCCGTGAAGAACGACTGTCACATGCTGATTTTGTACTGGATAACAGCGGGTCTGAACAGGATCTGCACAGTGCAGTAGAAGCACTGCACCCGAAACTGAAACAGATTGCGGCCGAGGAGGATGCTGCCGATGACTGATGCCCGTATGGTCAAATGCCCACAGTGCAACAGCCCCGCCCCCTACTCTGAAGCCAACAAGTGGCGCCCTTTCTGCTCGGAGCGCTGCCGCCTGATCGATCTGGGCGAGTGGGCCAGCGAGGGTTACCAGATTGCCGCCGAGCCTTCCATGGATGATTTCAGCTCGGGCATGCTACCGGATGAAATGGGGTTTACGCCCACCCGCCACTAATTTCCTGTCATCATAAGGTCACAAGGAGTGTGACAATGCCAACAATCAGTGTGTTTTTCGGCATATTCATTCGTATGTATTACGATGATCATAATCCGCCACACTTTCATGCCTACTATGGCGACTTTCAGGCCATTATTGCGATTGAGACGCTCGAGATTCTGGATGGCACCTTACCAAAGCGAGCCCGGGCCATGGTGGTTGAATGGGCACTTGAGCACAGGCACGAGTTATTGGAGGATTGGAAACTTGCCGAGCAACACCAGCCGTTAAAAGGTATAGCCCCTTTGGAGTAGCACCGTGTTTCACAGAGTCATACAGGTCAGCGTCAAACCAGACTTTGTGCTGGAACTTACCTTTGAAGACCATACCCAGGGTGAAGTCTGTCTTAAGGACAGATTATTCGGGCCTGTGTTTGAACCGCTCAGAGACCCGGAAATTTTTGCTCAAGTGGAGATAGACCATTTCGGCGCCATTTGTTGGCCCAATGGAGCCGATCTTGATCCATCTGTCTTGTATGAACATGTCGTATCAAGCAAATTGAATTAGACCGATCTCCTATCAGGCGTGGCAGCATTCTTATCTTCAGCTGTTGTTATAATCGTCCAGCGCTGCCTTGCGGGCCGCTTTATAGTCAATAATCGGGGCGGGCCGACCATACCGCTGCCCGGCCCCCGGCTTGTGACGCTCCTTCGGCTCCAGATGCCGCAGCTCGGGTAACCACTCGGCGACAAACTCCCCGTTTGGATCAAACTTCTCGCTTTGCAGCTGAGGGTTGAAGATACGGAAGTAAGGCGCCGCATCTGCGCCAACAGAAGCACTCCAGGCCCAGCCCCCCAGGTTCGACGCAAAGTCACCGTCCATCAGCCTGGACATGAACCAGGCTTCGCCCTTGCGCCAGTCAATGCGCAACAGCTTGGTCAAAAAGCTGGCCACAATCATGCGCAGACGGTTATGCATCCAGCCGGTTGCGTTAAGCTGCTTCATGGCTGCATCCACGATCGGAAAACCGGTTTCGCCCGCCTTCCAGGCGTCAAAATGCGCTTCGTTATGACACCAGTGAATGCGTGCGGCCACCTCAGGGCGAAAAGGCGCATAGCGACTCAGTTCAGGAAAGCTCACCAGCAGATGTCGATAGAATTCGCGCCAGACCAGCTCGTTCAACCAGATACTGTGCTGCCAGCTGTCATCCTGACAGGCCTGTTTCAGGGCTGCCAGGCACTGCCTCGCTGACAGGGCGCCAATAGTCAATGCGGGTGAAAGCCCTGAAGTTCCGTGGCGTGCCGGATAGTCACGCAAACGCTGATAGTCCGGCTCCTGCTCAACGATAAAGCGCTGCAACAACGCCAGCAGGCCCGCATCGCTTACAGGATAGACTTGCTCCCGGCTCTGACGTACACCAAGAGGTACGGGCAGCGTTACCCGCTCACTGCTCGCCAGAGACAGCCCCTCAGGCAGCGGTAGCGGCGCATGTTCCAGCCGCAAAAGCTGCTTCATCCAGGCACGGCTGAACGGCGTGAATACCTTGAACGGTGTCCCGTTGCCTGTCACAACACTTCCGGGCGGGACAATCACATCGCCGTGATACCCCAACGCCTCAACCCCCTGTGCATTCAGGCTCTCACAGACGGCACGGTCTCGATTACGCTCATTAAGCGGGTACTCATAGTTGAAATGCAGCGCTTTGGCGCTAACGTCCTCAGCCAGGCGACTCAGTGCTGCTGAGCAATCCGAAAAGCGGCTGAGCTCAAGCCGGGTCAGCTCGATACCGCTTTGTTCAAGCTGCGTTTCAAGCCAGTCCAGCCGTGCAGACCAGAGATTGATACGTGCTTCGGACTCGTTATGTTCTGCCCACTGTGCCGGGGTCAAACATACAACAGCCCGGACAGGCTCCCCACTGGCGCAGGCATGATAAAGCGCCGGGTTGTCCACCAGGCGCAGATCGTTTCGAAACCAGACAAGATGCATTCAGATGTAATTCCTCAGCCCCAGTTCATGCGGGTGTGGATTCAGGTAGGTCTGACTGCGGATATAGTCCGAGCCGTGACGCTTTACATAGTGTTTCAGCAGGGTCAGCGGTACTACCAAGTGCACCTGTTCCTGACGGTACTGCTCAATCGCATCCAGCATTTCCTGCTTGGTATCACTGTCGATCTCTTTTTTCAGATACCCGAGGATATGCATGAGCACGTTGGTGTGCGTTTTCCGTGTCGCCTTGTGCGCCATGTGCTCCATAAAACGACTAATGTAATGCTCGATCACCTCCTCAAGCGGAAGGTCATGGGCCTCGGCCAGATAACGCCCCAGCTCTCGGTAGCCTTCGTAGTGGTGTGCCATCAGCAGGTATTTCTGACGACTATGAAACTGCAGGATGGCATGGTAGCTGGGATCCGGCTCCACAGTGGATTTCCAGTCATCGTAGGCAAACACCCGAGCAATAAAGTTCTCACGCAATACGGCATCATTCATGCGTGCTTCCTCTTCCAGAGGCAACACCGGATTGGACTCCCGCAAAGCACGTACAAAGACCCCCTGATCAGCATGATGAGGAATGCCGTTGGGGTGATACACCTTCACGCGCTCCATGCCACAACTGGGAGACCCCTTCATCAGGATAAAGCCACGCAAATGCCGGTGCTTTTCTGCAAATGTATGCCCGGTGTCCAGCAGCTTGTCTGTCACGTCCAGCTCCGGCTCTTTTGTTCCCTGAGCTCTGGGGTGCTCACCCTCCAGACCCACCAGCCGGATGGGATCGCGGGGTATGCCCAGACCAATCGCCACTTCAGGGCAAAAGGTTTCAAAGGAGAAACAGTCTTCCAGTACGTTCAAACAGTAACGGGAGCGCTTGTGGCCCCCGTTGTACCTCACCTGCTGCCCGGTCAAACAGGCGCTAATGCCAACCGGAATTTTCTTTTCAGGCAGGGTTGATTCCATGTCGTGCTCCTAGAGGCCGATAAACGGCTGTACCAAGCGTCCCATCAATCCGGAGAACTTCAGCGGTGCGTCCGTCGCGATCAAACAGATGCAATCTTCATCAGTATCGACCAGCGGCTGATGCTCCACATCGCCGTCCAGGTCGGCCACGTCTCCCCGGCAGAAGCGTCCCAACTCATCGTTGTAAGACCCTTTCAGAATGAGTGTCAGCTCATTACCGCCATGGGTATGATGCGGCACTGATACGCCCGGCGAGATACGCAGCAATCGTGCAGCACCGGGACCCTTCAACTCCAGGTCGATCTGGCGCACACCGTAACCGATCCGTTTCCAGGGCAGTTCATCCATCGGCGCGCCCAGAAGCTGCGCCAAAGGTGCCGGCAGCTCAGAATCACCGGCTGGCTCTGACCTGGAGTGCTCAGGCGATGCAAACTCCTGCTCGGGCTCATCAAGACGCGCCAGCAGGCTGTCCAGTGCATTATCGTCGAGTGCGGCTGGCTCAAGACGATCCAGCAGAGCACCGCCAACAGAGTTGGTCACTTCTACTCGATCACGGCAGTGCGGGCACCAATGCAGGTGGCAGGCAACCAACAGGGCCATGCCTTCCGGCAGTGTACCTGCGGAGTAGGCCATCAGGGTTGCGTCGTCAAAATGATGGCTGATATTCACACTTCTTCTCCCCAGTGAGCCTTGAGCTTACTGAATGCTAAACGGAGTCTTGATTTAACACTGCCGAGGGGAATCCCCAGTTGCTCGGCAATTTCTGAATGGCTTTTGCCTTCGTAGTAGGAAAGATGCAGCACTTGCGCCTGGCCTTCCGGCAGGGTTGCGATAGCTTCCTGCATACGCTCGGCGATGATTGAATGCTCACCCATGTCACGCTGTTCGGGGTCTGGCTCTTCTTCCGGCAGCTCATAAAACTGGACCTTGTCCCGTCGCATCCGATCGATACTCTGGTTTCGGGCCAGCGTAAAAATCCAGGTGCTGGCACTGGCCTTGGTTCGATTAAAAAGATGAGCCTTGCGCCATACCAGCAGCATAGCTTCCTGCATCACTTCTTCAGCGGTGGCATCCGGCATACCCAAACGTAATATGTAAGACTTGACCCGGGGCGCGAAGTATCCGAACAAGCGAGCAAACTCGGACTTGTCACGAGTCTCGGCCAGGCGGGTTAGACAGGCGCTCCATTCGTCTCGCACCTGCTTTCTCCTTTGCTCTGGTGTCAATGTCTGCGGGGTGACAGCGGCAGCGTTCACATCGCCTCCTTCGGCATCGAATTCCTGCATGTGTCCTCCTTACGCATCTGTGATGCCAAACGGATCAACCGTGGCTATTTAATCCTTGCAGCATTGAGCGCCGTTGTCGATGATCCGTGTACCCCCTTGGACACGTAACGGCCCGCAAAGGATATGACGAGCGACCCCACCATGAATGTACACGCCATCAAACCACTTAAAATAGCCGTTGTCGGTTCCGGTATCTCCGGCCTTTCCGCGGCATGGCTGCTGAACAAGCAGCACAAAGTGACGCTGTTCGAGAAGGACGATCGCCCGGGTGGCCATTCCAATACGGTCAATGTTCCGACTCAGGATGGTCCCCTGGCGGTGGATACCGGTTTTATCGTCTACAACCCCGTCAACTACCCCAATCTTGTCGAATTTTTTGAAACACTGGGCGTTCCCAGCCAAAACACCGACATGTCGTTCGGTGTTTCGATCAATGAGGGTGCCCTGGAGTATAGCGGCTGTGGGCTGAAAGGCCTGTTTGCGCAGAAGCGCAACTTATTGCGCCCCGGTTACTGGCGCATGCTGTCTGACCTCTTGCGCTTCTACCGTGAAGCCCCTGAGCTGATTGATGCCCCGGATGTACAAACGCAGACGCTTGGCGAGATGCTCAAGTCTCGCGGCTACGGCTCTGCGTTTATTCATCAGCACCTGATCCCGATGGGCGCCGCTATCTGGTCTACACCGGCAGATCAGATGCTGGCATATCCGGCCGTGACCTTCCTTCGCTTCTGCCAGAATCATGGCCTGGTTCAACTGAAGGACAGGCCTCAGTGGCGCACCGTCACTGGAGGAAGTCGAGAATATGTGAGTCGTATCTGCCGTGAGCTGGGTACCGGTGTTCGACTCAACAGCCGAATCCATAAGATTCACCGCCGCAATGGCAAGGTAATCGTTGAATTTCTGCATGGCGAGACCGAAACCTTTGATCATGTGGTGTTGGCCTGCCACGCTGATCAGGCACTTGAGCTTCTGGAGAACCCCACTGAACAGGAAAACCGGCTCCTGAGCTGCTTCCCCTACCAGCGCAACCGGGCGATTCTGCACACCGACACGGCCCTGATGCCCCGTCGGCGCCAGGCCTGGGCAAGCTGGAACTACCTCACGGACGCTCAACACCCACAGGGGCAACCTGAAGCCATTTCAGTCACCTACTGGATGAACAGCCTGCAACACCTGCCACAGGAGCACCCGGTGTTTGTCACCTTGAATCCGACTCAGGAGCCCGGAGACGGTCATATTCTGCGTAGTTTCCTGTATGACCACCCGGTGTTCAATCTGGATTCGATTGCCGCACAGAAATCCCTCTGGTCATTGCAGGGCAAGCAGAACACCTGGTTCTGTGGCGCCTACTTTGGCTATGGGTTCCATGAAGACGGATTGCAAGCCGGCCTGGCCGTGGCGGAACAGCTGGGCGGTACGCCTCGTCCCTGGACACTGCAGAACCCCAGCAGCCGTATCCATGTCACGGCCCCCATGAAACCCCGTGACATTTGGGTGCCGGGAGCGGTCGCATGAATCGCTCCTGCCTCTATGCCGGTCAGGTGATGCATCACCGCATGAAGCCATCCCGACATCGCTTCATCTACCGGGTGACATCCATGCTGCTGGATCTGGACGAACTGAACCAGCTCCATGGCCGGCTCCGGCTTTTCTCACGCAACCGGTTCAACCTTTTCTCCTTTCATGACCGGGACCACGGTGATGGCAGCGAGCGCCCCTTGGCTGATCAGGTGCGTTCGATCTTGCACCAGCATGACCTCGATCTGGGCAAGGGGCGAATTGAGCTGCTGTGCTATCCGCGAATACTAGGCTATGTGTTCAATCCGCTGAGCGTGTTTTATTGCTATGACGAGCAGGACAGTCTCAGAGCCATTCTGTACGAAGTCAGCAACACCTTTAACCAGAAGCACAATTATCTGATCCCGGTCGATCAGGAACAGGGACCGACTATCCGCCAGAGCTGTGACAAGGCCTTTTATGTATCCCCTTTCATCAGCATGGCCACGCAGTACCACTTCCGCATGCAACCGCCTCACAACAGAATAGCGGTCTGCATTCGACAGACAGACGAGGCAGGCCCCGTGCTGCACGCGACTTTCACGGGTCAGCGCAAGCCGCTCAGTGATGGAAGCCTGCTGAGTACCTTCCTTAAATATCCGTTGATGACCCTCAAGGTGATCGCTGGTATCCACTGGGAGGCCTTCCGCATCTGGCGCAAGAAAGTGCCGCTTCAGCCAAGGCCCAGCCCGCCCGCGACACGCACGACGCTGGTCAACCATTCGGGGGAACACACCCATGAAACCGTCTGAATATCGCACTCTGAGCCGAGCCGATGTAGTACCGCGCACCGGCTGGCTCAACCGCTGGTGTATGCAGGCTCTGCTTAACCACCTGCCACATATCGGATACGGCACACTGGACCTTCAGCTGCCTTCAGGACAACGGCTTCAGTTCGGCTCGGCTCGCGAGCATGAGCCGCGTGCCGAGATCCGGATTCATCATTTTCGTGCCTTTCGGCGCCTGCTCAGAGGCGGTGCCCTTGGCTGGTCAGAAAGTTACATGGACGGGGACTGGGACAGCCCGGATCTGGTATCCCTGTTTGACTGGGCGCTCGGCAACGAACACAAATTGCAGGACCTGATCAGGGGCCATTGGGTGCTCCGAGTGATAAGCCGACTGCGTCATCTGCGCCGCGCCAACACCCGCAGTGGCTCACGCCGCAATATCGCCTACCACTACGACCTGGGCAATGCATTTTACGGTCTCTGGCTCGACCCCAGCATGACCTACTCGGCTGCGCTTTACCCTCCCGACAGCACACGGCAGGGCATGGCAGCGCTGAATGAGGCCCAACTGAACAAGTACCGTCGAATCTGCCAGCTTCTGGACCTTAAGCCGGGACAAAAGGTACTGGAGATCGGCTGTGGCTGGGGCGGCTTTGCAGAGCTGGCAGCCCGTGAGTATGGGGCCGAAGTCCACGGCATTACGCTCTCGGTTGAGCAACTGCAATACGCCCGTGAGCGAATCGAAAAGGCCGGTCTGAATGAGCAGTGCCATTTCACACTGACCGATTACCGCGACGTGCGCGAGCAGTACGACCATATCGTATCCATCGAGATGTTCGAGGCCGTTGGCGAAGAGCACTGGCCTCGGTACTTCGAGCAGGTACGGAACTGTCTCAAACGCGGTGGACGTGCAGTGTTGCAGATTATCAGCATCGAGGACGAGCGCTTTGATGCCTACCGCAGCCGTGCCGACTTTATCCAGACCTACATCTTTCCGGGTGGCATGCTGCCCAGCCCCGAACGCTTGAAACAGGAAGTGGAGACATCGGGCCTGACATGGGAGCATGAGCAGACCTTTGCGCTGGACTATGCCGACACCCTGCGCGAATGGCGCCACAGTTTCATCGAGCAGTGGCCCCGCGTAAAGGCACAAGGGTTTGATGAGCGTTTCCGTCGCATGTGGCTGTATTATCTGGCCTACTGTGAAGGAGGCTTCCGCCACGGCAGCATTGACGTCGGGCTGTATCAGCTCCGCCGATGAAGCCGCTCAGCAGGCGACAACTGGTCAGCTATGCCCTGCCCGGACTGCCGTTGGCCATTCCCACAGTGGGTCTGTATGTCCTGCTGCCAACCTGGTATGTCGAGCACTGGTCACTCTCGCTGGGCCTGGTTGGGCTGCTGCTCATGTTGGCTCGACTGAGCGACCTGATCACCGACCCCTTGATCGGCCACTGGCTCGACTGTGGTCACCCCGCTCGCTTCAGACAGTTTATTCTGGCAGGCGCGTTCATCTGCCTGCCGGGACTTGGCATGCTGCTCTCCCCTGCTCAGAATGCCGAAGCCCTCTCCCTGCTGGCCGGCTCAGTCCTCCTGTATCTGGGATGGACCCTGATTCAGGTCCCCTATCTAAGCTGGCTGACCAGCCTCAGTCATGACAGCCACCAGCGAGCCCGCGCAGCCAGCGTGCGGGAAGGCTTTACCCTGGCAGGGCTGCTGATTTCCGCGGCGGCTCCTGCGCTGGGCCTCTATATGGGCCTGACCACGGGCCAGGTGCTGCTTCTTATGGCCGCCTTAACCGTCATACCGGGTATGTTGGCACTCACCTGCCTGTTGCGCGAAACGCCTCTGCCGGTGCGCCAGATTCAGCATCGCCCACACCACTGGCGCGGCATTCTGCGTAATCGCCCGGCCCGAATGCTGCTCGGAAGCTGGTTTTTCAACGGCATCGCCAACGGCGTTCCGGCCGTACTTTTTCCCCTCTTTGTTACCCAAACCCTGCAGGCTCGGGAGGCCGACAGAGGACTGCTGATTCTGCTCTATTTCGGTGCAGCGGTCGCGTCCCTGCCTCTGTGGCTGGCCCTGAGCCGGCGTTTCGACAAGGTAGATATATGGCGCTTCTGTATGCTGCTGTCAGTGCCCGCCTTCCTGCCCGCCACCCTGCTCGGCCCGGGGGATCTCAACCTGTTTGTTCCCATCTGTCTGCTCACCGGTTTATTGCTGGGTGCCGACCTGGCGCTTCCTCACGTCATGCAGGCGGAGGTCTGTGACTGGGACCGCTTTCGGTTCAGGTGCCAGCGCCGAGGCCTCCTGTTTGCCTGCTGGAATGCCGCGAACAAGCTGGCATTGGCGCTGGCCGCCATGATCGGGCTGGGACTGCTCCAGCTGGCCGAATGGCAGATACCCGCTCATTCAAGTCTGACCCTCGCCTTGATCTATGCCGGTATCCCCTGCGTATTCAAGACAGTTGCGGTGGTCTGGCTCAGAGGCTACCCCCTGCGCCAAGCTGGCCACCAGGCTCTGCGTGCACGCCTTGCAGGTACCGATGGAGACCCCCATGCGGATTAGACATTTTTTCTGGTTGTTTTTGCTTTCTGCGTTCATAACGGGATGCTCACCCATGAAGACAGACTCTCTCTACTCACAGGGTCCGACACTGAAGATCGAAGATTTTTTTCAGGGCAAGGTGTACGCCTGGGGGATCTTTGAGGACCGTTTCGGCAAGCTGCGACGCCAGTTCCAGGTCGAAATCGACGGTGACTGGAACGGCGAGCGCCTGGTACTGGATGAGAAATTTCTCTACGGCGATGGTGAGCAGGACCGCCGCGTATGGACAATCACCCCTACTGGAGACAACCGCTATATCGGCCAGGCCGATGACATACTGGGACACGCAGAAGGCGTTACCCAGGGCAACAGCCTCAACTGGCAATACAAAATGGAATTGAAGGTGGGCGATGGCAGCTGGAAGGTTGCCTTTAACGACTGGATGTATCTGCAGCCCGGCAATGTAATGGTAAACCGGGCCGAGGTCAGCAAATGGGGTGTCCAGCTGGGTACGGTCACTCTGTTCTTCGTCCGTGGAGAGCAGTTCAGGGAGATCCCATTTACACTCTGAGGACTCTCATCGAGTCCTCAAAAAAGTATTTCCTAAATCTGCTGCGATACCTCCACCATCAGGCGGTCAACCTGTTTAACGACCTCAAGGCTGGCCGACTCCATCTGTTCGAGATGCTGCAACATGCGGGTGTAGTCACCCGTACGACCCGCTTCAAGCGCTGCCTTACCCGATTCGTGTACACGGCGATGGGGACTTTCGAGTGACCGAAAGCTTTCCATATGCCCATAGTGAGAGGCGCCATACCCTTCGTAATACCAGTGCCCCAACCGACATTCTGTATGATCATTGGCACCTTCGGCAAAACGACCGGACTCAATCAGGCTGTAGACCCGGTTTTTCCACACGGCATGATCCAGTTTTACAGTATCCAGAAATGAAGCAGTGGTTGCTCGCGCGATGACACGTTGCATTTGATTGGACCGATCCAAAACATCAGCCACCACACCATCAATCTGTGTTGAGGAAGCCGAAACCTCTACCGCGCTCTCGTGATTCCTGGTCACGATCTCCTTGATAGTGCCGGTCTGATCCATCACCTTGCCAATCAGGCTCTCGATCTCACCACTGGCCTGATGGGCTTTGCTGGCCAGGTTTCGAACCTCATCAGCTACCACGGCGAAGCCCCGGCCGGCCTCCCCTGCACGTGCTGCTTCTATAGCGGCATTCAATGCCAACAGGTTGGTTTGATCCGATATTTCTTTGATGCCTACAACCAGTTTGCTGATTGACTCGGCGGTACCATCCAGCACCTCAGTTGCCTGCAAGCTGGACTCAGCATGATAGTTGATCTGTTCAGCGCGCTTGCTGAGCCTGGAGACCGCTGCTCGGGTGTCATCAAACACTGAGTCAATCTCAGCCAGTGACTTTCGCTCTTCAATCAGCTGCTCTGCGTTAATGGCCAGGCCTTCACGAATCGAACCCAGCATCTCATTGCCCTTGAGTTGGTAGGACAGGACTTTGGCTTCACTGTCACCCTGACGCTGAATCGCCTGTAACTGAGACTCCTTTTCTGCCACCAGCTCTTTAAGAGTATCGATCTCCTGCTGGTAATCCTTTTGGACAGCTGCCAGCTGTGCCCGCAACTGCTCTGTTTCCTGACTGGCTCGACGTGAGAACAACATGTTTTTCTCTGTTTTTATAAGTAGTAACTATTTGAAGGAGTGGTTCATTCACTCCTGCAAAACAACTGTTTGAGAAAGATTACTACGAAACAGGATATGCTGTCAGTTGTTGGCGTCATAATTTGCATACATTATGACCTGGCTCCTATGAGGCTTGACTGGAAATTCTGTGCCTGACACCGCGCAACAAGCGACCGATCAGCGGGAGCTTCAAGTACACGGGTGCACTGTCCCAGTAATCCATATGCGTACTGACCTGGCCGTGGGCATCAAACAGCACACGCGAACATCCCTCAACTTCCAGGCGCCCTATGACCGGCAGGTCTGCCCTGAAATGCCACCTGAGCCAGCCTGTTTCTGAAGCCTGATGCCAGCAGATAGTATCCACACTGAACGCAGGTCGTCCTGCACGCTCAAACATATCCAACAGCAGGTGCTTGAATGCCTGACGGCCTTGAATGTCGTTAAAGGGATCCTTGAAGTACACACCTTCACTGACCAGGGCACAAAGCTCATCCACCGTATCAGGTGTCAGGTTGGCAAAGGTTGTTGCATAGCGTTCCAGTGCTGCTTCACTCAAAACCGGTTCCCCGCTTGATCAGTCGAAAATACAGATTATCCGGCAACAGTTTCAAGCTGGCCATGAAGAGGGCAAAAAGCCTCGGGAAGCGGATTTCAAAGCGATTGGAAGTGAGCCCCTTGAGCAAGGCTCGGGCCGCCTCTTCGGCGGAAATCAACTGGGGCATCTCAAAGCGGTTCCGGTCGGTCAGCGGCGTTTTGACGAAGCCGGGATTGATCACCTGCAAGCGCACCCCCGTGCCCTGAAGTTCGACCTGAAGGGCTTCACAGGCGTTGATCAAGGCGGCCTTGCTGGCCCCGTAAGCAGCCGCCGTGGGCAAACCTCGATACCCGGCCAAAGAGGCTGTACAGGCAATCTGCCCGCGACCACGCCGCCGCATAGCAGGCACAAGCACTTCCAGCCCTGACATGACAGCAAAATAGTTCACTTCCATCAGGTCCCGGCAGGGTTTCACACTGAACTCATCCAGTGTCATGGCGTGGTGAGTACCTGCATTCAGGATGACCAGATCAGGAAGGGTCCATTCACGCTCGATGGTGTCCAGTGCCTGCCGGTAAGCGCCCGGCCGGGTGACATCCAGTACCAGTGGCCGGATACGGCCTTCAAGCCCGCTCTCCACTGCCGTTTGTACCACTTCGTTCAGAGGCTCATAACGGCGACCGCTGACCAGCACATCGCACCCACGCTCAGCCAGTGCAAGCGCTGTCGCTCTGCCGATACCCGTGCCCGCACCCGTGATCCAGGCCAGTCGCCAAGGCAGATCACTCATACGGTTCTCCCAGAGAAGCGGTCATCTGATCAGGCTTGAGCCACACTCGAACACGGCTGCCATCACGCGCACTGAACTCCATTCCCAGCCAGCGCCCCTGAGTGTCATACCAACTCAGCGTATCCTCAAGGTCACCGCCCAGACGGTAACGACGTGCCTGCACCCTGCGGTTACCCAGCTCGACCCATTCCTCGGCCTCAAGCTGTGCATTGATCTGGCTGACATCACCGGTGAGGGTATTGACCAGATTGGTGCGACGGACCAGCTCCGGGTGCCAGTGGTTGGTTGTCAGCAGGTCAGAGCCCAGACGCGTGCTGCCGCCTGGCTCCATTCGATACAAATATCCGTCGCGGCGCTCGAAGGCATACCGGGTCAGATCGCCATCGTCATCGATACGCACCAGCATCTGCTCAAGTGTCTGACTGTCTCTCCAGTACTCGTCAGACCGGTATTCAAAATCATAACTGAACAGACCCATGAACCGGATGTTCAGATCCATCGCGACGCTGACATGAGTGCCCCCCTGTCCCCAGGGCGAGAAGTTCAGGTGATAGTCACCGATGACCTTGCCTTTCCGTTCAACTTGATAGTGCGACTGGGCACCATATAAACGGGTCGGTTCAATGGCCCAAACGGGCAACGACAATGTAATGGAGCAGATGAGACAGAGTAGAGTACGCATAAAAAAGCCCTCCCCCGAAAAATACGCATGCGATGCAGAGGCGGTTCAGTCAGGGAAGGGCTTGCGCTACCCGATACCGTTTAACGATCAGGTTTTGAAGCGCGACACCAGCTGGTTCAGGTGGCGTTCCAGCTCACTCATGCCGGTCGCGGTGCCAGCCAGCTCCTCGGCATTCTGAGTCGCCTTGTCGGCAATGTCAGCGATCTGCTGAACGCTCTTGCTGATCTCATCGGCCACCGCCGTCTGCTCTTCTGCCGCACTGGCGATCTGAGTGTTCATCTCGGTGATCGTGCTGACAGAATGCGTAATCTGCTGCAGTGAACTGCGGGCTTCATCAGCACGCTCGATGGTGTCCTGGCTCTGCGCCTGTGAACTTTCCATTTCACGCACCGCCTGCTTGGCTCCGTTCTGCAGCCCCTCGATCATGCGCTGAATTTCATCGGTGCTCTGCTGAGTACGGTTGGCCAGCGTACGCACTTCATCCGCGACAACGGAGAAGCCACGCCCCTGCTCACCGGCACGCGCCGCCTCGATAGCCGCGTTAAGCGCCAGCAGGTTAGTCTGCTCGGCAATATCGCGAATCACGTTCACGACCGTACCGATCTCGTTCACGTCCGTACCCAGAGACCCGATCACTTCGGCGGAACGGTTAACGTCATCGGCCAGTCGATTGATGGAATCGATGGTCTGCTCGACGACATTCTGGCCGTTAACCGACTCGGAATCAGCTTCACGCGCCGATTCGGCGGCCTGAGAAGCGCTGCTTGCAACCTGCTGAACCGCAGCGGCCATTTCGTGAATCGCGGCAGCCGCCTGAGAGGTCTCACCCTTCTGGGTGTGGGCGTCCTCATGTGCACGGGTCACGACGGAGCGCATGGATTCTGTGGACTGACCCAGCGACTGGATGCCACGCTGAACTTCGATGATCAGCTGCTGAATCTTTTCCACAAACTGGTTGAAGTTCTGTGCCACTTCACCAATCTCGTCGCGGGTTTCTACCGGCAGACGCTGAGTCAGGTCACCATCCCCTTCAGAGATATCACGCAGCGCCATCGCCGTCTGGTGCAACGGATTGACGATGCGACGTGCCAGCCAGAGACAGATCACGGCCACGAGCACGATCAAGGCCAGCGAGGAAAGCGCAATCAGCATGAGCGTTTCGCCCATATCGGTCTTGAGCTGACCTTCCTTTTTGGCAATGGCGGCATCGATATCATCCACATAGAAGCCGGTACCCACCATCCAGTCAAACGCCGGCAACATGACGGCATAACTCAGCTTGGGGGCATCTTCTTCCTGACCGGGCTTGTCCCAGACGTACTCCACGAAGCCGTCACCGCTCTGGGCGGCATCAATCAGTTCACGCACCACCTTCACGCCGTTGGGGTCCGAGACCCCCATCATGTTGGTGCCGTTCAGGCTTGGCTTGGCACCATGTGCCCTGTTCACGCCATCAGTTGCATAGGCGAAGATGTAGCCATCTTCACCGAACTTGATGGCATTGAGTATGTCACTGGCACGAGCCTGCTTCTCCTGCTCGGAAAGTTCATTATTTTCGAGTACAGGCGTGAGGGCAGTAATCGCCTGCTCAACGTAATTCTTCAGCTCTTTCTGCTTGGCCGCCACCATATCCTGGCGAATATTCAGGACTTCCTTATCCCCCATCGCGAGCATTTCGATGCGCACGATCACCATCACGGCAGTCACCACCGCCAGCATGGGAATCAATGTCAACATCAGAAGTTTGGGAGTCAACTTGAGTCCGGACATGTAAGTACCCTTTCTGGAACATATCGTTCCCTAAGTGTACTCCATGCCTGCACTTTTTTTAATGAATTAACATCGTTGTAATGAACTAGGGCTGAGAGGATGCCTGTCGTGAATATGTTGTCTGGTATTGGGAGGGCTGAAGGCAAGAAAGATCGAGGAAGGACGAGCGGGGTGGAAGTGGCTCCAGCCTGCACACGGCAGAAGGAGCACACTCCCGGGAGTCGCATTAGAACATGTGCAAGCCGCCGTTGATGGAGAAATCAGCCCCCGTGATATAGGCTGATTGATCGTCCGCCAGGAAGGTTACAATTCGACCGATCTCGTCCGGCTCGCCCAAACGGCCGACGGGGATAGTCTTGGCAATTTTCTCCAGCACCGAGTCGTCAATCTTGGCAACCATCGGCGTCATAACGTAGCCCGGCGATACCGTGTTGACGGTCACGCCCTTGGCAGCCACTTCCTGTGCCAGTGCCTTGGTAAAGCCGTGGATACCGGCCTTGGCCGCTGAGTAGTTGGTCTGGCCAAACTGACCTTTCTGCGCGTTTACGGAGGAAATGTTGATGACACGACCAAAGCCCTGATCAATCATCGGGTTGATCACCAGTCGGGTCATGTGGAACATGGAATCCAGGTTGGCGCTGAGAACTTCATTCCACTGTTCCCAGCTCATTTTCTTGAACTGACCATCACGGGTAATACCCGCGTTATTCACCAGCACATCCACGTCACGGCCAGTGAGCTGCTTCACAGTTTCGATGCATGCAGCGCATGACTCCTCGCTGGTAACATCCCCGTAGGCCACATCAATTTCGTAGCCGGCCTCGCGCTGCTTCTCTTGCCATGCCTTGGCTTTTTCGTGATTGCCGCCGCTGTTGTAACCGGCAACTACGTGGTATCCGGCATCAACCAGTTTGCGACAAATAGCTTCACCCAGGCCACCGGTACCGCCGGTCACCAATGCAACTCGTTTACTCATACTTTGCATCCCTTTCCATGTTCTCGTCGCCTGCTCCACTCTGCAGCAGAATGGGGGCCGTCAGGCAATGTACGAAGTTTCTATGTGTGCAGTTAGCGGTGTAACCACACTGATCATAGTCCAAAAAAACGATGTCAGGAGTATGACTTTGGTGCAATCAGGGTATGTACTGATATTCAGGCAGCAGGTACGGCTTGATGATCCAGCGCAAGGGTTTTCAGGTAGCGCCGCACCCAGAAGCTGGCCACCATGGCGGTAACCGCATTGGCACATACCAGTGCCACGAACATGCCGGTCAATCCAAAGAAATGGTTGCCCAGCCAGCCCAGAGGGACATACATGAAAAAGAGTCTGAACAGGCTGATCCGCATGGCGCGCATGGGCTGATGCAGGGCGTTGAATGAGGAGGCACTCAGGAAGGTGGTTGCCTGGAAGCCAAAACCTGCAGGCACGATGACGAGCCAGAGCTGCAGCCAGCGCGCCACGTTTTCGTCGTCACTGAAGAGCCGCGAAATGGGTCCGGACGCGATCAGCAGCACACCGAAAATAAGCAGCTGCCACAACAGCGCAAAACGAACCGCGCCACGATAGGCTGAACGCACGCGCTCGAGTTTCTGGGCACCAAAATTCTGGCTGATGAAGGGGGGCAGTGTCATGGACAGTGCCAGACAGACCAGCAACGAAAGGGATTCGATACGCGCCCCCGCCCCAAAGGCCGCGACGGCTTCTGCCCCGTGGACAGCAACCAGCGCCGTCAGTATCCCGTTGGCCAGCGGCGTCATCATGTTGGACAGGGCCGCCGGAAGGCTGATCGATAGCACCTTGCGCCAGTGCCCCAGCATCTGTTTAAGGTCCGGCACTGTCAGCAGCAGCATCTGCTTACGGTGGTAAAGCAGATGCAGCGCCAGCAATGTGGTCGCCGACCAGGCGATCACGCTGGCCACTGCTGCGCCGCGTATCCCCATGGCGGGAACCGGCCCCCAGCCGAAAATCAACAGCGGGTCCAGCACCACATTAAGCAGGGATGAAATCAGCATGATGGTTGCCGACAGCCGGGTATCACCCGATGCCCTGAAGGTGCTGTTGCACACCATGTTCAGCACCAGAAACACGGAGCCTGCGAACCAGACTTCCATATAGGCATCAATCAGCGACATCAGCTCGGGCTCGGCCCCCATGAGCCGGAACACCGGGTCCGTGAGAAAGCGCCCCAGAGTGCCAACAACCGCCATCAGCAGCACCGTCAGTAACAGATTGTCCGTTGCCAGACGCGCCGCCCCTTCCCCACTGCCGCTGCCGATCAGGCGCGCCAAGGTGGCCGAGGTCCCTATCCCCAGACCGATCGCCAGACTGACAACAGAGAAAGAAACGGGGAAGGTAAAGGCCAGCGCCGCCATCGGCTGAGTGCCCAGTTGAGCGACGAACCAGATATCCGCCAGGTTGAACAGCATCAGGCTGACAATGCCAAACATCATCGGGATGGTCATCCGCACCAGCGTCGGACGTATGGGGGCATTGAGCAGATCGGGCCGCCGGGACATGCTGTTCCTGTCGTTACTTTAAAAGCGTGAGAGTGTAACAGAAAAAGCCCGGGGCTGGCCCGGGCAAAGGTTGAACGACCAAGGGGGGATCGCGCGGTTAACGGCCAGAGGCGCGCATGTTCTGCACACTGAACTTGTCCACCGGGCTGCGCTCCGGATCCACGATACCCTTGAACTGACCCGTAGTGCAGTGATTGGCCTGAATATCGATCATGGTGAAGGAATCATCGATGGACACGCCGGTGCCCTTGTTCACGGGCAGGTGGTGGTCCGGATGCGACTGACCGATGGTCCAGCTCTTCCACATATCCCCTTTACGGTCATAGGTGATATTGCGCGGAATGATAAAGGTCTGCGCATCCATGTAATGCTGTCGCTTGCTGATCGGATGGTTCGGATCGACCGGCTCGGACTCCACCACATAGACCTTGCGCAGCTGCCAGGTGATGTCCGGGAAGCAGCCGCCCTTGCCACCAAAAGCGATCACCTGATAGCCATCTTCATCCTGATGGGTTTCCGTATCCAGCGGCATGTCGTTGTGATTGTACATCGGCATCAGCAGGTACTTGGTCCCCTTGTAGGTCCACTTCATGTCGCTGATACGGCCGTTGTATCCCTCAAAATCCTCGATCATCACATCTGTGCCAAGGAAGGCATCGGTAGTCTGACCGGTCGACAGTCGACGCACGCGGCGCTGGAAGCCCAGGTACAGGTAGGCGTTATCCACCTTGGTATCGTCCTCGAAGCGATGGATCAGCAGCTGGGTGTTCTTCACGTCAAAGGGTTCCAGCACCTGAACGTAGATACCCCGGAACAGTTCTGAAGGGTTGGGCGTAATTTCCGGATAAGGCTCCTGCGAGGTTCTATGGGTGAAGTTCAGAAAGTGAAAGTTCATCTTGATGGTCCGTTCCTTGTTACCGGACTCCATATCCCGCATGGTCCAGTAGAACGGCATGATGGCGGCCGAGTCACCCCAGTTGTAGCCATACTTGTAGTTCCAGGCCAGTTTTTCGCCAGCACGAGGATCATCCAGTGACGGTTCCGCCGGGAAGGGTCGACCGGCAACCGTCTCTGAAATCTCACCGTGACCTTCACCCAGTTGAACATCCCCCGAATATTTGCGTGTCGCTTCAATGTAGCTGGGGTGCAGAGCAAAGTCCGTGGTTTCCCCCACCTTGATCTCGGTGTCGCCATTCTTGACAAACTGGTACATGGCCGGGTCCAGTGCATCCTTGAACTGTTCCACATTGCTCTGATTGATTGTCATACCAGCCTTCAGGCCGGGAAACGATGGCGCACCATCGGCATACGGGAAGAAGGACTCCTGAATGACCGCTTCTGAAACATCGGCGGCCTGAACATTGGGTACCAAGGCCAGAGCAATGGCGGCGGATAATACGGCTTTTTTAAACATACTGTGTTTCCTTATTTTTCTTAGAAGCTGTAGCGAACGGTGAGCTGGATTTCGTCTTCGTCATTGGCCACCCCGATCGGCCCATTGGTGAAGCGCGCCAGGGGCTCAAACTGAGGCGTTGAGTCGCCAAAGGCAGAGGCCACACTCCAGGGGAAACGTTCTTCGCCGCCGGTCTTGAAGTTCAGCCCCAGGTTGAACATCCAGTGGTTATCCGGTGTCCAGGACACACTGGGTGCGTAGACAGTGGACTTGGCCGCAAAATCATGTGCCACGATGATCTGCGGGCTCAATCGGTTGTTCATGTAGAAGCCTTTGAACAGTGCTGTCGCAATCCAGTTGTCTTGATCGTTGGGCATGTCAGACTCGTGATCGAGAATGTGTTCGCCAAACAACTGCGTCGACAGCAGGAATGCACTGCGGGTACCCAGCTCGGGAATGATGATGTTCTTATCGAAGCCGATCACGTAACGCAGCATGTCGGTTTCCTTGTGACCATTGAGATCACGCGGCATCTCCTCGCCTTCGGTGTACGCCATTTCAAGACGCCAGACCGCATCCATATCCATGGAGTAGTAATCGATGGAGCCACCGAGCAGGTTTACACGCGGAAACTTGATATCAAATACACCATCTGCGGCCGGTACGGGTGCTCCTGGACCCAAAGGACGAAAGTGCAAGGAAGGTAGTTGCTGACGGTAGGTCAGCGCATTGAGCGAGAAGGTTGCGTCGCCATAGACACCTTCCCATTTCAGGCCCAGCTGGGTATTGGCCAGGCTCCACTCGGGCTCTTCCACATCATGGATAATCGGCACCGGGTTGCTGTAGGGCCCGCCGGGAATCAGCTGAAGGTTGGCCGACGAGGAGAAGAAACAGCCTGCATCCAGAATGCGATAGGACTGCCCACAGGTCCCCAGATTGTTGGGACGGAATTTGTCGAAGTTCCAAACCAGAGACAGGTTGGAATCATCGAACACCTTGGTCGGCCCCATACGCCACTCGGCGGTCAGCATCCACTGGGGAATACGGATATCTTCCAGCTCGTCATAGATGTTATGGCGTGAGTAATCCACCGGGTTAATCACGTCCAGCACCCGGAAAAGGTCCGTTTTGCCCCAGATCACCTGCTGCTTGCCCAGACGAACGGACAGGATGTCACCGTTGTCCAGCTGCTTGTCCGCACTCAGGTACAGCTCACGAATGAAGTCCAGCCGGTTGTTGAACTCAGGGAAACGGGCGTCGTTTTCATCCTGGTCCATGTACCCGTCCAGGTTGTTACACAGGGTCGGATCGTTTTCACAGGGGAAGGGAACGCCCGACGTGAGCACCGAGGTCGAGGTGTCCTGGCCGTGCCAGTTCTGACCCAGGTAGTCCTGCTGTGCATCCTTGCCGAACTCACCGTCATTCAGGTCGTAGACGCCATCATAGGTGCCACGCAATACGCCGTTGAGGCGGACGGAGCGGAAGCTGTCGGAGTCGAATTTCGTCTCAAACTCGGCCTGGGCCGTGTTGCGGAACTTGGAGATGCCGACATCGTCGCGATGATAGGTCGCGTTTTCCACAAACCCGGCCCAAGTGGTTTCCGCTGCAATTGCCGGCATGGCAATACTGGTTCCCAGGGCTGCAGCAACACCCAGTGCGAGATGATTGAATGTCGTTGTTATTGTTTTCGACATGGAGTTTGGCCTCTTTTATGCCTTGGTTGTCATGACACAGGGGACCTCTGCCGCTTCGGAATCAGCGTGGATAACGCCATCCTCGTCGGCATAGGCTTCACAAATGAAGGAGGGTTTGAACACCAGCACCCAGCTGGGCACCAGCAGCATGGCCGCCGCGCCGTTGAGCACGACCATCACGATCAGCAACAAAGCCGCTTCCGCCTGGAAGCGCAGATCGGACAGCACCACCCACATGACGATGCCGGCAATCAGCGTGATCGCGGTAAAGCTGACAGCGAGTCCGGTGGTGCGAATCGCCCGGCGAACGGCCGCCTGAAGATCACCCAATGCGACCATTTCCGAGCGAATGCGATCCATCATGTAAATGGAGTAATCGATACCGATACCGACACCCACGGCGATGATCGGCACCGTATTGGAATTGATGCCCATCCCGCTCAGCCCCATGTAGGCGTACGTCAGTGTGGTCGCGAACAGCATGGCACCGAACATCATGGTGCCGGCCATAAAGGAGGTGTAGAAGAAGGTCACCATGGCGAAGATCAGCAGAAACACCAGCGGCAGCACCCAGAGGTTGGTTTCAAAAGCCGCTTCGTTTTGCGAGGCGATAACACCGATGGTGCCCCCGGCCAAACGGATGGTCAGCCCTTCAACCTTGCCCTCGTTTTCGGCGATCCACTGCTTGGCGGTGTGGATCGCACGGCGCAGGGTCTCGCCCTTGTGATCCTTGTAATAGAACACCAGGTTGGCCACGCGCTCATCACTGTCCACAAACTCCTTCAGCGCCCCCGGGATCGGGTTGGACATCATGTAGGTGAACATCAGACCGCCTACGTACATGGGGTCATCCGGAATCTGCGCCCAGCGCGGATCGTTGTTGTGTAGCAGTCGATTGACCTGCTTCACCAGATCGGGAATGCCCTTGGCTCCACCCACGCCGGGGTCGAGCAGCATGTGACGCTCGAGATCAGCCAGCGCCTTGAGCACTTCGGGCCGCTTGATCCCCCCCTTTTCATCGGTCTCCGCAACGATGTACATCTCCTCGGAGCCCGGGAAACTGTCGTTGATCGCCTTGGACGAGAGGTTGTAATCATGGTCCTGATACAGGATGGGCGAGCCCGGTTCGGATTCACCGATCACCACATGGGAGGAGAAATAGAAGCCAGCACACAGCAGAAGCGCCGCAATGCCCAGCGCCTTTTTGGCCGCCTTTTGACCGCTGATCAGATCGGCACAGACATAGCCCACGTTGCGGAAAATATTGTGCTTGATACCGGTCGCCTTGGGTTTCGGCAACACTGAAAGCAGCAGCGGCACCGCCAGCAGGACGGTAATGATGATGCTCAGTGCCCAGATCGAGGCATAGTGCGCCAGCTTGGTATTGAGCGGGATGGAACCGATGGCAATCAGCAGCAGACCGATTGCATCTGAAACCACGCCCAGGCTGCCCGGACGGAACAGGCTTTCAAAGGTCAGGCGCGCGGCCAGGTGGTGGTTATCGTGCGAGCTGAGCTCAAGGTAGTAGCGCTCGACCAGCTGAATGCCATGCGACATGGCGCGGGCCGAGATCAGGAAGGGAATCACCAGGCTAAGCGGGTCCAGGTTATAGCCGAACAGGGAGATGATCCCGACACCCCAGATCGAGGACACAATCACGCCTGCCAGCGGGATGAACACGCCGTACGCCTTGCGGAAATAGAACACCAGCAGCGCCAGCATGATCAGCGCAGTGAACAGGAAAATCTCGATGATCTGATCCAGATACTGGTAGGCCCAGCCCACCAGCATGGGCTGACCGGTGACGTGTATTTTTACGCCATCAGCCGCTTCCTGCTCCCGCATCTGCTGGATATGTGCATAGGTGGCGGCATAGTCCAGCTTGCCCTCGATCAGCTGCGCTTTCACCAGCGCCATATGCAGATCCGGGCTGACCAGCGGCCCCAGCACACGGGGGTCCGCTGCCACGTCCTTGCGCAGCGTGTTGAGCTGCTCAGTATTCAGGTCCGTGTGCTCCGGGTTGTAATAGGGCTCGGAATTGACATTGCCCTCGGGCGTCAACCAGACCTTGCGCGAGTTGCGATGGGTGACGCTGGTCACCAGGTTGTGATCGACGCCCGGCAGCGAATCCACCGCTTGCGTAATCCGATGAATACGCGCCAGTGCGTCATTATCAAAGATGTCATGTTCGGTGAATTCGACACCGACAATGATCACATTGGCTCCCCCAAAGGATGCCTTGATGTCATTGTGCAGCTCGATGTAGGGATGGCTCTGCGGCAACAGGTCCGCAAAATCGGAATACATTTTCACGCCGGGAATCTGGGCGGCAAACCAGAGAGTCGCCAACAGAATCAGCGCGAGTATGGTTTTGGGATAGTTGAACAGCTTCTGGTCGAGACTGTGCAACCAGTGAGTGGCCCGATGGGCACTGGCAGATCGTTTATCCATGGGAAAACCGTCTTGTTGTTATTGTGTATGTACTGACGTGAGCGTGCCGTTCCCGCCGGCGACCAGCAGCTCACCGTCGTCCAGCTCAATCAGGGAACGCAGCCAGACCGGACCGGTATCCACACTGAGGCGCCGCCAGACCGAGTCTTCCCGGGTTAACAGAGTGCCGTTCTCTCCGGTGGCGAAAAGCCCGGTACCGGTGTGGGAAATGCCATAGAGCGGGGCTGCTACCGGCGTGTGTTCCTGTTGCCAGCTGGCACCACCATCAGAGGTGTGCAGGATCATGCCATCCAGCCCGACCACCCAGCCGCGCCCAGGTGAACTGAAGTAGGCATCCAGGGGATAAAAGTCATTGGGGATATAATCCAGCGTTTGCCAGTTGCGGCCGCCATCCTCAGTGCGTGCCACCAGGCCAAACTCACCGGTCATCAGGGCTGTTTGCGGATCGACAAACTGAATGCTGGACAGCATGGCGTCTTCATTCAGACTGGTTTCAGACCAGCTGTTACCGGCATCACGGCTGACCATCAGGGTTGAAAAGCTGCCCACCGCCCAGAAGCTGCCATCGGGGGCACAGGTCGCTGCCAGCATGTTTTCAGGTGTCGGCAGCGCATGACGCGTCCACTGTTGAGCCTCTGCATCTGCGTGCCAGATCTCGCGCTCAAAGCTCAGGGCAATCAACGAGCCATCCGGACAGGTATCCACATCGATCAGATTGGGAGCGCCGTCCAGTATTCGCCGCTGCCAGGGGGATTGACTGGTTTGACGTGTGAGAATCAGGCCGTCGTTGCCCACCGCAACCTGCAGGCTTGAGTTGAGAGTCAGTGCCTGAATCTGGTCTGTACGCCGTACCGGATTTTCACGCTCTTTCTCAACGTCCGACAGGTTCAATGGGGCTTCACAGCCTGTCAGCAGCATGAGGCAACCGCTGAACGCAGATGCAAGAAGAAAACGGCTCACTTTCAGCGGATGGCCACTCGGGCAGCACACAGGCGCAGGCTGGCACGCCGCTGTCGTATTTTTTTCTAATATCATCGCTTTTTATTCTTCTGATGAATGGGTTCTTGGCTCGGCTCAACTAGTGTCAGCAACTGCTGTGCCAGAACGGCAAAAGAAAAATAAAAAGCTTTAAAAACATGATGTTAAAATTTAAATCATGAATAAGTACTGCCCATTCCGCTTTTGCTAACACGCGTATTACCCCAAGGGGGTTCATCAAATAATCAATGCCGCAAAAAGCGTTTGTTCAAATCATTAAAGTCCGTGAGGTTTTATAGAAGGGACTGCAGGCGGTGTTGGACAGATTATTTTCTTATTACATATTAGTCTTTGATAATCATTGATTCATACAAAAAAAGAATTAGGATTCCCTGCCTCTCAGCGCGGCCCGGCCGCCTGGTTGTATAGCGAACTGAGGCATCTCATGAACAAAACAGAAAACCTGAGCGGTTTTGCTCTACTGCTGCTCGTCGTCAGTGCCGGCAGCCTGGCACTGGAACCCGATATCTTTTTCCGTCTGCTCATCGGCCTGGGACTGGGCTACGCCCTGACCCGCTCTGCGCTGGGGTTTGCCGGCAGCGTTAACCGCGCCTTCAGAGCCGGTTCAACCAAACTGATGCGTGCATTGATGCTGATGTTTGCCGCCACGGCCATCGCAACGACCGCCTTTCTGTATAACCAGAACCCGAAGGATCTGGACCTGTGGGTCAACCCGATCAATGCAGGTCTAGTGATCGGCGGACTGCTGTTCGGGTTTGGCATGTCATTCGCCAGCTGCTGTGCATCCGGCGTACTGACCTACTTTTCCAGCAATCTGACGCGTCCGGCGTTGATTCTGCTGTGCTTTGGTGCCGGGGTATTTCTTGGCTTTCCTCTGCAAGCCACTCAGCCGTGGATTACGGATACGCTGATTTCGACCCAGACCTATGCGAACCAGGGCGTGTATCTGCCCGACCTGTTTCCGAATGACCCGATGAAAGGCTACTTTGGCGCTATCCTGCTGACGCTCCTGTTTGCGGGCCTGGTGAGCTGGCTGGCCCACCGCTACGAGCAGCATCGCCGCCGTAACGATACTTACATTGGTGTTGCCGCCGAAAAGGCTCAGGAAGAGCAGTCTTCCAGCAATATTGGCCAGCACCCGTTCTTCAGCCACCAGACGTATGAGGCGCTGTTCGTCTCCCGCTGGTCCATGACCACCGGCATCGCTGTCATCGTTGTGCTGTTCACCCTGCTGATGGGCGTGACGGGTGCCGGCTGGGGTGCCTCCTCACCCTTTGGTTTCTGGTTTGGCCGCCTGCTGATCGCCTTCGGTGCTGATCCGGCCGCCATCGCCGCATTTACACACCGACCGGTCGAAGTGTTTACCATGCCCTTCTTCAGTCACCCGGTGAACGTGCAAAACCTTGGCATCATGCTGGGCGCCATGGTGTCACTCTTGCTGGCAGGCCGTTTCTTCGGCAGCATGTCAAAAATGCGGTTGAGCGTAAAAGAAGCCCTGCTGCTGATCATTGCCGGGCTGGCCATGGGGCTGGGCACCCGCTTTGCCAATGGCTGTAACGTGGGCGCACTGTTCACACCGATTGCCAACTTTTCGCTCTCCGGCTGGATCTTTCTGGTCTTTATGGTCGCAGGTGGCGTTATTGGCAACCTGACCGGGAAACGACTGCAATCCTGACCACGGGTTGAAAAAATGTCTGCTCACCCACATGATCTGTAATACCTATTACAGATCATGTGGAGTGACTGATGCCAACCTTGTTCGATCCACTGCAGGCAGGCGCCCTGCACTTGCGCAACCGTATCGTGATGGCCCCGCTAACCCGTTGCCGGGCTGAAGCCGACCGGGTGCCGGGCGAGCTGATGGTGGAATATTACCGTCAACGTGCCAATGCCGGCCTGATCATCTCCGAAGCCACCTCCGTGACCCCCATGGGTGTCGGTTACCCGGATACACCGGGCATCTGGTCTGAAGCACAGGTGGAAGGCTGGAAAAAAGTCACCGATGCGGTTCATGCTGAAGGGGGATTGATCGTGCTGCAGCTGTGGCATGTGGGCCGTATTTCTCACCCCAGCTACCTTAATGGCGAACTCCCGGTGGCACCCAGTGCAATCAAGCCGGAAGGCCATGTGAGCCTGATCCGCCCCAAAGTGGAATATCCCACCCCTCGTGCACTGGAAACAGACGAAATCCCCGCCATTGTGGAGGCGTACCGCCAAGGCGCCGAAAATGCCAGGGCAGCAGGGTTTGACGGCGTGGAGATCCATGGCGCCAATGGTTACCTGCTGGAGCAGTTTTTGCTTGATGGCACCAACACTCGTACCGATGAGTATGGCGGCTCGCTCGAAAACCGAGCGCGCTTGATGCTGGAGGTGACCGATGCCGTGGTATCGGTGTGGGGCGCTGATCGCGTCGGCATGCACCTCTCTCCTCGTGCCGATGCCCACTATGTAAGCTGCAGTGACCGGGAAGCGACCTACGGCTATGTGGCAGAAGAGCTGGGCAAACGCAATCTGGCCTTTATTTGCACCCGCGAGCATGTGGCCGAAGACAGTATCAGCCCAATGCTGAAGCAGCGTTTTGGTGGTGTCTATATCGCCAACGAAGCCTTTACCGGCGTATCCGCGCAGGAGTATGTGGCTCAGGGCACAGCTGATGCGGTTGCTTTCGGCAAGCCCTATATTGCCAACCCGGACCTGGCACCGCGCATCGAAAAAGGTGCCGACTGGAATGAGCAGGACCCGAGCACTTTCTATGCATCCACTGCCAAAGGCTATACCGACTATCCGGCAATGAGCGGATCCTGAAACAGAAACGCCCCTCATCTGAGGGGCGCTTTATCAGCAAGCCTGATCAGGTTAACGCGGTCAGGAAGCGCTCGTTGAGCTGGCGGTCATGATAGAAGATCGCCTTGCCCAGTTCGTCCGCATCCCAGGTCACCGGCTCATGATCCGGGTAGTGGTAGTCACCGCCACAGAACACTTCGGTACGGTTGCCGGACGGGTCAAAGAAGTAGATGGTCTTGCCGTGTGTGAGGCCGTGACGGGTCGGGCCGATATCAATTGAGGTATCGGTCATGGAGATCAGGTCGGCTGCACGCAGTACGTCTTCCCAGGTATCCAGGAAGAAGGAGGCATGGTGAAACATGCCGGGTTCAGGGTGGTCGATGAAGGCGATGTCATGTGCTTTCATGCTGGCTGTCAGGAACTGGGCCACACGCTTGCCATCCGGCGTCAGTACCTGCTCGGCCAGATCAAAGCCGAGCACGTCGCGGAACAGCTCCAGCGTTTTGTCCAGATCGACACCGTACAGCAGGCAGTGGTCAAAACGGGTCGCCTTCATGCCCTGCAGTCCGCGCGGCCAGGCTTCCGGGTTGCGGTTTGACAGTCCCCACTTGCCGGTCTGCTTTTTGGTGGCATAGAGTTCAAATGCGTGCCCACTGGGCGCAACGAAACGCAGGCGGCGCCCACAGTCCTTCAGTTCGCCCTCCGGCACCTCTTCCACCTCGCAGCCAAAGGCTTTCAGGTCCTGATGCAGGTTGTCCAGCACGTCTTCATCCAGGCATTTGAAGCCCATGAAGTCCATACCCGCCTGGTCGGCTTCACGCAGCACCACGGAAAACTTGTCCACTTCGGTCCAGCCCTTGAGGTATACCCGGCCCTGATCATCACGGTCCATTTCGATCAGGCCGAGCAGGTCGACGTAGTGTTTCAAGGCTTCATCCATATCCAGCACGCGGATTTGAACATGTCCCGGACGCATTACACCTTTTTTCATAGTCTTCACCTTAACTGTTATTGTTCTGTTGTTGACCCGTTTGTTATTTCGTCTGGCTTTGAGGCCTGATCTCGGGCGGGTCCGGTTCGATCACCAGATCACCGCGTGCGAAGATCCGACACGCCAGGACGGTTCCAGCGGACTCCTGCTCCGGCGAAATCCAGGCCCGGCTCATCCGCTTGCTGAAGTACTCACCCTGTAAAACGTGGATACGGCACTTGCCACAGCCACCACCTCTGCAACCAACCGGTATCAGGTGTTGCCCTGCCCGCTCCATGGCGACCAGCACACTGACGTCCGATTTGGCGCGAAACCCGTCCTGCTCAGTCGCGTTCAGGGTAATGAGGTGCTCGGTAACGGTCTCCTGCTCGAGGCAGGTGTGATTATTGTTATTCATGCTCTGACCTCAGTTTCTGCCCGGGTCACGGGCACTGACTCTGTTCAGATCATCGGCTGTTGCCGGGCGCATAACCACCCACAGAGGTGGAAAGTTATAATCCCGAAAGCGGTCATATGGGCCTGCACGCCAGGCCCTCAGATTCAAATCCGTTTGAACAGGGCCGAGCGTGTCTGCTCCTCGGCACCGTCTGCCGCGGTCACAAAGCGTTCCATGTGGATATCCCGCTCGAACAGGCGCCCCTGCATCAGCGTGGTAATGGCTGCATCGATCATCGGTGGCGGGCCGCACAGGTAAGCCTTGTGCCCGCTGAAACGGTTATCGAAATACCTAGCGGCCGCCTCGTGTACGAAGCCCGTAAAGCCTGCCCAATTGTCGTCCGCCTGCGGCTCGTTCAAGGCAGGGATGTAGTGGAAGTTGTCATGCTCCCGATTCAGCGCCTCGAACAGTTCATGGTTGTAGAGCTCAGAGACATTGCGCGCCCCCTGGAACAGGTAGATCTGGCGGCTGTCACCCTCTTCCAGCATGTCGAGAATCATCGACTGCGGACTGGACAACCCTGATCCGCCAGCGATGAAAATCGCATCCTGCTCATCGGATTTGCGCACGAAGAACTGACCGTAGGGACCGGACACATCCAGCGTATCGCCCACCTGCAGGGTTTCATGCAGCCAGGTAGTGCCGGCACCTCCGGGCACCAGGCGCACATGCAGCTCCAGCTGCCGACTGTCTGACGGCTTGTTCGCGATGGAAAAGGCACGCGTACCTTCCACACCGGGGATGCGCAGATTCACGTACTGGCCGGCCTGGAATTCCATCTCGTCATCCAGTTCAAAGGTAATGCCCTTGATGGTGGGCGACAGGTCGACGATATCCTTGACGGTACCGACGAAGTCCCGTACCGGATGGCCGGCAAAATCCGGGTCAACGTCGATATCCGCTTCGATCACCAGGTCGGACTCCGGCATGGCACAGCAAGCCAGCACCTTGCCTTCATCACGCTCCATGTCCATCAGCGCAAAGGGCGAGGCGTTGCCGATATCGGCGTCACCCTCCAGCACCTGCACCTTGCAGGTGGCACAGGTGCCATGCCCACAGGCGAAAGGCAGCCAGACGCCCTGGCGCAGAGCGGCATCCAAAATGGTCTGCCCCTCCTCGACTTCCACCACATCGCCGGTGGGTTCTACGGTCACTTCATAGCTCATAACGGTGTTCCTCAGACTCCAGCGCCCTGATACCCCTTCAGCTCCGGGGTCTGGAAGCGCAACAGGGATTTGTGCCCGATGCCCTGATCCTGAATCGACACATCCATTTGCGGTTCAAAGGGCTGTCCATCCAGCAACCAGGTGGTCTTGCTCCAATCCACCTGATCCCATTCCGGGTGCAGGGAAAAGCCTTCCGGCATTACCTCCTCAATCAGTGCCCGAAAAGGCGTCTCGGGCGGCAGCGGATAGGCAAAGGCGGCGCAGAACATCAGGTGGTGATCCCAGCCCACGTATACCACCTGGTTGCCGTGGAAGTTTTCAAAACGATCTTTTACATCGCCTGTATAGTCCGGCGTAATTGCATGTACTGGCATTCTTCTTATCCTCAGCTTGTGCTTGATTTGCGAGTGGCTGAGAGGCACCGTTTCAGCGATACCCCTCAGTCTATGGTCAGGCGACGCCTTTCCACTTCTTCCATCGCTCCTCGTCCGGCGACCCCTTGATATCCATGTTGTCGGCGCCCAGGTTCATCTGGTAGTAATCGCGCAGAATGTCCTCGACACCCGGGCCACCGCAGTTGCCCTGGAAGATCTGGTGTACCGGCAGCCAGGACTGAACAAACTTTTCCGGTTCCTCATCGAAGATGTCCTTACAGCCATCCGAGCAGAAGTGATAGCGCTCGTCCTTGTAGATGGAATCGCGATAGCTGATCTGGGTCGGGTTATCCATCTCGGTGAACAGCATCGGGATCTGACAGGTGGTACAGAGCTGAGGCAGTGCCTTGGTGTAGAAACGCTCGCCTTTCGCTTCCATCTCCTTCGCCAGCTCCCAGCGCGGACGGTAGTACTTGTCGAATGTTTCCGGGTACTTTTCACTGAGCCAATCCAGCTCTTCGTCAGTCGGGATCCAGGTATGGAAACCGGCGGCATGGCCGTGGGTATAGAAGGTCCACCAGGCCTGATGGGAGATGTGTTCCTTCTCCTTCTCAATCACATCGGCATACTTGGGCATGCGGATGCCGTAGCGTGCCAGGTCCTTGAACAGGGCGCCGCCGGCTTCCTCGAAGTACACCTCCCAGGCCTCTTTCCAGCTCATCACCTTGTTGGGCAGCATGTAGTCCATCATCATCGCCACGATGGTGAGCAGACGGGTGCCACGCCAGAACCACTTGTCGATCCACTTCTGCACGATCGGCACGTTGTCTTCGTGCTGTTCCAGCAGGAACTTGATCACTTCCAGGCCCAGCGTCATGTGACGTGCCTCGTCGGACTGAGCCGAGAAACCGAAGGTCACGGTGGCCATGTCGCCGTTGTAGGCAGCTCCGGACATGAAGGGGACGAACAGCAGGTTGGTCAGCACGTACTCGAAGCTGAAGCCGATCGCGACCATGAACTCGAACGGGCCAGCGGCACGGGCATCGTTGAAGAACGACTTGGGTACCGAGAGATACCAGACGCGGTCGTGCATGTGTGACCAGTCCTGCAACCCGTCGAAGAACTTGTTGTAGTGGCTCATGGCGTGAACCTGGGTCTGCACATGACGCAGTTCATCGATCGACTGCATCTGACAGGCCACACGGGCACCGACACCACCGAACTGACGGCCAGTATGGGCAAAGCCCTGGAACGCCTGATATTCCAGCGGCGACACGCCGGTCAGGAAGATCTTCAGTGCGTTGACGTAGCGCGGATCAGAGATGTTGAGCTGGCCGTTGTTCTGGGCAAAGGCATCGAAGATCGCGTACAGCTTGCGCTCTTTCTCGGCCTGATATTTCCAGTAGGCATCCATGGTCAGGCGGAAAGGGTCTTCCCACTTGGACCAGTCGGTGATCTTGATGCCTTCGAACTCTTCAAACGGAAATGCCTTGCTGCGATCCTGATAGGAGAAATCCCAGTCCAGGTCACGGGTCAGGAGGCGATACTTGTCTTTGATGTTGAGCTTTTTGGCTGCCATTGGGGTTACCTTCTTATTATGAGTTCCAGGTCAGCGTGAGCTGATCATCGTCTTCGTCCACGTTGCCACCGAGGGTGATCAGGTTGATGTGCAGTTCCTGCACATCCCAATCACGGCCCATCTTCTCTTCGACGGTTTCACGCTTCACGGCCAGAAACCCTTCGGCTTCAATCCGTGTCATGGCCGGCATATGAATGACGGTGGCCTCAGGGTTGTCTTCCTCAATGGCTTCAACGATGTAGCGGGATTCATCGTTATCCTGCAGAGCGATATACACTTTGGACATGAGTCAGTTTCCTTGTTGTTATTTGATACCGGCCTTGGCGACCCGCTTATCCAGCCCGGCAAGTGCTTCTGCCAGCGCTTCGGGGCCTACCATCTGCTCAGCCAACGGAGCCAGCGCTTCGGCTGCCTTGCCGCGCCATTTTTCAACCCACTGTGCGAGCAGTGTCTTGTTCTCCTCGGATTCGGCCACCGCGGTTTTCATCACGGCATCCATCCAGCGGACTTCGTCCTTGTTCCACTGCTGCATGAACTCAGTGAGCATGCCGATATCCTGGGCGCCGGCATCCGACAGCTTCTGGTCGAACTGGCGGTACACAAGGTCCGTAACCAGGGCATCGATCACCAGGTTCTGGGCCACCATGACTTCGAACCAGTCCTCGGTCACCAGCGTTTCTTCACACAGGGCGCGCAGGCCCTGCCAGATATCGGCGTCCAGCCACTGCTGCTTGGCTTCGGCCAGTGCTTCACCGGTGTTGCCATCCAGAATCAGACCGATACGGGACAGGTACTGCGCCATACCCAGCCGGTCCATGCCGTTGAACAGCAACGCCTGAGTAATCGCGGTGCCGTAGCCGTAGGCCGTGCCGTACATGTTGTTCAGGTTGGCGGTATGCTCCAGGTGCCGCAGCGGCACCAGGAAACGGGTAACCTGCTGGCGAGCGTCCTCACTCAGAAAACGAGCCAGATCGCGTTTTTCAAAGAAGCTGTAGTTGCTTTCGGCCACGTCCTGCATTTTGGCGCGCTGCTGCACGTAGGCGCCGTAGTAGAACTGACGCGGATCCTTGAACGCATACCAGTCGCTCATCACGATGGCCGTACGGCGCGGATCGTTCAGCTCCAGCTCGGGCTGCCACAGCGGACGGTAGTGAAAATTGGTTTCCGACTGGAGGTCGTAAGTCGCCTCCTGATAGCGAGTCGCTGGCTTGTCACCGAAACGGCGCTCTACATTGGCGTAGGTATTGCGTACCGGTTCCAGCGTGGCGGTTTTGATCTCTATGGTCATGGAACTCTTCCCAGGCTGCTGTTGTTGTTATTCAGGGGTGCGGTTGTGGTTGTGCGACATCAGCGTCTCTTCGCCGTAACGCCACTTTTCCATCTCGGCGTCGACAGCCTCAATCTGCTCGGGTGTCATGTGCACAACATCGTTGGCTGCGCAGAACGCCTCAAAAGCGCCCTGCGGCATCACCAACTCGACAAACAGGGAGGGGTCGCCAATGGCAAAATCGAACTCGACAAAACGGTCACCCGGCTGACTGCGCACCCGGATATATTTGGTGAGGCGATCGAAGCCCTGCCGCTTGGGGCGGGAAACGTTACTCGTATGCAGTGAGAGTTTTGTCATTGTTATCCTCTGCTCATCAACGAATCGTGTCGTGATACAGAGGAGCAACAGGCGTGCCAAACCAAGTGAAAACGGGTTTAAACTGCCGAAAAAATCCAATAACACATTGATTTGTAATGAATAAATGAAACGTTTTCCAGGTAAAAAGCGGCTTCTGAAAACATGTTGCAGAACTTTTATTACAGAGCCTTTCTCATGCATTGATCAAAAAACACAGGGCTGATTGATCAAATGATCAAACTTGAGAATAGTGGAAAAATGCAGACTAAGACTTTAGTCTTAATACTCAAAAGACCCCTTCCAAAGCGTTGAAAAATGCTCCATGAATAAAAAAGGACCCGTTCCCGTTTCGCATCACTGATTCATCAAAGCCGGTATAAAAACAACTATGGCTAACTCACAAACACTCGAATTTCCGGGTATCAACGACCTGTTGTCCCAGATACGTTTTGAAAGCGACCAGGGAAAGGTCTGGCTGAACGAACAGCGCATGTTACTGATCCATTCCAGCGTGATGGGCCTGCTGCGCAAGGAGCTGATTGAAACACTGGGAGTCGAACGCGCGAAAGGATTTTTGATGCGCTTTGGCTACCACTCGGGCTGGAAAGACGCCGAGCTGGTCGACAAGGTTCGGCCCGATATGAGCAAGAAGGATGCCTTCTTTGTCGGCCCTCAGCTGCACTGCATCAAAGGCATGGTGAACGTAAAACCTGTTTCATTGGATTTGGACGTAGATACCGGCCATTTCAATGCAGAATTTGACTGGTTCGACTCATATGAAGCCGATGTGCACATGCAGGATTTTGGCCTTGCACAGGAGCCGATCTGCTGGACCTTGATCGGTTACGCCAGCGGTTACACAACTTATTTCATGGGCCGTACAACCATCTTCAAGGAGACCCAGTGTTCCGGGATGGGGCATGACCATTGCCACATTCTGGGCAAGCCTGCCGAGGAGTGGGAAGACCGGGCCGAGCTTGAACGCTACCTGCTGCCGGACCCCATCGCGGACGAGCTTTTCACACTGCAGAGTCAATTGAGTGAACTGCGTGACAACTTCCGCAGCTCAGGCCAGAGTGAAGACCTCCTGTTCAACTCCGTGGGTCAGTCCGGTGCCTTCAAGAACGTGTGCCAGATGATCCGACGCGCCTCTACCAGCCGCGTCACCGTACTCTTGCAGGGCGAAACCGGGGTCGGCAAGGAGATAGTTGCCAGGGGCCTTCATCAAAGCTCAGACCGGGCCGACAAGCCCTTTGTCGCCGTTAACTGCGCCTGTATTCCCCCAGATCTGATTGAAGCGGAACTCTTTGGCGTCGAGAAGGGAGCTTTCACGGGGGCGACCCAGTCGCGTGAAGGCAAGTTTGAGCGTGCCCATGGCGGCACGATTTTTCTGGATGAGGTGATCGAACTTTCCCCTCGTGCCCAGGCCAGCCTGCTGCGAGTGCTGCAGGAGAGTGAAATGGAGCGTGTGGGCGATACCCGCACCCGCCGTATCGACGTGCGCGTTGTGGCAGCCGCCAACGAAGACCTTGAGCAGGCCGTCAGCGACGGCAAGTTCCGTGCAGACCTCTATTACCGGCTCAATGTCTATCCGGTGCATGTTCCCCCACTGCGTGAGCGCACCGAAGACATTCCGCTGCTGGTAAACCACTTTCTGGAGAAATACCACACCCTCTACAACAAGCGCACTCTGGGTGTATCCGATATGGCGATGCAGGCGCTGATGCGCTACAAATGGCCCGGAAACATCCGCGAGCTGGAAAACATGATCGAGCGCGGTGTGATTCTCACTGACAACAACCACACCATCGACCTCGACGCCTTTTTCCCCTCGCTTTCGGAGCCCACTCACCCGCTGAACAGTATCAACCGACAGGGTGTGTTGGCCCAGCAGATCGCCAGCGAGGCGCCTTCTCAGACCGGTTCTCGCCAGGAGCTATGTGATCAACTGCTGGACGAAGACTTCAGCCTTGAGCAGATGGAAGAGCAGCTGATCAGGAGCGCCATGGAGCGAGCCGATGGCAATGTGTCACAGGCTGCACGCCTGCTGGGCATGACACGCCCTCAACTGGCCTACCGTTTGAAGAAGCTGGAAACCGCGTAAGCAGACCATCGCCGGGCAGCCCTTGCCCGGCCTTTTCTCACCTCTGCCTTCTCCACCACACCGTTTCTGAGTGACAAAAAAGCCCGCCATAAAGGCGGGCACAAGAGACTGACAATGAGAGTAGAGCAATGGGCCGCGCTTAGCGCCCCAGTTTTTTGGCGGACTGGCCACCAATACCGAAATGCTGCTTGGGCATCTCGGTAATCATCACCCGGACATTAGCCTCGGGTGAATCCAGTGAGCGAGCAATCGCGCTGGTGACTTCAGCGATCAACTGCTCTTTCTGCTCATCCGAGCGCCCTTCCATGATATGGATTTGAGCGATGGGCATGGCACACCTCCCTCTTAAGCAAACTTGCCGCTCAAGGTCCCAAGGCCCTGGTAACGCACGGTGAAGGCGTCACCCTTGTTCACCTGTACCGCAGCGGTGATTGCACCGATCATAATGAAGGTGCCCGCAGGCAGGCTTTCGCCGCGCTCGCCCATCATGTTCGCCAGCATCGCCACGGAGGCCGCCGGATGACCCAGCACGGCAGCACCTGCACCGGTCTGAACGACCTCACCGTTGATTTCCATCACCACACCCAGATTTTTCAGGTCCAGGTCAGCGATATCGGCCATCTGACCACCGGTCATGAAGCGGCTTGAAGAGGAGTTGTCGGCAATCACGCTCTTGAGATCGAACTTGAAGTCCTTGTAACGGGAATCGATCACTTCCACCGCCGGCATGACAAAGTCAGTTGCACGCAGCACATCACCGATATGCACACCCGGACCTTTCAGTTCGTCTTTCAGCACGAATGCCAGCTCGGCTTCGATTTTGGGGTGAATCAGCTCGTCGAATTTGAACTCACCGCCCTCAGGCACGCTGAAGTAGTCGGCCAGAAAGCCGTAGCAGGGCTGCTCAACCCCCATCTGTGCCATTTTGGCCCAGGAGGTCAGGCCCATTTTCATACCGACGATCTTGTTGCCACGCTCTTCCTTGCGGCGACGAATCTCCCACTGGATATCAAACGCATCCTTGTAGGTCATCTGCGGGAAGTCATCAGTGATCTTGGTGATCTCGTAGGCTTCCAGCTCAGCGTTTTCACAGTGGATTGCCAGCTCTGCAATCTGAGATTGAGTCAGCTTGTTTTCGTATGCTTCAGCCATTAGATCAGCCCCTTGTCTTTCGCCATGGTCAGTGCCAGGTCTTCAATCATGTCTTCCTGCCCGCCGACGGTGCCGCGGCGGCCCAGTTCCACCAGAATGTCGCGCGCCGAGATGCCGTACTTCTTCTCCGCACGCTGGGCAAACAGCAGGAAGGAGGAGTACACACCGGCGTAGCCCAACGTCAGCGCATCGCGGTCCACGCGGATCGGCTGATCCATGATCGGGAACACCCGGTCTTCGGCCACATCCATGATCTTGTACAGGTCGATACCGGTCTCCACGCCCATGCGGTCCAGCACGGCACAGAACACCTCCAGCGGCGTGTTGCCTGCACCGGCACCCAGGCCCGCAACCGAGCCGTCAATGCGTGAAGCGCCCGCTTCGATGGCTGCAAGGGAGTTGGCGATCGCCATGCCCATGTTGTGGTGGCCGTGGAAGCCGATCTCGACACTGCTCGGCAGTTCGGCACGCAGCAGGCCGATCTTGGCAGTCACTTCATCCGGCAGCATGTAGCCGGCAGAGTCGGTGGCGTAGATGCAGTTGGCACCGTAGCTGACCATCAGCTTGGCCTGTTCCAGGATCTTCTCCGGGCTGACCATGTGGGCCATCATCAAAAAGCCGACGGTGTCCATTTCCATCTTGGCGGCCATGCCGATGTGCTGTTCGGACACATCCGCTTCGGTGCAGTGAGTCGCCACACGGATGGTGGAAACACCGCAGTCTTTCGCCATCTTCAGGTGATCGACCGTACCGATCCCCGGCAGCAGCAGCGCGGAGATTTTGGCGTTTTTCATTTTCGGCACCACGGCGTTGAGGTATTCCTCGTCGCTGTGGGCCGGGAAGCCGTAGTTCACGGACGCACCACCGAGGCCATCCCCGTGGGTGACTTCGATCAGCGGCATGCCCGCTTCGTCCATGCCGGTGGCGATGTTGACCATTTCGTCCAGACTGATCTGGTGACGTTTGGCGTGCATGCCGTCACGCAGAGACATATCGTGCAGCGTGACTTTCTTACCGTTCAGGTTCATGTGTCTTTCCTCCGTTAGCCACGCTCAGGCAAAGTGATGGTGCCGTTGACCGCTTCTTCCGCGAACATTTCAGCGGTGCGCAGACCGGCTGCAGTCATGATGTCCAGGTTGCCGGCGTACTTGGGCAGGAAATCGCCCAGCCCTTCCACTTCCATGAAGCAGGAGACGCGGTTGCCGTCGAACACCGGACCGTTCACCAGGCGGTAGCCCGGCACGTACTTCTGCACCTCTTTCACCATCTGGTGAACGGATTCGGTGATGGCGGCCTGATCCGGCTCGCCTTCGGTCAGGCAGTGGATGGTGTCACGCATGATCAACGGCGGCTCGGCCGGGTTGATGATGATGATCGCCTTGCCACGCTTGGCACCGCCCACCTTCTCCACGGCACCGGCGGTGGTGCGGGTGAACTCGTCGATGTTCTGGCGCGTGCCCGGACCGACCGAGCGGGACGAGACGGTGGCGATGATTTCGCCGTACTCTACCGGCTGTACACGGGAGACTGCCGCCACCATCGGGATGGTCGCCTGGCCACCGCAGGTGACCATATTGACGTTCAGCTCCAGGTTCTTGGCGTGTGCTTCCAGATTCACCGGTGGCACGCAGTAGGGGCCGATGGCGGCCGGGGTCAGGTCGACCATGATCACACCCAGCTCGTTCAGCTTGCGGCTGTTCTCGGCGTGGACATAGGCGGAGGTGGCATCGAAGGCCACGCGGATGTCATCTTCGATCACGTGGGGCAGCAGACCGTCCACGCCGGTGGCGCAGGTCTTGATACCCATCTGTTCTGCACGCTTGAGGCCTTCAGACTCGGGGTCGATACCGACCATCCAGACCGGCTCGATCCACTCGGAGCGCTGCATTTTCATCAGCAGGTCGGTGCCGATGTTGCCCGGGCCGATAATGGCCGCTTTCAGTTTCTTGCTCATTCTTCTTATCCTGTAATCAACTTGGGCTGATCAGACAAAACGGACAGACGCACTGCCGATGCCACCGATGCTGACGCTCATGAAGTCACCGGCCTGTACCGGCTCCAGCGGCACCAGTGAACCGGACAGAATCACTTCACCGGCCTTCAACGGGATACCGAACTCGCCCAGCGTATTGGCCAGCCAGGTGACACAGTTCACCGGGCTGCCCAGTGCTGCGGCGCCAGCACCGGTGCTGATAATGGAGCCGTTCTTCTCCACCACCATGCCGCAGGTCGCCAGATCCACCTTGCGCGGATCCACGGCACGGTCGCCCAGTACGAACAGGCCACAGGAGGCGTTGTCTGCTACGGTGTCCTGAATCTTGATCTGCCAGTTTTCGACGCGGGAATCGACCACTTCGAAGCACGGCAGCACGCAGTCAGTTGCGGCCAGGACATCGGCCGCCGTAATACCCGGCCCCATCAGATCCCTTTTCAGAATGAAGGCGATCTCTCCTTCAGCTTTCGGCTGCATCAGGCGCTCGGAGATCGGCATCTCTTCGCCCTGGCTGAACGCCATCTTGTCGGTGAGGTAACCGAAGTCCGGCTGGCCCACGCCGAGCATGTTCTGCACCGCCTTGGAGGTCAGGCCGATCTTCTTGCCAATGATCTTTTCACCGGACTCGATGCGACGCTCCAGCATGCGCAGGGAGATGTTGTAGGCATCTTCAATGGTGATATCGCTGAAACGCTCGGTCAGCGGACGTACCGGCGTGCGTTCCAGCATCGCCGTGTACAGCTCGTCACCACATTGTTGAATCAGTTGCTTGTCCATCGTCTGTCCTCAGAGCTTGATGCAGATATTCTTGGTTTCGGTGTAGAACTCGAGTCCGTGTACACCGCCCTCACGGCCGATACCGGACTGTTTGGCTCCACCGAAGGCGGTGCGCAGGTCACGCAGGAACCAGGAGTTCACCCAGGCCAGCCCCACTTCCATCTGCTCGGCCACACGCACGGCACGGGCAGAGTTCTCGGTCCAGATGGCACAGGCCAGGCCGTAGTCGGTGTCGTTGGCCAGCTCGATCGCTTCCTCTTCGGTGTCGAACGGACGGATGTGGCAGCAGGGGCCAAAGATCTCTTCGCGGATGACGCGGGCATCATCGGACAGGCCTGTCCAAATAGTTGGCTCGATCCAGGCGCCGTCGTTCAGCTCGGCCCCCATATCCGGGATACCGCCGCCGATCTCGACGGTTGCGCCCTCTTCACGGGCCAGGTCGTAGTAGTACTTGACCTTCTCGCGATGCTCGAGGCTGACCAGCGGGCCGAAGTTGGCTTCCGGATCTTCCGGACGACCCAGCTTCAGCTTGGCCACTTCTTCCTTCATCCGGGACAGGAACTTCTCGAAGATCGGACGCTCGACGTAAACACGCTCGGTGCCCAGGCAGACCTGACCACAGTTCACGAAAGCCGAGCGCATGGTGCCTTCAACGGCCTTTTCGATATCGCAGTCGGCAAAGACTAACCCTGGGTTCTTGCCGCCGCACTCCATGGAGATGTTGCGCAGCCCGACAGACGCGGCACGCATGATCGCCTCACCGGTACGGGTTTCGCCGGTGAAGGTGATGGCGTCTACATCCTTGTGAGTCGTCAGGAACTCACCGGCCGAATCCGGCCCAAACCCATGCACCACGTTGAATACACCCGCCGGCACGCCACACTCGTTCATCACTTCGCCCAGCAGCGTTGTTGTAGCCGGTGTTTCCTCGGACGGTTTGACCACCACGGTGTTACCGCAGGCCAGTGCCGGGCCGACCTTGAAGGTCATCAGCAGCAGCGGCAGGTTCCAAGGCGAAATCACGGCGATCACGCCTTTCGGAGTGCGGTGACCCACGTTCAGGGCACCCTTGCCATCCGGGGTGTCCATGCGAAAGGCTTCGGTCGGGTGGTTGGCCAGGGTTTCGGAGAACGCCTTGAAGTTCGCCGCCCCTCGGGGGATATCGATGTGGCTGGCAATGTGTCGCGGTTTGCCGGTGTCCTTGCACTCGGCTTCCAGGAACTCGTCAAAACGCTCGTTGATCCGGTCGGCAACCTTGTTCAACAGTTCGGTCCGCTGGGCCTGGGTCAGCTTGCTCCAGGGGCCTTTCAGCGCCGCTTTTGCTGCGTTAACCGCCGCATCCACTTCCGCCTGGCCCGCCTCATGGACCATGCCAATCAGACTGTTATCCACCGGACAGCGATTTTCGAAGGTCTTGCCACTGGCAGACACAACATACTCGCCGTTGATAAAATGCTTGAACTCTTTCATGGCTCACCTTGATCTGTTTCAACCCCTGCTTCTCGGGTTGAGCGTTTTATTGTTGGATCACACTGCAACAGCCCCGCCAAGGGTCTGCCAGCCAGGTTGAAATCCAGTATAGCGTTGCAAAAACGGGATAAAACTCACAAAATCGGGGGCTGATAATTCCAATACTGGGAACTAATACAAGTAAGGTATAACGACCCTCGCCACTCCAAATCCGGCTTTTGGTTCCGCTATTTCAGCTCCTGACGGAACCACCATTTCATTTACGTACTGATTTATCACGCCTCTTCCGAGCTCAGAAAAAATAACCCGGGGAAGGGGACCCGGGTTACTTTTCACATCATTCCAATCAGCGATCAGAATTTATACATGGCCATCAGTTCAATCTGCTGACCGGCAGGGCGTGTGCCATGCGTAGTGATGTTCTGATCACGCCATTCGATACCGAAATCCAGTCCGGGCAAGTAGGTGTACACCAGGTTGGCATGCGTCATTTGCAGTGTATCCTCAGCCGCTACCGGCGTTTCATCGGCTTCAATTCGGGCATGGCGCAAACTACCGGTCAGCTTTTCATTGAATCGGTGTGACACACCGACCACAACACCTGTCGTCTTAATCAGTTCACCTTCTGCATTAGTATCTACAGCCGGCCTAAGAGTGGGGTGCCATGCTCCGCCATAACCAAAACCTGAATAAATACCCTGACCTTCTCCGGTATAACCATTAAAGTGCAACGTAGTAGCGCCAAGTGAGTATTTTCCGGCCAGGATCAGCGCTGCACCGAATTCAGAATCATCGCTATCGTTGGTGATATTGCTTTTGGCAACATCGCGTCCAGCCAAGGCAATACTAGCCGCATGTCCGCCGTCGAACTTCGACGCATAATTGATAACAAAGTCAGGATAATCGGCATCACTGTTGATCGGGTCCTGCAAAGTCAGGCGCACTCCTCCAACCTGATAATGCATGACCATGTCCGGTCGCACTACGCCACCATTGCCGCCGGTATTCCCCTTGCCCGCATTGAAGAAATCCAGATGAGGTACATCATAGGGAACTGAAGCCAGGAACTGACCGCTCCAAGTCTGCCCTAATGTCAGGTTGTCCACGTTGAGGTAGGCATGTCGCAAACGCCAGTCATAGGTTGAACCGGTCGCATTTCCGCCATAAAAGTCCCCCTCTACAAACCCCATGACTTTGTGGCCCTCCACATCTCGCTTGGCCGAAAAGTTGATGCGTGACTGGCGTGCCGTACCGTCAAATTCAGAGTCACCGGAGTCGGCATTGGTAAACCGCCCTTCGGCCTTAACATACCCCCCAACACTGAACGTAGTGCCATTAAATTCGCCTAGTTCCAAAGCATGTACATTGGAGATCGCTCCTGCCGCAATAATAGCTGCAGCTAACCGGGATTTACGCATAGTTTTATAATCCTTCGTTATTATCTTTTTAAAAGGAAATAAAAATATGACATCAGGCTTTTCATGCAGATATGCGTATAGCGCAAGTTTTATCCAACTGATGCACGCATGATTTTTTAATAAGCCAATATATTTACCGCCTCAAAACGTGTAAGGCGGATACTCAAGCTTGGATATCCACCCATTCACCATCCGTAGTAAAATTTAACTACTGCTGACTAAAAGCCCCCTTGCGTAGGGCTTCAGCCCGTTTGCTCAACCCCTGATTGAGTCCATATACTGAAACACCCAGCACGACTCCCCAAAAGGCAGCACCAATGCCCCACAGGCTGATACCTGACGCCGTTGCCATGAACGTCACCAATGATGCGTCCAGCTGTGACTTCTCCTCCAGCGCAGCACCCAGGCTGTTACTGATCGCCCCCAGCAAGGCGAGCCCGGCAATCATGGCGATCATTTCCGTTGGAAAACTGGTAAAAAACAGCACGATCGTGCCGGCGAGGGTGCCGCCAATGAGATAGAAAACCCCGTTGGCGATCCCTGCGATGTACCGCTTGTCAGGATTTTCGTGTGCATCCGGGCTGGTACAAATGGAGGCGGTAATCGCCGCAATCACCGTGGTAATACCCCCGAAGAATGCAGTGGGGATGGACACGAGGGAGAGCAGGCTGATAATGGGCCGGGACGAAACGTCATAGCCTGACGCTTTCAAGATGGCGAAGCCCGGCAGGAACTGCCCCGTGAGACTGACGATCACCAGCGGCAACGCAAGCCCGAGCGTCGAACTCCAACTCCACTCCGGCACAATCAGCATCGGCGAGGCCAGCTGCCACTCCAGTCGCCCAAGATTGGCATCCAGCATCGTCACGGACAGAAATATCCCCAGCCCCACCATCAAGACCAGAAAATAGGCACGACTGAAGTGCTTAAACAACACATAGCCCACCACCATCAAGCCGGCCACTAACGGCATGGACTCGAAGGCACGAAAGGCCCCCAGACCAAAATCAAACAGAATCCCGGCCATCATGGCAGCTGCCACACCACGAGGAATCAGCCGTACCACATGGTCAAACAGACCGGTGATACCAATCAGGAAAATCACGACCGCTGCCGTGATATAAGCCGCCACTGCTTCCTGAATCGACAAATTCGGAAACAGCGTTACCAGCAGCACGGTTCCCGGTGCCGACCAGGCGGTAATGACCGGAATACGGAACCAGACACTGAGTGCAATCCCGGTCACCGCTGCCCCCACCGATATAGCCCACACCCAGGAGGTCATCATCTCAGCGGATACACCGGCATTCTGGGCCGCCTGAAAGAAGATCGCCAAGGGCCCTGAGTAGGACACCAGTACCGCCATCAACCCGGCGATCAGGGTTGAAACCGAAACATCCCTCAACATGATTTGCCTCCGTTAATCCAGCTCGGCGATGGCTTTGACTTCCAGAAAATATCCCGGAGCCCCACACAACGAGGCCGCGCCGATGGCCGTCCAGGCCGGGTAACAGCCTGCCATGTAGCGATCCCGAACCTGCATGTACAGGGGCAGGTCACGCATGTCAGTGAGATAGCTGGTCACTTCCACCAGATGCTCAAAGCCGGCACCCGCCGCTTCAAGCACCTGCCTGAGGTTTTCAAATACTTGCGTAAATTGAGCCTCCTTGTCTGCCACCAGTTGCCGATCACTGCCACGGCCGATCTGGCCGGCAATATATAAACGCTGCTCCACCCGTACGGCGGGCGCATATCCCAGCTCGTCACGAATAAATTCCATTCCTTCAGGCACGATTATTGTTCTTGTTGCCATCAAGCGTCTCCTCAGCATGAAAAGCGCAAATCCCGGAGATGGGATTTGCCTGTGATACACACAAAAAAGCAGGGCTGAGCCCTGCTTGTGCTGGATACTTCGTTTATCCCTGATCCCCGCCCCCGACCGGCAGCACGCTACCGGTGATGTAAGAGGCGTCATCCGAAGCCAGGAACAGGATCGCATGGGCCTGCTCATCTGGCTGGCTGTACCTTTTCATCAGCGATGAATCCAGGGTCTGGTCCACAATGGTCTGGTACCAGACTTTTTCCTGCTCGGACTGGGTTTCAGTGTTACGCGGAATCCGACGCTCACCCACATCGGTCCCACCCGGCGCGACAGCGTTTACCCGTATACCGTGGCGAGCGTTTTCAAACGCCATACAGGCCGTCATCGCATTGACACCGCCCTTGGCGGCACCATAAGGCACACGGTTCAGACCACGTGTCGCAATGGACGACACATTCACGATGGCGCCAGCCTGCTGCGCCTGCATCGGTTTCAGTACCGCATGGCAACACCAGAGAGTGGGAAAGAGGGAGCGCCGTATCTCCGCTTCGATCTGCTCTTCTTCGTAGGCTTCATAGGGCTTGGCCCAGATCGTGCCGCCCACGTTATTGATCAGCACGTCCACGCGGCCAAAGTGTTCGATACAGGCATCGACAGCACGACAGCATTCGGGGTACCTCTCCAGATCCGCCGTCACGACTCTTACATCAGCAGCCCCCTTTGCTTCAGCTTCCTGCGCCACTTCATGCACGATATCGGAGCGATCCACCAGCAGCAGTGACGCTTTCTCCGCAGCCATCTGCAGGGCCACTGCACGTCCAATACCCTGTGCAGCCCCCGTCACAATGGCCACCTTGTTTTCAAAACGTTCAGGTCTCATACCTGCTCCTCACTGGCTGGCGGCAAACTTCTCGTAATGGAAGCTGGCCGGCTGAATATCCTGTTCCTGCATGTATTGGTTCACCGCCTCAACCATCGGCGGCGGACCGCACAGATAGATATCCACATCACCGTCATGCAGATGTTCAGGCTTCATGTGGTGAGTGACATACCCTTTCAGCGGCCATTCGCTCTCATCGGAAGCTACGCAGGCCGAGAAGGTGAAGTGGTCGATGCTGTTGGCAAACGCCTCAAGTTTCTCCAGCTCCACCAGATCCGCATCCTGAGTAACGCCATAAATCAGATGCACGGGCTGCTCGCAGCCCTGCTGCTGGATTTTCTCCAGCATCGCCAGAAACGGCGCCAGCCCGGTACCACCGGCCAGCATCAGCACGGGGCGAGTGATATCGCGCAGGTAAAAGCTTCCGAAGGGGCCACGCAACACCAGCTCATCGCCCACCTGGGCCTTGGCGGTCATAAAGGTGCTCATCAGACCTTCCGGCACCACCCGAATCAGGAACGAGACGGACTCCGCCGCTTCGTCAACCATGGAGCTGAACGAGTACGCACGGGTCTGGTCAGTCCCCGGTACCTGCACATTCACGTACTGGCCCGGCAGAAAATGCATGGCACGGACCTGGTCACCGGACACCGTAAAAGAGAGCGTGGTTTCAGACAGGCGATTGATTTCGGCCAAACGGGCATGCACATCCGCCTGCTGGCTGCGTACGCACACTTCCGAGGAAGCCGGCACCCTCACTACGCAGTCGGACTCGGGCACCATGCGGCATGTCAGCACAAACTGCTGCTCCGCTTCCTGATCGGACAGTGCGTCATCAATGTAGCCGTCCATTTCGTACTCACCGGATTCACAGTGACACTTGCAGGTGCCGCAGGCTCCGTCACGACAGTCCAGCGGGATATTGAGGCCGGAGCGATAGGCGGCATCGGCCACCGTTTCCATCGGCATGGTGGAAATAAAGCGGGTTACCCCATCTTCAAAGTTCAGAGCTACTTTATACATGGCGTGCTACCTCGGCCCCTTGATGGGGTATCCTCGATACCCCGGGGCACTTGTTATGGCTGTGGCAGGTTCAGAGGTGGTAGATATCCACCACGTGGTGGATGTAATCGTTCTTCAGGACGACTTTCTTGCGCTTGATCTTCAGCGCGCCGTTTTCACCGCGTACCAGCGTCACGAAAGCGGTACCGAAGTAGGTATCCACGTTGTTGTAACGCACGCTGTTGGTCATCCAGCTGTAGCGCACTTCGGCATCACCCGCAGAGGCCGTCAGCAGTTCCAGGTTGCTCAGCATGTGCTGGGTCCGCGGCTCCGGCAGCGAGCTGGCACTGGACCGGTCCGTCTTGATCCGGAACACGCGGTCTTCCAGACCATCCCGGCGGGCATAGTAAATCAGTGAGATTTCGGACTGCGGGTCCTGTGTCAGCTCTCCGTCCACATCCCAGCTCGGCACCCAGTACTCGGCTTCCTTGTCGTAGTGCTCCAGCCAGCTGTCATAATCCTTGTCGTCCAGCGCACGCTGCTCTGAGTGCAGAAAATCCCGTACATCTTCATAGGTGATGGTCATGTTTATTCTCCCTTCGCCTGTGCCTGTTTTTTGCGTGCCGCTGCTTCAAGTACCTTCTGCCAGTAGTGGTGCTGGATGATGTAGAGCCCTTCATCCTCGGTTTTTTCACCACTCATCACCGGGTGCACATCGATGCTTTTGGCATCCTCGTCCTGACCGTCAATCCAGTGCTCGGCACCCCGGCACATGTCATTCCAGGTCAGCTTGATGCCCTTGAAACCTTCCTGACAGGCACGGAACTCTTCCAGGTCATCGGGCGTGGCCATGCCGGAGGCATTGAAGAAGTCTTCGTACTGACGGATGCGGTGGGCCCGGGCTTCAGCACTTTCACCCTTGGGCGCGATGCAGTAGATGGTCACTTCCGTTTTATCCACTGAGATCGGTCGGAAATGGCGAATCTGTGAACTGAACTGGTCCATCAGGAACACGTTCGGATAGAGACAGAGGTTGCGCAGGTTGCCGATCATCCAGTCGGCACGCGCCTGACCGAACTTTTCAACCAGTTCGTCACGGCGCTCGTAGAGCGGACGATCTTCCGGGTTCGGCCAACGCATCCACAACAGAATGTGACCGTGTTCAAAGGCGTAGAAGCCACCCTTCTGCTTGTTCCAGGTGGAGGCGTCCATCGCCTTGACATCATCCATGGACATGCCGGCCTTGCGGCGGGCCGTGGTCGCTACATAGTTCCAGTGCGTGGCCGAGACATGGTAGCCATCGGCACCGTTTTCAGCCTGCAGCTTCCAGTTACCGTCATACACGTAGGTGGAGGAACCGCGAATGACCTCAAGCCCTTCGGGTGACTGGTCCACAATCATGTCGATGATTTTGGCCGCTTCACCCAGATGCTCCTTCAGCGGCTTGACGTCATCGTTCAGTGAGCCGAACAGGAAGCCACGGTAGTTTTCCATCCGCACTTCCTTCAGGTCATGCGAACCTTCACAGTTGAAGGACTCGGGATAACCGGCATCATTCGGATCCTTGACCTTCACCAGCTTGCCGGAGTTGCTGAAGCTCCAGCCGTGGAACGGACAGGTAAAGACAGCCTTGTTGTCTTTCTTTTTACGGCAGAGCACAGCACCGCGGTGACTACACGCATTGATGAGACAGTTCAGCTCACCCTCCTTGTTGCGTGTGATTACCACCGGCTGACGACCGATGTAGGTGGTGAAGTAATCGTTCGGGTTGGCCACCTGGCTTTCATGAGCCAGATAGATCCAGTTGCCCTCGAAGATATGTTCCATTTCGAGCTCGAACAGCTCGGGATCGGTGAACATGTCACGACGGCCACGATAAAGACCTTTCTCTTTATCGACCTCCATCATGCCACCGACTTTTGCGATCAGATTGTCTTGCATGCTATGCCCTCCTTATTGTTTGGATCCAGATTAGAGGGCGGGCTCAAGGCTCACTATCCAGCTTTTGCCATTCTTTATCCCATAGGTGCAGAGGGTGTATTGGCAAAGTCTGACGGCCCTGAAAACAAAAAACGCCGTCAAGGGACGGCGTGAAAATTCGACTGTGGAATTCAAACAGTCGAGTGCAGCACAAACAACAATCAGGTCAGCGCAGTCAAAAAGCGCTCATTGAGCTGACGGTCATGGTAGAAGATCGCCTTGCCCAGCTCATCCGCATCCCAGGTGACCGGCTCATGATCCGGGTAGTGGTAGTCCCCGCCACAGAACACCTCATTCCGATTACCGGCCGGATCGAAGAAATAGATGGTTTTGCCGTGCGTCAGGCCATGACGGGTCGGGCCGATATCCAGCGAGGTATCCGTCATTGAAATCAAGTCAGCTGCGCGCAGGACATCTTCCCAGGTTTCCAGAAAGAACGAGGCATGGTGAAACCTGCCCGGTTCGGGATGGTCGATAAACGCCACGTCATGCGCTTTCATGCTCGCCGTGAGGAACTGGGCGACGCGCTTGCCATCCGGGGCGACCACCTGCTCGGCCAAGTCAAAGCCCAGCACATCTCTGAACAGCTCCAGCGTGCGATCCAGATCGATGCCATACAACAGACAGTGATCAAAGCGAGTCGCCTTGATGCCCTTTAATCCTCGTGGCCAGGCTTCGGGGTTTCGGTTACTCAGCCCCCACTTGCCGGTCTGCTCCTTGCTGGCATACAGCTCAAAATCATGCCCGCTGGGCGCCTTGAAGCGGATCCGCCGACCACAGCCTTTCAGCTCCTCTGCCGGCAGCGTCTCAACCTCGCAGCCAAACGCCAGCAGGTCCTTTTCCAGCTGATCAACACTGGCCTCGTCCAGACATTTGAAGCCCATGAAGTCCATCCCCGGCTGGTCCGCTTCACGCAGGACTACCGAAAACTTGTCGACCTCTGTCCAGCCCTTCAGATACACACGCCCCTGTTCATCACGATCCATTTCGATCAGTCCCAGCAGTTCGACGTAGTGCTTGAGAGCTTCTTCCAGGTCCAGAACCCGAATCTGGACATGTCCCGGGCGCATTACACCTTTTTTCATAGCCACCTCTTTGTTCTTATTCAGCCGTTTGGCACCCGTGGCGCCTTTGTAAACAGGCTCACTATTACAACCTGCCCCGCCGCAATAAATCCGCTGGCTGCAAGCCTTATCCCCTGCCTGCAAAGGTGTCGCGATTGCAGTTTCCGGACACTGCTGTGCACCTGATGGCTATTTCTGCAGGCCCCGCTTCTTTCTAATCATCAGACCATAAAAATAACGAACTCCATGAGGTAAATGATGATCAAGCCCAATACGCTCCGTACTGCCGTACTCGCAGGCCTTACGTCACTTGCTCTTGGCCAGACGGCCGTTGCCAATACTCAGGCACCGATCAAGGTCGGCATCATGCTGCCCTTCAGTGGTGTCTACGGTGCGCTCGGGGATGCCACCCGAAACGGCATGAAAATGGCACTTCAGGAAAAGGCATCCGAGCTGCACGGTCGCAAGATCGAGTATATCGAAATCGATACGGAAGCCCGCCCCGAACGCGCGCCCGAGATCTCCTCTTCTCTGCTGAATAACAGCAAGGCCGATTTCATCGTAGGCCCGGTCCACTCGGGCGTCGCCATGGGGATGATGAAAGTGCTGCGCGGCAAGGATACGGTCATGATCGTGCCTAACGCAGGCGCAGGCCCCGTCACCGGTCCGCTGTGTGCACCCAACGTATTCCGAACCTCTTTTTCGTCCTGGCAGCCGTCCTATCCGATGGGCAAGGTGGCGCTGGACAAGGGCTACAAGAAAGTCGTCACCATGAGCTGGAACTACGGTATGGGCAAGGAAAGCCTGGACGCGTTTGAAGAATCCTTTACCGCCGGTGGCGGTGAAATCCTGAAGAAGATTCTGGTGCCTTTCCCGAAAACCGAATTCCAGGCCTATCTGTCCGAAATCGCATCCATCGAGCCGGATGCCGTCTTTGTATTCTTCGCCGGCGGCGGTGCGGTGAAATTCATCAAGGATTACGACGCGCTGGGCCTCAGTGGCAAGATCCCTCTGCTGGGTTCCGGCTTCCTGACGGAAGGCACGCTTGAAGCTCAGGGCAAGGCCGCCGAGGGCGTCATGACGACGCTTCATTATGCCGACTCTCTCGACAATGAGATCAACAATCGCTTCCGCGCCTCCTACAAGGAACAGTTCGGCAAGGCATCCGATATCTACGCGGTACAGGGGTACGACACCGGTCTGATGATTGCCTCGGCCATCAACCGTCTGGGTGGCGATATCGAAGATCAACAGGCCCTGATCAAGGCACTGGAAGAGACTCGGGTAAACAGTCCAAGAGGTGAGTTCACCTTCTCGGCTGCCCATAACCCGGTGCAGAACATCTACCTGCGGACCGTTGAGAACGGTGAAAACAAGGTCATCGAGGTTGCCGCCCCGGCACTGGCTGATCCAGCCCGTGGCTGCAAACTCTGATAGCCGTTCGGGCAGGCGTGGGCCTGCCCGATTAATTTCCAACCTTGTTGCTTCTGGTTACCGTTATGACCACGTCCCTGTTTTTAGTACAGCTGATCAACGGCCTTCAATATGGCCTGCTGCTGTTTTTGATCGCTTCTGGCCTGACGCTGGTGTTTGGCGTCATGGGCATTCTGAACCTGGCACATGGCTCCATGTACATGGTGGGTGCCTACCTGGTGTGGTACTTCTTTGAACACACCGGCAGCTTCGGGCTCAGCGCACTGATCTCGGCGGTGATCGCCCTGCTGGTGGGCGTTTTCATGGAACGGACCCTGATCCGCCAGCTCTACCGGCGCAACCACCTGGACCAGGTGCTGCTCACCATCGGCATGATTTTCGTTTTCAACGCGCTGCAAAGCATCCTCTGGGGGAATGACCCTCTCGGCGTGGCGGTCCCCCCCAGCCTGTCGGGCGCCATTCCCATGACAGATGTTCTGGAGTACCCGATCTATCGGATTTTTGTGGCCCTGCTCTGTGTCCTCATTGCCGGTGTCATGTACTTCATGATCAACAAGACACGACTGGGGATGCTGATCCGTGCCGGTGAATCCAACCGGGAGATGGTGGAGTGCCTCGGTATTGATATCCGCAAGCTGTATACCATCGTGTTTGCCATTGGCGTCATGCTCGCAGCCGTGGCGGGCGTTGCCGCTGCTCCCATGTCATCCATTGTGCCGGGCATGGGCGAACATATCCTGATCACCTGCTTTGTGGTTGTCGTCATTGGCGGCATGGGTTCGATCAAGGGCGCTTTCGTTGCGGCACTGCTGGTCGGCCTTGTCGATACCTTTGCGTCCGTCATGGTGCCACAGCTCTCGAGCATGATGATCTACATCCTGATGGCCTTCATTCTGCTCATAAAGCCCCAGGGGCTGTTCTCTTCCTGATCCGGAGCCTGTCATGTTTTTCAATACACGTACTGAACGCATATTCATCTGGGTGTTCTTTCCACTGGCGCTCCTGCTGCCCCTGTTTCTGGCCGAGAACACCTTTTTCGTCAGCAAGCTGACCAGCGTGATGATCTTTGCGCTGTTTGTCATGTCGCTCGATTATCTGGTGGGCCGCTGTGGCCTGATCACCCTGGGCCATGCCATGTTCTATGGCCTCGGCGGCTATCTGTTCTGGATGATCGCCCCGGAGTACGAGGCCGTTAACTTCTGGGTGTACACCTTTTACATCTGCATGATTGCCGCGGCCGTGGCCCTGGTCATCGGCTTCCTGGTACTGAGGACCAGCGGGATCTACATGATCATGATCACGCTGGCCTTTGCCCAGATGGCCTTTTATTTCTTCTCGGACTCGATCGATTTTGGCGGTACCGACGGTCTGTTTATCTATGTAAAACCTGAAACCAGCATTTTCGGGCTCAGTTTTTTTGATCTGGATAACCCGACACACTTTTATTACCTGTGCCTGCTGTCACTGTTCAATACACTGATTTTCTTCCGCCTGCTGATTCGCTCCCGTTTCGGCCGTGTCGTGGACGCAATCCACGAGAACCCGGGCCGTACCACCGCACTGGGCTACAACATCTTTCTGTTTCGACTGATGAGCTACGTCATTGCCTCTGCACTGGGCGCCTATGCCGGTTACCTGTTCACATTGCAGTACGGCTTTGTAAACCCATCCATGCTGGCCTGGACCACCTCCGGCTCGGCTCTGGTGATGTCCATTCTTGGGGGGATGGGTTCTATTTATGGCGCCATTCTCGGCACCTTCGTCTATGAAGGGCTGCACTTCTCGCTGGAGCACCTCACCGAACACTGGATGCTGTTCATGGGCATCCTGATCATCACCATGGTCATGGTGTTCAAGAATGGCATCGCGGGATACCTGGAAAAACTGCTGGAGAAGCGCGCATGAATACTCAAGTATCACTGGACGTGCAGGTCATGCTGGAAACCCAGGGGCTCTGCAAGTACTGGGGCGGCCTCAAGGCCCTGGACGACATCAGTCTGCAGTTTCATGACAAGCAATTGCACGGCATCGTCGGCCCCAACGGCGCAGGCAAAAGTACCCTGCTGAATCTGTTGTGTGGTCATTACAAGCCCACCCATGGACGCATCCTGCACAAGGACGAACCCATTGAGGCCATCAAGCCCTGGGCATTTGCACGGCGAGGCATTGGGCGCAGCTTCCAGAAAACCAACATCTACCCCGATGCCACCTGCCTGGAGAACTGCTGTGTGGCTGTTCAGCGCCGCATGGGGGGCAGCTTCAACTTCCTGCGCTCGCGTTACAGCCAGAAAGTACTGGATGAAATCGCCACCGACGCACTGGAAAAGGTAGGGCTGGGAGGACGCCGCAACGAAGTCGCAGCCCATATCAGTTACGGCGAGCAGCGCCAGCTTGAAATCGCCATGGTACTGGCCACTGCCCCCGAGGTCCTGCTGCTGGACGAACCCATGGCCGGCATGGGGCATGAAGAATCTCAGTTGATTATCGAGCTGCTGAAAAAACTGCGCCGGGAGTACTGCATCGTTCTGGTCGAGCATGACATGGATGCAGTGTTCGAGCTGTCCGATCAATTGACCGTTATGGTCGATGGACAACACCTGACAACGGGAACCGTGGATCAGGTACGCGATGACCCGCGAGTAAAAGAAGCCTACCTGGGCCAAGGTGACGAGGTATTCTGAAATGACAAAGCTGCTGGAAGTGAAAGGGCTTCACACCTTTTATGGTGAAAGCCATATACTGCACGGGGTCAGCTTTGACCTCGAACCGGGCCAGGCGGTCAGCCTGATGGGCCGCAACGGCATGGGTAAAACCACAACGCTGAAGTCACTGCTTGGCCTGGTACCACCCCGCAGTGGTCAGGTTTATTTTCAGGGCGAGGAGATCAGTGACCTGCCCACCTGGCAAAGGATGCGCAGGGATATTGCCTACGTGCCCGAGGGGCGTGGCATGTTCCACAACCTCAGTGTACGCGAGCACCTGGAAATGGCGGCACGCCCGAACCGCCATGGCGAGCAGAACTGGACCTGCGAGCGCGTGCTGGACACTTTCCCCCGACTGCAGGAACGGCTTGGCAACCTGGGCACTCAGTTGTCAGGCGGTGAACAGCAGATGCTGGCGATCGGCCGTGCCCTGGTCACCAACCCTTCCCTGCTGATTCTGGATGAAGCAACGGAGGGACTGGCGCCGCTGATCCGCAAGGAGATCTGGGATGTCATTCGCACGATCAAGGAAAGCGGCATTTCCACACTGATTGTGGACAAGAACATTCAGGTACTGAAAGAGCTATGCGATACGCATATCGTACTGGTGAAAGGTCAGGTTGTGTTCAGGGCCAACTCCAGTGAACTCATGCACAATCTGGAAGAGGTGGAATCCTACCTGGGCATCTAGGCATTTCCCCCGACCTGCCCATGCAGGTTGGGGGTTCCAAACACTGTTGGTAGAATCCCTTAAACCCACTGGTATGGATTCGTTTGATGTCTGAAGAACTTGCCTCCCCTTCCGATGCCCCGCGTCAGGGCATCAGCTCGCTCGAGATCGGTTTACGCATTCTGAATACATTGACTGAATCCCCGAAGCCTCTCACGCTGAAGCAACTGTCAGGCAAACTCGGCCTTTCACCCAGCCGGCTGCACAAGTATATGGTCAGCCTGCAGCGCATGGGATACGCCACCCAGGATCAAACGCAGGGCTACGTGCTGGGCAAATCCAGCCTGACCCTCGGGGTTGCTGCCCTGAGCCGTATTGATCCCATCCAACAGGCCTTTCAGGCTGTTGAAGCCCTCAATCGGGAGCTCGACAAAACGCTGTCCGTCACCGTATGGAATGGGCATGCACCGCTCGTCATCAAATGGCTGGATGCCAGTCAGCCTGTTGCCGTGAACGTGCGCCTGGGCATGGAACTGTCGCCCTTCTTCTCGGTTTCAGGCCGTATCTTCCTGGCCCATCTGCCCGACACCCGGCGCGATGAAATACTCGATGCCTTTTATCAGGCCCCCCCGGCATTGCCTCGTCATAAAGGGCAACCCCTGAAGCGGGACGCATTTGAGCGCCACCTTGAACAGGTCAGGGCTGAGAATCTGTGCTGTTTTTACGGGGACTTTCTGCCGGATATCAACGTTGTTGCCAGTGCCATCCATGATATCAATGGCAACATTTCATCCGTGGTCAGCCTGATGGGGCTGAATGGCGATACCGATGTGCGCCCCGGCAGCCTCTACAGCGAAAAGGTTTCAGGCTGTGCACGCAGTGTCACTGAAGCGATTTGTGGCGCCCGCGCTCAAGGGTAAAAAGGCCTTCCCTGGCCTTTCAACGTGCCCGTTTCAGTGTCTCGGAAGGCAGCTCACCGAACATCTTTCGGTAATCGGATGAAAAACGCCCCAGGTGGGTAAAACCGTAATCCAGCGCCACACCCGTCACGTTGCAGTGCCCATTATTGTGTCTGAGCTCTTCACGCAAACTTTTCAGCTTGGCCTGCTTGATATACAGCTTGGGCGTCACGTTGAAATACTTGGCAAACAGGTTGTACACCGTCCGCACGCTGACGTTCCCCATCTGCGCCAGATCTTCGACACCGATGTCATCTCGAATATGCGCATCAATATGGGCCAATAGCCGTGAAAATCCGCGATCATGCAGATGTGCCTCTTCGCTGGCACCGGCGTTGCTGTCAAACTGCTGCAGCAGCTTGCGGATCAGAATGTCGCGGTAAGGGAGCTGCAGATGACTCAGATCCAGCTCGGTTTCATTGGCTTCCAGCAGCAACGCATCCAGCAGGCGCATGAAGCCCAGCGACTGTTCCAGCTGGATGATCTTGCGCTCGAAACGCAGCCCGGCTGCGGGAACACGACCGGACTGCTCACGGCACACCTCTTTCACCAGCGCTTCGGGCACCTTGACGATGATCTTTTCGCAATCATCAGAGTATGCGAGGTCGATTTGCTCACCGGGGTTCATCATCAGTGCCTGCCCGCGTGTCAGCTTCAACCGCTCGTCCCTGAAAAACCAGCGGCATTCACCTCGGGTGACAACCTGAAAATGATAGATATTTTGCAGATCCGGACAACGGACGTGTACATCATCCCCGTAACTGAGGGAGGACAGTCCGATGCCGGCAAAATCGCGATAGCGCAGCCGTGACTCAGGGCGGCGACTGCAGTGAAGGTCGTTGAACTCCAGCTTGTGGTGCCCAACGTGTTTATCGACATATTCAGAGACTTCGAGCGGGTGCGCACCGTCGAAGATCACAGCATTGCTGAGAGCATTGGAGAACATCTGACACACCGTTTTTTTGTAATTATTGTTAATGGCTTGATTATAAGTAAACGAAAGTCAGATGCAATGCCTGTTTTTTGAACAGTTGGAACCTGAGGCCAAATGGCTCAAGCCATCCAACGGCACGGCCAGGACGCTAGCGCTTGATATTATCAAGCAGGTACCGCGTGATGCGCTTGGCCTGCTCTTCACTGAGAGAGTCAAACACCGGCATCTCCTTGCCTTCATGACCCCTGGTGATCAGCTGCACGATACTTTGCTCGCTCAGGGACGTTGTCCTGTTGGGCGGGACGCCATCAAGAAAGGAGCCCGACCCATCCGCTCGGTGACAGCTCGCACAGTAGAGCCCGTACAGCGCTTCACCACTGGCATCCTCCGGCACGGAGTCATTCCCACAAGCCGTCAGAACAACAGCCGCTCCCGTCAAAACCAGATAACGAAGTCTTTTCATCGGTCTATCCGCTTCAGGTGACAAGATCAGGGGGCCAGCGTCTTTCAATTACAGGATAGTCCTGAAAGCGATTAATGACCGTCGACCTTGGTCATGACGAACTCAATCAGAGCACGGGTCTTCACCGGCAGGCTTTCCCGGTGTGGATAGAGCATATGCATGGTACGCCCTTCCATCGGCCAGTCCGGCAACAGCTGCACCAGCTCGCCGGATTCAAGCTCACTGGCGACCACATACCTTGGCAGGCAACAGGCCCCCAGCCCACGTTTGACCGCATCCACCGCAAAGCGAATTTCATCCGTGCGCAGATGTGCATGGGGAGTAAAGGTTACGGCCTGCCCCTCAGGGCTTTGAAAACGCCAGAAGGCGGAGCGCTTGAGCACGACCAGTGGCAAGGCGGCCAGCTCTTCCGGCTGGGTTGGCGCCGGGAATTGGGTCAGCAGCTCAGGCGTTGCGACAACGACCATCTCGGTTTGCATCAGCGGTCGGGATATCCAGTCATTCAAGGTGACTTTGCCCAGCCGAAAGGCGATATCGATACTGTTCTTGACCAGGTCCACATTTTCGTTGCTCAGAAACATCTCCACGCTGACGCGCGGATTAATTTCCATGAACTCGAACACCCAGTCCTTCACATAATGATGCCCCAGCGTCAGCGGTGCCGTGATCTTGATATCGCCTGACAGGGACGAGAGTTCGGAATTCACATCCTCCGAGCGCATTTCCAGTTCAGTCATGACCGGCGAGAGGCTGCTGAAAAAACGCTGCCCCGACTCGGTCAAGCCAAACTTCTTGGAACTGCGGTGCACCAGCTTGTAGCCAAGCTGTTGCTCGAACGCCTGCAGACGGCGTGACAGGGTGGAGGTCGGAATGTCCAGATAGCGGGCTGCAGCCACCAGGCTGCCCTTCTCGACCACCTTGATGAAGTAGTAGAGGTCTTGGTAGTTCATGTTCTTATTCTCATATATGAAATTACAGCTTCCCGTGTTTCACGTAGATAAAAATCGGCATAAGCCTATATTGGGTAGCTGTAATCTCGATTTTACCGGCACTGCAGACGATCCTATACAGAACCCGGGTAAATTTCACGCACCTTTTTCAAGGGCCATCATGATGCCAGAAACAGAATCTACTCATCCTCTGGAGACGGCGGTGACAGTTGTCATCTCTCGCCGGGTCATCAAGGGCCGGGGAGCCGCCTTCGAGGCCCTGAGCAACAGAATGACTCAGTGTGCCTCACGCTATCCGGGCTACCTGGGGGCCGACATGTTCCGTCCGGCCAGTCCGAATGACCCCGAGTACAGGATTATCTTCAAGTTTGCAGATGAAACGTCACTGGCCGCCTGGCAGGCATCCTCCGAGCGTGCCGAATTGCTTGAGCAGATAGAGCCGCTTCTGATCGCACCGAGCAAGGTGGAAACACAATCGGGCATCATTAACTGGTTTACATTGCCCGGCCATAACCCGGTCAAGCCACCCTCCAAATTCCGCATGACGGTGGTCAGCTGGCTGGCGCTTTATCCCACGGTCACGCTGATTTTCTTTCTGTTTGGCGATCTTTTGTCGCAGGTGCCGCTGTTACTGCGCACGCTGCTTGTGACGGCCGTGGTCATGGTTGCCATGTCCTACTGGCTGATGCCCCGATTTACTCGCTGGTTTGCGTTCTGGCTGTTCCCCAGGCACGAACGGAATGAACGCTGACCCCGTACCGAATACCAGGAACTCTCATGAACTTGAAACTGACTGCCGTCGACCAGTCGCCCGTACAGGGCCTCCCCAGTGACGTCTCACCTGTCGCCATTACGGTTGATCTTGCACGCGCCTGTGATCGACTTGGCTACCACCGCTACTGGCTGGCCGAGCACCACAACAGCATCAACTTTGCTGGGCCCTGCCCGGAAATTCTGATTGGACATATTGCAAGCCAGACCGAGCGCATCCGTGTTGGCAGTGGCGGTGTCATGCTGACCCATTACAGCCCATACAAGGTGGCTGAACAGTTCAGCATGCTGGAAACCCTGTACCCCGGCCGCATCGATTTGGGCATCGGCAGAGCGCCCGGCGGTGATGCACTGGCCTCGCACGCACTGGCGTACCCCGCCCAGCCGGGTCTTGAGGACTACGCCGAGCAGGCCTGGTTGCTGCAAAACTTCCTCCAGCGCTCCCTGCCCGAGGATCATCCCTACGCCGGGTTGGGTATCATGCCGGGTACACCTGCCATTCCACAAACCTGGATGCTCGGCTCCAGCGGTGGCAGTGCGGGCCTTGCGGGCGAGATCGGCATGAAGATGTGTCTGGCGCTGTTTATCAGCCCCGATCCGGCTCCGCCCAGTGTGATCACTGAATACAAACAGGCCTGGACTGAGGCGGGCCATGCTGGCAGCCCTGAAGCCAGTATCGCAGTCGCGGCCCTGTGCGCCGACAGCCGTGAAGAAGCTGAGTATCTGGCTGCGCCGGCGGTGTACTGGAAGGTCAAAGCCTTCCGTCAGGGGATTCGTGAAGTGGTGAAGCATCCTGATGAAGCCTTGCAGCTGAAGCGAGCGTTAAGCCCTTCTGATCAGGCGTTCTTTGATGCTGTTTTGAACTCGATGATCCTGGGGGATGCCAAGAGCTGTGCCGAGCAGATCTGGCAGGTAGCCGACCGTTACCAGTGCGACGAGGTGGGTATCGTCACGGTCACACATGATTACCAGCATCGCCTGCGCAGTTACGAGCGACTGGCCGCAACGTTGCTCTGACCGCACCCGTTCTTTCAAGGCACAGAGGGATAACCTGCCTCTGTGCCTTAGTCCTGTTATGCCCCTGTGAGCAGGGTTTCAAGCCAGCGAGCCATATCCAACAACTTTTGATCCTCATGCATGCGCCCTGCCAGCTGAATCCCCAGCGGCAAGCCCTGCTGATCCGTCAGCCCCGGCAGAGTGACCACCGGCAAGCCCATAACCTGCCAGGGTCGGCTCATGTGCGGTGCTCCTGTTTTGCCCAGTCCCAACGGGGCCACGCCCGGTGCTGCAGGCGCCAGCACGGCATCAACCTTGTCATGACGGGCCCAGAGATCAGACCGTGCCTTATCGACACACTGCAATGCCCGCAGATACTCGCTGCGTTCCATCTGGAGTCCCTTGTCAATAAGGTCAAGCAGAGGGGCACTGAGCTGATCCAGCTGGGCTGACTCTTCTACCAGATTACGCGCCACCTCATAAGCCATAATGGTCTGATGATGCTCAACCAGCTCGGATAGGCCTGCTGCCTGATCCAGCCGCGTGGTTTCAACCCCTTCGGCCTGCAACAGGGCTTCAAGGCGCTCAATGGCATGCTCCATGGCGCTGTCTGTCTCGCCAACCAGATGCCCGGGGCAAATAGCGATCCGTGTGGGACGCGCATTGATTTCGGGGCCGTTTGCTCGGCTGTTCCGCAACAGGATGGCCCGCATCAGATCAATATCCTCAGCATGACGTGCCAGAATGCCCAGTGAATCCAGTGACTGCGCCAGCGGTTGCACACCGCGCAGTGAAAACTCGCCACGGGTGCCCACATACCCTGCCGCACCGCAATACGCCGCGGGACGAATCACTGAGGCTGCGGTTTGAGATCCCAGCGCAACGGGCACCATCGCATCGGCTACGGCTGCTGCCGAGCCGCTGGAAGAGCCGCCCGGCGTGCGCTGCAGATCTCTCGGATTGGCGGTCTTGCCCGGTTTGAAATAGGCAAATTCAGTGGTCACGGTTTTGCCCAGCACAATACCGCCGGCCTGACGTATCAGCCCGACACAGGACGCATCATTCACCGGCTCCCGCCCCTGATGAATGGGTGAACCCATTTCAGTTGGCATATCCGCCGTGTCGATGATGTCCTTGATACCCACCGGCAACCCTTTGAGCAGACTTTGCTCATAGAACCCCTGATGCTGACGGTAGTGCGACAGATACTCCTCCCGCGTCAGGCGATACTGCCAGGCACCGACGACAGGCTCCCGTGCCTCAATCCGGTCAAAACAGGCGTTGATCACGTCTACGGCTGAGCATTCCTGTTTTTCGATGGCGTTCAGGGCCTCTCTCAAACCGACCTCATGCCACGCCTTTTGATTCTTCATCCGTTTTTCCTTCCTTACCATCAAGCAGCAAAGCCCTGTTGCAAACGTTTCAGACTGGCTTTCAAGATCTGCTGCTCCTCATCACTCAGGCAGGCCATGGCCTGGCGTTCATGCTCGATCGCCTTGTCCAGTAATTGGGCCGCCAGTTGCCGACCTTTCTCGGTCAGCAGGAAGCCCTTTTCTGTCACATTGAGCAGGCCTTTTTCCTGCAGCCACTCGCCGGTATCAGCCAGCTCCTTCAGGGGCTGGGACACGAAATGGCTGATCTGCTCCGCTGGCATGGCATCACCATCTGCCAGCAGGGTCATAACGCGCCACTCTTCGGTGGTCACGCCAAAATGACCAAGCTGTGGATAAAAGTCGGCAGCGTAGGCATTCAGGGTCTGGCGCAGCTGGTACAACAGGTAGTCCCCCAGGAAGCCTCGTGCTTCAAGGGACTGGGTGGGTGCCTGTACCGCAGGATGCGTGTCCGCAACGGCATAGCGGCCGTTATGGAACACCAGTGAGCTCACATTATCTTCATAGTGGTAAGCGGTGACCTGGCCCACGATGATCAGGTGGTCGCCCCCTTCGTACACTTCCCAGGTGTTGCAGGCGAACCAGGCGGCCGTATCCGGCAGCAGGGGGGCACCATTGTCGCAATCACGTGTGCTGACGTTGGCAAACTTGTCTTCTCCCCGGCGAGCAAAGCCGTTGGACAGGTCCACCTGATCGCTGCGCAGCACATTGATGGCAAACCCCTTGCCCTTGGCAAAAGCGTCCAGGCTGTATGCGCCTTTATCGATGCTCCACAGTACCAGTGCCGGATCGATCGACAGTGTGTTGAAACTGCTTGCGGTCATTCCGATCGGGTTGCCTTCGGCATCGCGTGTAGTGATAACGGTCACACCGGTCGGGAACTTGCCCAGTGCCCGGCGGAAATCCTTGGGATCAAATGACATGGTCGCTCTCCGGGATCAGGTTAGGGCCGTCAGGAAACGTTCGTTCAGCTGGCGGTCGTGATAGAAAATCGCCTTGCCCAGCTTGTCCGCATCCCAGGTGATCGGTTCGTGGTCGGGATAGAAGTAGTCCCCGCCACAGAACACCTCGTTGCGGTTGCCTGAGGGGTCGAAGAAATAGATGGTCTGACCGTGGGTGATACCGTGGCGGGTGGGACCGATATCAATGGAGGTATCGGTCATGGAGATCAGATCTCCTGCACGCAGCACATCTTCCCAGGTTTCCAGATAAAAGGAGGCATGGTGAAACCTGCCCGCCTCGGGGTGATCGATGAAGGCGATGTCATGCGCTTTCATGCTGGTGGTGAGGAACTGTGCCACCCGCTTGCCATCCGGGGTCATCACCTGTTCGCACAGGTCAAAGCCCAGCACTTCCCGGAACAGGTCATAGGTTTCATCCAGATTCGGGCCGTACAACAGGCAGTGGTCGAAACGCTGGGCCTTCATGCCCTTCAGGTCGCGCGGCCAGGCTTCCGGGTTATGGTTGCCCACACCGTAACGACCAGTCTGTTCCTTGGTGGCAAAAAGCTCGAAATAATGACCTGTCGGTGCCTGGAAACGCAGGCGACGGCCGCAATCCTTGAGTTCACCCGCCGGCACTTCTTCCACTTCAACGCCGAAGGCGATCAGGGACTGATGCAGTTGATCAAGGGTTTGCTCGTCAAGACACTTGAAGCCCATGAAATCCATTCCCGGCTGATCGGCTTCAACCAGCACCACGGAGAACTTGTCCACTTCGGTCCACCCTTTCAGGTAGACCCGCCCCTGAGTGTCAGAATCCATTTCGACCAGACCCAGCAGGTCAACGTAATGTTTGCGGGCTTCTTCCAGATCCAGTACACGAATCTGAACGTGTCCGGGACGCATTACACCTTTTTTCATTGGGTTACCTCATCGTTATTGTTATTGGTGGTTGAGTGTTTCAAACGCCCCTAGCCCACGGCATTCGGCAGCATGAGCGACAGGGACGGGATCGTAATAATGAGTACGAGGCGAACGATATCCGCCAGCCAGAACGGGGTGACACCGCGGAAGATGGTGGACAGTTTCACGTCCGGGATCACGCCCCGCAGGACAAACACATTCATGCCGACCGGCGGCGTGATCAGGCTGATCTCGGTGACCACGACCACCAGAATGCCGAACCAGATCAGGTCAAACCCCATCGCCTCGACCATCGGATAGAACACGGGAACGGTCAGCAGAATCATCGACATGCTTTCCAGCACGCAGCCCAGCAGCAGATAGACACCGACCAGAATCAGGATCACCACGAAGGGGCTGAAACCGGACTCCAGTACCCAGTCCTTCAGCATCATCGGCATGCCGGTCAGGTTGATGAAGTTGGAGAAAATCACCGCGCCGATCACCAGGAAAAACAGCATCGCCGTGGTGCGGGCGGCATTGGTCAGTGAGCGCTGGAACATTTTGAAGCTCAGCTTGCCGCTGAACAGCGCAATCAGAAAGGCACCTGAAGCCCCGATGCCGGCGGCCTCTGTCGGGGTAAAAATCCCTGCATAGATGCCACCCATGACGATGATAAAGATCAGGTTGATTCCCCAAACCCCTTTCATCGACAACAGGCGTTCTTTCCAGGTGGAGCGCTTGCCAGCCGGACCGATCTCCGGTTTGAGGCGCACGGCAAAGACTACCGCCAGCATGTACAGCACCACCCCGATCATGCCCGGTATCAGCCCCGCAATGAACAGTTTGCCGATGTCGCTTTCGGTCATCAGGCCATAGATCACGAGAATCACACTGGGCGGAATCAGAATGCCGAGCGTACCGCCAGCCGCAATGGCACCGGTAGCCAGGCTGTCGGCATACTTGTATTCACGCATGGATGGCATGGCCACCTTGGACATGGTGGCTGCCGTTGCCATGGAGCTGCCGCACACGGCGGAGAAAGCGCCGCAGGAGACCACGGTTGCCAGCGCCAGCCCACCCTTGAAGTGCCCCAGAAAGGCGTTGGCCGCGCGATAGAGCTCCTTCGACATGCCCGATTCCGTAATCAGGTTGCCCATCAACAGGAACAGGGGCACCACCGACAGGCCATAGGCCAGACCGGTATCGAACGCGGTGGATGCGATCATGTTCAGCGCCGTATCCCAGCCACGCGGATTGCCGTAGGTCAGCAGCTGGACCAGGGCGAAGCCAACGACACCCACAATGCCCATTGCGATACCGAGCGGTATCCGGGCCAGTATCAACAGCATCAATGCTGCAAAGCCGATCAGACTTGCCTCCATTACTGCACTCCTTCCGAGGTCTTGCCGTTACGCTCAAACAGCAGCTTGATGAACAGGATAAGGACAGATACCGAAGCCGTTGCCGCCATCAAAAACGCCAGCCAGGCATAGGGAATCTGCAACACGGCCGTGGTGTCTTGATAACGCAGCACCTTGAAGGCGTGCTCCCAAAGCACCCAGGCGAAGATGCCGAACGCCAGTACGTTGATCACACCGATCAATACGTCCTGGACCGCGCGGACGCGGTCCGTGAGCGCCGAGTCGAGGATGTCCACGGCAATGTGGCCACCCTCGGCGGTAATCAGCGGCAATCCCAGAAAGATCACCGCTGCCAGCATCAACTCCGTCACCTCAAAGGCCCCTGTAACCGGTGCCGAGAACAGATAACGTCCCATCACATCGACCAGTGTCAGCGCCATCATCAAAAACATGACCAACGCCGCTGAGCCACTGAGCAGTGTATTGAGCAGTCCCTGCCCCCGAACCAGCCAACCGTTACTCTGTGTGCGAGTTGCGTTCATGGGTTACCCTCAGCGAGTTTGCGCCACATCCTGCTGATGGCTCTGCTTACGGAAGGCTTCCAGTGCGGCCTTGCCATCCACGCCCAGTTTTGCCGCGGTTTTCAGCCACTCGGCTTCCATCGGCGCACTGGCATTGCGGATTTCAGTCAGGAAGGCTTCGTTGGCAGTGACCACCTCGTTGCCGTTGGCCTGAATCGCTTCCAGACCCTTGGCATCCTGGGTATCCCACATCTTGCCGGCCAGGCGAGCGAAGGCTTCACCGGAGACGGACTCGATCGCCTTTCGATCCTCTTCCGGGAGATCCGCGAAGCGGTCACGGTTCATTACCAGGAAGAAGCTGAAGTTATACAGGCCTCCCGGCACCAGCGTGGTGTGAGTGGTTTTGTCCTGAATGTTGAAAGCCGGGACAGATTCCAGCGGGAACAGAGTGCCGTCCGCTACGCCACTGGAAACCAGCTCATAGGTGCTGGAAGAGGGTTTCTGCAGGGTCACGGCGCCCAGTTCGGTCGCCATGTCGTTCATGATGCCGCCACCGACACGCATCTTGAGCCCCTTCAGGTCACTGGCTGCATTGACGGTACGCTTGCTGTTGTGGATATGACCCGGACCATGGGTAAAGAGCCCCAGCAGTTTGACATCCTTGTGCTCGCCGGCCGGTTTCAGATAGTCGTTATAGACGTTCCAGTACGCAACCGATGTGCCGACTGCACTGTCACCGCCGAAGGGAAACTCAACCATTTTGTAAAGCTTGAAGCGGCCCGGAGTATAACCGTGCGCGCTATAGGTGATATCAGCCTGCCCTTCACGCGCGATGTCGTAGTGGACCTTGGGGTGCCCCAGGGCGGACGGCAGCATGATGATCTTGACCCGACCATCCGTGGCTTCCTCCACGTTTTTGATCCAGGGCTTCATCACATCCTTGACCAGAGGGTGCCCTGAAGGCAACCAGGACGACATGGTCAGGCGCGTTTCGGCGCTTGCTTGAGTGGCCAGAAGTGCAAGGGTTGCTGTCGCTGCAACTCGGAGAATCGTTTTCATTGTTGTCTCTCCCCATTGGGTTATGGTTCCGGGCTTAACCGGGTTTGCCCCCTGACGACCATGCCAGGGCGCCAGGCTTACAAAGTCAGATATCCACGACCAGACGGCTGCTCTTGGCGCGTGAGCAACAGAGCGCGATCTGGTCGTTGTCGTCTTTCTCCTCATCCGTCAGGAAGTGGTCACGGTGATCGGGCGTACCTTCGATCACGTCACAGATACAGGTGCCGCACACCCCCTCTTCACAGGACATCTGCACCTTCACGCCCGCAGCCTTGAGCGCGGTCGCGATGCTTTCGCTGGGCCCAACCTGCACTGTGATGTCACTGGCTTCGGCATACACTTCAAACGCCTCGCCACTGATGTCGACCTCAGCGTTGAAATACTCGAAATGGATCTGGTTGTCCGGCAGGCCTGCCGCCTTGCCCTGTTCGATCACCCAGTCCATGAAACCACTGGGACCACAGACATACAGGTGCGTACCGGGCCTGGCTGCTGCCAGTGTTTTGGGGTCGATGCGCTGGTCTTCACCGGCATCGTCAAAGTGCAGCACCAGCTGCTCGCCAAACTCACGCTTGAGTTCATCCAGAAATGCCGCCTTGTGCTCGCTGCGGGTGCAGTAGTGCAGCTCAAACGATTTGTCTGCCTGTTTCAGGGCATAGGCCATGGCGATCATCGGTGTGATGCCGATCCCGCCGCCAATCAGCAGGCTGTGCTCGGCATTCAGGTCGAGCGGGAAATGGTTTCGCGGTGCGCTGATCTGGATCGCTGCACCGGCTTCCAGTTCGGCATGGATCTGGCGTGAGCCGCCACGCGAGTTCGGGTCATTCAGGATGCCCAGACGGTAGGTCGTTTCACCCGGCGCATTGCTCAACGAGTACTGCCGCACCAGATCAGGTGCAACCACCACATCGATATGCGCGCCGGCTTCAAAGACCGGCAAGGCGCTGCCATCGGCCGAGCTCAGCTCGAATACCGCGATCTCGTCGGTCTGGTCTTCGCGGCGTGTCACCGTCGCGTTGATAAGTGTGTTATCGATACTGCTAGTCATAGGAATTGCCTCAGCGCATGAACAGGCCGCCGTTGATGTCCACCGTAGTGCCGGTGGTGAAACTGGCTTCAGGCCGTGCCAGCTGCACCACCATATCGCCGATAAAATCGGCATCGCCCAGCTGGCCAACCGGAATGGCCCCGAGCAGTGTGGGCAAGCGTTCTTCCGGCACCAGCGCCTTCACCATTGGCGAGTCGATCGGGCCCGGAGCAATGGCGTTGACCGTCACCCCCTGCCCCGCCAGCTCCTTGGCGAACACCTTGGTCAGCGTCAGGATGCCGCCCTTGGACGCGGCATAATGAGCGCCCGTTGAGGTGCCCCCGTTCTGGCCAGCCAAAGAAGACATATTGATGATCCGTCCGTAGCCCTGCTCGGCCAGGTAACGCCCAATCACCTGACAGCCCACAAACGTGCCGCCCAGGTTGATATTGACGATCTCGTTGAATTCCTCGGCCGAAATCTCCATCACCGGCGTGGCGCGGGTGACGGCTGCATTGTTGACCAGCACATGCAGGGCGCCCCAGCGTGCCAGAATCTGATCCAGCGCCGCTTCAAAGTCCTGCTTTTGAGCCACGTTGAGGCTGGTCGCCATGGCGGTCTCACCGCTGGCATCCAGAGCATCAGCCGCCTGACGGGCAGCGTCGGTGTTAATGTCGCTGAGCACCACTCGGTAGCCGGCGTCGTGCAGACGCCGGGCGATGTGATTGCCCAGCCCCTGAGCGGCACCGGTGACCAGCGCGACTTGAGACTGTGCAGGTGTGGACATGGCGGCCTCCTTAGAAGATGAAGCTGACAGTGCGCAGGAAGCCGTCGGCATGCAGCAGTTTCACCACCTTCTGCTCCAGCTTGAAGCTGTCACCGCTGGGCTTGAGGGTGTACTCCACATTGGCCGGATAGGTCACCAGCTTGCCGTGACGCAGCTCGTTCAGCGTCATGGCACAGCGGGCAATCACCAGATCGTCACCGGCTTCGAGCACGCGCACACGCGACATCATGCGCACGGTGCTGCCCACGGAGTTGGCCGATACCGACTCCCCGTTTTCCAGTCGCGCCACCCGCATGCGGCGCATGTCCGCATCATCCAGCGCCAGATTCAGAGTGCTGAGATAATCGGTTTCGTTCAGATCGGCCGGCACGATATACAGGCCGCTATCCGTCCACAGCGACAGCCATTCCTGGTACCCCTTGTGATCCAGCAGGTCCGCCTCATAACCGATAAACTCGGTGACTTTTGCCAGCAGTTCGGTATTGGATTTCATTACTTGCTCTCCTCTGCTGTCTGGTCGGCGCCGGCGGCCGCCATCATTTTCTTGTATTGGCGGTAGGCCCCACGCATGCCGGTTTCGGAGCAGACGGCACCGGCAACATTGCCATCCCTGGACTCGTGCAGGTTGTTCATGCCGCGGTTCACGAGAATCCAGCCGTCAGTCCCGGCCTGGGCCCCTTTCTGAACCCGCTCCCAGGCTTCGCCGTCGTCCGGCGTACCGAAGCCCATCGGCCCCTGGAAATGCTCATGCAGACGCATGCGTTTGCGGTTAAAGGCTTCCGGGGCGCCTTCGCCACCCAGTGCCACGTGCTGAATCTCGGTTTCGCCCACGCTGACCGGTCGCAGGACACGGAAGAACGCCATGGAGCAGGACACATTCGGGAACAGGTTCAGGTTGAAGCCGGTACCGTGTGCGGCGCGCACCAGCTTTTTGACTTCATCTTCAGACTTGCCTTCTTCACGCAGCGCCTGTGCCAGCTCGGCAAAACGATCCGGAATCGGCTGATCCAGATCCGCTTCCAGGTCGACCAGCTGCGGGATCATCACCATCACGCTGTGACCATTGCCCAAGTCTTCGACAAAGCCTTCACCATCGAGGAAATCAAAAATATCGGCCGTCGCTTCATCCAGCGAGGTCACGAATGACTTGTGTACGATCGGGAAATGGTAGGCGTCGGTTGTGTTTTCCAACTGGATCTTCCAGTTGCCCGGGAAGTTGAAACGGTGCTCGCCCAGCACTTTCACCGGATAGCCACCGCCCTGCTTCATGAACAGGTCGATCCACTTTTTGGCACCGCCCAGGAAGTCTTCCAGCGGCTCAATGTCATCCTTGAAGGTGGCAAACACCAGGCCGTTATAGGTTTCCACCCGCAGGCTCTCCAGCGGCATCTCTTTCTTGTCGAAGACACCGTCATACTCTTCCGGCTTCGGCAGTGCGCGCAGGCTGCCATCCAGGCCATACCCCCAGCCGTGGTAGGGGCAGGTGAACGCCTTGGTCTTGCCCTTGCGCGCTTCACAGACGGTCGCACCGCGGTGACGACAGCGATTCTGCAGCACGTGCAGGTTCATTTTGCGGTCACGGCTCAGAATCACCGGCTGACGGCCAATGTAGGCGGTCTTGAAGCTGCCGGCTTCCGGCACTTCACTCTCGTGCCCCACATAGACCCAGGTGTGGTTGAAGACTTTATTCAGCTCTTCCTCGAAGATCTCCGGATTGGAGTAGAGGTCCTTGTGCACTCGGCCCTCTTCCACCATGTCAGCCGCTTTCAGGCTGACGTTCTGCAGTTCGATCAGTTCACTCATCTGCGTGTTCTCTTTATTCATACATGGCTGTGGGCAATACCCCGCAACCTTTTATTACTCGGGCACCGGCAGCGGCCTGGGGTTATCCCAGGGCGTCTGGACCGGGCGGTTAAAGCGACTGGTGGTGCAGAAGTGCGCGATCTTCCAGTGCTCGCCTTCCTTCCGAAAGCGCACGTTCAGCAGCGCACTGCTGAGCTGGGAGCGCCCATCGGCAAAGGTCGCGGTCTGCAGCAGAACCCAGGTGCCTTCGGCATCGGTCTCGCCCAGCACGTCGACCCTTTCCGAAGTCAGGAAATGCACATTCAGAGCAAAGTGCGCGGGTGGTTGCGTATAGGTCGAAAACATCTCCCGGATCGCAGCGCGACCTTCACGGCGGCCAAAGGTCGCGGCATAACGCTTGCCCTTGCCTTCCCACACCGCATCCTCGGTGAACAGCGCCATCAGCGGATCCAGGTCAAAGCCTTCGTCCAGGTAGTCGCACAGCTGCATGTATTCATGCAGGCAGGCACTTACATCCCGGGCCGCTTCCAGTGCGTTGACGCGCTTCCGCAGTTGCTCCAGTTCGCTCATGCTGGACTCCTCAGGCACGCTGCACGATCAGTTCACGACCGATCCGAGCTTCTACCTTGGCGTAGCGCCACAGCTTGTAGGGGCCCTTGCCCACCTCAGTGGAGCGGAACAGGTTGCAGCAGGCGCATACGGTGTCGTAATCCTTCACATCTGCCAGCAGGTAAGTCGTCCAGGGGTAACCGCTGGATGGCCCAACCATGCTCTGGTCGTCATCCATGTTGCCGATCACTTCAACGCCATCCATGTCGTGAATGCCGTTCCACATTTCGCCAAAGGCCGCCCAGACATCGAGCTGCTCCTCACGCGGCGCATCCATGAAGTTCTGATTGATGCCCATGCAAAAAAGAACGCGCAAAGGTGTCTTGTCACTCATGGTGTGTCTCCTTGTTATTGTTGGTTACAGGTAGCCCGGCAAGGGGTCATGACCGAAGAACATGGCCCCGGCATTTTTCAGGGTGACGGCCCCCATGAAGGCGTGCTGTGTCGCCATCATGGAATCACGCAGAATGCGGGACAGGGGGTGGTCGTTATAGGTACTGGTCATGCCAGCCACCTGGTAGGCAATGCGAATGGCTTCGGCACATTCATGGGTCAGGTTGGTGGTCGCAAGGCGCACCAGGTTGATCTGGTCGCGACTGGGGGTGCCGCCTGCCTGAATGCTGTTCCAGGCATCCTCGGTGGCTTCATAAAAGAAGGCGCGAGACGCACGCAGCTTGGCTTCCGCCCTGGCTATCTCGATCTGAACGTATTCACGTTCTCCCAGGTTCGGTGCGCCTGTGACCGATTTGCGGCCTGCCGCCATACCCTGAACCACATCCAGCGCCTCACGCGCAAGACCAGCCGTGGTTACGGACAGCACCTGAGCGGCGAAGGCCAGTGAGGGATAGCGGAAGAAGTCGGAATCGATATTGGGCTTGCCACCGCGAACGAAGGTCCACTCCTCCGGTACAAACACCTCTTCAACAACCAGATCGTGACTGCCGGTTCCCACCATGCCGATCACGTCCCAGTTGGGCTCGATCTTGACCTGACTGGCCGGCATGACGGCCATGCGCGGCAGGGGTTCACCGTTATCCGGCTGAATGCCGACGCCGATGAGACAGGCGCCCATACAGCCGCTGCCAAACTTCCAGCGGCCATTCACGATGTAGCCACCGTCAACCTTGCGGGCGGGCTGGGTCGGAAAGATGCCACCGGCGAACACGATGTTCGGCGTCTCGGACCAGACCTTGTCGATGGTGGCGGGGGGCAGGGCTGCAAGATACGCCGGGTTCATGCCAAAACTGGCAACCCAGCCGGCCGAACCATCGGCCGCCGCCATCGCTTCCACCATCTGGAGAAACTCCATTGGACTGCGCTCATCACCGCCCAATGACTTGGGGACCATCGCCCGATACACACCGATGTCCTTGAAGGACTCGATAATGTCCTGGGAGATGTACTTCTGGTCTTCGAACTCCTGTCGGCGCGTACGCACCTCGTCCAGCAGGGCATCGAACACGGTGTCTCCGCCCCAGAGGGATTTATCGATTTGATAACCAGGCATATCGCTCGGCTCCCGTAATTGTTGTCTTTATTGTTCGGCGGCCTTACCCCGCCGGAGGCCTTTCGACCCTTGATTCCCTGCGGTTTCGGACAATTATGAGTGCTTCCAGATGCCCGAATAGCTTCACAAAGAATTTCACCCATCACTTGATTCGTCAACTAAACTGACAGGGCAAAAGCGATGCCAACGGAACGCTTTTACATCAGAACGAAGTCCAGCAAGGAATATACCAACGAAATAAAAATCATAGAAAAAGCTGCCAAAAATCACCAAAAAGACGAAAAAACACTTATTAAAAACAAAATATTCGCTAAAGCGCGGCACCGGCCAGCCATCTACAATCCCAATTTCGACACCTGTAAATCCCGATTTCGGATACAGACAGGGCTCAAAAATGGGGCATAAAATAGTGCTGCGCACCAAATATTTTCACTGCATTAAAATTCAGGATATACTTTCCCAGTCAACTATATTCACTGATACCGCATACACGCTCGGCCATGGAGACCTGATTTCGCGATGAGCAACAAACGCAAAGCCGACATGTACGACCCGCTCAGCGACGACTTTAAAAGACGTGAATTCCCGTTTTATTGGGTGGCCCAGCTCAACGCACGCTACACTCAGGAGATGGAACGCCTGCTAAAGCGTGTCGATATGGATGTACCCCGCTGGCGTATCATCATGATCCTGAAAGAACATTCGGAGCTGAGCATCTCCGAGATCGCGGATCATGCCGTTGCTAAACTGCCCACTACGACCAAGATTCTGTACCGCATGCGTGACGAAGAACTGGTAACACTGAAAACGTCACCGGAAGACGGCCGAGTGACACTGGTATCGCTAACAGAGAAAGGGGCAGAGCGACTGGAGGAGATTCGAGGCTCGGTCAGCCAACTGTTCAAGCGCAGCTTCAAGGGACTGACCTCGGCCCAGATCAGCCGGGCCAACACCCTGCTGGCCAAAATCTATGACAACCTGAGCCGCGACCCTGACTGGTAGCCACTTCAGGGGCCACCCACCGAATGATATGATCGCGCTTTTCTGGCCGGAAGCTCCATTGTGAACCTGATCCTGTTATACACCTCCGACTTTATTGATGCCCGACATGTCAGGATCAGTGACCGCAGGTTTCACCACATGCGCCAGGTTCACGACGCCCAGCCGGGTGACAGCTTCAAGGTCGGCGTTCTGAATGGGCTGATCGGCCGCGGGGACGTTGTCGCACGCAACGACGACTATATTGATCTCTCCATCCGACTGGACCGCGCACCGCCAAAACCCCTTCCGCTGCGCCTGATTATGGCCCTGCCGCGCCCCAAAATGCTCAAGCGCACGCTGGAAACCGTGGCCACCCTCGGCGTCAAGGAGCTTTGGCTGATCAACTCCTACCGTGTAGACAAAAGCTACTGGTCGACACCGATACTCGCGCCTGCGCGAATCCGCGAACATTTTCTGCTGGGGCTGGAACAAGCCGGCGATACGCGCATGCCTGAAGTGCACATTCGCAAGCGCTTCAAGCCCTTTGTGGAAGACGAGCTGGCCGACATTGCCAAGGGTACTCGCGCACTGGTCGCACACCCCTATGACGCCGAGCCTTGCCCTCACGCCTGCAGCGACGCCACCACACTGGCCATTGGCCCCGAAGGCGGTTTCATTGCCTATGAAGTGGAAAAACTGCAGGCGGCCGGACTGACCCCCATCCACCTTGGCCCCCGCATCCTGAGGGTAGAGACTGCGGTACCGGTCCTGCTTTCCAGGCTGTTCCCGCTGTAAACCTGATCTACCTCAATGGAACAGTTTGACCTGCCCCCCTTATAATCAGCACAGCGAAGTATTAATAAGAATCAGACTCACTACCGTTGACAGACAACCTTAAACTGATAATAATTCGCATTAACTTTTTGGTATATTTGATTCCGGCATCCTGCCGACGTATGGAGAAACAGATGACTGCAAAGAAAGTACTGCTGACAGGTATTGCGCTTACGGCTTTTGCGGGAACGGCTCAGGCAGCTGATGAGGTAAACATTTATTCCTACCGTCAGGAGTTTCTGATCAAGCCGCTGCTGGAAGCCTTTACTCAGGAGACCGGCATCAAGGCCAATGTCATCTTTTCCAAGAAAGGTCTGCTTGAGCGACTGGAGCACGAGGGTGCCAACTCGCCGGCGGACGTCATCCTGACCTCCGACATCGGCCCGCTGCATGATGCGGTTGAACGGGATCTGGTGGCTCCCATCGACAGCGATGTTGTCGACAGCAACGTACCTTCACACTATCGCTCCAAGGAAGACAAGTGGGTGGGCCTGACCGCGCGTTCACGCATCATCTATGCCTCCAAGGACCGTGTTGAGCCGGGCGAAGTTCAAACCTACGAAGACCTGGCCGATCCTAAATGGAAGGGTCGCATCTGCACCCGCAGCGGCAAGCACTCCTACAACCTTTCCCTGATCGGCTCCATGATCGAGCACCATGGCGCTGAAGAAGCCGAACAGTGGCTGAGCGCAGTGAAAGATAACCTGGCTCGCCGCCCTCAGGGTAACGACCGCGCCCAGGTCAAGGCCGTCAAGGAAGGTCAGTGCGATCTGGCACTGGGCAACAGCTACTACTACGGCAAAATGCTGACCAACGAAAAGCAGCCGGAACAGGTCGAGTGGGCCAAGTCGGTTAACCTGATCTTCCCGAACCAGGATGGCCGCGGTGCTCACATGAGCATCTCCGGTGCCGCACTGGCAAAGCATGCCCCTCACAAGGATGCCGCCATCAAGCTGATCGAGTTCCTGACCAGCGAACAGGCACAGCGCATGTATGCCGAGGTGAACTACGAGTTTCCGGTACGCCCGGGCATTGAGTGGTCCGATCTGCTGAAAGAGCACATGAGTGACTTCAAGGCAGACGAAGTCAACCTGGGTGATGTGGTCAAGCATCGCGCCGAAGCATCCCGCATGGTTGATCAGGTCGGTTTTGACAACTGATCAACCGTCGAATAATCGACAGTTGCACGCTGAAACGGTAGTCTTCCCGGCTACCGTTTCTGTGCTGATACTCGAACCATGACCGACATCACCGCCACCGCCTCAGCCACGCTGGTCGATACCCGCAAGCCTCGCCGCTACATGCCGGGCTGGTATTCGATCGCCTGGGGCAGCGCCATTCTGGTGATGCTTCCCGTGCTCGCCGTTTTCTGGCTGGCACTGTTCCCGACCGACAACATCTGGCCCCATCTGGCCGAGACGGTCCTCCCCGTTTACGTGCAAACCACCCTGCTGCTGCTGGCAGGCGTGGGCGGCCTGTCCGTCGCCATCGGGGTCAGCAGCGCCTGGCTGGTCACCATGTGCAACTTTCCCGGCAGGCGTCTGTTTGAGTGGGCTTTGCTGCTGCCCTTTGCCATGCCGGCCTACCTGATCGCCTACCTCTACACCGACTTGCTGGAATATGCCGGCCCTCTGCAGACGTTTCTGCGCGAGCTTTTTGGCTGGCAAACCGCAAGGGACTACTGGTTCCCCGAGATCAGAAGCCTGGGCGGCGCTATCGGCATGCTCACGCTGGTGCTGTATCCATATGTCTACCTGCTGGCGCGCGCCAGCTTTCTGGAGCAGTCCATGAGCATCCGGGATGCCAGCCGCATATTCGGTTGCACGCCCTGGCAGAGCTTCTATCGCGTTTCCCTGCCCATTGCGCGCCCGGCGATTGCCGTGGGCCTTTCACTGGTCTCCATGGAAACCCTGAATGACTTTGGTACGGTCGATTACTTTGCCGTCAAAAGCCTCTCGGCCGGGATTTACGACGCCTGGCTGAACCGGGGCAACCTGGGTGCGGCCGCACAGATCGCCACTCTGATGATGGTATTTGTGATCATGCTAATATCACTTGAGCGCATCGCACGTTCGCGCCAGCGTCAGTTTACCGGCAGCGACCGCTTCAGAAGCATCGACCGTTACAGCCTGAGTCCCGCACGCGCATGGCTGGCCACTCTGGCGTGCGCCCTGCCCGTCATTCTGGGTTTTCTGATTCCCTTTCTGGTGCTGGGAAGCTACGCCATACGCCGGCTGGACCAGTTCGCGGAAGCCGACTTTCTGGCCTACGCCAGTCACAGTTTTACGCTTTCAGCACTGGCAGCCCTGCTGACCGTGGCGATTGCCGTCATTCTGGCCTACAGCAAACGTCTCTACCCGACACAGCGTTCACTTACCCTTGCCGCGCGTTTCAGCAGCATGGGCTATGCATTGCCGGGTGCGGTGCTGGCAATCGGGGTGATTATCCCGCTGGCCGCATTCGACAACAGCGTGGATGCGTTCATGCGTGAATACTTCGGTATCAGCACCGGCCTCTTGTTAAGCGGTACGCCCTTCGCGATCGTTTTTGCCTATTGCGTTCGCTTTCTGGCCGTTTCCAGTGGCAGCGTGGATGCTTCACTGGCCAAGGTCACGCCCAGCATGGATATGGCCTCACGCTCACTGGGGCTGAACCCGTTACAAACACTGCGCCGCGTTCACCTGCCTCTGATCCGAGGCGGCCTGTTAACGGCGGTGCTGGTGGTGTTTGTGGATGCCATGAAAGAACTGCCGGCCACCTTGATCCTGCGGCCGTTCAACTACGATACGCTGGCCACTTACGTGTACCAGTACGCGTCGGACGAGATGCTGGAAACCAGTTCGCTGGCTGCGATGCTGATCGTGCTGGTGGGAATCGTGCCGGTGATTCTATTGAGCCGAACCATTACTTCTACGCGCCAGGGGAACTAGTCGTCCTCTTGCAGGACCTGGTCGGCCGCTTTCAGGTAAAGCAGGAACACCCGGCGGGCAGCAGAAATCGACGCTTGTATATCCGCTGGCTGTTCCAGCTCTTGTAAACGCCCCAACAATACCGGCCAAACCGAACTTCTGCTTGCAGCATTAGAGTAAAAGGTTTGCGGCAGCTGCGGTGAACCCGCCAGGTGCCTGGCAATAACCCTGGCGCCAAGGCGAGAGCCTTCAAGTACATACAAAGCCCCCAACCGCTCGGGCTCAGAGTGGAAAACCAAACCAGAAAAGCCACGCGTATCCGGCTTCTCACCGAGCTGGCTCAAATCCTGTTTAAGATAAACAGATAACCGGTCAGGCCGGAGAGCCGTATCAGGTTTCGACAGCAACGCGTTTTCCAGCGACAGTTGCGGTTTATAAAGCGCCTTCAATGCTCGTGTATATGCAATTGGGCAAAGCTCAGACGCCATAAGCGCGGTGTACACAGGGTGCTGATCCAGCTCCTCATGCAAACTTGATGTAGACTGCTTCAGCAATGCCCTGTCCATATACTTATGCCTCTGGCAACCGGGCAAACCCTGGCAGCTCAATGGGATAATCCAGTGACTGCAGCTCATCGCGCAACCGCAATAACTGCAAGCGCACTTCCCGTGTCCATGGCTCGCTGTACCCTATTCGCTTCTCCACCCAGCGGGAAAAAGAGTGCCGAGGCGCTATCCCCAGTTCTCCATCATGAAACTCAGCAGGCTTGTCAGGGTTTCCTCCCCAGCTCACTTGCGCTATTTGCTCGGTGCGGAAAAAATAAAGACGAACCGACTCTCTTCCGTAACGCAGGCGGACGCCAGCTGCTCCCGCCACTTCGGTTAGCCAATCCTGACCGGACCAACCCCTGAAATGGTCGGTTGTAAATACGAACTCTCTGGACTGCTGCGTGAACCAGTCGTCGATCCAGGCAAGCTGGTCCTCTGACAGTTTCAGCCCCGCCTGCAAGCACCGATTGCCATATAGCCATGCAACACCTTCAGCATTAAAACGCTTGCGCAGACTAAGATTGAACCTTTCCCAAACAGCCTCGCCAGACAAGGTGCTCAAGTCCCTGAGCTCCTTGCGCAACTCGTATCCGGTTTCGTCCAGCAGGCGCACCTTTTGACGGGTATTGAAGTCACGCAGATAAACATTGAACTGGCGCACCTTACTTGAAATCAGTCGTTTCACGGGCAATGGCAGCGCGGATGGCATGTCATCATGACAGGAAACGAGTGCATCCAGTCCCTGCCCCATAATGATGGGTAGACTGAAAGATGCCAGATCCCCCATGTTCTGCATGTAAATACTGTGCACAGGAGATACGCTGCGCATATCGGTATAGGTGAGATTAAGCACTCCACCCCCCCTGACCGGCACGGGCTCTTTGGAAGCATCTATAATGGAGCGCCAAGGGTTACGTAAATAAATATCACGTGCTATCTGAGGTATATCACTTGCGGGGAAGCGCAGCCCCGCATAGGTACCAGCCTGCTCATCACGAGTGACTTCAGTCAGAACAACCCCATCCCCCCCTTCCAGAAACTGGTAATACATGACCCTGCGAAAGCCCGTTACGTTGGCGATCCACTCAACCAGGGCCTGACGCATTGAAGCAAGGTGCCGATGACTCCGAACTGATTCAAGCAGGTCAAACTCGTACAGATTACCGCGTCCCCGGAACGGCGTGATATCTATCAGGATTTCACCCGATTCCCCTCTGTTCAGAACGGCTTCTACCGGACCATCACCAAGGCCACCAAGCTGCTCCAAATAGTATCGGGAACCGGTAGTCGCGCCCAAGGATTCTGCCGCATACCGCAACTCGCCATGCAACACCTGGCCAACGTTACAGGAGTCAGATGTCACAAACTCGCTGAGGTTATCCGAAACATGCGTCACAACGAACTCTGGCGATGCAACAATGAGCGCGCAACCTGCCTGTACATGGCCAGAAAACTGCAATGCTTCCCGCTCACACTGCGCCAGAAATCCCCTCGTCACTGACATGACCGTTCCTTTAACCCCTGTATTGCTCAGTCAGCATTTCAGCGAATGCTTCGATAGTAACCGGTTTCGACAGCAGGTATCCCTGAATGACGTCACAGCCCTCCCGTTGCAACCAGGCCAACTGCTCTTCTGTTTCTACACCTTCAGCGACCGTTCTGAGTGAAAGCGTTTTTGCAAGGGCAAGAATGGCTCTTGCAATGGCTTCGTCATTTTCATTTTTGCCAAGACCATCCACAAATGACTTGTCAATTTTCAATTCTGCCAAAGGCAAACGCTTCAGGTAGCTAAGGGAGGAGTAACCGGTTCCAAAATCGTCAATCGACAGTTCAATACCGTTATCCCTGAACAGCCTGACGGTCTCAACTTCATTATTATTGTTGCTTAAAAGTGCCCCTTCAGTGATTTCAAGCTTTACCGCCTTCTTCTCCAGGCCATGCTGCTCAATCTGATTCTCCAGCCTCTCGACAAACTCCTCATCTCTGAAACTCTGTGCACTGACATTCATGGAAATTGTCGGACAGACCAGGCCCTGCTTTCTGAAGCCAGCAACCGTGCCCAGAACCAGTTTTTCCACCAGCCGGCCAAGATCTTTCATAAGACCTGTTTTTTCGGCAACCGGGATAAACTCGGCTGGACTGACAACCCCCAAGGTAACATCCGTCCACCTCAAAAGCGCTTCGCCACCAATCAGGCGACTGGGCTCTTGTGCGTCATACTGGGGCTGAATAACGATGCGGAGCTGCTCGCGACGGATTGCTTCATGCAGCGCACTCTCGATAGCCGCGACTTGCAGCAGTTCTGTTCTAAGCTCGGGCCGGAACAATCGCAAGCGGTTACGCCCTTCCTCTTTTGCCTGATACATCGCCGTATCCGCCGCTTTAATCAAGCCGGAAGCATCCTCGGCATCAATCGGATAAAAGGCCGCACCGATACTGGCGGATACAAACTGGCGGCGACCCGCTATTTGAAAGTGCTCGCTCAGTGCATTCAATATCCTGAAGCCTGCGAACTCGGCATCTTCAACCGAGCAGTCTGACAGGATGACTGTGAACTCATCTCCGCCCACGCGGGCAACAGTATCTACGTCGCGCAGGCAGTGCCTCAGCCGCTCGGCAACTTGCGTCAGCAGCTGATCACCCACATCATGCCCAAGGGTGTCATTTACTGACTTGAAGTTATCAACATCGATAAACAGCAGCGCCACATGTGAATCATGCCGCCTTGCATAAGCCAGCGCGTGTTCCAACCGGTCCTGAAACAGATGCCGATTTGGCAACTTGGTCAAGGGGTCATGCGTGGCCAGGAACTCAACTTTGCGCTGAGAGTCTTTCAGGTTCGAGATATCCGAAAAAACAGCCACATAGCTGACTTCTCGGTTCATGACACCGCTCGCGCTTCGGCCTTCATCAATACGGTTAATGGTCAACCACTCCGGATACACTTCACCGCTTTTGCGCTTGTTCCAGATCTCCCCCTGCCAGTACCCTTTGGTGTTAAGCTCTCCCCAAAGCTGATGATAAAACTCTCGACTGTGCCGCCCTGAACGCAACAGGCTACCAATATTGGCTCCCATGGCATCTTCATGGCTATAGCCTGTGATCTCTATGAACGCCTCGTTGATGGACTGAATCGTACCCGACGCATCAGTCACCACAATGGCCTCACCGGCCTGCTCAAACACCTTTGCAGCCACTCTAAGCTGTTCTTCGGCCTCCTTGCGGCGTGTAATGTCTTCAGTCTCATTGATGATAACTTCGGGGCGTCCTTCAGAGTCTTTCAACACCTGATGAACCGTACGATAGGTGCGCTTTCGCTGGCCTTTCAGCTGATGCTCGGTATCGATCACCTGCTCTGAGCGCAGGGCTTCCAAGTCTTTTGACCAGAGGCTGCCCGCAAAATCTCGGCCAAACAGGTCAAAGTCACTTTTCCCCATATAGCCTGCTGCGTCGATGGAAAATGCTTCCAGAAAGCGCTGATTGGCGAAGAGGTACCGCCCGGCCATATCCTTCATCGCCAGCAAAACAGTGGTATTTTCCATCAAGGTTTGCAGCCTTGAACGGGAGTGGCTCAAATCTTCTCTGGCCCTTACCACATCCGTGATATCCAGCAACATGACAACAAGCGTCTGCAGCTCTTCTCGCTCATTAAGTCCGGGCGTAACACTCAACTGAAATGTACGACCGTCCCCCTGGACCAATTGTTCTTCCCTGCTCCCATGTGCCAGTACTTTTTGCAACATTGATTCAAGCAGGGACAGGTATTCAGGCAGTCTAAGGGCCCTCACGGGCTGATTGCGCGCACTGGATATCAGGTTAAGACGACGTGCGGCCGGTGCATTAAAGCGCTTAAGAGCACCGTGGCAGTCAAAGACAAGAATCGGAAATTCGAGAGCATCATACAGGTGGCTGTACTCATTATTCAGGAAACTGAGTTCAGCAGTCTTGGCATTATGCTCCTCGTTGAGGCTGACCAGTTCTTCATTGGTGGCCTGAAGCTCTTCGTTTGCTGCCTCAAGCTCTTCATTGGTAGCCTGCAGCTCTTCATTTGAAGCCTGTGCTTCCTCATTCAGAGACTGCATCTCTTCATTGGCCGTCGCCAGCTCTTCAATCAATGACTGCAAATGCTCGCGTGTGGCCGTCAACTCATTTTCAACCGAGCCATCAACAGAGCGTGCCAGTTCAATAACCTGAGAACCTGAGCGATGTGCTGAGGGAACAGGTGAAATGATAACGATACTGTAGTCATTCTCATGCCCCGGAACGCCGCATACTGCCACTTGCCAGTACTCACCCTCAAACGCTCTGGGGCGACCAGACTGGGGTTTGCGCAGTTTATTAAAGCGATGCAACAAGGCCATCACTTCGCCCTGAAACGCCTCCAGTACGACATCGCAAATGCTGACATCCATGCTGCCCACCGGGAACCTGAGAAAGCGATCCACCTTGCCGGCCGTATGCTGAACATGACCCTGACCATCACAAAGCGCCATGGTAGCGCCCAGATACTCGGCCGTTCCCTCCAGCAGGAGTCGAACCTGGTCATTCCAGCGGGTGCGTGAGGAAACCGTTGTTACTCCGGTGGCGCGAGAAGGCACGCTGGGTGCCTGACTATTGCCTTTTTTGAGGAAGAGGCGGTCTCGGCGACCCACTGCACTGAACAACTGCTCTGCTTGAGCAACGCTTTCGGACCGTCCAAGGAACAAAAGCCCTGAGCTTCGGAGGGCAAAATGGAAACGCTGCAGAACGCGCGTTTGTAGAGGGTTGTCAAAGTAAATCAGTACATTCCGACAAGTCACCAGGTCCAGCCTTAAAAACGGCGGATCATCCACCAGGTTATGCCGGGCGAACACGATCATATCGCGCAGTGGCTTGGCAACCTCGAAGTGCTTCCCTATCGCATGGAAAAACCGATTTAAACGCTCAGGCGAAACGGCTGAAAGCGCAGCAGCCGGATAAACGCCACGCCGCGCAATGTTAAGAGCATCTTCATCAATATCCGTTGCAAAAATCTGTATTGGCTGTACGCCCATACGATCGCCCAGCACTTCCGTTAGCAAAATGGCAACGGAATAGGCTTCTTCACCGCTGGCACAGCCTGCTACCCAAATCCGGATTTCGTCTGAAGTACCGTGCTCCTCACATAACTGTTCAAGACGGGAACGAAGAGCAGAGAAGGCATCCGGGTCACGAAAAAAAGCCGTCACCGAGATCAGGATATCCCGTGACAAGAGATTCAATTCACTTTTGTTCTCTGCTATCCACTCAAGGTAGCTTTCTATTGTTTCATGGCCGGTAGCCACCAGGCGCCGTTTGATACGGCGAGCAAGGGTACCTTCCTTGTAACCGGAGAAATCCACTTTACACTGAGTCTTTAACAAGCCCAAAAGCTGCTGCATGGCATTTCGGGATACCGGCTCTGCCGATCCTGTCGTTCCCTTTACCAGCTTGGGCAGGTTTTCAGCAATTTCCTCCGGTGTAAAAACGAAATCAGCCACACCCGCCTCTATTGCGGAAAGGGGCATGCCCGAGTATTTGGCAGTTTCCGGGTTCTGTGCAATACAGATGCCGCCCGCTGCCTGAATCGCCCTGAGGCCAGCGGTACCGTCAGACCCGGTGCCTGAAAGCACGATACCGACGGCGGCTTCACCTGCATCAGCGGCAAGCGAGATAAAGAACTCATTAATCGATGGCTTGGGAACGATTTCAGGTGGCGCTTGCCGGAGCCTGAACAAACCATTGTGGACACTGGCGTTATAACTGGAGGGAACAACATAGATCACGCCGGGTTCCGGCTTGAGACCATCCTCAAAAGGTTTGACGTCCAGGGCCGTTTCACGTTCGAGAATCTCGACCAGCATGCTTTTGTGAGAAGGCGACAGATGCTGCAATACGACGAACGCGAGATACGAATAACCGGGCAGGCTGGCAATCAGGGCGGCTACAGCTTCAAGACCTCCTGCAGAAGCACCCACCCCAACAAGAGTAACCGACGGCAGATCCCTAGTGTCCGCTTCAACCAAGGGCTAAACTCCTTTTTACAATCCACTTTACCGCAAAACAGAGCAAGCTAATGTAGCTATAAATTAAGCAGAGTCCCTGTTTATTGCAACATAAAGTCCTTGCATCTCAAGACAGACCTCTTCCCGGCAGCACACTTGTACAGTCAATTGCAGCCGCGCCTTTCCTCTTTCCCGCACACGCGCTGCCAGGTTTTCGGCATCCTCCGGCATATCCAGCGCCACTCGGGTCACAAAGTTCCGGGTGACGGGCTTCAGGTATTTGAGATGGCTGTCTGCAATCACCACATCACAATCCAGGCCACGCTCACGCAGGCACAGCGTTGTGAGACACCAGCCCGCCACAGTGGCAATTGCCGCCTGAGAGCCGCCAAAGCCGGTCCCCTTGTCATTCACATTCGGCGCCAGCGGCGTCGGCAGCTCCAGCGCTCGACCATCCCAGACCAGCTCATCAATTCCCAGGTGCTCCAGCAGCGGAATCTGCGTCTTCAACCAGGCCAGAAATTCGTCCGTGTTCGTCTGCACACTCATCAGTCACTCCAGTGTGTCACGAAGGTATCCAGGTCCAGCTCCGGAACCTCCTTGTTGCGGCACGCCTGCCCCAAGTAGATAAAGCCGGCAATTTCTTCACCCTCTGCCAGCCCCAACCCTCGCTCAACGACCGGGTTATAGGCCATATCACCGGTGCGCCAGATCGCCCCAAGCCCCAACGCATAGGCGGCCTGTGTGATCGCATGGGCGGCGCAGCCTGCGGAGATTCGCTGCTCATCCACAGGGACTTTCGGGTGATCCTGAGTCACGGCCACGACGGTAATAATCATGGGCGCACGCAACGGCATTTTCAGGCACTTCTCGCGCCGCGCCTCAGGGATATCCGGATCCTCTGCTTCGGCTGCCTCTGCAAACAGCTGCCCAAGCCGTTCCAGCCCCTCCCCCTGTGTAATTACAAAGCGCCAGGGTTTCAGCGCGCCGTGATCGGGCGCACGCACAGCCGCCTTCAGCATCCATTCCAGCTGCTCGGCTGTAGGCGCCGGGCCCTCAAGCCGGGGGCAGGAAACACGGTTGGTCAGCACATCAAGTGCCTGCATGGAGAACCTCCTGTTTAACGTTACTGACGTGCCAGTCGCACATTCACCGGTGCATCATTCATGCTGGAGCGATAGGGGTTGATATCCAGCCCACCCCGTCGCACATAACGTGCATAGACACTCAGCTTTTGAGGGCGACAGCGCTGCCAGATATCCATGAAGATATTCTCAACGCACTGCTCATGAAAGTCGCCATGTTCACGGTAGGAGATCAGATAGGCCAGCAACCCGGTATGGTCGATTTTCGGCCCCTTGTAGCGGATCTGGATGCTGGCCCAGTCCGGCTGGCCAGTCACCGGACAGTTGGATTTCAGCAAATGACTCACCAGCGTTTCATCCGCAACCGGCCCGGTCGCACTCAACAGCTCGGGTGCCGGGGTATAGTGCTCCACGTTCAAGGGCAGCTCATCGAGACACAGCCCTTTGAGCTGACACACCTCTACCGGCTCACTCATTGAGCTCAAACGAACGTCAACCTGCGCACCGGCCGCCGCGGACAGGTCCCGCTGCATGGAAGCCACCACATCCGCCTCGCTTTCGAAACGGCTCAGGTTGTAGGAGTTCAGGTAGAGTTTGAACGACTTGGACTCAATGATGTTGGGCGAATTGGCAGGGATGCGAAACTCTGCCAAACGGACCACCGGCTTTCCGCCCCGGTCCAGCCAGGACACCTCGTAGGCGTTCCAGATATCCACACCACGAAACGGCAGCGTAGCCCGCTTGACCCCCTTGGCCTCCCAGTTCAGGTCACGCGCAATGGGGTACAACAACGACGGGTCGTATTCGTTGACATAGGCGGTCTCCTGCCCCAGCGGTGAGGCCTTGACCTGTTCATGCTCACTCATTCGCGAATCCCCTTGCCCGTGTTGAGCAGATGCATGGCAAAGCCGCTCAGCAGCGCGATAAAGCCCAGAATCATGACAAAGGCAAAACCGATATTGATGTCACTGACACCAAGAATTCCGTAGCGGAAGCTGTTCACCATGTAGAGAATCGGGTTCAGCTGGGATACCCCCTGCCAAAAGTCCGGTAACAACTGAATACTGTAGAACACCCCGCCCAGATACGTCAGCGGCGTAAGGATAAAGGTCGGTACAATCGCAATATCGTCAAAGGTCTTGGCATAGACGGCATTGATAAAGCCACCCAGCGAAAACAGGATTGCCGTCAGCAGCACCACCGTAATGGTAATAAAGAGATGATGAATCTGCAGGTCGGTGAAGAACAGTGACAACAGCGTGACGATAAAGCCGACACCCAGCCCGCGCGCAGCCCCGCCGATCACGTAGCCCGCCAGAATAACCCAGTTGGGCACCGGCGATACCAGCAGCTCTTCGATATTGCGCTGAAACTTGGTTCCGAAAAACGATGACACCACATTACCGTAGGAGTTGGTGATCACGGACATCATGATCAGCCCCGGCACGATATACTCCATGTAATCGAACCCACCCATATCACCAATACGCGAGCCGATCAGATTGCCAAAGATGATGAAATACAGCGTCATGGTGATCGCCGGCGGCAGCAGCGTCTGTACCCAGATACGAGTGAAACGTCGGATCTCCTTGACGACAATGGTGACAAAAGCGGTCCAAAGCAACCCGGTATTCATGCAGTCTCCTGATTCAAGTTCTTGTCGACCAGTGACACAAACAGCTCTTCAAGCCGGTTGGCCTTGTTACGCATACTGGTCACCTCCATGCCCTTTGACGCCAGGTGCTGGAACAGCGTGTTAAGGCCTTTCTCCTTGGGCACATCCACTTCCAGCGTATGCGCATCGCGTGGTCGAATGACGTAGCCATCCAGCACGGGCAGCTCGTCAAAATCCTCGGCCAGATCCAGAACGAAGGTTTCCGTATCCAACTTCTGCAGCAGCGCTTTCATGCTCGTGTTCTGGATGATGCTGCCGTGATCAATGATGGCAATGTTGCGACAGAGACTTTCGGCTTCTTCCAGATAATGCGTGGTCAGAATGATCGTGGTACCGGCCGCATTGATTTCGGTAAGAAAATCCCACATGGAGCGGCGCAGCTCGATATCAACCCCGGCAGTGGGCTCATCCAGAATCAACAGACGCGGCTCATGCACCAGCGCACGGGCAATCATCAGGCGCCGCTTCATGCCGCCGGACAGCATGCGTGCGCGCTCATCGCGCTTGCTCCAGAGCCCCAGCTTGCGCAGATAGTGCTCCGCCCGCTCGGTTGCCTGTTTGCGTCCGATGCCGTAATAACCCGCCTGGGTCACGACGATATCCAGCACCTTCTCAAACGGATTGAAGTTGAACTCCTGCGGCACCACGCCCAGGCACTGCTTGGCCTGTGCCAGATGAGTATCCAAGTCGTAACCGAACACGCTCACCTTGCCGGAGGTCTTGTTCACCAGCGACGAGACAATCCCCAGAGTCGTGGATTTGCCGGCACCATTGGGCCCCAGCAGGGCGAAGAAGTCCCCTTCTTTCACCTCCAGCGAGATACCCTTGAGAGCCTCGAACTCATTTCCGTAGGTCTTGCGCAGGTTTTCTATCGATAGCGCTGTCGTCATATCCTGCCTTGTATTGCTACATTAGAAGAAGTAAAACAATGCGGCCGCATCTTGAAAATTCAACCCGAACTCCCCATTGTACCTGTTCCCACGGCCGGGTTCTTGCCCGGACAAGCGATTTGCCACCCAACCCCCTGGAGTCTTGCGTGACCGACACACACACCTTTCACCTGAACCTGCTCAAAATTGCCTACAACAACCTGATGCAACAGGATGATTTCAAGGGTGAGGATACAGACCCGGTCAACCTTGAGTTTCTGGATCTGTTTGCAGAGCTTGTGGCCGCATACGAGAGCCACGACACCGGGGCATTCGATCTGGGACAGGACCTGCTGGTACGTCTGGTTCGTGCCTACCCCCAATACGTTCATCTGGTGGCGCGGGATCTGTTCTGGCTCTTCGGCGGCGAGTGCCTTCACTTCATGAGCGATGAAGAGATCGAACAGTTCCAGCGACTGGATGAAGCACTGGCCGAGGCGGACAGCTCCGACAATGAAGTGGACTACATGCAATTGCGTCAGGCGATCATCGGCGACCAGTCACAAACCCGCCACTAAGCCTTCTGATCGGCTCTCTGGGCATACAGAGAGCCTAATCACACTCCCCACCACGCAATCTCAATAAAGCCCAGAAGCACCTTCAAACGACAGACTAGAAACAAGAAAGGTGTGCAAATCAGACAGGTATTAAAAGAAACCGGCACAAAAAGCGATATAACGCAGAAAGGTAATTGGAACGGGAAACAAACTCGATCCGGCCGGCGCTCCGGTCGCGGCCCCAACAATACAGTGGGTCGCTTTTATAGAATCAAACAAAGCTTGAGAATGTAATGAGGGGGGATTGGAGCGGGAAACGAGACTCGAACTCGCGACCCCAACCTTGGCAAGGTTGTGCTCTACCAACTGAGCTA
>NZ_JACVEW010000013.1 GCF_017776525.1 Marinobacterium alkalitolerans
CCTCCTCCACTAAAGCCACAAAAAAGGGACCCTCAAATGAGGATCCCTTTATGATCGAAAACTATGGGACAGCAGTGCCCTTGGTGGCCCCTTTTTCGTTTATGCCGCAGGCGTCCAGAGCGTCAGCTTGCGGAACCAGAACTGGCCGGACAGCTGTTCGCTCAGGCGGGCTTCAAGGTCAGCAGGTGTCAGGGAGTGGTACCGCAGCAGTTCGACCACCTGGCTGGACACCTTCAGCTCCAGCTCAAGGAAGTCCGGGTTGTAGTAGAGGGTCAGCTCGTAGTCCGGGTTCTCGCCCAGCGTCCGGCTGAGAATGGCATCGAGATGCTGCTGGATTTCGCGCCGCGAGGGCATGATGGGGCAGATGTTTTCCTCAAGCCCCTCATCGTCATAGGTATCGATGTGAAAAATCACATGGCTGATATCGTCGAAGCGGTTCTGAAGCTGGCAGACAACGTTATCACCGATGTAGTGGCCCTCGGCCGCGCTCAGGTGAGGTGCCACCTGAAGGTGCATCTCCAGCAGGCTCTGGTTGCCCATTTTGCGGCTCTTGAAACTGTGGACATTGATTACGCCGTCCACTGCCATGACATGCTCCCTTAAACGCTTGACCTTCTCCTCCGGCAGTGCCGTATCGACCAGTTCAGTGACACTGCGCGCAATCAGGTCCCAGCCGATCTTGCCAACCAGCAGCGCCACCAGGACGGCTGCCAGCGCATCCAGCCACCACCAGCCCGCCATGGCGCCTGCGACGGCCACCAGCACCACAATGGAGGAAAGTGCGTCTGTGCGGCTGTGCCAGGCATTGGCGATGATCAGGTCGGAATCAAGCTCCCGGCCCACCTTGAGGGTATAACGGAAAATCCATTCCTTGCCGAGAATCGAGATGGCGGCGGCAATCAGGGCGGGCCAGGCAGGTACGGTGGCCGGTTGATCGCTGAACAGCAGTTGCAGGCTGTCATAGGCCATGACGGCACCGACACCCACCAGCAGGGCACCGAGAACCACGGTGCCGACAGTCTCGAAACGTGCATGCCCCCAGGGGTGATTCTTGTCGGGGCCACGGTGTGACAGCCGCAGCACGATGACTACCATGAAATCAGTCGCGAGATCGGAAAGCGAGTGAATGCCATCCGCGATCAGAGCACTGGAGTGTGCCAACACACCAATCAGGATTTTGATAATGCCCAATACACCATCGAGCACAGCACCGATCAGTGTGACCTTTTCAGCGGCCTTGCGCCTAATATCCAGTTGTTCCTGCATTTTCCGCTGTCTCTACACAATGAAGCCGCAGATGATAGCGTTTTGAGATATGTCAGGCCAGTTGAGCGTGCTGAATATTCGTTCTTGTCATTGCTAACTTATTGTTAATAAAGAACTAAAAACAGCTGGTTAAAAAATAGGCAGTTTGTGGTCGAGCAAGTAACCATGCAGCTTGTCGCGGTTTGGTAATCAAATTTTCACAGTGTTATCCACAGTAGATGTGAGTAGGCGGCCGCAGGCCAGAGATACTGGTGTTTACCCTGATACGTTTGTGTCGGCAGTAGGGATTGCCTAAGATTAACTTTTTGCACGGATCCCGAGCGAATGGAAGCTTCAGCCATCACACAACTGTTTTTGCCACTGGCCCTGTTCATCATCATGCTGGGCGTGGGGATGACGCTGAGCGGGCGTGACTTTGGCTTGCTGTTGCGGGCTCCAAGAGCCGTCTTGACGGGCCTGGTGTCTCAACTTTGCCTGCTGCCTGTATTGGCGTTTATCGGTGTTCAGTTACTTGAGCTTTCAGCGGTGATGTCAGTCGGCCTGATGATTCTGGCGTTTGCACCGGGCGGGGTAACATCCAACATGTTATCGCTGCTGGCCAAAGGGGATACGGCACTGTCAGTTACGCTTACCGGGATCACCAGCCTGGTGACGCCTTTTACCCTGCCGCTCATGAGTGTGCTGGCGCTCAATTACTGGAGCCTGAGCGATGCCCAGATCAACTTGCCTGTGCTGCCGGCAATCGCAAAGATGGTTCTGATAACACTGGTGCCCATTGTGCTGGGCATGCTGGTGCATCATTTTTACCCACAGATTGCAGATCGCGCCCGGAAGGGCGTTAAACTGCTCTCCCTGCTGTTTATGCTGGTCGTTGTGGTCTCTATTGTACTGGCCAACAGTCAGCATCTGGGGGCTGTTTTGGCCTCTGCAGGGCCGGCAGTGCTGCTGGTCAGTGTGGGTGCCTTGCTGGTCGGCTATCTGGCAGGCACTTTCGCTGGCCTGAGCGGCAGGCAGCGCATCACGATTGGTCTGGAGACCGGTGTTCAGAACGCGGGAACGGCGCTGATGGTCACCAGTGGGCTGCTGGATAATCCTGAAATGTCCGCCATCGTACTCATGTACGGCGTTTTGATGCAGGTGCCGGCACTGGGTATCGTGCTTTGGCGCAACCCTGAATGGCTGGGTCTTGCTCCGCGCATGACAACCCAGGACTCCTAGTCGATACCCAACAGCTTGTGGGTCTGCAAGCTGAGCTTCCAGCGCGGGTGAGACAGGCAATACTCAACGCAGCGGCGCGTATATTGGGTTTGCAGCGGGCCGTCCATCGGTTGAAGGTAAAAGTGGGTGAACGCCATCTGTTCAAAACGTTCCGGCAGGGCCTTGCTTTGGGGGTAGACCAGTTTCAGCTCGTCTCCTCGGGTAATCACCAGCTCGGTATCCGCCTTGGGGCTTACGCAAACCCAGTCAATTCCTTCCGGCAGGGGTTTGGTCCCGTTGGTTTCAACAGCCACTTCAAAGCCTTCCCGGTGCAGGGCATCCACCAGTGCACTGTCCAGCTGGAGAGCGGGTTCTCCGCCGGTAAAGACCACATATCCCGCTTGAGCGGATTGATCAGGCCAGAACTCGGCGATGCGTCTGGCAAGCGCGTCTGCAGTGGCAAACTTGCCACCATTCTGCCCATCGGTTCCGACGAAGTCGGTATCGCAAAAGTCGCAGATAGCGCTGCTTCTGTCCTGCTCACGCCCGCTCCACAGGTTACACCCGGCAAAACGGCAAAAAACAGAAGGGCGACCAGCCTGTGCACCTTCACCCTGCAATGTGTAAAAAATCTCTTTAACGCTGTACATGCCGGCTCCTGAAAACAAGGCGACAAGTGTAGCGGCATTTTGACGTTGATCAAGCCGTATATCAGCTTACATTCATGTATGCGTTATACTGGGTCCTGAACATCAATAAGAAGGAACACGCTATGCTGAAACACTGGATAGCAGCCGCCTGTCTGGGGGCTATGGTATCAATGCCGCTGACCGCCCAGGCGGATGTGAAAATAGCGCCCGGGCTGACCAGCTTTACCGTGATGCATGACGGCAAGCCGGTTGAGGTGATGCGGGTACAGGATCAGGAGCATCGTATCCACCCATTGTACGCTCTGACTGCCCGGGGCATGCCGCAGGCGATGCACCCGTTCAAGCCACACCCTGTTGAAACCATTGCCGAGCGTGAGTTTGTGGACTACATGATGCAGGCCCAGCAGGATGAAAATGTGATGGTGGTCGATACCCGCACGATCGGCTGGCATGTGAGGCTGACCATCCCCGGTGCCAAGAGTTATCCATACACCATGATGGATGATCCGGATGACCGTGACTGGGCGCTTGAAGACTTCGGCGTGACCAGGCTGGGCGAGGGTGAGTATGACTTTTCCAACGCCAAGACGCTTGCCATGTTCTGTAACGGCTATTGGTGCGGCCAAACGCCAGCAATGATTCGCAAACTGCTGGCGCTGGGCTATCCGGCTGAAAAACTGAAGTATTATCGCGGCGGCATGCAGGCCTGGACAAGCCTGGGGCTGACGGTCGTCGGTGACGATGCCTCCTAGTGATCAGGCGTCGCTTCACCGCCCATCGCTGACAGGAGTTCAGGGAATAGCCGGCTATACTCCAGTCCCATGCGGGCTATATCGGCATCGTATGCGGCCAGCGCCTCATCCGGCGTATCCGCATCGACCTGCTCCTTGAACTCCTCTGTCAACCGTACCCGGTGCAGGCTGAGATCTTCATGCAGGACCAGTTCGAGCTGGTCCTGCCAGCCGAGTGCGAGGCGCTTGGCGAGCATGCCCGCTTGAAGATGTGCCTGAATCTCTTCGCTGAGCAGGTCCTGCCCCTTGATGGAAATCCTGGCACCTTCCGTCATGGGGTCATGCAGCTCGCATTCGTCCGCGAGCGACCAGCCCTGTGGCATGGCTTCACCCTGCAGCCACCCCGTCATGACTTTATCTGCTGATAGCTGCGTCATGGGGAGTGTTACCTTCAGGCTGCCCAAAGCCTCGCGCAGGGCGTTCAACACCTCTTCCGCGCGCTTGTGGCTGCTGGCATCTACCGCAATCCAGCCCTGTTGTGGCATCAGCAGGGCGAAGGTGCCCTTGCGGCGGGTGAAGCTGCGTGGCAGCAGGTCAAGCACCACCTCGTCCTTGAGCTGGAGCTTTTCTTTACGGTAAACCTTGCGTGACTGCTCGGCTTCAATCGCTTCAACCTTGTCAGCCAGTGCATCACGGATGACGCTGGCCGGCAGAATCCGTTCTTCCTGCAACAGGTTCACCAGCATGAAGCCCTGGCTGGCGAAGACGAGCATCTCATCCATCTCCTTGACCGGTCGGCTCCAGCCATGGGTGCTCAGCTCCTGGCTGCCGCAGGGGCGAAACGGATGGCCAGCCAGAGCTTCTTCAAGGTGCTCCGGGGTAAAGCCGGGTTCCGGGGTAAAACGATAGAAAATGAGGTTGCGGAACCAGAGCATGGTATCTCCTTGGGTGATGGTCCTGTTGGGGCGACAGAGTATAACAAAGGCGGGGGTCAGGGGCGTGGTGCATTCAGTGCGTCGTTGATCGCCTGGTCGAGGTAGTAACCATAAAAGTCGGTCGAGCTGATGCCGATCAGCGGGTCTGCCAAAGGCTCTCCGGCGGGACTGATCAGGCTGACCGTTGGATAGAAGCGCACGTTGTATCGGCTGGCGAATGCCGATGGGGTCAGGGTTGACCCGTCGCTATCGGTAATAGCCGGCGCAGTGGCCACCTTGTACTCTCGAATGACAAGCCCCTGTGGGGGCTGCTGTTCAAGGGGAACTAGAAACTCCTCCCGCACAAGGTCGCAAAAACGGCAATCAGGCTGCGAGAACAGAATCAGCACAGCCCTAGGGCGAGGCGTCATGCTGTCCAGCGCCTTGAGGCTGGTCAGGGGCTGGAGTGCCTGTGCCGCCACACTGGATGACAGGAGCAGCGCACAGGCAGACAAGACCCACTTCACCGCTGGCTGTCCATGAAAGCTGTGACCTGATCAACGACATCGTAGGCAAAGAGGTCACGAAAGAAATGATCAGCGCCGTTAATGGTGACGAATTCGACGCTGGGGTTTTGAACGGACTGCATGGCAGACGGCAGTTGTGGCACAACCTGATCTTCACTGCCGGCAATGACCAGGGTCGGCAGGCGCACATCAGTCAAAAGTGCAGGCGTGTTCAGCGCACCGTCGTTCTGGTAATAACTCAGGAAGCTGGCGGCGCCTACCTGAGCATCTTCGCAGTACAGGAAACCGACCGGCTCATCCAGCATCCCGCTGCCCTTGGCTTCGGCACGCTGCAGCACAGCCTTCAGTGGTGTGCCGTAGCGTGCTTCGTATTGTTTGGCTTCATATTGCGGGTGCCAGGTCATCGGGGCCAACAGCACCTGGCCTTGCAGCAGGGGGCTGTTGAGCTGGGCACTCAGGCGTGCGATCTGATTACCGCCACGTGAATGCCCCAGCAGGATAATCTTCGCGGGTTGTTGCTCGGCCAGCCAGTCAAACCAGCGCTTGAGTTCGGAAACTGCATCCTGATGTCGGTGCCGGTGCGGGACACTGCAGTCGTACATGCCTTCACGGTTCGAGATGCCCAGGCTCAGGGTCGGGGCCAGGCTGGGCAGATCGTACTCGGCCAGTGTCTCCTGAAGGGTCGTAATCACGTCCATACGGCCATGGGCCAGGGTGCCGTGGCCGATCAAAACCACGGTTTGGCCCTCAAGGGAGCTCTGGCCGGCAGTCTCAAGCTGCGCGTTGAGCAGCATATCACCCTGCTCAAGCTGAATGTTTTCGGCAGCTGCCACCAGGGGTGTCAGCAGAGTGGCCAGCAAGCAGGCAATACGCAGCATGAGAAAACCTCCGTTCGTTATCAGTTACCTTCGTAGGCTAGCAAAGTAAACACGGGAATACCCAGTTCCTGGATCCGAGTAGAGCCCTGAAGATCCGGCAGATCGATCAGTGAAGCCGCTTCGACAACCTCGGCGCCAAGCTTGTTAATCAGTGTGCATGCGGCGAGCAAAGTACCCCCGGTGGCAATCAGGTCATCAAACAGCAGCACTTTATCGCCGGCGGAGAGGGCGTCTGTCTGCATTTCGACGGCCGCCTTGCCATATTCCAGCTCGTATTCCTGGTGGATGGTTTCGCCCGGCAGCTTGCCTTTCTTGCGTACCAGTACCAGAGGCAGGTTCAGCTGGTGCGCCATGATGGCGCCAAACAGGAAACCGCGGGCATCGACGCAGGCAATGTGGGTGATTTCAGAGTTCAGATACCGTTGTATGAACGCATCGGACACCATGCGCATGGCCTTGGGGTCCTTGAAGATGGGAGTTACATCGCGAAATATCACGCCGGGTTCGGGCCAGTCATGCAGGGAACGAATGACAGACTTCACATAAAACTCATCGTAGGACATAGATATTTATCCGAACAGGCAAGCTGTTGATATAACTCAATGCTGGGATAGTGGAATACAGGTGTAATGGCTTCGTTGGGTTACACATTGAGATGGCTACTTCATTGTGCAACTTGGGCACAGTCCGGCAGGACTGTGCCTTTTTTATTGCGTGAACGGATGGCCCGTCCCTGGAGGCCAGTGTTACGCAGTATCAGGATGATTTTTCCTGGCTGTGAGGGCACTCGTCACCACGGGGCTCGCCGGACAGACGGTACATCTCTTCCAGGTTGGTCAGTTCAACTTCCTTTCCGTCCACACGCATCAGTTCCATCTTCTGGAAACGGGTGAAGATACGGCTGACGGTTTCGACGGCGAGACCGAGGTAGTTGCCGATTTCATTGCGTGACATGGACAGGCGGAAGTTGGAGGCTGAATAGCCGCGGGCCTTGAAGCGTTGCGAGAGCTTCAGCAGGAAGGTCGCGACACGCTGCTCGGCATTTTTCTTGGACAGCAGCATCATCATCTGCTGATCATCACGCAGTTCCTTGGACATGCTGCGCAGCATCTGACGCCGCAACTCGGGCAACTGACCCGAGAGCTCATCCAGTCGTTCAAACGGGATTTCGCAGACAGTCGTCGTTTCAAGCACCTTGGCAGACATGGGGTAGTCGCTGGCATCGTAACCACTCAGGCCAACCAGTTCCCCGGGGAAGTAAAAGCCGGTGATCTGCTCCTCGCCTTCATTGGTCAAGGTGTAGCTTTTGATGGAACCGGCACGGATGGCGTACACCGAGTTGAATGGCTCACCCTGATGAAACAGGTGCTCGCCTTTTTTCAGCGGACGACTTTTATCGATGATATCGTCCAGCCGGTCTATTTCCGTCAGTTCAAGAGAGACCGGCAAGCACAACGAGCTGAGACTGCAGGTTTTGCAGTGAACTTGCGGCAGACTATGGAGCTTTCCCTGAGATTTCCAATCGGCCATGGGGGTGTTCCTATTGTTGGTGGTTACATCGCGATGGCTTTCACCGCATTATGTAACATTTACCCCCATGGGTGAAGCCTGCCTCAAACCCCTTCCTCTCCCGGTCAGATGATGCGGGAGAAATTGTTGCTCGGTTGCTGTTTCGGAATGTAGGCATCAAATGCCATGCAGATGCGTCGAATCAGCAGACGGCCTGCCGGTGTCACCTCAATTTTTTCCGGTGTCAGGGTGATCAGGCCGTCACGGGCAAACTGCTGCAACTCATCCTGTTCGTCTTTGAAGTAGCTGTCGAAAGCTTCACCAAAGGGCGCCATGATGGCAGTCTTGTCGAGTTTAAACTGGCAGATCAGCTGTGTAATCACGGCTCGGCGGATATGGTCATCCCGGGTCAGGGCGACACCGCGTTTGACCGCAAACTGCTGCTGACTGACGGCCTGTGTGTAGGCGCTCAGGTCATGCTCATTCTGATAGTAGACATCACCGATCTGGCTGATGGCCGAGACCCCCATGGCCACCAGGTCACAATCCGAATGAGTCGTATATCCCTGGAAGTTTCGGTGCAGCTTGCCTTCGGCCTGAGCGATTGCGAGTTCGTCCTCGGGCTTGGCGAAGTGATCCATGCCGATATACACATAGCCTGCATCCAGCAGTCGCTGAATGGTGTGCTGCAGAATGTTCAGTTTGGCAGCGGCAGATGGCAGATCATCGGCACGGATATGTTTCTGGGAGCGGAACCGGTCGGGGAGGTGTGCATAGTTGAAGACCGACAAGCGGTCCGGGCTCATCTCGATGACGGTATCCAGCGTATCGGCAAAGCTCGCCTCGGTCTGATGCGGCAGGCCGTAGATCAGGTCCATGTTGATGGACTTGAAGCCCAGCTCGCGAGAACGCGTCAGAATGGCGGCTGTCTGTTCGGTCGGCTGTACGCGGTTAACGGCTTCCTGGACCTGTGGATTGACATCCTGAACGCCCAGACTGATCCGGTTGAAGCCGATGTCGCGCAGCACGCCGAGCGTGTCATGACTGGCTTCACGGGGGTCGATTTCGATGGAATAGTCGCCCTTGTCATCGTCACGCAGGCGGAAGTGCTTGCCCAGCATCTGCATGAGCTCACGCATCTGCTCGTCACTGATGAAGGTGGGAGTGCCGCCCCCCCAGTGAAGCTGATTGACAATGCGATCCTGGCTGTACCACTCGGCAAGCTGTGCCATCTCCTGGTACAGAGTATCGAGATAGGGTTGGGCCTTGTTGCGGTTGCGAGTGATAACCTTGTTGCAGGCACAGTAGTAACACACGTGCGCACAAAAGGGGATATGCACATACAGGGACAGTGGTGCGCTGGTGTCGGCCGTTTCCCGCGCCGTAGACAGGAGTGCTTCAGGTGCAAGCGGGCTGTCAAACTGGATGGCTGTCGGGTAGGACGTATAACGGGGGCCAGACAGGTCGTAACGGCGGATCAGGTCCAGATCCCAGCGGATATCAGTGTCTCGTTTCACCACAAAACCTCATGCATAGGTGGTCAGGTGCGCAGTATAGCGGCTTGGGGCATCAGCCGGGTTGATGAGTATCAAGCAAGGCCAACCATGGCAGCGTGAATACGCCAAACAGAATGACCAGGCCGCCTGCGGCCTGGCGTACGCCTCGTCGCTGGAGCAATTGACGCAATTGGCTGGCCAGCAGGGAGGTGGTCATCATAGCCGGCAGGGTACCGAGGCCAAACAGCAGCATCAGGAGTCCGCTTTGCCAGGGGCTGCTGGCTGCGGTGCCCGACCAGATCAGGGTTGTATACACCAGTCCGCAGGGGAGCCAGCCCCAGAGCCCGCCCAGCAACAGGCATTTCCAGAGACGGTCGGCGGGGAGCAGCTTGCCTGTCCAGGGCTGGATATGGCGCCACAGCAGCTGGCCCACACGTTCCAGGTAGGCGGCGCCCTGCCACCACTGGGCGATGTACAGGCCCATCACGATCATGACCGTGGCCGCGAACGTCCTAAGCACCAGCCCCAGTGACTGGCCTTCTGACAGAAGGTGACCGAGCTGCCCAACCAAAAGGCCGGCAAGGGCATAACTGAGCAGGCGGCCCAGATTGAATGCCAGCAGAAAAACGGGTTGTCCGGCCTTGCCACCTGAAGACAGTGCCACGCTGCCGGCAATGCCGCCACACATGCCGATACAGTGAGTGCTGCCGGCAAGGCCGAACAGAACAGCGGCCAGCGCTATCGGCAACTCAGTGATCAATCCTGTTGTCCTTCTTCCGGCTTCTTCTGACGTGCATCATCCGGGATAAGGTCGTCATCGTCGTCATACAGAATGCGATGGGCCGGGGAGTCCAGGTCATCAAACTGCCCCTGCTTCACACTCCAGAAAAAAGCCCAGATGGCAACACTGGCCAGGATAATGGCAATGGGGATCAGCAGATAGATTATGTCCATGACTTAGCTCCGTGAGGCGGCTTTGACGCGGGGCGCCCGTGCCAGGCGCATGGCATTGCCCACTACAATGAGTGAGCTGGCAGACATGCCAACCGCTGCCATGTAGGGGGCGATAAAGCCCAGGGCTGCAAGTGGCAGCGCGACCAGGTTATACAGCAGGGCCCAGCTGAGGTTTTCGCGTATGACAAGGCGCGTTTTACGCGCCAGCATGATGCCCAGTGCCAGGCGCTGAAGCTCGCCGGAGATCAAGACGGCATCGGCGCTGGTCTTGGCCAGGTCTGTGGCGCTGCCCATCGCAATGGAGGTTCGGGCACCTGCCAGCACCGGGATGTCATTGATCCCGTCGCCGACCATGACAACACTGGCGCCAGATGATTGCAACTCAGTAATGTAGGCCAGTTTCTGGTCCGGTGACATGCCCTGATGCACGTCTGTAATCCCCAGTTCATCGGCGACGCGGTGGGCGGCCGCGGACTCGTCGCCGGTCAGCATGGCTACCTGAATCCCCCGGCCCTGCAGAAGGCGAATCAGCGTGCCGGCGTCCTGGCGAATCTGGTCATCCACTGCAAACCAGGCAACGGGGCCTTCGGTATCGGCCAGCAGCAGCCATTGACGTGACTGATCAGGTGGCGCCGGGCGCTCGTCGTTATACAGCAGCGCGGCATAGGATGCCTTGCCGAGACGGTACTGGGTACCTTCAAACTGACCTTCAACACCGTCATTGACCTCAACGCGAATATCATTGGCCGGCTTGATGAAGAACGGGCGAAATGCCTGTGCGATCGGGTGTTCTGATGCCTGCTCCAGCGCGGCCGCAATCGTATAGGCATCCTGAGTGCCTTCGCGAAGTGGCACCATGTCCTGAATGCTCAGGTTGCCCTCGGTGAGAGTGCCTGTCTTGTCAAAGACAACGTGAGTGGCACTGGCCAGCCCTTCCAGTACATGGCCCCGTGTGATCAGGAGGCCCTGCTGGCGCAGGGTGCCGGTTGCTGCGGTGAGCGCCGTGGGCGTGGCCAGCGAAAGTGCGCAGGGGCAGGTGACCACCAGTACCGAGAGGGTGATCCAGAAGGCGTCTTCCGGGGCAATCATATACCAGGCTGATGCAACGCTGACCGAGGTTATCAGCACGGCCAGAACGAAGTAGCGAGCCACCCGGTCAGCCGTTTTCGCCGTGGCCGGTTTTTCCGACTGAGCCCGTTCGATCAGGCTGATGATCGCGGAAATGCGGGTATTCTGACCGGTTTCGGTAATGCGCACCTTGATCGGGTGTTCAACATTGATGGTGCCGCCCACCACGGTGCCGTCAACGCCGCGACTGACCGGCAGGTATTCTCCGGTCAGGGCCGACTCGTCGATGCTGGACTGGCCTTCAATGATGATGCCATCAGCGGGAATGGTATGGCCGGGTTTGACCAGTACCAGATCGTCAACGCGCAGTTCAGAAGCGGGGATCAGGCGTTCTCGCCCGGACTCGAGCAGAGTTGCACTGCCCGGCAAAAGATCCATCAGGGCATTGCCGGCTCGGCCGGTTCTGTGGCGTGCCTGCATCTCGACAAAGCGCCCGATCAGCAGAAAAAAGGTGAACATTGTCACCGAGTCGAAATAGACTTCGCCCGTGTTGGTTACAGTGGCCCAGATGCTCGCCAGATAGGCGGCGCCAATGGCGATGGAGACGGGGACGTCCATGCTCAGATGGAGCGTGCGGATATCACGCCAGGCTGCTACGAAAAAGGGTCGGGCAGAGTAGAGCACCACGGGAGTGGTAATAACGAGGCTGCTCCAGCGAATAAATTCAACAAAGCGGGCTTCCATATCCTGCAGTGCACCGGCATACAGAGCAACGGCCATCATCATAACCTGCATCATGCCGACACCCGCGATACCCAGTCGGCGGATGGCGCGTTTCTTTTCAGCCTCCAGCAGCTGCTCTTCCTTATTGGGGTGGAAGGGGTGGGCGCGATAGCCGATATGAATCACTTCGGCCAGCAGGCGACTGAGCGGTGTTTCTGAAGGGTTCCAGACCAGGCGTGCCCGGTGGTTGGTCAGGTTGACGCTGAACGACTCTACGCCCGGCTGGCGAGTCAGGTGGTGTTCAAGCAGCCAGACGCAGGCGGCGCAGGTGATCCCTTCGATCACGAGCGTGGCTTCTGAGCGCTCATCGGTCAGTCTGCGAACAAAGCCGGCCTGAATGGATTCGGTATCGTACAGCGCAAGTTCTTCATCCACCGGACCTGATGCCGAGCGATTATCGGGCGCAGGAGCCTTGCTGTCACGGTGTCGGTAGAAGTTGTCCAAACCACCATCCACGATGGTCTGAGAGACGGCCTGACACCCCGGGCAGCACATGGGCTGAGGGGTGCCGTTGATGACGGTCGTATAGTCGGCGCCGGACGGGACTGGCAGACCGCAGTGATAGCAGTCCACCGCCTCAGCTTTCAGCGCATGTGAGGTCTTGGCGTTCACTGCGCGCTGAGGGTATAGCTGAGTTGATCTTCAAAGGGAGGGTTGATCTCCAGACGTACCTGCCAGCTGTCGTCCATGGGGGCCAGAGACAGGTAGCGCTTGCTGGTGATGGTGCCTTGCAAGCTGGTCGCGTAGAGCCCTTTTCCATCCACGCTGCGCAGCGTCAGAATCTGGTCATATTTCTGGTGTGTCGGGTGAATGATGCTCAGGCGCAACTGGTCTGGATAGCTGTTGAGCAGGCTATTGAGACGAAGGTTGGCATCACCCGTAACCATATCGAGTTTAAGGTCAGCCTGTACCTGAAGTTCACGGGCATGGTCGGCACGCGAGGTGTCGATATTCATGCCACGGGCAACCTTGTAGTAATCCTCTTTTACCACCCCATCGCTGGTGGTAACTGCCACGTAGACGAATATGCTGGCGTAAATCAGGACGGCAAATAATGGTGCAAGAACGAACCAGAGCCAGGGCTGCTTGAACCAGGGGGCGGGAGCTTGTTCGTGTGTATTCATGACACTCCTTGAAATACAGGCGGCCGGAAGAACCGGCCGCCATTCTAACCCAAATCAGGCTGTGAAGGGACTAGCGTTGAGGTATGGGACCAAGAAAACGGCTTTCAGTTTCCGTAACGATCGAACTGTTTTCCAGCGCCTCAACCTTGAACAGAATGTCAGAATTGCGGCCGGGCAGTGCGTCCGGTGCAATCTGCAGGCGGACCGGGTAGGTCAGCAGCTCACCTGCGGAGACGGAGATCTCTGTCTCGCTGATCATATTGAGCCCGTCCAGTCCTGACACGGCGATACGGTACTGTCGGTCCTCCTGATCCTTGTTGGCAACCTTGAGGGTGTATACGTTCTCAATCATGCCGGAGGGCGTGGTCGTATAGAGCTCGCCGCGTTCACGAATAACGTCCACCTCAAGTGGAACACGGTCCGCAATGGCCCAGGCAAAGGCGCCGAACATCACCATCAGGGCTGCGAAGTAGCCGATCAGGCGCGGGCGCAGCAAATGGGTTTTCTTGCCATTAAGGGCATGCTCAGTGGTGTAGCGTACCAGGCCAGGCTCATAGCCCATGCGTTCCATCATGTCGTCACAGGCATCCACGCAGGCTCCGCAGGCCACGCATTCGTACTGCAGACCATCACGAATGTCGATACCGACCGGACACACGTGTACACAGGCATGGCAGTCAATGCAGTCACCCAGACCGGCTGCATCCTTGTCCGCGTTCTTCTTGCGCTTGCCACGCGGCTCGCCGCGCGCTTCGTCATAGGAGATGATCAGGGTGTCCTGGTCAAACATGACGCTCTGGAAGCGAGCATAGGGGCACATGTAGATACAGACCTGCTCGCGCAGCCAGCCGGCGTTGCCGTAGGTGGCAACGGTAAAGAACGCAAGCCACCAGGTCTCCCAGGGGCCCAGATCCCAGGTGAAGATGCTGGGGACCAGTTCACGAATGGGGGAGAAGTAGCCGACGAAGGCAATCGCAGACGCGGCGGCGATCAGGATCCAGATCAGGTGCTTGGCACCTTTGCGCACGGCCTTTTCCTTGCTCATGGGCTGTTTGTCCATGCGCATGCGCTTGTTACGGTCGCCCTCGGTAACGCGCTCGGCCCAGATGAACAGCCAGGTCCAGACAAACTGAGGGCAGGCATAACCACACCAGAGTCGGCCGGCGAAGACCGTCACGAAGAAGAGTGTGAAGGCCAGAATGATCAACAGCCAGGAAAGCAGCATGAAGTCCTGAGGCCAGAAGGTCATGCCAAAGATATGGAATTGGCGGTTCGGCAGGTCAAACAGAACTGCCTGTCGTCCGTCATATTGAATCCAGGAAACGCCATAGAACATCGCCAGCATGATAAAGCCGGAAATGATGCGGAAGTTTTTGAAGAAGCCCTTGTAGAACTTAACGTAAATGTGTTCGCGCTTGGCGTAGAGGTTGTAGGTTTCGACTTCGCCTCCCTTGGCCTTTTTGCCAGGGGTGACATCCTTGACCGGTATCTGATTCATGCCAGTACCTACTGCTGTTTAATATCGACAGGTCCACTCTAAATTCATTAGAGATACCGAATATTATACTAGGGCCCAAACAAAAAAGGCGACATGATTTGCATCATGCCGCCTTGTCGTAAAGCGTATTGCGTTTACTTGTTGGACAGGCTGTAAACGTATGCTGCGATCAGGTGAATCTTGTCTTCAGACAGAAGATCCTTCTGAGCAGGCATCACGCCAGCACGGCCGGCACGGATAGTGTGAGCGATCTGCTTGAACTCACCACCATACAGCCAGATGTCGTCGGTCAGGTTGGGTGCACCCAGTGCCTGCATGCCCTTGCCTTCAGGGCCGTGGCAGGCGGTACACAGAGCCTGGAACTGCTTCTCACCGTTGGTGACATCAGTACCGGTTGCCGGCTCCATGCCGCTCAGGGTCATGACATAGCTGGCTACGTCACGTACGCCGTCTTCGCCCAGAACATCAGCCCACGCCGGCATGCCGCCGTTACGGCCCTGAGTGATGGTGTGCTTCAGAGTGGCAGGGTCGCCACCGTACAGCCAGTCATCATCGGTCAGGTTCGGGAAGCCAATGGCGCCTTGGCCCGCAGAGCCGTGACATACGGCACAGTTGTTGGCAAACATGCGCTGACCCATTTTCAGGCCTTCTTCGTGTTCGGGCATCTGCAGCTCTTCGATTGAAAGGGCGGCATACTTGGCGAACACGGGGCGATACACTTCTTCAGCGTGCTGCATTTCACGCTCCCACTGGTTGTGAGAGGTCCAGCCCAGCAGGCCTTTGAAGTTACCCAGACCCGGGTACAGCATCAGGTAACCCAGACCGAAGATGACAGTTGCTACGAACATGTAGAACCACCACTGCGGCAGCGGGTTGTCATACTCTTCGATACCGTCGAAAGAGTGACCTACAGTCTCTTCGGTCGTTTCCTTGAATTTCTCGCTCTTGCGTGTGGCAAGCAGCAGCCAGGTGCAGCCGAAGATGACTGCCAGGGTAATCACGGTTACCCACGCGCTCCAGAAAGCACTCATTTGTCGTCTCTCCTGTTATGGGCCCTGTCTTCTCGTTCAAGCTCTTCACGGCTCCGTTTGTCCTGCTCATCATCTTCAAATGGCAGTTGGGAAGCCTCATCGAACCGCTTTTTGTTACCGGGCAACAATACCCAGATAAACAGGCCGATGAACGTGATCAGCATTATGACCGGGATGAAAGGGCCATAAACCTCGTAACTCACTGAAAATTACCGCTTGTTGGTATAAACAGAGTGCGTTTTACCCAGCGACTGGAGGTAGGCAACCAGAGCATCAATCTCGGTTTTACCCTGCACCTCGTCACGGGCTGCGCTGATCTGTTCATCAGTGTACGGTACGCCCAGCTTACGCAGCGCTTCCATCTTCGCTGCAGTGTCCTTGCCGCTCAGCTTGTTTTCAAACAGCCAGGGGTAGGACGGCATTTTGGACTCGGGTACAACGTCACGCGGGTTGTACAGGTGAGCCTTCTGCCAAGCATCGGAGTAACGACCACCAACACGTGCCAGGTCAGGACCCGTACGCTTGGAGCCCCACAGGAACGGGTGTTCCCATACGTGCTCGTTGGCGGTGGAGTAGTGACCGTAACGCTCGGTTTCAGCACGGAACGGACGGATCATCTGAGTGTGGCAGACGTGGCAGCCTTCCTTGATGTAGATGTCGCGACCTTCCAGTTCCAGTGCGCTGTAGGTGCGCAGGCCTTCAATCGGCTTGGTGGTCGAACTCTGGAAGAACAGAGGTACGATTTCCGCCAGGCCGCCGCCGCTGATCACGATGATGATCAGCAGGATCATGAGGCCGATATTCTTTTCAATCGTTTCGTGTTTGATCATTGCTATCTGCTCCTCGTCTCAATCAGGCCGCCTGCGCAGAAGGTTCAGCTGCCTTGACGGAGCTGCCGCTGCGAACGGTCTGCCAAACGTTGAAGGCCATCAGCAGCATACCGGTCAGGAAGAACATGCCGCCGATCCAGCGAACCAGGTAACCCGGGTGGCTGGCTTCAAGCGCTTCGACGAAGCTGTAGGTCAGGGTGCCGTCTTCGTTGACTGCGCGCCACATCAGACCCTGCAGGATACCGTTAACCCACATGGAGCAGATGTACAGTACGGTACCGATGGTTGCGAGCCAGAAGTGGGTGTTGATCAGGCCGATGGAGTACATCTGTGCCTTGCCGAACAGTTTCGGGATCATGTGGTACACCGCACCGATAGAGATCATGGCAACCCAGCCCAGAGCACCGGCGTGTACGTGACCGACGGTCCAGTCAGTGTTGTGAGACAGGGCGTTGACGGTCTTGATGGACATCATCGGGCCTTCGAAAGTGGACATGCCGTAGAAGGACAGGGATACCACCAGGAAGCGCAGGATGGGGTCGGTGCGCAGCTTGTGCCAAGCGCCGGACAGGGTCATCATGCCGTTGATCATGCCACCCCAGGACGGAGCCAGCAGGATCAGGGACATCACCATGCCGACAGACTGAGTCCAGTCCGGCAGAGCAGAGTAGTGCAGGTGGTGACCACCGGCCCACATGTAGGTCGCGATCAGTGCCCAGAAGTGCACGATGGACAGACGGTAGGAGTAGATCGGACGCTCGGCCTGCTTGGGTACGAAGTAGTACATCATGCCCAGGAAGCCTGCTGTCAGGAAGAAGCCTACCGCGTTATGGCCGTACCACCACTGAACCATTGCGTCCACGGTACCCGGGTAAACGGAGTAGGACTTGGTCAGGGTGACAGGCATGGCAACGCTGTTGACGATATGCAGGACTGCAACCGTGATGATGAACGCCATGTAGAACCAGTTGCCCACATAGATGTGAGACGTCTTACGGTTCTTGACGGTGCCCAGGAAGACAATGGCGTAGCTGACCCAGACAACGGCGATCAGGATGTCGATCGGCCATTCCAGTTCGGCGTACTCCTTGGCGGAGGTCAGGCCGAGCGGGAGGGTGATGGCTGCCGCCAGAATAACTGCTTGCCAGCCCCAGAATGTGAAAGACGCCAGAGCATCTGAGAACAGTCGGGTCTGACAGGTGCGCTGTACGACATAATAGGATGTCGCAAACAGTGCACAGCCACCAAACGCGAAAATGACCGCGTTGGTGTGTAACGGACGAATACGTCCGTAGGTCAACCAGGGGATATCAAAGTTCAGTGCAGGCCACACCAGCTGGGCGGCGATCAAGACGCCGACGCCCATACCGACGATGCCCCAGACCACCGTCATGATGGCGAACTGGCGCACGACTTTGTAATTGTAAGTCGGGTGTTCAGTTGCAGTGCTCATGTCAGGCTCTCATCAACAAGCTAATAGTAGTAAGAAGAGTTCCACCGGCAATTATCTTGGAATACCCACGTCATTTCAATGAAATGGAACCTTTTAGTGCGGTTGTTTGTCGCAGGTGTGTTTTTGTCGGAAGAATTGGCAAGAAGTCCGCTGTTGAAAATATAGGGTATTGAATAATAAGGAATTTTATTTTGAGGTATGGCGCTCTTCGTAGAGTTTAGAGATGCCGTGCGGGTGAAAAATTGCTTTTTATCCGGTGTTCTTCGCGCGATTTACCGCTTTGCTTGATATGGATCAAGGAGGCATTTTTGGCTGATTTATGACCACCCTAATCCTTTTGGGCTGTTGTTATTAGACTAAGGGCTTACTATAGTTGCGCGCCATTGATCGGGAGGCTGTATGAGTGATTTGAATACTGTTTTGTTGCACTGCCGCGGTGGCTTTGAAAAGGAATGTGCGGCGGAGATTGTGGCGCGCAGTGCCGAGCAAGGGGTATTCGGCTATCCCCAGTTTGAAGCCGGGCAGGCGTATGTGCTGTTTCATTGTCACGCGCCCGGCGGTGCTGAAGAGCTGGTCACTCGCTTGCGGTTTGAGCGCCTGATTTTTGCGCGCCAATGGTGTGCCTGTCTGCCTCTCGTCTCCGGTCTGTCCAAACGGGATCGGATAACCCCTCTGCTGGAGCAGTGTCGCCAGTTGCCTCAGGCGGCAGAATTGATGGTGGAAGTGGCGGATACCACCGAAGGGCGGGAGTTGCAGGGTTTTGCCCGCAAGTTCGGTTCAGCCCTGTCCCAGGCGTTGCGGCAGGAGGAAATCCTGCTGCCCCGCAAGCAGAAGTCGGACTGGCGCATGCACCTGTTTGTAATCGATGGTCAGACGCTTTGGCTGGGCGCCGCGCCCGCCAGAAACAGCTCCCCGCTGCCGATGGGTATTCGCCGTCTCAAGTTTCCCCATCATGCACCCAGCCGTTCCACGCTGAAGCTTGAGGAGGCCTGGCTGCACTTCCTTTCTGCAGGGCGTCAAAAAAGACTGCTGGCGCCCGGCATGACAGCTGTTGATCTGGGTGCCGCCCCGGGAGGGTGGACCTGGCAGCTGGTCAAGCATCACATGCGTGTGACGGCGGTCGATAATGGCCCGATGGACGAAGCGTTGATGGAGTCCGGCCAGGTCGAACACCGTCAGGAAGACGCTTTCACGTTTGTGCCGCCCAAGCCAGTTGACTGGCTGGTGTGTGATATCGTCGACAAGCCTGCCCGGGTTACGGAGTTGATGTTGCGCTGGGCGCTTTCAGGCTGGTGCAAACAGGCGATGTTCAACCTCAAGCTGCCGATGAAGAAACGTTTTGACGAGGTTGAACACTGTCTGCAGCATCTGGAAGCGGCCTTGCACGAGGCGGGAGTTGAGTATCGCCTGAGGGCGCGACAGCTCTACCATGACCGCGAAGAGATTACCTGCTGGCTGTCCCTGAGTGAGCCGGGTCAGTGACTGAACACGGTCACCTTTTCCTCCGTTTCCAGCATCAGGTTGATCTGATCCATCATGGCGCGCCGTTCCTCTGAGCCGGCCCAGCGCTGCCAGTCGCTCTCGTTGCGATAGGTCGCTAGTACCACGCGATGATTGGGGTCGGCGGTGTTATGGAGCGCCTCGCCCGAGATGAAACCGGGGAAATGCATGGCTGCCTGCAGTGTTTCACGCGCAATGCGGTCGTAATGCTCACTTAGCTCGGATGCTACATGTCGCTCAATCAGAACACGAATCATCGGCTTACTCCTTGAGTGATGGTCTTTATATCAGGATAATCGCTACTCGTGCCGGCGCAAGCCCGTTTCGGCATGGGGCGGCTACGGGCTGCATGTATTTACAGGAATTGTGCGTTATCCATGAAACAGACTGTTGACCATGAACTGGATGCAACCGGACTGCTGTGCCCGGAGCCGGTAATGCTGCTTCACAACAAAGTGCGTGAAATGGCGGCGGGTGAGTTGCTTAAGGTCCTGGCGACCGACCCGTCCACTCAGCGCGATATTCCGAAGTTCTGTACTTTCCTCGGTCACTCTCTTCAGCATCAGGAAGTGATGGAGGGGGATATTTATGTATACGTGATCGAAAAAGGGGCTGACTGAGTGTCGGATCTTGATGAGATGCAGCAGGATGTTGAGGCACTGCTGCAGGAATGTGAAAAACGCCTGTCCGCAGTCGAGCAGCGCAGTCAGGCATCTAACCGAACAACAGAGAGTCAAAAAGTGAACGAAAACGCCACTGGCAAGAATCGCTCTAAAAACCGTGCTGCCAACCAGGCGGCTCTGGACCAGCTGATTGAAGCCTACCCACAGACGTTCAGTCGTGACAATGTGCGCCCCCTCAAGATCGGAATTCAGGAAGATCTGATTGCAGATGAAAAGCTGGCGCGCAACCGCATCAAGCGGGCACTGGCGACCTATGTCCGCTCGATCGCCTACCTCAAGTCGGTTCAGGAAGGTGTTGATCGGGTCGATCTGAAGGGCGAGGCCAGTGGTCAGGTGACAGCCGGGGAGGCGGAGCATGCCGCCGCGCGCCTGAAAGAGATTCGTGATCAGCGTCGGCAGCGCCAGCAGGAAGAGCGTCGTCAGGAGCGTGAGAGTCGCCAGAAGCAGAAAGAAGAGCGCCTGAGCCGCAAGCTGGAAGCGCTGGTGAACAAAAAGGGCCGCTGATACTCGCCTTGAAAAACGTGACGGTTGCCTCCAACTTGAATAAGAGTTCAGTTGTGAGGTTCCGTCATGTCCAACCCCGTACATATCTCCTGCCGAAGTTGTCTTGCCACCAATCGTGTACCTGAGGCGAGGCTCTCCGCTGCACCTGTCTGTGGCCGCTGTCGCAAACCGCTTTTTTCAGGGGCTGCCGTCGAAGTGGATGAGTCTGGATTTCAGCGTCTGATCAATAATACCGACCTGCCGGTTGTGATTGATTTCTGGGCTGAATGGTGTGGTCCCTGCAAAATGATGGCGCCGGTTTTTCAGCAGGCAGCCCGGGAGCTGGAGCCTGACTGCCTGTTGGTGAAGGTCAATACCGAACAGGCCCCATCACTGGCCAATCAGTTTCAGATCCGCAGTATTCCCACGCTGATGATCATGCATCAGGGGCGTGAGGTGAGTCGCCAGGCGGGCGCCATGAATCTGACCAGCCTGGTCAACTGGGTCCGGTCAGTGATCTGAGTCACTGCCCAGTGCACAGGGTTGCCCGTGCAGGTAGCCCTGTGTCCCGTCGATTTTCATCTCAATGAGCTTGCCGCGTTGGGCTTCGCGTTCGACGTGTTCGGCATAGGCCCGAATTTCAAGGCTGTGTGCCACGCTGATCAGACTGCTGACGAAAAAGCTGTCTTCATCACTGCTATCGAGCTGACGCACCAGAGAGCCATCAATCTTGAGATAGTCAGGCTTGAGTGCATACAGGTAGCTGAAGCCGTTCGGGTGGGTGCCGAAGTTGTCGACCCCGAATGTCACATCAAGGGCCTTGAGCGAATTGCGCAGGGACTGAATCGCATCAAGGCGTGTCAGAATGGCGGTCTCGTTCACTTCAATTGACAGGCGGCTGCGGGCAGGGCTTTGCTCGAGTACCCGGAGCAGCCAGTCGACAAATTCCTTCTGGCTCAGCGTCTGGTTGGCCAGGTTAACCGACAGGGACAGGTTGGTGTCCGACTGGCGCAAGTAGGTCAAGGCGCGCTCGATCACGAGGCGGTCAATCAGCGGTAGCAGGTCAAGGTCGCGTGCTACGCCGAGGAACTCGCCCGCGTTACAGGGCTCATTTTCCTGGTTCAGAATGCGGGCAAACACTTCTGCATGTACAGGGACATTGTCCTGTCCCACGAGCGTCTGCTGCTGAAGGAAGATCTGGCCGTTGCTGATGGCGTTGGCCACATGTTCCTGCCACTGCTCAGACCAGCCCCGTTGTGCCTTGTGCTGGCTGAAGAAGGCGATGGGGCGCTTTTCTTGTTCGGCATCGTCTGCGGCCATACGTGCCTGAGACACCAGTGTTTCGGTGCTGTCATGGTTGTCCTGGCTGCTGATGCCGAGGCAGACAATGCGCGTTTCGCTCGGTGTATGCTCCAGCTGGTGGAAGAGAGCGTCAATCTGCTCTATCAGGGGTTCAAGGGTCTGCTGCCACTGGTCCCGGGTTCGGCGGCGGGCGAGCAGCACCAGTTCGGCGCCACCCAGGCGGCCGGTCACATGGAAGCCCAGCTGTTTGCCCAGTTCGTCCAGCAGCTTGGCGCTGGTCTGAATCAGGTGGTTGGTAGCGTCTTCACCCAGAGACTTGTTCAGCCCCTGCAGATCGATCAGGCGCAGAATAATCAGTGAGGCCGGGCCAAAGTCCTGACGGTATTCCAAATGCTCATTCAGCTGGGTCAGGGTCGCACGACGGTTGTTCAGTCCTGTCAGACTGTCGCGGTAGGCTGCGGCACGCAGCGACTCGATATTGCGATTCTGTTCGTTGAACATGTTTTCGACCTGTCGAACCATGAGGTTCATGGCCGTTACGACGCGACGCAGCTCACGTGTTTTGGGCAGTTTGGGCTGCTCAATGTACTCGCGTCGCGCCAGTGCCATGGCCTGGTGCTCGACGCCGCGCAGCGGGCTGAGCAGAATGCGCAACAGACCCGACAGCAACAGTGCTGCCAGCAGGGAGAGGATGGCGGACAATACCAGTGCATTGCGCACGCCCTCCCAGAGCTGTTCATAGGCATAGCCGGCCCGGCTGCGGATATGGATGCTGCCCACCTGTTGCCAGCTGTAGGCGATCTGGCGTGTCTTGGTCGGCGGGGTAATGTCGATCAGGTGCATGAACCAGGCGGGGGCCTGAATCGGCGTTTCACTGGTGTATTCCTTGCGATACATGGGGTCGCCGGATGCGTCCAGAACGTCAATCTGCTGATAAAAGCCGCTGTCAAAGATGGCATTGACCGCCGTTTCAACGGTGGCGACATCCCCTTGCTGCATGTAGGGAGCAAGGTAAAGACCCAGATGGGTCGCACCGTCTTCCGCATGGGATTCCAGCTGGGTGACGAGCGTGTTGCGTGAGCTGTCAGACAGGATGTACAGCGTACTGACTGCCAGGCCGAGTATGACGGCAATAACGGTGGCAATGATCTGGTTGGTCAAAGACATCGGTCAGGGCTCCTGTGACTGACTCAGGTTCACATCATTTTGCTGGATACGGTCTCTCAACTTCACCCAGGGGGCGAGCCGGTCAGATGTGCCGACCAGCTCTGCGCGGCGCCCACGCTTGCTTAACCAGAGGCTGTCGCCGTTGAAAGTATAGACGTGCAAAAGGTCAGGTCTTTCATTGGCTGGACGTATGTCGCCGATCAGGTTATCCAGCACCAGCGGCATGGATTGCGGGGTGTCGTAGTAAGTGAGCACCATGTGCGCCTGGTTGAGCTCCAGAGCCTTGACATAGGCCAGGCTCATTTTTTCGTCGGCAACACCGAGCGCTCTCAGGGTGTAATACTTGGCGATGGAGAAGTCTTCACAATCACCGCCATTACTGATCAGGAATTCAACGGGTGTGGCCCAGTAATCCTTTTTTTTCCAGTGCACGATATCATCCAGAAATCGTACCTGGTTGAAAAAACGGTTCACGCGCTTGAGCTTCTCATGTTCGGGCAGGTTGGCGCTTTCCCGGATCAGGCGTTGCCAGGCGTCCAGACGTTTGGCCGCCTGATCGCCGTAGAGGCGACGGTATTCTTCAATGCGTGCGGAGCTGAGCTTGACGGCACGGGAGTCGTCGGCCAGTACACTGTACATGCCGCCTGCAAACAGGAGCACGAGCAGTGCCAGGACGCCTGTTTTAAGCGAGATGTGTGAAAGGTTCCGGCCGGACAAAGCATTACTCCGTGTCTCTTTTCGGGACATGATGAGTCAAAAGGCCGGACGACTCAAGTCAAGCCGAGGGCATCATGCCGCATTGTGACAGCAGGGTTTGCCAGGCCCGGGTATGTCGGTCACGCGCGGCAATATAGCGCGCCCAGAGACTGTCCTCGGTAAAGAGAGTCTGGTCGAAGTAGTCCTGTACTGCCGGTGTGGCGGGTACGTTGTCCAGCAGTTCACGCCAATAATAGCGCCACTGCTGACCGCTGCGATCAACCGACGACATCCAGGGCTGTAATTCGCCGGCGTAGTATTTCTGGAATACATTGCGCACGATATTGGCCTGCGGGGTGGGGCGTTTATTGAAGCACAGTGGACGTCTTTCGAGGCGTGCTTCTATGGCGGTGGCGGTTTGCTCCAGAGTTTGTGTCAGGTAGCTGAGGCTGCGCAACCAGGCTGAACCAAAGTGTGTGCGATAGATACGTTCATAATCCTGCTCCAGCCCTTCAATGTCTTCAGGCTTGGACCATTCGGTACGTGCGGTCAGGCCGGACAGGTAAACCAGTCGTTCAAGGGCCGGTTTGAGGTTTGAAAACCGTGCGAGATCTGGCATGTCCGCGGGTGGCTGACCCAGGGCAAACTGCGCTTCAATTTCATCCGCGTTGAAGACAGCGTTACTCATGACGCGGGGAAGGGTGCGCGTCTTGAACGCTTCGATTGTCTGCAGTCTGTCGAGCAACGCCAGTTGATCCTCATCCAGTGCAGCGGGAGCGTTTTGTAGTTTGTCTATGCACTGGCGCAGAGGGGGCAGAAAGCGAAATTCATATATCAGTTGCTGTGAGTGACCGGCTAGTTTGCCAAGTGAGCTGTTGCGTTCGCCGATAAGGCCCAGCAGGTCGCACTGGCGCAGATCCAGCACGTCAATCAGGCCCTCACGCAGGGTCTCCACTGCAAGCAGTCGGTCACGCTTGGGTGGGTAGGCAGGCAGATTTGATTCGAGGTGGAGTTCGAAGTCCTGTTCGATGGAATTGCTGACCCGTGCGGTGTAATCCTGTAACCGATCCGTCACCGGGTCCGAATCACAGCCGCTCAGGAGCCACAGGCCGGTCAGCAATATGATGAAGCGCATGACGTGCAATCCTGATTAGTCTTGTTCCCAGCAATACGGCACCGGCGCTGAGCCCGATCAACAGTCCCCACCACAGGCCTGCCGCGCCCAGAGGGTCTGTCAGCCAGGCGGTAAAGCCCAGCACATACCCGGTTGGCAGCCCAATTAGCCAGTAGGCCACAAACACCATCATCAGCGGAATGGCCGTATCCTTGTAGCCTCTCAAAGCACCGGCGGCACTGACCTGAAGTGCATCGGAGAACTGGAATACCGCAGCGATGCTGATCAGGGTGACGGCCAGGGTCAGTATGCTTGGGTGTTCGGTATACAGCGCAACAATCTGAGGCGCCAGCAGAAGTGAAAGTGTACAGCTGAGCAGGGCAATGCACAGCGTAATCAGAATGCCCGTGGAGGCTGCAAAACGGGCTGCGTCCGGCTTGCCTGCCCCGACCAGTTGCCCCACGCGGATGGTCAGGGCCATGGCGATACTCAGAGGGATCATGAATACCATACCCGTATAGCTGATCGTAATCTGGTTGGCGGCGATCACATGTTCGCCTTGAGGTGCCAGTATCAGTGCAAGCACACAGAACATGCTCACTTCTATCAGCAGGGAAACACCGATCGGTACCCCGAGTTTCATCAGGTCTCGCTGGGTGGCTCTGTCAGGCATCGCCCAGGCGTTGAACAGGCGGGTGGGTCGGAATTGCGCGCTCTGTCGCAGGTAGGCAATGCCGGTGAGCAGCATGATCCACATGACCGCTGAGGTTGCGTAGCCGCAGCCAACACCCCCGAGCTCCGGGAAGCCGAACTTGCCGAAGATCAGGATGTAATTCAGGGGAATGTTGCACAGCACACCCAGGACGGCGATACGCATGACCGGATGCGTTTTGCCAAAGCCCTCGGAATAGCTGCGCACAACCTGATACAGGAGGAAAGCCGGGAAGCCCCAGCTGACAGCGTTCAGGTAACGTCGGGTGGTGTCATACAGGGCCGGCTCCAGTTGAAGCAGGTCCAGAATGGGCTCGGCGTTACGCAGCAACACGAAACCGGCAATGCCCAGTACCAGTGCCAGCCAGCAGGCCTGCTGAAAGACGTGGCGCGTTGACTGAACATGGTTGGCCCCCACAAGCTGAGCTACCATGGGGGTAGTGGCCATCAGTACACCTGCGACCGCCAGGAACAAGGGCAGCCAGAGGCTGCTGCCCAGTGCTATGGCCGCCAGCTCCTGTGGCCCGGCCTGCGCTGACATCAGGGTATCCACGAAGCTCATGGAGTGCTGGGCCAACTGGGCAATCATGATGGGCCAGCCGAGTCGCAGCAGGTACTGAACTTCAGTCAGGCGTTGGGGGCTGATAAGAGACACGAAAATCGACAGTACTCAGTGTTGCATGGCATGAATGGCTGGCCGCTAAGGGCTGGCTCTGGGGTAACGCTTCCAATTGAGCGTGCGGCAAGGATAAGCTGCCGATCAGGGGAGTGCAATATTGGATCGGAAAAGCGTCTGGAGGTAGGTGAATGGAATTGAAAGACAAGTCTCTGTTGCGTGAGCAGGCTTATGTAAACGGTCAATGGGTGGGTGCACAGAGCGGGCAGACCTTTGCCGTGCTCAATCCGGCCACGCGGCAGGAAATGGCAAGGGTCCCGCTGATGAGCGAGCCGGATGCCGAGGCGGCTGTTGAGGCTGCTGAAGCGGCGTTTGCGAGCTGGCGAAAAACCACTGCCAAAGAGCGGGCCGGACTGCTCCGTCGTTGGTATGAGTTGATGCATGCCCACCTGGATGATCTGGCGCTGCTGATGACCCTGGAGCAGGGCAAGCCACTGGCTGAAGCGCGAGGCGAGGTGCAGTATGCTGCCAGTTTTGTCGAATGGTTTGCGGAAGAGGGCAAGCGGGCTTATGGGGAGTTGATCCCGACTCACAAGCCGGATGCCCGGATTCTGGTTAACCGCGAACCGGTCGGGGTTGTGGCCGCCATTACGCCCTGGAACTTTCCCGCCGCCATGATTACCCGAAAAGCCGCGCCGGCACTGGCGGCCGGGTGTACATTTGTCTGCAAGCCGGCTGAAGACACGCCCCTGACAGCCCTGGCACTGGCCGAGTTGGCAGAAAGGGCCGGTATACCGGCGGGGGTATTCAATATTGTCACCGGAGACCCCAAGGCGCTTGGCTCTGTAATGACGGGCGATGCGCGGGTGCGCAAGCTGTCATTTACCGGCTCGACGCCGGTCGGCAAGCTCTTGATGGCCCAGTGTGCCGATACCGTTAAGCGTGTGTCCCTGGAACTGGGCGGTAACGCCCCCTTTATCGCGTTTGACGATGCGGACCTGGAGCGCGCACTGGATGGGGCGATGGCCTCCAAATACCGCAATACCGGCCAAACCTGTGTCTGCACCAACCGTTTTATCGTGCAAGCGGGCATCTACGATCAATTTGTAGAAGGTCTGGCAAAGCGTGTGTCTGATTTGAAAGTCGGCTCAGGGCTTGAGGAGGGGGTACAGCAGGGACCTCTGATTAATCAGGCGGCCGTGGACAAGGTTGAAACCCACATTGAGGACGCTGTTGCCAAGGGGGCTCAACTGGTATGTGGCGGTAAGCCGCATGCGCTTGGAGGCACCTGGTTTGAGCCTACCGTATTGAGAGACGTGACGCCTGATATGAAGGTGGCCACCGAGGAAACGTTCGGGCCCTTGGCTCCGGTGTTCAGGTTTACCGATGAGCAGGAGGCGGTGGCGATGGCCAACGCAACTGAATACGGTCTGGCAGCCTACTTCTACTCCCGCGATCTTGGGCGCTGCTGGCGTGTGGGTGAGGCACTCGAATACGGCATGGTTGGCATTAACGAAGGCATTATTTCGACAGAGGTGGCGCCCTTCGGTGGGGTCAAGGCATCCGGTCTGGGTCGTGAAGGTGCGCGCCAGGGACTGGAAGAGTATCTGGAGTGCAAATACATGCTGATGGGAGGCATCTGAACGTAAAACGGGGCGAGTATTCTCGCCCCGTTTAATGCCAGACTTTCGAGGTTTTATCAGTCCAGCCGAACGCGCACGAAGCTGCCGGGAGCCGGTTCGATCACCTTGTAGTCGTCGTTGCCGTAATCGGTGGGAGCATCCACCTTTTTGCCGGCACGGCGACGAATCCAGTCACTCCAGTGACTCCACCAGGAACCGTCCTTGCGCTCGGCAGTTTCGAACCAGTGTTCGGCGCCCTTGCCCATCTCGCCCTTGACCCAGAAGTTACGACGATTCTTCTTGGCCGGGTTGATGACGCCGGCCACATGGCCACTTGCGCCCAGCACGAATTCAACGGTGCCACCTAGCAGGTCAAGTGCTTTGAACGTGCCTTTCCAGGGGGCGATGTGGTCCTCTACCGTCGACAGGAAGTAGCAGGGGGTTTTCACACGACGCAGGTCGATGGGCTCGCCACAAATCGTCAGCGCATCCGGTTCAACCAGCTTGTTTTCCAGGTACATCCGGTTGATGTAGAAGGTGTAAAGCGCTGCCGGCAGGTTGGTCGGGTCACTGTTCCAGTACAGGATGTCGAACGGCGGTGGCGTTTGGCCCTTGAGGTAGTTGTTCACCACGTAGGACCAGATCAGGTCATTCGAGCGCAGCATGTTGAATGAGGTTGCCAGCTCGCGCCCATGCAGGATCCCCTCATTGTTGACCTTGCTCTCAAGCTGCTTGACCTGCATCTCGTCAATGTAGACGCAGAGGTCGCCGGGGTTGGAGAAGTCGATCAGCGTGGTGAGGAAGGTGCAGCTGGCAATGCTGTTATCCTTGCGGTTGGCCATCACGGCCAGAGCCGAAGCCATCAGCGTGCCGCCGACGCACCAGGAGACCGCATTGATCTTTTCCTGCTGGCTGATCGCCTTGGTTACCTCAACCGCCTTGAGAATGCCTTCACCGACATAGTGATCCCAGGTCAGGTCGCGCTGCTCGGGTGAAGGGTTAACCCAGGAAATCAGGTACACATCCTGACCCTGCTCCAGGCAGTAACGCACGAAGGAATTGTCCGGCTGCAGGTCGAGAATATAAAACTTGTTGATGCTGGGCGGGACAATCAGCGTCGGGCGCTCGAAGGTCTGTTCCGTGAGCGGCTTGTAATGGATCAGCTGAAAGATGTCATTCTGATAGACAACGGCACCTTCAGTGGTCGCCAGATTTTTGCCCAGCTCAAAGGCAGCCTCGTCCGTCATCGAGATACGTCCTTTCTCGATGTCGTTCAGCAGGTTTTTCAGACCGTCGACCAGGCTGGCCCCCTTGGTCTCCATCGCCTGCTGCAGCACCTCAGGGTTGGTGATCGCGAAATTGGTGGGGGAGAGGGCGTCAACGTACTGGCGGGTGTAGAACTCAAGCTTTTGCTGCTGCTGAGGAGACAGGTTGGCGTTTTCGGCCATCTCGGTCAGCATGCGGGAGGTCAGAAGGTACGACTGCTTGATGTAGTCGAATACCGGGTTCTTGGACCACTCTTCCGCCTTGAAGCGGCGGTCGCCCGGCGGAGGCTCGGCAACAGGGTTGTCGCTGGTGCTGCCACTGAGAAGGTTGCGCCACAGGTTGAACTGGGCCTGCTGATAATCTGCAATGGCGCGGATCCAGACACCCGGATCTTCCATTGAGCGGGTTGCCAGTTCGGTCCATGACTGGGTGAACTGGCGCAGGATGTCATCGCCACCGGTCGCCGAGAACATCTCCAGCACCTTGCTGGTTTCCCGGTTGACGTAGTTGATGAACTCCTGTGGATCGGTGGTTGCGGTGTTGCCGTCTTTATCCGTCATAACTACCTGCTTTCCATCTTTGCTGATTCAGGTTGCCAGTCCGACGAAAGCACAGCTGTCGGTCGCTACTGTCTGCTGGCGCCTGAAATGTCAAGGTTATTGTGCAGTAGCGGGATAACAGTTTGAGCATAATCCCGTGACGGCAAAGGTTGCAAGCCCGTTGTGACAGACTGATTACCGATGCCGTTCTTCAATCATGGCATCAATGTGTTGCAGAATTTTGTAGCTCTCTTCCTCGGCATGGGCCATTTCAGACACGATCTTGCGTCGAACGTCCGGCTTTTCACGCCAGTTCTCGCTGCGCAGGGCCACGGCGCGCTGAACGGCCGCGTGTACTTCCTTGTGCGGCGTTTCGAGCTTCTGGTAACTGCCGGTGTGGCTGAAACTGTCGCGGCCTGTGCCTTCGTAGTACCACTCACCCAGACGGCACTGGTAGTGGTCTGTGTTGATCGCATCCAGAACGTCCTGGCGTGCCTCGCTGTGGTCGAACAGCAGGTAGCCGTTCTGTTTGAAAATAACGTGGTCCGCCTTGACCAGAGAACCGAAGGTGAGGTCCTTGGCATAGCTGATGTAGCGTTTGGTTTCATCCGCCGCAGAGGAGAAGGTGTCGAACTGATTGCGCAGATCTTCGGCCATCTCGCTCAGGTCCGCCGAGGCGCGTTCCGAGGCTTCCGCTTTAAGTGTCATTTCCTCGACGCGCTGGCTGAAGCCATCGATGGTGCCGCTGATTTCAATGGCGGCGTCCTTGGTGCGGTTGGACAGCGCCTTGACTTCATCGGCAACAACCGCAAAGCCACGGCCATGCTCGCCTGCGCGGGCTGCTTCAATGGCCGCATTCAGCGCCAGCAGGTTGGTCTGATCGGCAATTTCGGTGATGAAAGAGAGCGATTTGGAGATCTGCTGACTTTCACTGCCAAGCTGCTGTACCAGCGATACGACCGCGTCAATGGTGCCATTGATGGCATGCAGGGCTTCGGCCATGCGTGCCACGCTGCTCTGGCTTTGTCGCGCCGCCTCGCCGTTACTGGCCGCGATGGTTTCAACACGCTCCATCTCCTGGCTGATGCTCAGCAGGTCCGACTGGTTCTGACGCAGGTTGTTGATCAGATGCTGGGTGTTCAGACTGTGCAGTTCGGAGTTGAGTTCGTTGCTGGCAATGAGCTCGGACCCTTTACGCATCAATTCAAGCGAGGTGTTGATGCGCATCAGAGACTCGCGAAGCTGACCGGGCAGGCCCTTGTAGAGCGCGTATCGGTCATATTTGCCTTGAGAAACATGCTGGAAACAGGAGTCGACTTCCTTGAAATAGGTTTCGATCTTGTCGAGAAAGTCGTTGAGCTCCCAGGCAACCTTGCCTACTTCCCCCAAGTGCGCGGTATGGGTGATACGTGTATCAAACCCGCCCTTGTTGGCGGCTATCAGCGTATTTTCGATACGTACCAGCGTATTGAGAGCCTTCAGACCCTTGTTTCGAAGCGCCCATGCCAGCGCCGCCGCCAGCGGCATTGGCAGGAGCATCCAGATGGAAAAGCCGTTTGTGAACAGGGCAATAAGGGCAGGCAGAAGTGTCAGAACAACAACGAGACTGCATGCGATGTTCAACTGTCCCCGAAGGTAAGGCGTGCGACTGCTCTGGTTGTCATGTTGAGAATAGGGCATGGGGCGTCTCACTGCTGATCCAGTTGGATAATAAACTGCTCGTAACTGACTCCCTGGTCGCTGCAGAGCTGTTGCAGCAGTGCGATGGATGCGTCCGGTGCGGCCTTGGGGCCAGCCTTGCGTTCGACCTCGAGCATCTGCCGATAAATGGGTTCAACGGTCTGAATGGCCTTGCGTGTGGGCTTGCGGCGTACCGAGTAGTAGCCAACCAGTTTGCCTTCGGCGTCAATGTCGGGTGTCACATTGGCCAGTACCCAGTAGTAGCTGCCGTCACGGCACAGGTTCTTCACGTAGCCGAAAAACTCCTGCCCATTTTGCAGCAGCTGCCACATCAGACGGTAGGCGCCGCGGGGCATGTCCGGGTGGCGCAGAATGTTGTGCTGCTTGCCGAACAGTTCGGCCTCGCTGAAACCGGAGATGCGCATGAGTGTGCGGTTGCAGTAAGTGATGACACCGCGAGTGTCAGTCTTGCTTACGATAAACTCGTCATCCCTGAGTTCATGTTCTTGATCCCTGGGCGTGATACGATTTTTCATCTACTCATGTCCGGCCAAACCAAAAGGGTCGACTATTGTAGGGGATATGATGATATTTGAAAGCGGATTATGTTAAGGAGCCGGGCCAAACCATGTTCAAACTGGACCTGATGACAACAGAAGGCTGTCACCTGTGTGATCAGGCGATTGGTGTATTGCAGCAAAACCTGTCAGCTGATCAGGTGGAAGTGGATCTGGTCGATATCGTGTATGACCCTGCGCTGATGGAGCGTTATGCCGAACGTATACCCGTGCTGGTGTGCCGTGACACTGGGCGGGAGCTTGCCTGGCCATTTGATGGCCAGGCGCTGATTGCATTCTTGCAACAGGGGGTTAGCGGTTGAGCGCCAGCTGGCTGAATTCCTGCTGGCTGAAGAGAGCGACTCTTTGCTGGTCGCGCGTTCTGTAGATGACCCTGAATGCGAGTACGTTCTGGACGTATTGGCGGGTTTCATCGAAGGGGATGGTTTCAATCCAGATATCAAGCGGCAGTTCGCCGCGAGCTTCCAGCCACTGGCTGACACGGTGTGGTCCGGCATTGTACGCGGCTGAAGCATGTGCCTGGTTCTGGTTGAAGCGCAATGCCATTTCGCCCAGATAGGCGGTGCCCAGGCGGATGTTCAGACTTGGCTCTGACAGCTTGCGGGTGCTGGTCAGCGGAATTCCGTGGCGTCTGGCGGTCGCCTTGGCGGTGGCGGGCATTAACTGCATCAGTCCCCTTGCTCCCACGCGAGAGCGGGCCCCCATCCAGAACGCACTTTCCTGACGCGTCACGGCCAGTGCCCAGTAGGGGTCGATGTCCTGACTGCTGGCATGGCGCTTAAAGAGCTCAGGGTAAGGGTTGGGGAATCGCAGTGCCATGTCGTCCCAGCGCTGGCTGCTGATGGCGCCCCGGATACCCTGGTGATGCCAGCCCCAGGCCTGCATCAGGTGGGCGGCAGTCATGATCTGATCAGGCGTGAACCCCTTGATGGCCAGATTCCACTCCGAACGGGCATCACCATAGCGCTCCAGATGCAACAGTTCACGTATACGGGCAAACGCCGCGGTTGAGGCGATGGCGTCCAGGGCGTCCGTGCTTGGGCTGTGGGGCGTATCGTTGAGCTGGTAGGGCACCCCCAGCAGTTGTGCGGCCATGAAGCCATAGAAGCTGCGCTCCTGTGACAACTTTTCCAGCACATCGGTCTGGCTGGGCACGGAAAGATGGCTGGCGGCTACGGCGCGCCAGTAGCGCCAGCGGTCAGTGTTCAGCTCGTCCTCCGGCAGCTGGCCGATCATTTCGTAGGCCTCCTGCCAGTTCAGGTCGGTCAGCAGCAGGCGGATGCGCCACTCAGTCAGCCGAGCAAGCTGATGGGAGGGGTCCAGTTGCCTGAGCAGGTCGCGTTCGTCCTGCTCGGGAAAACGCTTGGCCAGCCAGACACCCAGGTACTCGTTCAAGGCTTCGGCGCTGGTATCTTCAACGCTGAATGTGTCGCGGTCTCTCAGCCAAAGCTTGATCGCCAGCGTGAGATCCTGACGCGCAAGACGCCGGATGCCGAACTCCAGAATACGATCACTGCCGTCCAGTGCCGGGGCAAGCAGCTCAGGCTCCTGCCAGAGGCGCTTGGGCGATCGGTAAACGTCGAGTGCCACCTTGACGGTATCGGAATAGGATTCGTCCTGAATGAAGTCCTTCACATATCCCGCCAGGCCCGGTCGCCCGTTTTCCAGTGCGGCCAGAAAGCGGTCGAAGGCGTCTGCAGACTGGAAGTTGTCTGACTTGAGCCAGGGATTAAACAGAGGGTCGCAGCTGTCAGGCTGAGAGTAGCCTACCCGCCAGAGTGCGCGGGCTTCTTCCCAGGCGGCCGCCTGTTGTCCCGAGTCGAGCAGGTAGCGTGCATGCAGGCAGCGCAGCTCGGTATCCGGGCGCTGAATGCTGTTCCAGGCAGGCAGAAAATGATTCCAGCGGGCAGCACTGCCCTCCTGTTTGGCCCAGGCAAACAGCAGCCGTCCATAAAGCGGAGTATCCGTATAGGTGTCGAGAAATGTCTCTACTTCTGTCGCCGAGACGGTATCAAGGCTCCCCCGGATACGGCGGTATTCCAGATAGGGGTATAACGGGTAGTGATGCAGGCTGGCCAGTTGTTTGGTGGAAAGTGCCTGCGCTGAAGCCTTGGCGCTTAACAGGCTGAACTGCTCACGCTCATCCTGAAACGAGTCCTGGCTGTACTGGGCAGCGCCCAGACATGTCGCAACCGGGAGCAGGCAGATACTGAGAAGGGGGCGTAATGGCGGCATCCGTAACATACCTCTGAAGTGCGCTGGATTACTGCCAGTGTAGCTTGAAAGTTCGGCTCACGGCCAGTCAGAAGGATTAATTGCAGGCTGTGTTCAGGTACACTAGTGAGCTGTTTTGGAGTGAGGAACACAGTCAGTATGCCATTGGTAAAGTTGGAAGGTGTATCGGTCAGTTTCAGTGCAGCGCCGTTGCTGGATCAGGTCGATTTTCAGATCGATCCGGGCGAGCGTATTGCGCTTGTGGGCCTTAACGGCGCCGGCAAGTCCACCTTGATGAAGGTGGTGTCAGGACAACTGCATGTCGATCAGGGAAATGTCTGGCAGGATCCGGCCATTCGAGTGGCGCAGCTGCCCCAGATGCTGCCTGCCGCAGATGAACGCCGAGTCTACGATGTGGTGGCTGAAGGGCTGTCGGAAGTGCTTGAACTCAGGCAGGCTTTCGAGGCGCTGGCGGAGAAAACCGACACGGCATCGCTGCGCAAGATGGAATCATTGCAGCACCGCCTTGAGGCACTGGATGGCTGGCACCTTGAACAGCGCGTCAATACGGTGCTGGAGCGGCTTGGACTGAATGCACAGACGCGCATGTCGGAGCTCTCCGGCGGATGGCGCCGCCGTGCGGCGCTGGGCGCAGCGCTGGTGCAGCGTCCGGACCTCTTGCTGCTGGATGAGCCGACCAACCATCTGGATATTGAGACCATCGAATGGCTTGAGCAGGTCATGCTGGATTATCGCGGTGCCATCCTGTTCGTGTCCCATGACCGTGATCTGGTGGAGCATCTGGCCACCCGCATCGTTGAGCTTGATCGTGGCCAGCTGACCAGTTTCCCCGGCAGTTACAACCAGTATCTGGAGCAGAAGCAGAAGCTGTTGGAAGACGAGGAGCGTCAGAATGCGGAGTTTGACCGCAAGCTGGCGCAGGAAGAGAAGTGGATTCGCCAGGGCATCAAGGCACGCCGCACCCGTAACGAGGGGCGTGTGCGTGCGCTGAAACAGATGCGGCAGGAGCGCTCGCAACGGCGTGAGCGCCAGGGCAGTGCCAATTTCAACCTGGAAGAGGCGCAGCGTTCCGGCAAGCTTGTGGCTGAGTTGAAAAACGTCAGCATGACCTACGCCGACAAGCCTTTGCTGCAGAACTTTTCCATGACGATCCAGCGTGGTGATCGCATCGGCCTGATCGGGGCCAACGGTAGCGGCAAGAGTACCCTGCTGCGCATCATTCTGGGGCAGCTCGAGCCTGATGCGGGCGAAGTGCGCTTGGGAACCAAGCTCGATGTGGCCTATTTTGATCAGCTGCGCGGCCAGCTTGACCCGGAAAAAAGCGTGATTGATAACGTGTCGGGTGGTCGAGAGAGTGTCGATATCAATGGCCGTCAGCGGCATATCATAAGCTATCTGCAGGACTTCCTGTTCAGCCCCGAGCGTGCACGCACACCGGTCAAGGCGTTGTCGGGCGGGGAGTGTAACCGGCTTTTACTGGCTCGACTGTTCAGTCAGCCGGCCAACGTACTGGTATTGGACGAGCCCACCAACGACCTGGATATTGAAACACTTGAATTGCTGGAAGAGATACTGCTGTCTTTCGAGGGCACGATTCTGCTGGTCAGCCATGACCGTCGTTTCCTCGATAATGTGGTGACCAGCTCCGTGGTGTTTGAAGGGGACGCCAATGTCAGGGAATATGTCGGCGGTTATAACGACTGGCTCAGGCAGCGCCCCAGGCAGGAACCGGCGACAGAGCCGGAAAAGGCTGCGCCCAAACCCAAGCAGAGTAATGACAAGCCGGCACGCAAGAAAAGCGGCAAACTGAGTTACAAGCTGCAGCGCGAGCTGGATAACCTGCCGGCCGAACTGGAACAGCAGGAGGCTGAGCTCGAGCGTCTGCAGGCGGAAACTTCTGCACCGGACTTTTACAGCCGTGATCATGAAGACGTTGCCAAAGTGCTGGAAGCGCTCCATCAGCAGGAGCAGCGTGTTGAAGCGCTGATGGAGCGTTGGGTCGAGTTGGAGGCGATGCAGGAGGAGTGATTACTCCTCCTCTTTCACACGAATTGCCAGGACGTCACAGTTGGCACCATGCAGTACGCCGTTGGCGGTGGAACCCAGCAGCAGTGCCAGCCCGTGGCGACCGTGGCTGCCGACAATGACCAGATCGGTATTCAGTTCCTCGGCAGCACGGTGGATTTCAGTCTCGGTATGCCCGGTGACAATGATTTTGCGGTTGACCGGGTAGCCGATTTTTTCTGCGTACTGGTCAAGCTTGGTACGCGCATGGTCATCCAGCTGTTCCTGGATGGTGGTCAGGTCCATGGGAACATCGCCGCCGTAGGCGAAGCTGAGTGGCTCCACGACGTGAATCAGGTTCAGCTCGGCATCCGATGCTCGGGCCATCTCCGCGGTTTTGCTTGCCAGTTGATCCGATTCGTCTGACAGATCAAGTGCCAGAAGGATGCGCTTGTAGATACTCATAGTCCATGTCCTTTGTAATGATGAGACGGGAGTATCTTCAGATTAGCACTGCGAGCGCTAGCGGCCTACCCCATAATAAACAAAGCCTTTCTCGCGCAGGTACTCCGGCTCGAGCAGGTTGCGGCCGTCGATCACGACGGGGCTGCGCATCAGTGACAACAGTTGATCGTAGTCCGGCGACGCATATTCGGGCCACTCGGTCATGATCAGCAGAGCATCGCTGTCCTCAAGTGCCTGATAGCGATGGTCAAACATCTTCAGAGAAGCGCAATCAGGCAGTGCTTCCTTCAGGGCGGGGAGGGCTTCCGGGTCATGTACCTGTATCTGCACCCCCTGGGCCTCAAGAGCACGAATGACGGCCAGTGCCGGGGCATTATCGATGCTGGCGACGCCCGGTTTGAAGGCACAGCCCCAGAGTGTGACAGTCTTGCCACTGAGGTCACACTGGTAGTGTTGCCAGAGCTTGCGAAATGGCAGCTCCTTCTGGCGCTCATTCTCTTCCAGAACGGTTTTCAGCAGTGTTGAATGGCGGGTCTGTGACAGCACATCTGCCAGCCCTTCAATGTACTGAGTGAAGTGGCTGCCGCCAAACCCACAGCCCGGCGCCAGGTAGTGCTGGCCGATACGCGGGTCGGTGGCCATTCCCTGACGTACGACTTCAATGTCCACGCCAAGGCGGTCTGCCAGGTTGGCCAACTCGTTAATGTAGTTGAGCCGCATTGCCAGCATGCCCGAGATGGCAAACTTGCTGAACTCGGCTTCGCGGCGCGTCATCCATTGCAGCTGCTGCAGATTGCTGGAGAAAGGGCGCAGCAAGGCCTGCAGTGCCAGGCGTGCGCCGTCATGCTCGCAACCCAGCAGCAGGGCCGTGGGGCGGGCAAACTGCGCCAGTGCCTGGCCTTGCTGCAGAGTATCGGGCAAGCAGATCACGGCCTGACGGTCGGGCTCGGGCAGTGCTGCCTGCAGACGGTCTGAAGCGCCGATGCCGAAGTTGCTCTGGTTGATCACCATGATGTCACCCTGTGCGGTACGCCCGATCCTGCTACACAGTTCAAGTGCTGATGCCTGGTGTGCAGGGTGCATGGCCAGCCAGTGCACCGAGGCTGCATAAGCGTCTTCGGCATCGACCTGGATAATGGCACCGTCCGCAAAGCCCTGCTGGATGGCATCCATCAGTCCGGGTTCGGCCTTCAGACTGCTGGCACCGGGTTCTTTTGACTGCACCATAACCCGGTTGCCGGTGCGGGCCAGCTCGGCGGTGGCAACCCAGGCGGCCAGTTCGTCGCCCCAGATGGCAATATTCATGGGGTGGTCTCCTCCTGATTGACCCGATAAAGCTCAGCGAGCAGGCCGTCTGTAGCCTTGTCAAAAGCACCCGGGGAGGGCGCTTGTCCGATATGAGGCAGAAGTGTGTTGGCCATCTGCTTACCCAGCTCGACCCCCCACTGGTCAAAGGGGTTGATGTCCCAAATAACGGACTGGACGAAAACCTTGTGCTCGTAAAGCGCAATCAGGGCTCCCAGCGTTGCGGGCGAAAGCTGGTCAAGCAACAAGAGGGTGCTTGGCTGGTTGCCGGCATAATGCTGCCAGGGAGAGGCGCTGGACTGGTCGATCGCATCATCACCAAGTGCCAGTACACGTGCCTGCGCCAGACAGTTGGCGAGGGTCAGTCTGTGTTGTGACTGCAGGGATTCCGAGGATTTTCCGTAGCGGGAGGCCGCGACAATGAAGTCACACATGACAGGCTCGCTGCCCTGATGTAACAGCTGGTAGAAGGCGTGCTGAGCATTCGGGCCTATCTCGCCCCAGAGAACGGGGCAGGTGCGATGGCTGACAGGCTGGCCGCACCGGTCGACGGACTTGCCATTGCTTTCCATTTCCAGCTGTTCCAGGTAGGCCGGCAGGTGAGCCAGGCGGCCATCGTAAGGCAAAATGGCGTGGGCATGGATGTGCTGAAAGTTGATGTTCCAGATTTCGGTCAGGGCCAGCAGCACCGGCAGATTCTGGGACCAGTCCGCGTGCCGGAAGTGCTCGTCCATGCGCCAGGCGCCGTCAAGCAGGGCTCTGAACCCCTTCATTCCGATACGAACGGCAATGGAAAAACCGATGGTGGACCAGAGTGAATAACGTCCGCCAACCCAGTCCCAGAAGTGCAGCAGGTTCTCTTTGGCCAGGCCCCACTCGAAAGCCTTGTCAGGGCAGGCGGTAATGCCGACAAAGTGACGCTTGAGCAGCAGGTCCTCGGGCATATGGCTGGCCTGCTTGAGCCAGTCGCGCGCCGTTGCTGCATTGGCCAGTGTATCCGCCGTGGTGAAAGACTTGGAGGAAACAATAAACAGTGTGCGTTCCGGGTCCAGGTGCTGCAGCAGGCTGGAGAGCTGGCTGCCGTCCATGGATGAAATGAAATGGGTCTGGATGGCACGTGCTCGGGGTGGCTGAAATTCTTCCAGTGCGTGACACACCATCATCGGACCAAGGTCAGACCCGCCAACACCGATGTTGACCAGCGTGTCGATGGGCTCGCCGCTGAAACCGCGCCACTGCTGCTTATGGAGCTGGTTGACCAGCACCTCCATGGCGCTCAGTGCAGACTGAACATCGCTGTTAATGTCTCGGCCGTCCAGGTTGAAAGCATGCTGGGGCGGGTAGCGAAGCGCGGTGTGCAGCGCCGGGCGGCGTTCGGTTTGGTTGACCGGAGCACCTGAAAACAGATCGTCTATCCACCGGTCCAGGTGGCAGCTGCCGGCGAGGGAGAGCAGCTGGTCGAGCACCTCGGAGGTCAGTCGCTGCCGGGAGAGGTCCAGGAGTATCTCGTCATGGCGGAAGCTGAACTGCTCAAAACGACCGGGCTGCATCAGCAGGCCTTTCAAATGCAGGTTGGCGTCCTTTTGTGCAGTGTCTTCGAGCCTGCGCCAGGCCTTCTGCTTGTCCAAGAAACTCTCCTTGATGACTTAACGGTTTTCCGAGCGGCATCTTATCGGCATTGGCGGGGGCAGAAAAGGGCCGGGCTACAGTGTCGCGAGTGTTGAGAGTATCATGCTCACTTTTATCCGGCGCTGGGGCCGGTTGGAACACCTGAGGGGATTAAAAATAACATGAAATGGGCCATTATCGTTTTCATCGTGATGTCACTCATCGGCTCTATGCTCTGGGTGATGCCCAGCCCGCGGCAGCGCTATCAGGCAGACCTGCGGATGCGTGCGCGCAAGGCGGGGATTCAGGTACAGCTTGCACGGCTGGAGCTGCCGCGTGCAAAAGGGGAAACCGAGGGCGAAACCTTGAGTGTGCCGGCCTATCGATTCCTCAGGCAGAACCTGGACCGTCAGGAGAAGGAAAATTGGCAGCGATGGCAGGTCCTGCGTATTGAAACGTTGAACCAGGAAGGGTTGCCTGCCGGCTGGAGCTGGCGCGATGAGGGGATGGCCCTGCAGGGGAGTGCGCTTGCAACGCTCCATACTTTGCTGGAGCAGCTGCCTGATGATGTGCTGGCGGTCGAGTCAACGCCGCTGCACCTTACCCTTTTCTGGCAGGAGCGCGGCGAGGCTGACAGGCTGGAAACGTTGAAAAGCCTGGCTGAACCTCTGCTGCGGGGAAAAATCTAGTTGCTGTTTTGCTCGTTAAGGTACTCATCCAGTGATTCCGCCAGCGCACCGGCTCCCCAGGTGCGTTTGGGCTGAATCTGGTCGATGAGGGTTTGCAGCTCATCCAGTCGCGATTGCTTTTGACGCTGGGGCGCACTGGCGCGAACCAGAACCGCTTTGGCATGACGCAGGTGGGTCAGCGCGGTGTGCTTGTCCCCCGCTTCCAGCAATCGGTTGGCCTGAACCTGATGGGCATCGGCCACCAGCGACACATTCAGCCAGTACAGCTCCTGCTGGTAGGTTCTGGCCAGTTGGCCCGTCATTTTGCCGGCCTTGGCCATTTCCACGATCAGCTTTTCGGCGTAGTTGATGTAGATCTGGGCCCGCTTGACCGCACGGTCACTGCTGAAACGCGTTTTGTCAGGCTTGCTTCGGTCACTGCTTTCTTTCAGCTGGCTGATATCGGTCATGAGCTCCGAGTCGGGAGCGAGGAGGCTGATCTCTTCAATCAGGGCCATGGCGTGCTGGTTCAGCTTGTCGACGATGTCCTGACGGCAGCCGGCTTCCTTGAGGATGGCAAGGGCGTGCAGCGTATGTTCTGCCTGGGTGCTGAGCCAGTTAAGCCGCTCGCGTTTGGCCTCTGACATCTGCTCGCGCGATGTGACGACATAGTTCACAACCAGCGCCATTATGCCGACGCCGGCGAGTAGAATGACAAGATACAGGTTGTCTCCAAGCATTGGGTTTGGCACTCTGAAAAAAAGCATCAATATACGTCAGTATGGTGCCTTATTGTAAAAAAAACCGCAGCCAACTGATATGCCGTAGTTTCAGAGACTGCTTGACGCTGGCGTTTCACCATCTTATATATGCCGGCAGTTTCTGAGTTGCCCGTTTTCATAAGGATCCGTATCTCATGGGAAAAAGCCTTGTCATTGTCGAGTCGCCGGCAAAGGCCAAAACGATCAACAAGTATCTGGGCAGCCAGTATGTGGTCAAATCGAGTGTGGGCCATATACGCGACCTGCCGACCAGTGGCAGCGCGAGCAAGACTGACCCCAAGGAGCGCGCGCGCCAGGCCGCCCGGACTCGAAAAATGTCGCCTGAAGAGAAGGCCGAGTATAAAAAGCGCAAGGCACACCAGCAGTTGATTGCCCGCATGGGGGTGGATCCTGACCATGACTGGGAAGCGCATTACGAAGTGCTGCCCGGCAAGGAAAAGGTGGTCGAGGAGCTGCGCAAGCTCGCCAAGAATGCCGATGCCATCTATCTCGCAACGGATTTGGACCGCGAAGGGGAGGCAATCGCCTGGCACCTGCGGGAGGCCATTGGGGGAGATGATGATCGCTATCGCCGCGTGGTGTTCAACGAGATCACCAAGAAGGCGATTCAGGAGGCGTTCTCAGAGCCCAGCGAGCTGGACTTGAACCGTGTCAATGCGCAGCAGGCACGGCGCTTCCTTGACCGTGTTGTCGGCTACATGCTGTCTCCGCTGTTGTGGGAGAAGATCGCACGCGGTCTGTCAGCCGGGCGTGTTCAGTCCGTTGCGGTGAAGTTGATCGTTGAGCGCGAGCGCGAAATTCGGGCGTTTATTCCTGAAGAATACTGGGAAGTGCATGCGGATACACTGACAGCCGCAGAATCCCCGCTGCGCCTACAGGTGACGCGCGCCGAAGGCAAGGCGTTCCGTCCTGTCAGTGCGGAAGAAACCGAGCAGCATCTGGCCCGGTTGCGCGCAGGCAGTTTTGAAGTCAAAAAGCGGGAAGACCGCCCCACCAGCAGCAAGCCTTCCGCGCCGTTTATTACCTCGACGCTGCAACAGGCCGCCTCAACCCGCCTGAGCTTCGGTGTCAAAAAGACCATGATGCTGGCTCAGCGTCTTTACGAGGCGGGCTACATCACGTACATGCGTACCGACTCAACCAACCTGAGTGCAGAGGCGGTGGAGAGCTGCCGTGAATATATTTGCGAGCACTTTGGCGATGACTACCTGCCGTCGGACCCGGTCAGTTACAGCAGCAAGGAGGGGGCACAGGAAGCGCACGAGGCGATTCGTCCGTCCGATGTGACCCTGACTGTAGAGCAGCTCAAGGGTATGGAGCCGGACGCACTGCGGCTTTATGATCTGATCCGCCGTCAGTTCATGGCGTGCCAGATGACCCCGGCCCGCTACACCAGTACCCGTATTCACGTCGCCTGCGGCGACTACGAGCTGTCCACCAAAGGGCGAATCCTGCGCTTTGATGGTTACACACGCGTGCTGCCGCCCAAGAGCCGCAGTGATGAAGATGTGATTCTGCCGGATGTCCAGCAGGGTGAAGTGCTGCAGTTGCAGGAACTGGAACCCAAGCAGCACTTTACCAAGCCGGCACCGCGCTACTCTGAAGCCAGTCTCGTCAAGGAATTGGAGAAGCGGGGTATTGGCCGTCCTTCCACCTATGCTTCCATTATTTCGACCATCCAGGACCGTGGCTACGTTGAAGTCCAGGGGCGCCGTTTTTACGCCTGCAAAATGGGTGACATTGTTACCGAGCGCCTGAACGAGAACTTCTCTGATCTGATGGATTACAGCTTCACAGCCCGGATGGAGCAAAAGCTCGATGAAGTGGCCGAGGGCAGCACTGATTGGAAAGAGCTGCTCAATCGCTTCTACTCGGGCTTTACCGAAAAGCTGGGCGAGGCTCAGGGAGATGAGCAGGGCATGCGCCCCAACACCCCGACCGAGACGGATATCGCCTGTCCTGAGTGTGGTCGGCCGATGATGATTCGCACCGCCAGCACCGGTGTTTTTCTGGGCTGTTCCGGCTACAACCTGCCGCCCAAGGAGCGCTGCAAATCGACCATCAACCTGATTCCCGGAGATGAGGTGGTCAGTGTGGATGGTGATGACGAGGAAGAGTCTCGCATTCTGCGCAACAAGCATCGCTGTAAGATCTGTGATGCCGCCATGGACTCCTACCTGATCGACGAAAAGCGCAAGTTGCACGTGTGCGGCAACAACCCGGACTGCTCGGGCTTTGAGGTTGAGCACGGCAGCTTCAAGATCAAGGGATATGACGGTCCCAGTATCGAGTGCGACAAATGTGGCGCTGAAATGCAGCTCAAAACCGGCCGCTTTGGCAAGTTTTTCGGGTGTACCAATGCCGAGTGCAAGAATACGCGCAAGCTGTTGAAGAACGGCGAGCCGGCACCCCCCAAGATGGACCCCGTACCCATGCCGGAGCTGCAGTGTCAGAAAGTGGATGACACCTATGTGCTGCGTGATGGCGCCAGTGGGTTGTTCCTGGCCGCAAGCCAGTTCCCGAAAAAGCGTGAAACGCGCGCGCCGCTGGTATCGGAAATTGTGCCGCACAGGGAAGAGATTGATCCCAAGTACGACTATCTCATGCGTGCGCCGCAGCAGGATCCGGAAGGTAATCCGGCCGTGATTCGTTACAGCCGCAAGACCAAGGAGCAGTATGTGATGTCCGAAGTTGATGGCAAGGCGACTGGCTGGAAGGCATTCTACCGAGACGGCAGCTGGCATGAAGAAACCGGTCGCAAGCGTTGAGCTTGCGGCCGTTATAACAGGGAATGAAAGAGGCTAGAGCATGAGTGATACCTATGCGGTCAGGACCAATCAAAAACTGAATTTTGCACGCTTGCATATCAAGGCGCTGGTTCAGGCTCAGGAAGCTTCACAGTGGAGTAAGCATGCTCGGATCGAGTCCTATCATGAATCGATCCTGTTTTTCATGGCCAGCGGCTATGCGTCACTGTTGAGAGAGATCGCTGAAAATTATGCGCTTGATACGGCAGCCGTGCGCAACTTTGCTGATCTTCAGCAGCAGCTGGAAAAGACCGGGCAGGAATCTCCGGAGGCCTCAGAGCTGATCCAGCTGGAGCAGGATCAGCAAAGCTGGCTGCATAAGATGCTTGCAGCTTACGATGCCTGCTGGTCGGCTGCCGATGGGCCGGTCGCCAGACCGGCGTCAGAAAGCAGCCTGTCAGAGATACATGTGCTTCAGGTGAATCCTGATCATGCTGAAGATCAGGATATGCTGGCCGAATTCAATCAATGGCTGGACCAGTTCCGAACTCTGATTGAGCGCCTCAGAGCCAACATGCAGGAGTGGTAACCTAGCCGCGGACCAGAACACCCAGGCAGGCGCCCATACATGCAAAGGGGTTGAGCCGGTCCGCGTTCAATGTATGTTGCTCATTGCTCCAGCCGATAACGGTATGGGATGTGCCGGCAGAGAGAGTGCGACTGAATAGGTGCTCCAGTGAGCTCGCCTTCGTCTTGAGGACGCGAATGTGGCGGAGGTTCGCACCTGCTTCTGTCAGCAGGTCGCGGCTCAGGCTGCACGGCGGGTTGATCAATGTCAGCCAGCGATCCTGATGACTCAGCTGCGCAATCATGGGCAAGAGTACCGGCTGGAGCGAAACCTGACTGTTATGCAGCAGAATTTCGGTCATCTTGGACTCTGTTGCTGCCTCTACCTGTTCGGTTCTGCGGTAATCGATGGCTGGCATGGAACAACCCTCTGTCAGTGGCCTTGCCGAATCACGCCGACGCCCAGCCCCTCGATGACCAGCTCCTCTGCGGTAAGGTCTACTTCAATCGGGGCGAACTCTTCGTTCTCGGCAATGAGATAAACTTTGTGGTCTTCACGCTTGAAGCGTTTGACCGTCACTTCGTCGCCAATCCGTGCGACGACGATCTGTCCATCCCTGGCGTCACGCGTCTGGTGTACGGCCAGAAGATCACCATCCAGAATGCCCACATCCTTCATGCTCATGCCTTTCACTCGCAGCAAATAGTCTGCGCGTGGTCGGAAGAAGTCAGCCGATATGGTGCAGTGATCTTCTACGTGCTGCTGGGCCAGTATCGGCTCGCCAGCCGCCACCTGACCGATCACGGGCAGACCTTCATCGGGCGTGTCCGGCTCGGGCAGGCGAATGCCGCGAGACGTCCCCTTGGTCAACTCGATAGCCCCTTTGCGCGCCAGTGCCTTCAAGTGTTCTTCGGCAGCATTGGCGGAGCGGAAGCCCAGTTCGCGCGCAATGTCGGCACGTGTAGGGGGGTATCCGGTTGTGTCGATATAGTGACGAATGCAGTCCAGCACTTCAGTTTGTCGTTTGGTCAGTTTCATAGCGGCCGTTACTCAATCGATTTACTGTGATTTTATACAGTAAAGTCTGTCCGTCAAGCTTAATCTGTTTATATATCCAGTGGTTTGTTAAAATGCGCCCGGTTCTGAGATGAGGAAATAGCGTGCTGACTGAAGCGCATAAAAAAGAGATTCAGCAGGCCTACAGCCGCTTTCTGAAAAGCCGTGAGCTGAGAGCGCGCCCTGCACAGAAGCAGATGGTTGCAACAGTCGCACGTGTGCTGGCGCAGGCCGAGGCCGGTGAAGAGGGTGACAGCTCCGTTTCACGCAAGGTTGGCGTGGTCGAGGCGGGCACGGGTACGGGTAAAACGATCGCGTACCTGCTGGCGGCAATTCCGCTTGCGCGTGCCACAGGACGAAAGCTGGTCCTGTCGACCGCCACGGTTGCCCTGCAGGAACAGCTGATGAATAAGGACCTGCCCGAGGTGGAAGCCCATGCGGGCCTTGCCCTGAATTATCGGCTGGCCAAGGGGCGGGGGCGCTACCTGTGTCTCAATAAGGTTGAGCAGCACCTCGAGCAACAGGGTGTGCTGGGGCAGATGGCGTTGTACGAGGACGAGCAGGCCGACCGCTTGCCCGATGAAGTCATCAACCAGTATCAGGGGATGATGGATGCCTATGCCGCTGGCCATTGGGATGGTGATCGTGATGCGCTGGAAAGCGAAGTGGATGACCAGATCTGGCAGCCGCTGACCAGTGACCATCTACAATGCAGTAACCGTCGCTGTCTGAACTTCAGCGCCTGTCCCTTCTATCGTTCCCGCGAGCGGTTGGACGAGGTGGATGTGGTTGTTGCCAACCACGATCTTGTGCTGTCTGATCTTGCGCTGGGTGGGGGCGCCATCCTGCCTGAGCCGGATAACACCATCTATATTTTCGATGAGGGCCATCATCTGGCGGACAAGGCAAGCGGGCATTTTGCCTTTGCGGCCCGGCTTGGCTCATCGCAAAAAATGCTCAGCGTCGCGCAGAAGCAACTGTCCCAGATGCTGGCAGATACCGGTTCTGCGACCCAGCTTGCTGACCCGGTCGAGCGCTTGCACCGTCCCATGCAGAACATGGACCTGGCGCTGGAGCAGCTTGCCTTGCTGGTGCGGCCTATGATGGAGGCCCTGGAAGGCGACCGATACCGCTTTCCGGGTGGACGCCAGCCGGACCCATTGCTTGAGCCCAGTCTTATGCTTTCAAGTGCGGCCGAGCAGGCGCAGCAGCAGCTGGAGCGTCTGGTGGATACCCTCAAGGAGGCGCTGGAAGGCGGGATCGGCGATATCCCCCGGGCTGCCGCCGAGCGCTGGTTCCCGCAGCTGGGCGTACTTTGGGGCCGTATTCAGCAGGTGGGATGGCTGGCGCACAGTTACAGCCGTCATGACCCTGAGGGGCGGTCGCCAACCGCGCGCTGGATCAATCGCGTCGAGACGTCGGTGGGTTACGATTTTGAGCTGCGCAGTGCGCCGGTTTCAGCTGCCGATACGTTGTCAGAGCATCTCTGGAAGCACTGTCATGCCGCCATACTGACCTCGGCAACCCTGACCGCGCTGGGGCGCTTTGATGCGCTGTTTGCGTCTCTGGGTCTGCCATCGGATGTGATGGCGGTGCGTCTTGAAAGCCCCTTTGATTATGCCCGTAACGGGGTGCTGGAAATTCCTGCCATGACCTCTGATCCGGGGCGACCCGATGAGCATACGGACGAAGTTCTGTCGCTGCTCAGCGCCGAGCTTGAAACGGCAGAAGCTGCACTGGTGCTGTTCAGTTCCTGGCGTCAGATGCGCAGGGTACAGGAAGGTTTACCGAGCCGCATTGCCGACAAGGTGCTGGCACAGGGGGATTTCAGCAAACAGGAGATTTTGCGCCGGCACCGGGCGCGAATCGATGACGGCAAGGCCAGTGTCATCTTCGGGTTGGCCTCTTTTGCCGAAGGCGTTGACTTGCCGGGGCAGTATTTGACCGATGTGTTTGTCACCAAGTTACCGTTCAGTGTGCCTGATGACCCTGTAGATGCTACTATGGCCGAATGGATTGAGCAGCGGGGCGGGAATGCGTTTATTGAGTGGACCGTTCCGGCCGCGTCCATGCGTCTTACTCAGGCAGTAGGGCGACTATTGAGAACAGAACAGGACCGGGGGCGTGTCGTGTTAATGGACAGGCGTGTTGTTACGCGCCGTTATGGCCAGCAACTGCTTGACTCCCTGCCTCCGTTTCGACGTGAAATCAAACGTTAATCTGAATGGATCCGATCTTGAGTACTGAAGATAAGCAGACCGCATCCGCGAGCAACTCCGAACAGAAACCCGGTAAAGGCCGTCCTCGTCGTCGTCGCCGCTCTCGCAAGCCGCGTGATGGCGGTGGTAACTGGTCACCCAAGTCATTTGCAGTCCCGGTCGTGGAAGGCAAACGCCGGTTCCATGACTTCGGTCTCCCTGATGTGCTTATGAGAGCGATAGCCGATCTCAAGTTCGAATATTGCACTCCGATTCAGGCAGCCACTATTCCGCATGCCTTGAACGGGCGTGACCTGATCGGCAAGGCACAGACCGGCACCGGTAAAACGGCAGCCTTCCTGATCGGTATTATCACTGACCTGATCGACTTTCCTCTGCCCGGTGAACGCCGCAAGAATGAGCCGCGTGCACTGATTATTGCGCCCACCCGTGAGCTGGCGTTGCAGATCGCGGCCGATGCTGAAGGGCTTTCCAAGTACGCCGACCTCTCGGTGGTATCGCTGGTAGGCGGCATGGATTATGAGCGTCAGCGCAAGGCTCTGGCGGCACGCCCCGTGGATATTCTGGTTGCGACGCCGGGTCGTTTGATTGATTTTGTGCGCTCCAAGGAAGTGGATCTCTACCACGTCGAAGTGCTGGTACTGGATGAAGCCGATCGCATGTTGAGCATGGGCTTTATACCGGATGTGCGTACCATCATTCGCCAGACCCCGCGCAAGGGTGCCGACCGCCAGACACTGTTGTACAGCGCCACCTTTACCGATGATGTGATGCGCCTTGCTGAGCAGTGGACTCAGTCCCCGGTAACGATCGAGATCGAATCCGAGCACAAAACCACTGACAACGTGGCGCAGAAGGTTTTCCTGGTTTCAAGCCATGAAAAGTACCAGCTGCTGCGCAACTATCTGCGCATTAATGGCATTGAGCGCGCTATCGTGTTTGGCAATCGTCGACATGAAACCCGTTCGCTGGCCGACCGCCTGAGCAAAGATGGCATCAAGGCCGCGTTGATGTCTGGCGAAATCCCGCAGAACAAGCGTCTGAAAACGCTGGAAGACTTCCGTAACGGCAAGATCGAAGTGCTGGTTGCAACAGACGTGGCAGGCCGCGGCATTCATATCGATGGCGTGACTCACGTGATCAATTACCAGCTGCCTGAAGATGCGGATGACTATGTTCACCGTATCGGTCGTACCGGTCGAGCCGGTCAAACCGGTACCTCCATCTGTTTCGCCTGCGAGGATGATTCCTTCCTGATCCCCGAGATTGAAAAGGAAACCGGCGTCAAGCTGGAGTGTATCCACCCGGATGCCGAGCTGCTGCGACCGCTTGAGCAGGCGCCTGCTGGAAAGCAAGCTGAAAAGGCGGCTGAACCTGTTGAGCCGGCAAGCACAGCTGACAAGGCGGCAGATGATGCGGCCCAAGCGGATGCGCCTGCTGCCAATGCCGATACCGTTTCCTCCGATCAGGCTGAAGCCGCTGTTGATAAGGCATCCGAGGCCGAGAGCACCCCGGAGTCTGGAGCCGGTCAAGAGGCAAGTGGTGAGGCAAGCGAGGAGGCCAGGCAGGCAGATGCTTCTGTGCCAGAAGATTCCTCAAAGCCCGATGATACGGTTATGGTCGCGCAGTCCGACGAGAGCGTGGTGCCACAGTCTTCCACGGAGCCGGCCGTTGAGACAGCGGCTGGTGCTCCGTCAAAGGTTGATGCTGCCGAGTGTTCGAACTCAGAATCTGCTGAGCAGTCTGAGCAGTCTGAGCAGTCTGAGCAGTCTGAGCAGTCTGAGCAGTCTGAGCAGTCTGAGCAGTCTGAGCAGTCTGGGAAAAAAGAAACACCTGTTTCCTGAGATCAGGCCTGATGAGTGATAAGCATAATCTGCAGCGCATCAGTACGGTACTGGCCATCCTGGTCAGTGCCTTTTTTGCCGCTATTGCGGTTGCCGGTTACCAGCGCACTGAAGATCTGAAGCAATTGCTGCTCTTTCTGCTGCTGGCTGGCCTTTCATTCGTTATCGTCAAGTTACTCTTTGCCGGCATCGGCCGGCTGCTGGATAAAATTGATTCACCCTGATCGGTGTTGGCAGTCAGCCAGACTGCCTGGGGAGATTAGATGAACTCAGACACGCCTGTTGCAGTCCTCGGGGGCGGCAGCTTTGGTACCGTGTTGGCCAACCTGATGGCCGAAAAAGGGTTGTCAGTAAGGTTGTGGATGCGCAATGCCGACACGGTTGACGAGATCAACCGCTGTTCCGTCAATAGCCGTTACCTGCCCGGTGTAACCCTTGCAAAGTCACTGGTGGCAACGGATAGCCTGGAAGAAGCACTCAAGGATGTGGCCGTTGTATTTGTGGCCATACCCAGTGGCGCTTTTCGTGATGTGATTCGACAGGCGGCACCACTGCTGTCGTCTGACCAGATGCTGGTATCAACAACCAAGGGGATTGAAGCCGGTACCTTCTGCTTGATGAGCCAGATCATCGAGCAGGAATGTCCCGATGCACGCCACGGGGTGTTGAGCGGACCTAACCTGGCCAAGGAGATCGCTCGCAAGCAGTTGACTGCCACGGTCATTGCCAGCACGGATGAGCAGGTGCGCGATCAGGTTCAGGTGTTGCTGCATACGTCCTATTTCCGTGTGTATGCCAGTACAGATACATACGGCGTTGAGCTGGGGGGCACGCTCAAGAATATCTATGCCATTGCGGCCGGCATGAGTGCGGCGCTTGGCATGGGTGAAAATACCAAAAGCATGCTGATGACGCGCAGTCTGGCAGAGATGAGTCGGTTTGCAGTGAGCCTCGGGGCCAATCCGTTTACCTTTCTTGGCCTGGCGGGTGTGGGTGACCTGATCGTAACCTGCATGTCTCCTCTGAGCCGAAACTACCGCGTGGGCTATGCTTTGGGTGAGGGTAAAACCCTGGATCAGGCGGTTGATGCGCTGGGCGAAGTGGCGGAGGGCGTCAATACCCTTCGGTTGGTCAAGGAAAAGGCGGAAAGCATGGATATCTATATGCCGCTGGTGTCCGGGCTGTATGAGGTCGTGTTCAATCATGCCCCGGTCAAGGAAGTGGCGCGCGGCATGATGTTGAATACCCAGAGCACTGATGTGGAGTTTGTGCTGCCGCGTCAGGAGGTGCAATGCAGCTGATAGTGCTGCGTCATGCTGAGGCGGAACCTGGTGGTGATCAAGATGCAAATCGTGCTCTGACCCGGCGCGGTGTGTTGCAGGCCGAAAGCATGGGGCGGCAGCTCGCTCAGTCCTTTGATCATTTGCAGGTTGTGGCAAGCCCCTGGCTGAGGGCTGCCGAAACCGCCCTGATTATAGCCGCATCTACAGGCTCGGATGTGGGGCATCTGGATAGGCTTCTGCCGTCCGGAGACCCCGTCTCGGTGGCGCAGGCGCTGGAGCCATTATGGTGTGACGATGGGGCGTTATTGGTGGTGACTCATCAGCCGCTGTGTGGTCGTTTGATCAACTGGCTGGTGGAAGGGGTGGCCGACCCGGCGCCTGTGGCTCCCTGCAGCGGTGCTCAGCTGTCTCTCGAGTGGCCTGCTGCCGGCATGGCCCGTTTTCCTCGTTGGCTTTCAGCCGATCTATCCCCGTATTGATGACGTATGGAATCTGTAGAAGAACTGCGATTTGAGGTTAACGGCCGATTGATGGCCGCAAGGGCTGTTGGTCCTGCAACCGGCACCCCGGTGCTGGCCTTGCATGGCTGGCTGGATAATGCTGCCTCGTTTCGTGCCCTTGAGCCGCTACTGGGTGGTGTCAGGCTGATCTGTCTGGACCTTATGGGCCACGGCTTCTCGTCACACAGGCCCGAGTCCGTTCCCTATTATATTTGGGATAACGTGGCCGATGTGGTTGCAGTGGCGGACGAGCTGGGTTGGGAGCACTTCCATCTGCTGGGGCACTCAATGGGTGCAGGTGTTTCGTCACTGCTGGCCGGTGCAATGCCGGAGCGTGTGCTGAGCCTTGTGCTGATTGAAGGCCTGGCTCCGCAGACAGACTCGCCGGAAGAGCTGCCTGCCAAAATGGCGCAGGCGATTCGTCGCCATCAGCGACCTGCGCGTAACCCGCGCTACTACGCGTCTATTGAAGAGGCTGTACAGGCGCGGATGAAAGGCCGGTTCCCGGTTGGGGAACAGGCTGCACGATGGCTGGTCGAACGTTCAATAGTGAATACGTCCAAGGGCTTTTGCTGGCGCAGTGACTCGGCGCTGATACTGCCCTCGGTTTTGCGGCTCAGTGAAGACCAGGTCAGGGCTTTTCTCGCCGCAATCACCGCTCCTGCTCTATTGATTCTCGGGGACCAGGGAATTGCGAATGACAGGCTCGAGTCACGAGCGCAAACCATACGGCAGTTGCAGCGGATGATGTTGCGGGGCAACCATCACTTGCATATGGAGCCCGAACCCGCCGAGCAGATTGCGCAGGAGATCAAGGCGTTTTACAGCTCGCTCTAAACAGGAGGTACGCGCATGAGGGGTATGAGACTGGCAAGGAAATGTTTATGGCTGCTGGCGTCTTTGGTTGCATCAGTGCAGGTGGCAGCGGAAACGCTTCCTTCGCTTGACCCTTTCCCGCTTGCGCGTGAGATCAGTCATCTTGAGCGCACCGAGCCTGACTATCGACTGATGCTCGGTGGTGTTGTCAAAATCAATGGACTCGTTCGCAGTGACAGAGAGCAGCGCCTCAGTGCGAACCTGGCCCGAACCACCTGGCAGCTGCCTTCAGGTTATGGGCCTGAAGCAGGTTTCAACTTCCTGCGCAAGCAGTTGCTTGATCATCAGTCGCGAATTCTCTTCGAATGTTCGGGCCGGCAGTGTGGACCCAGTAACATATGGGCCAATGAAATATTCGGACAGTCCCGTCTCTATGGGGTCGACAGCTCCCAGTATTACGCGGCCTTCGAGCTGGATCACGGGCATGCTGCGGTCTATGCCGTCAGAAGAGGCAATGGTCGAGTCTATCTGCACGCGGACTTGCTCAGCAATGACAGTCTGACGGCAACCGAGCTTACGCAGCTGGTACGTCAGCGAGGCTATGCAGAAGTGAGTGACTGGCCGGACTCACGCGACCGTGCGGTGAAGTCATTGCTGGGCGTGTTGGAGTCCTTTCCCGACAGTCGTATTGCGGTAGTCGTACACTGGCAGAGTCGTGACCTTGACCTGTCCCTGAGTCAATCCCAGGAAGCGGCTGATCGGCTCAAGCGCTCACTGGTAGAAGAGGGGGTAGACGCCTCACGTATCAGTGCGAGAGGGGTTGGCGCGCTGGTACCGAGTGTGCTGGGGAGTCGTAAGAGTGTAGCGGTTGTACTGCTGCAGTCCGAAGAATAACCGCAGGTGACAGACGGGGGCGTGCTCTTGCCCCCGAAACAGCGACTTCCTGAAATCAGCGAACCAGGGACAGGAATTCGTTACGGGTTGCCTCGTTGTCGCGGAAAGAACCCAGCATCATGGATGTCGTCATGGATGCATTCTGTTTCTCCACGCCGCGCATCATCATGCACATATGCTGTGCTTCAATCACAACGCCTACACCCGCCGCTCCAGTGACACTCTGAATGGCTTCCGCGATCTCTTTGGTCATGTTTTCCTGAATCTGAAGGCGACGGGCAAACATGTCGACGATGCGTGCTAGTTTGGACAGTCCAACAACCTTGCCTTGCGGGATATAGGCAACATGAGCCTTGCCGATAAAGGGCAGCAGATGGTGCTCGCACAGAGAGTAGAGCTCGATGTTCCGTACCAGAACCATTTCGCTGTTATCAGACGGAAAAAGCGCGCCATTGACCACTTCTTCGAGAGACTGAGTATAGCCTTGAGTCAGGTAGCGCATTGCCTTGGCGGCACGTGCCGGTGTATCCCTCAACCCTTCTCGTTCTAGGTCCTCTCCAATCTGTTCAATGATCTGGGAGTAGGCTGTTTCCATCTTGGTTCCTCGGCTGATCGCGGCAACTGACTGAAAACGGCGTAAATTACTTGAATATGACACTCGGGTAAAGAGCTGCCGCCCGGGAGGTCATAATCCCCCCATCAGTTTCAGTCGCAGTGCCACGTTGGTACGTGAGTCAGCATTTTGCAGCGCTTCTTCAATGCTGATTTTGCCATCCTGATACAGGTTGAGGAGGTTAACATCGAAGGTGTGGGCAGCCGGGTTGCTGCTTTGGTCGATCGCTTCACGAATGCGCGAGTATTCACCGCGGGCGATCAGTTTTGTGATGTAGGGCGTGTTGATCAGCACTTCTGTGGCGGGAATGAATTTTCCATCTACGTCCCGGATCAGGCGCAACGCCACGATGGCTCTGAGGTTGAGCGACAGGTCCGTGTTGACCTTGTGGCGGGTGTTTTCATGGAAAAAGTTGCTGATGTGTTCAATGGCCTGAACGGCATTGTTGGCATGCAGCGTGGACAGACACAGGTGGCCGGTCTCGGAGTAGCGCATCGCATGCTCGACAGTATCCTTGTCCCTCAGCTCGCCAATCATGATGACATCAGGGGCTTCGCGCAGGGCATTTTTAAGCGCGTTATCGTAGGAGAGGGTGTCGACACCCACTTCGCGCTGGTTAATGAGCGAGCGCTTGTTGGTGTGCAGAAACTCGATCGGGTCTTCCACCGTCAGAATATGACCGGATGAGCGCAGGTTGCGGTGCTCAATCATGGAGGCGAGGGCGGTGGACTTGCCGGACCCGGTTGCCCCGACCAGCAATACCAGGCCGCTGCGCAGCATGATCAGGTTTTCCAGCACGGCGGGTAGCCTGAGTTCTTCAATGCCGGGGATTTGGTGGCGAATCATGCGAATCACCATGGCCACATCTCCGCGCTGGCGGTAGACGTTCACGCGAAAGCGGCCAATACCCCGTTCTTCGTAGGCAAAATTCAACTCCATTTCATCACGAAACTGGCCTGCCTGATGCTCATTCATCAGGCTGTGGGCGAGCTTGTCGATGTCGTCCGGGGTGAGCTGTTGATCATCGGCAGGCTTTATAACGCCCTGAACCTTCATCTGGACGGGCGTGTGGCTGCTGAAGAAGAGATCGGATGCACCGGTTTCGGCCATCGCTTGAAGGTGTTTCTGCAGGTCGACCATGCTAGTTCCCTTTCCGGTATGCGCGCCGGTTAAGCATAGCCTTAAATTATCAGGATGCCTGTCTTTTCAAAAGCACATATACAGCGCCGGTCCCGCCGTCGCGTGGTTGAGCCGAACAAAAGGCCAGCACGCTGTTCAATTGGCGCAGCCAGTCGTTAACACAGGACTTCAACAAGGCGGGTTGTCCCGCCTGGGTATGGCTTTTGCCATGGATAATAATGACGGCGCGCATCTGCTGACGGCAGGCGTCACGGATAAAATGGCTGAGCTCATCACGCGCCTGATCAACGGTGTAGCCGTGCAGATCAAGTCCGGCTTCCCAGGGGATATGGCCCTTGTGCAGCCGCTTCAGTGTCGCCAGTTGCACGCCGGGTGCCGCAAACAGCAATTCATCGTTGGAGTCCAGAATGTCTTTGGCTTCGGATGAAAGCCCGTCAATGACCTGTTCGACTTCCCGCGCGGCTGCCTGACGGCGGTAACGGGTGCTGGCGTCAGGGCGCGGCTTCAACAGGCCCTTGGCCTGTCGGTGTGAGTGGTGGCGGTCATGCTTGAGCGGGGTGACCCCGCGCATGGCTTCGCCAAAATCCAGATCGTCGTCGTTATCGTCGTCATAGGTATAAGACATGGCGTTCAATGAAGGTTTTCAGTAACATGCTGGGCTCAAAGGCAACCTATTATCAGGCGATACATGAAGTCGGATCAAGCCGCCGTTCTCTCCGAGCTGCACACCCTTAGAGATTTTATCCGCTGGACACTGAGTGAATTCAACCGTCATCAGGTGTTTTTTGGGCATGGCCATTCCGAAGCCTGGGATGAGGCCAGTCAATTGGTCCTGAATGCCGTCGACCTGCCCTGGGATACCAATCCGGCGGTGCTTGATGCGCGCTTGACCCAGTCTGAAAAGGAGCGCGTGCTCAGCTTTGTGTCTCAGCGTGTCCATGCGCGCAAGCCGCTGCCTTACATCACCGGAGAAGCCTGGTTTATGGGCCTCCCCTTTACGGTGGATGAGCGGGTCCTGATTCCACGTTCCCCTATTGCGCAACTGATCGATACGGCTTTTGAGCCCTGGCTGCGCCCGGGCCCTGTCGGGCGGATCCTGGACCTGTGCACCGGCAGTGGCTGTATCGGTATTGCCTGTGCCTATGCATTTGAAGAAGCCGAGGTGGATCTGGCGGATATTTCGGCCGATGCGCTTGAGGTTGCCCGTCAGAATATTGATCGCCACATGCTGGCCGACCGTGTGCGTGCTTGCCAGGGGGATCTGTTCGACGCCGTTCAGGGTACTACCTATGATCTGATCGTCAGCAACCCGCCCTACGTGGATGCAGACGACCTGGCACAGATGCCTGCCGAATATCACCACGAACCCTCGCTGGCGCTGGGCTCAGGCCCTGATGGGCTGGATATTACACGGCGTATCTTGCGTCAGGCGGCCGACCACCTGAACCCCGAAGGGCTTCTGGTCGTGGAGGTTGGCAACAGTGAAGTGCACCTGATGCAGAGCATGCCTGAACTGCCGCTGATATGGGTTGAGCTGGAGCAGGGTGGCAATGGAGTGTTTGTCATCACGGCCGAAGAGCTGCGTGCCCACGCGGATTTGTTATAACCTGAGTGGCCTGCTGCAAGGCCATTTATACGTCTGAGCAGAGAGAAAAATGTCCGGTAACAGCTTTGGAAAACTGTTCACAGTCACTACCTTCGGTGAAAGCCATGGCCCTGCGCTGGGTTGCATTGTTGATGGCTGCCCTCCCGGGATCGAATTGAGCGAAGCCGATCTTCAGGCTGATCTGGATCGCCGCAAACCGGGCACATCACGCCACACGACCCAGCGTCGTGAGCCGGACGAGGTTCGGATTCTGTCCGGCGTTTTTGAAGGCAAAACCACGGGTACCGCCATCGGTCTGCTGATCGAGAATACGGATCAGCGCTCCAAGGATTATTCCAATATCGCAGAGACGTTCCGTCCGGCGCATGCGGATTATGTGTACTCGCACAAGTACGGCTTCCGGGATTACCGCGGCGGTGGTCGCTCTTCGGCACGCGAGACCGCCATGCGGGTGGCTGCCGGGGCCATTGCCAAAAAAGTACTGGCGGCCAAGGGTATCGAAGTGCGCGGTTACCTGTCCCAGCTTGGACCTATCGCGATTGACCCGGCCCGGTTTGACTGGGACCAGGTGAATGCAAACCCGTTCTTCTCTCCCGATGCCGAGGCGGCCGAGCAGATGGCCGAGTACATGGATGCGCTGCGCAAGGAGGGCAACTCCATCGGTGCGCGTATCTCGGTAGAAGCCACGGGTGTCCCGGTCGGGCTGGGCGAGCCGATTTTTGACCGGCTGGATGCCGATCTGGCGCATGCCTTGATGAGCATTAATGCGGTCAAGGGCGTTGAAATCGGGGATGGCTTTGCTGTCGTCAACCAGAAAGGTACCGAGCATCGTGATGAAATGACGCCGGACGGTTTTATGTCCAATCATGCCGGCGGCATCCTGGGCGGCATTTCCACCGGGCAGGCGATCAGTGCCCATATTGCGCTGAAGCCGACTTCAAGCCTCAGATTGCCCGGTCGCAGTATCAACGCCTCTGGCGAAGCGATTGAGGTGGTGACCAAGGGCCGTCACGACCCCTGTGTCGGCATTCGTGCTACGCCTATTGCCGAAGCGATGATGGCGATTGTCCTGTTGGATCATCTGTTGCGTGATCGTGCTCAGAACGCGGATGTCAGTACGGATCTGCCGGTTCTGGCTGACGTGGATCAGGGCAAATGACGGCTGGATGACAGCTGCCTTAAATTAATCGGACAGTGCCGCGTTTTATGCTTGAATTTTGAGCAGAACGCGGTTTAAATGCGCACAAATCTGATACGTCCCAACCCTTCGGGAATTGCGGAGTTCAGATGGATTGAGTTCATGTTGTGAGAGTAGTTTTTCCTCCCGCATGGATTATGTCCATTTGAGTCTCGGTCAAGGCTCGGGAGGTTGGGTTTTTCTTTTTTAACTCTGTGTAAACAGACTTGTCTGGAGTCAACCCCCATGCAAGAAGCGAGAGACCTGTCGTCTGAAGTGATCGACCAAGAGGCGGCAGGCAGTGTTGCTGATTGGCCCGCGTACACCCAGGGTGAAGATGAAGAACGACTGGACTTCTTCATTGAGCGCGATGGTCACCGCTATGCCGGTACCCACCTGATTATCGACCTGCGCGGTGCAAGCCGTCTGGATGATCTTGAGGTGATGGAGAAGGCGCTGCGTGATTCCATCAAGGCGGCCAAGGCGACACTGCTGCATATCCATCTGCATCACTTTACGCCCAACGGTGGTATCTCCGGCGTTGCGGTGCTGGCTGAATCGCATATCAGTGTGCACACCTGGCCGGAGCGCAACTTTGCCGCTTTTGATGTATTCATGTGCGGCGAGTCAGAACCCGTCAAAGCCATTCCGGTGCTTGAAGAGGCATTTGCGCCCACGCAAGTGGATGTCGAAGAAATTCTCCGTGGTAAGGTGAGCATCGATGAAGACGACTACCTATCTTGAGCGTCTTTATGACGGCTATGGGCAAAGCTTCACGCTGGATGAGGTGCTGTTTGAGCACCGTACCGAGCACCAGGAGCTGATCATTTTTCGCAACCGTGACTTCGGCACGGTGATGGCGCTTGATGGCATTATCCAGACCACTGAGCGTGACGAGTTTGTTTACCATGAAATGATGACGCATGTGCCGATTCTGGCGCATGGGTCAGCACGTCGTGTACTGATTATCGGTGGCGGTGACGGTGGTATTCTCCGTGAAGTGCTGCGGCACTCCAGTGTGGAGCATGTGACACAGGTCGAGATCGATCAGGCCGTGATCGACATGTGCAAGCAGTATCTGCCCAACCACTCGGCAGGTGCGTTCGATGATCCGCGCGCCAACATCGTGATTGCCGATGGCGTCGACTTTGTTTCGGAGTGTCAGGACACCTTTGATGTGGTGATCTCGGACTGTACCGATCCGATCGGGCCGGGTGAAGTGCTGTTCAGCAGCCGCTTCTATGAAGGCGTCAAGCGTTGCCTCAACCCGGGTGGTGTATTCGTCGCCCAGAACGGCGTGCCCTTCATGCAGCAGGATGAAGTGGTCACCACTCGCCGCAGGCTGTCTCCCTATTTTGCGGATCAGAGCTTCTACAATGCAGCCGTGCCGACCTATGTGGGCGGTGTGATGACTTTTGCATGGGCCAGTGACAATGCTGAGCTGCGCCAGCTGGATGCGGATACCCTGAAGGCTCGCTTTGCTGCCAGTGGCATTACCACGCGCTACTATACGCCCGCTCTGCACGCGGCCAGTTTTGCGCTGCCGCAATACGTACTGAATGCACTCGAAAATGCCTGATTTGACGTTGCTCTGAGTATGTAAAGCCGGCCATGTGCCGGCTTTTTCATGTATGGATCTTGCCGGTATGACCCACTTTCGACTGTCAGGTTTCTATTTTTTCTACTTCGCGCTGCTGGGCGTGCTGATTCCCTATTGGACGCTTTATCTGGAGTCGCTTGCGTTCAGTGCGGCGACCATCGGTGCACTGATGGGTGTGCTGCACTTCACCCGTGTACTGGCACCAAATATTTGGGGGTGGCTGGCCGATCGAACCGGGCGTCGCGTGGCGATTGTGCGCATGGGGTCGCTGCTGGCCACAGTTGGGTTCGTGCCCGTGTTCTGGCAAGACGGGGCCCTGGGCGTCGGATTGGTGATGCTGGTGTTCAGCTTCTTCTGGAATGCTGTACTGCCTCAGTTTGAAGTGATCACGCTGAATCATCTCGGGCGTCAGGCGGTCCAGTACAGCCGTATCCGACTATGGGGGTCGGTAGGGTTTATTCTGGCCGTGGTGCTGGCCGGGTGGTGGCTGGACCGGGTCGGGGTTCAGGCGTTGCCCGTTCTCGTGCTGGCTCTGCTTGCAACCATCTGGGCCTGTACGCTACTGCTCAAGGGCCATGCCGAGAAGCAACAGTCAGACCCGCCGGGGACAGCCCCCATTTGGCCGATTTTGAGGCGACCTCAGGTTCTGGCCTTTTTCCTGGTCTGTTTTCTGGTTCAGTTCGGGCATGGCCCCTATTACACCTTTTACAGTGTCATGATGCAGGGGCTGGGCTACGAGCGTTCAGCCATCGGCCTGTTGTGGGCGCTGGGCGTGATCGCCGAAGTGGTGCTGTTTATCGTCATGCCGCGTCTGATGGAAGGGTTCAGCCTGAGGGGCATCATGCTGGTGAGTCTGCTGCTCTGTGTGTTGCGCTGGACACTCACGGCACTGGTGCCGGAGCAGTTGTGGGTCATGTTGCTGGCGCAGCTACTCCATGCAGCAACCTTCGGCAGTTTGCATGCGGTCGGGATTGCGCTGGTGCAACACTATTTTACACCACACACCAGTGGCAGGGGGCAGGCGCTGTTTTCCAGTCTGGGCTTTGGCGCCGGCGGCGCGCTGGGTGCCATCGCCAGTGGGCAGTTATGGGCAGTACTGGGGCAATACACCTTTCTGGTGGCGGCCATGGCGTCCCTGGTGGCGCTCGGACTGGCCTGGTACTGGATTCGCCCGGAGCAGGTTGAACGGAGCTGAGTCAAAGTTGTTTTGCACTGCAGTTGCTATAGTATGAAACAATTGGCATGTTGGTTAGGCGAGGTGCGCATGAACTTCAAGATTGATGTCGAGATGACACCGGAAGAGCTGCGCCGTGCACTGGGTTTACCCGATGTGTCGGTGTTGCAACAGGAAATGATAGACAAGGTGCGGGAACAGATGGAAGCGGGTGCGGAAGGTTATGATCCGCTGACGCTCCTGAAGCCCTACCTCAACAATGGTATCGGTTCGATGGAAGCCTTCCAGAAACTGCTGTTCGGAATGATGAACCAGTATGGCAAAGGCGGGCGCGACGCCGACTGAATGGATAGTGTTATTTGATGAGCCAAAACGGATCGGGAGAAGCGGGCGTGCGGATTCTGCGCAAATATACCAATCGTCGTCTGTATGACACGTCTCGCAGCTGCTATGTCACTCTGGAAGATGTGAAGCAGCTGGTACTGAACGGAGAAAACTTTCAGGTACAGGACTCCAAAACCGGCAACGACCTGACACGGAATATCCTGTTGCAGATCATCAGCGAACAGGAAGCGGAAGGGCATGGAACCCTGCTGACCAACCAGGTCCTGCAGCAGCTGATACGCTTTTACGGCGACAGCATGCAGGGGATGATGAGTCAGTACCTCGAGCAGAGCATTGCCGCATTCCTTGAGCATCAGGACCGTATTCGCGAGCAGATGCAGACCATGATGGGGGCCGCCAACCCGCTCACCATGATGGGACGTTTTGCAGACCAGAACATGGCAGTCTGGAATATGTTCGCGCCCAAGCAGGGTGAAGAGGAGTCCAGTGCCGAGTCGGCCAAGGGCGCAGAAGCCGAGGCTGAGCAACCCGCGCCGGATAGTGCAGACAAGAAGGGTAAGTCTGACGATCAGTAACCCTTGTGTCAGGCTTTGGCCTGTAGCCATTCGTGGATGGCTGCGGGCACCTGCTTGAGGGCTTTTGAGCCCATCAATGTTCCAATGTGACCGGCTTTGATCGGTAGCGCCTGATAACCGCTTCGGTTACATAGCCCTTCCAGTGCACTGGCCGCTGACGGCGGCACCAGGTGGTCCTCTGTACCGAAAATGTTGAGTACCGGTGCCTCTATCCGGCTCAGATCAACTTGCATCGGGCCTGCTTCAAACTCTCCCTGCAACAGGCTGTTTTGCTGGAAGAACAGCTCAACAAACTGCTCCAGCGCTCGTCCGGCCAGATCCGGGCAGTCATTCAGCCACTGCTCCATCAGCAGAAACTGCGCCTGAGATGCCGGTACTTCGCTCAGCCTTTTGGCGGTATGCAGGTGCTTGAGTTGGCCCAGACGCATGGGCTGCATGTTGCTGAATACCTGTGTCACCAGTGCGCCGGGCACGTTGCCATAGGCCGATACCAGCTGTTTGATGTTGATGCCGCGATACAGGTGGCTCAGGGTAAAATCGTGCGCGTGGAAGTCGACCGGCGTTACCAGTGTTACCAGCCGGTGAATCTGCTCGGGGTGAAGGGCGGCATAGCACAGGCTGAAGACGCCGCCCTGGCACACGCCGGCCAGATCCACACTGTTACTGCCGCTGTCGTCCATGGCGGCCTGAATGCAGCGATGCATCAGCTGGCCGATGTAATGCTCAAGCCCCTGATAGCGCTGACTCCGACAGGGCGAACCCCAGTCAATCAGGTACACGCGCAAACCCTGTTCTGTCAGCTGGCGAATCAGGGACGAGTCCGGCATCAGGTCGAGGATCCAGGGTCGGTTGACCAGTGCATAGCAAAGCACCAGCGGGCGCTGGGTTGTTGGCCCTGAGGGTTCAAAGACGCGAAGGGTGATCCCCTCATGTTGCAGCAGCATGCGATGGGGCATGAAGTGGTGCTGCACGCGACTGTTCAGCAGTGACGCACTGGCTGCAGCTAGTTGTTCATGCTGCTGTTTCAGACTCTGACGCAGGCATTCCGCTTCAGTCCTGATCACGTTGCTGCCCCTTTTGCAGCTTCTTCATCTGCTGCTCCAGCTGCCAGACGCGATCTTGCAATGCCTGATGCCGCTCGCTGAGTGAATCGTAATCAGACAGGCTGACCAGACCGAGTTGTCGGCACAGGAGATTGACCATGCATTGCCACTCCTGCTTGACTTCGCTGCCGCTGTTCACGAGACGGTTGAAGCTGTCGATGAAGGTGTCATTATCCAGCGCGGCTCGGTAGCGCGCCTCGTAGGTGTCGACCCAAAGCGCATGAGCCTCGGTCAGATCAGTGATCCCGGATGCCTGCAGGCGATCGGCAAACGCCTCCAGAGCCTGTCTGTTCAGCTCGCTCAGCTCTGCCTGATGGGCCTGCCGGCATTGCTGGAAGTGAATCAGGCTTGTCAGCAGACCCTTCAGTCGCTGTGTCAGCTCGTTGGGAAATGCGGACAGTGCCTGCAGGCGTGTCAACAGCTCCGGTCCCCAGTCCAGTCCATCACTTTTCGGTGGCGGGCTGATAAAGGGTGTCATCAGGGCGATCTGGTCGGGCAGGAAGCGGCTTGACTGGATCCAGTCATGGCGCAGGTGATCAAGATGCTGCTGATAGGTGTCAAGCAGTGATTCGCGAGACAGGCCGCCTTCTCCGGATTGGCTCAGCAACGCTTCGGTCAGGGACGCAAAACGGTGGTTCTGACGGGTGAGCTGGTGCAGCAGATCGAGAATCTGCGGGTCGGTATCATCCGGAAACTGCTCCAGCAATGACTGCCACTGCTGCAGCCAGTCAGTACCGCTGCGCGCCTGACGTTCCAGCTGGTCCAGCCATTGCTGCATGATATTCCGGATCTGATCGGACAAAGTGCCTGCTCTCCGTGGTCAAAAGGGCCGATACGTCATCTTAAACGATGCGCAGGGGCAGTTAAACGTCATCGGGCAGCATGTTGAGCAGCTCACGCGCGGCATTACTCAGGGTGCGGTTGCGGTGATGAATGCACCCCAGGGGGCGATAGACGGGTTCGGTCCCGGTTTCAAGCCGGTGCAGCGAATGATCGATCATGGTTTCAGGCAGCAGGCTCCAGCCCAGACCGATGCTGACCATCATCCGTATGGTGTCCAGATAGTCAGTGCTCATGCCGAGATTGGGTTCCAGCCCCTGCAGTGCCAGCTGTTGTCGCACTCGCTGATGGGTGAAGGTCTCGGTGCCGGGCAGAATGGCCGGGTAGCGATTCAACTCATTCAAGCTGACGGAGTCCTGCAGGGCCAGTGGATGAGTGGTGGCCACCACGTACTGCAGGCGGTCCGACCAGAGTGTACGTGACAGAATGCGCTCGTCCGCTTCCGGTGCGAGGGTAATAAGGGCCAACTCAAGGTCGCCCTTGAGTACGCCTTCGTAGGCCACTTCGGAGGCTGCAAAGCGCAGATCCAGTTCGACTTCGGGGTAGCGCTGAATAAATTGCTTCAGGATCGGTGGCAGCCGGTGCAGGCTGATATGGTGGCTGGCCGCAAGTGTGAGTCGTCCTCGCACTTCTCCGGTGCTGTCACGGATCAGTTGTTCGGCATCTTCCAGTGCGTGCAGAATTTCGCGGGCTCTCGGCAGCAGGCGCCGTCCGGGCTCGGTCAGAATGACCTGACGTCCAATCCGGTCAAACAGGCGGCAGTCGAGTTGGCTCTCAAGCAGGGCAATACGCTTGCTGACCGCTGACTGGGTCAGAAACAGCTGCTGTGCCGCTTGGGAAAACGAGTGACAGTCCGCCACGGTGACAAAGGCCGTCAGTCCCGCCGTATCCATTCTTATGCCAGCTCCTCTCGATGGTATGAAGTCAACTTATCATTCCTGAATGGAATCCAAAAGATAAAAATTATGAATTTGTTTGTTGGTGTCGGCTGCACTAGGATGGTTGCCAATAAATGCCATGGTGCCGAACAAACAAGGGGAGATGAGCATGGCTGGCAAGACACTTTACGACAAGCTCTGGGATGACCACCTCGTTCGCCAGAACGAAGATGGCAGTGCATTGATCTATATCGACCGACAGATTCTGCATGAGGTGACCTCGCCGCAGGCATTTGAAGGTCTGCGCCTGGCGGGTCGGAAACCCTGGCGGATCGATGCCAACCTGGCAACGCCTGATCACAATGTGCCAACCACGGAGCGTTCTGCCGGTGTCGACAAGATCGAAGACCCGGTTTCGCGTATTCAGGTCAAGACGCTGGATTCCAACTGCGACGAGTTCGGCATCACCGAGTTCAAGATGAATGACCAGCGTCAGGGGATTGTGCACGTCGTGGGTCCTGAGCAGGGCATGACTCTGCCGGGTACCACCGTTGTCTGCGGTGACTCCCACACCTCTACGCACGGTGCCTTTGGCGCACTCGCGCACGGGATCGGTACCTCCGAAGTGGAGCACGTGCTGGCGACCCAGTGCCTGATCGCCAAGAAAATGAAGAACATGCTGGTGCGTGTTGATGGCGAACTGGGCAAGGGCGTTACGGCCAAGGACGTTGTCCTGCACATCATCGGTGTGATCGGCACCGCGGGTGGAACAGGGTATGCCATTGAGTTCGGTGGCAGTGCGATCCGCTCCATCTCCATGGAAGGGCGCATGACCATCTGCAACATGGCCATCGAAGCGGGCGCCCGTGTAGGTCTGGTTGCCGTTGACGATACGACAATTGAGTACTTCCGCGGCCGTCCTTATTCGCCGACCGGCGCGCAGTGGGATGCAGCGGTTGAAGCCTGGAAAGAGCTGGTGTCCGATGAAGATGCACGGTTCGATACCCTGGTTGAAATCAAGGCGGAAGACATTCAGCCGCAGGTGACTTGGGGAACCTCGCCCGAAATGGTGGCGCCGGTCAATGCGCTGGTGCCGAACCCGGATGCAGAAACCGATGCGGTCAAGGCAGACGGTATTCGCCGTGCACTGCAGTACATGGGCCTGAAGGCGGATCAGAAGATCACTGATATTCAGCTCGACCGTGTGTTCATCGGGTCCTGCACCAACTCCCGTATCGAAGATCTGCGCGCAGCGGCTGAGGTCGTCAAGGGGCGCAAGGTTGCGCCCACCATCAAGCAGGCACTGGTGGTTCCGGGCTCGGGTCTGGTCAAGGCACAGGCAGAAGCTGAAGGGCTGGATAAGGTATTTGTGGAAGCCGGTCTGGAATGGCGCGAGCCGGGCTGCTCCATGTGTCTGGCCATGAACCCGGACAAGTTGGGTCAGGGGGAGCATTGTGCTTCAACATCCAACCGCAACTTTGAAGGTCGTCAGGGTTTTGGTGGACGGACGCATCTGGTCAGCCCGGCAATGGCGGCGGCGGCTGCCGTAACGGGTCATTTTGTCGATGTGCGTGAGCTGATGCAGTAAGAGGGGATAGAAACATGAGAAAGTTTACCCAACACATCGGTATTGCTGCGCCGCTCGATCGTGCCAATGTCGATACCGATATGATCATTCCGAAGCAGTTTCTGAAATCGATCAAGCGTGCCGGTTTCGGTCCCAATCTGTTTGACGAGTTGCGCTACCTGGATGAAGGCCAGCCGGATCAGGATTGCGCCGGCCGGCCGCTGAACAAGGACTTCGTGCTGAACAAGCCGCGCTACCTGGGTACCAGCGTGCTGCTGGCGCGGGAAAACTTTGGTTGCGGCTCCAGTCGTGAGCATGCGCCCTGGGCGCTGGATGATTTCGGCATTCGCGCCATCATCGCGCCCAGTTTTGCGGATATTTTCTACAACAACTGCTTCAAGAACGGCCTGCTGCCGATAGTGCTGCCGGAAGCCCAGGTGGATCAGCTGTTCAAGGAAGTGGAAGCAACTGAAGGCTATCAGCTGACGGTTGATCTGGAGCGCCAGGTGGTCGTAACGCCGTCCGGGGAAGAGTTTGCTTTCGAGGTTGATAACTTCCGCAAGCATTGCCTGCTTAATGGTCTGGATGACATCGGCCTGACGCTGCAGCACGCCGACGAGATCAAGGCGTATGAGGCACGTCGCCGTGAATCGGCGCCCTGGCTGTTTGATGCTATCAAGTAACCGACTCAAGCTGAAGGAATTATATACACATGGCTAAAAATGTACTGGTATTGCCGGGTGACGGCATCGGCCCCGAAATTGTCACTGAAGCGCGCAAGGTGCTGGATCTGGTGAATGAGCGCTTTGACCTGGGCCTTGAGGTCAATGAGGCGCTGGTAGGGGGTGCTGCCATTGACGCGACCGGCGTTCCGCTGCCCGACGAAACCCTGGCGGCTGCCCGTAAGGCCGATGCCATTCTGCTGGGCGCTGTGGGTGGTCCCAAGTGGGATACCAACCCGGACTTTGCCATCCGGCCCGAGAAAGGCCTGCTGGGCATTCGTTCCCAACTGGAGCTGTTCGGTAATCTGCGCCCGGCCATTCTGTATCCCCAGCTGGCACATGCGTCTACGCTCAAGCCGGAAGTGGTGTCCGGGCTGGATATTCTGATCGTACGCGAATTGACGGGCGGTATTTACTTCGGTCAGCCGCGTGGTATCCGCGAAAAAGAAGGCGGTATCCGTGAAGGTTTCAACACCTATGTGTACGACGAAAACGAAATTCGTCGTATCGGTCGCGTTGCCTTTGAGGCGGCCCGTGCACGCAACAAGCGACTGTGCTCAGTCGACAAGGCCAACGTACTGGAAGTGACGGTGCTCTGGCGCGAAATCATGGAAGAACTGTCCAAGGAGTATCCGGATGTGGAGCTCAGCCACATGTACGTGGACAATGCCGCGATGCAGCTGGTGCGTGCTCCGAAGCAGTTTGATGTGGTCGTGACCGGCAACATGTTCGGTGACATCCTGTCCGACGCAGCCGCCATGCTGACGGGCTCTATCGGCATGTTGCCATCCGCTTCTCTGGATGAAAACGGTAAGGGAATGTACGAGCCATGCCATGGTTCTGCCCCCGATATTGCCGGTCAGGGCAAGGCCAATCCGTTGGCAACGATCCTCTCAGTCGCTATGATGTTACGTTATTCTCTGAATGCCGGTGAAGCCGCTGAGCAGATTGAAGCAGCTGTCAGCAAGGTGTTGGACCAGAATCTGCGCACGCCGGACATCATGTCCGAGGGGATGCGCGAGGTCAGCACGACCGAAATGGGCGATGCGGTTGTAGCCGCTCTGAACGCCTGACCAGCTGCACGACAACGTGCGCATGAGACGCACCGGCGGATATTCGAAATTGCGGATATCCGCCTTGTCGTATTCAGAGACTCGTTTTACTGAAAACTTAAAGATTTGGGGGCACGAATGAAACGTGTAGGTTTTGTAGGCTGGCGTGGTATGGTCGGCTCGGTTCTGATGCAGCGTATGCTGGAAGAAAACGATTTTAGCCGCATTGCGGAGCCTGTTTTCTTCACAACCTCTCAGGCCGGCGCTGCTGGGCCCGATATCGGCAAGGATATTCCGCCGCTGAAGGATGCCAAGGATATCAATGAGCTCAAGCAGATGGATGCCATCGTCTCCTGTCAGGGCGGCGACTACACGACTGAGGTGTTCCAGAAACTGCGCGAGTCCGGCTGGAACGGCTACTGGATTGACGCAGCCTCCACTCTGCGTATGGCTGATGACAGCCTGATTGTACTGGATCCGGTCAATATGGACGTGATCGATAAAGGTATCGATGCCGGTATCAAGAACTTTGTCGGCGGCAACTGCACGGTTTCGCTGATGCTGATGGGGCTGGGTGGCCTGTTCAAGGCGGGCCAGGTCGAGTGGATCTCTTCCATGACCTACCAGGCAGCCTCAGGGGCCGGTGCCAAGAACATGCGTGAACTGATCACCCAGATGGGCCAGATCCATGCGGGTTCTGAAGCGCTGCTGGCCGATCCGGCGTCTGCCATTCTCGACATCGACCGTCAGGTCGTGGACACCATGCGTGCAGATGCTTTCGCCACCGACAACTTCGGTGTGCCGCTGGCAGGCTCGCTGATTCCCTGGATCGACAAGGCCGTTGAAGACGGCCAGAGCAAGGAAGAGTGGAAGGGCTACGTCGAAACCAACAAGATTCTGGGACTGTCTGACAGCCCGATCCCCATCGACGGTACCTGTGTGCGTATCGGTGCCATGCGCTGTCACAGCCAGGCGTTTACCGTGAAGCTGAAACAGGACGTGCCGCTGGATGAAATCGAACAGATGATCGCCGAAGCCAACGAATGGGCAAGCGTTGTTCCGAACGAACGCGATGCGACCATCAGTGATCTTTCGCCGACCAAGGTGACCGGTACTTTGAGCGTGCCGGTTGGTCGTCTGCGCAAGATGAAAATGGGACCGGATTACCTCAACGCTTTCAGCGTGGGTGACCAGCTCCTCTGGGGTGCAGCCGAGCCGCTGCGTCGCATGCTGAGTATCCTGCTGGACCGCTGAGAACATCCCTGAGCCGTAAGACTTCAGCCCGACACCTGTCGGGCTGTTTTGATTTGAGAGAACGCGATTAATGACACTGAATCTCGCACTCCTGGGGCCTGCTACCCTCAAGGGCGAAAAATTGCTGGAACTGCTGGACGAATCTGATCTGGCCGTTGATCAGTTGAGTCTGTTTGAAGATGAGGAACAGGCGGGGCGTAGCCTCATGTTTCGCGGGCATGCAACGCGCACCCGTTCCTATGCCGATTTTGACCCTGAACAGGCGCAGCTGATCATTGTCTGCGAGCGCTCACTGGATGAGCATGCTCGGGACCGGTTGGCAGGCGTGAAGCAGGGCTTTGTAGTGGATCTGTATCCTGAGCGCTACGACGCTGATGCGGTTCAGCTTTGCCTGCCTGCCATTAACGGGTCTGAGCTGGCATCGCTTGATCCAGGTCGTGTTATCGGGGTTCCTGCATCGGCTACTATTACAGCAGCCTTGGCACTTATGCCTTTGCATCAGGCGTATGAGCTGCTCAAGCTGAACCTGGTCTGCCTGCTGGCGGTGTCAGAAGCCGGTCGCGAGGGGATAGAAACCCTGGCGCAAGAAACGGCACGCCTGATGAACGGTCGAGAAGCGGAATCCGGCAGCTTTGGTGAGCAGCTGGCGTTCAACATGTTGCCGGACGTCGGAGCGGTGGTTGAAGACCGCCGCAGTACCAGTGAAGTGCTGGTCAGAGACCAGTTGTCACGACTGTTGGGCGAAGACGTGGAAATTGAAGTCAGCACCGTCAGGGTTCCGGCTTTTTACGGCAATATGGTGATTGCGCAGGCGGAGACACGTCAGGCGCTGGAGCTGGATACGGTACAGGAATTGATGGACCGTGCCGACAGCGTTCGTTATGCCCATGACGCCAAGCGGCAGCCAAACCCTGTCAAGGATGCTGTCGGTCAGGATGTGGCCGTTGTTCACCGTATCCGGGAAGACGCCGAGAGCTCGGGTGGCTTTGCACTGCATGCAATGGGCGATGATCTTGGGCTTGGCAGTGCACTGGCGGCGCTGCAAATTGCACAACGGCTGGTTTCTGACACACTTCAGTAACGGCCTTTGCTTGACCGGCTGTCGTTTTATACATAATACTTGCATCACACCGTGATGGAGCCGTAAGCCCCTGATTCATCGAGAAAGGAATGACGGGGTGGGGCAGATGAACACAAAGGGAGTAACCGATGCTGCGTAAACTAGCCTTAAGTCTTGCGGTTTCAGCTGCCCTGGGCGCATCGCATGCCAATGCACTGGGCCTTGGCGAGATACGGGTGAACTCGGCGCTAAATGAACCGTTGGATGCAGAAATCAGGCTCACGCAGGTTCGTGATCTGTCCCCCTTGCAGATACAACCGCGCATGGCGTCACTGGACGAGTATGCGGTCGGAAGCAGTGCTCAGGCACGCTATCTGCGTGATATACAGTTCCAGGTGCTGGTTTCACCGGAAGGGAATGGACGCATCCGACTTCGCTCTACCGAGCCGGTTCAGGAGCCATTCCTCAACTTCATGGTAGAGGTCAACTGGCCCAGCGGGCGGCTGGTACGAGAGTACACCCTGCTGCTCGACCCCCCGGTATTTGATGCCGCTCCCAGTGTTCAGCCCGTCACATCGACGCCTGCCAGAACCACGCAGCAGGTTTCATCCCAGCCTTCCCGCCCATCAGGCAATGTCGATAACATCCGCACCCGCGCCGGTGAAAATCAGGTGTATGTCGGGGTGAACGATACCCTGTGGGAGATCGCTAAGGCCCACAAGCCGGCGGGTGTCACTGAACACCAGATGATGCTGGCGCTGTTGCGCAAAAACCCCCAGGCATTCCCGTCACGCAACATCAATACGATGCGAGCGGGCGTGGTGATGGATCTGCCGTCTGTGGCTGAAGCCCAGCAACTTTCGCACCGTGAGGCGGTGGCTGAGGTTGCACGTCAAATGCAGCTCTGGCGGGACGGCAAGGCCGGCATGACCGCACAGCAATCTGCTCCTGTTGATGTCAGCAAGCCAGCGCCGGAAGCAGAAGCCGCTGACAGTGCTTCAACTGAGACGGATGAAGCAGCTTCTGGCGAAAGTGAAACGGAAGATCCCAAAGCTGATGCCGAGGGCACCACTGAAGCAGCGGCGTCTGCTGAAGCGGGAGCGGAAGAAGGTCAGTTGACCATCGTGGCACCCGAAGATCAGGCTGAAGAAACCGGTGAAACAGCGCCTGCTGGTGAAAGCGTTGATACCTCGGGTGACGAGGCGACTCCCGCGCAAGCGGATCAGGAGCAGGTTATTACCGAGGCGACACGGCAGCTTGAAGATGACGTGCTGGTCGCGCAGGAAAAAATTGATGTTCTTGAGCGTGAAAACGCTGACTTGAACGACAAGCTGAACTCGGTGCTTGAGCAGCTTGAATCACAGAGCCGTATGCTGGAACTCCAGTCTCAGCAGATGGCAACCTTGCAGGCGGAATTGAGCAAGCAGGAAGCACGCGCAGCCGAGCCTGAACCCAAGCCGCAGGGGCTGTTGGAAAACCCGGTTGTGCTGGGGGGTATCGGAGCCGGTGCCCTGGCTATTCTGGCAGGACTTTGGCTGGCGCTGCGGCGTCGAGGCTCAGACAAGCCGAAGGAAGCCAAGCCCAAGGAGCTGGTGAATGTACCGGACGAGCTCAAGCACAAGGAAGAGCGTGATGACTCCATGGCGCCCGCGGCTGCGGCGGCAGGTGCTGCCGCAGGTGTAGCGGCCGGTGCGGCTGCTGCCGAGACGGAAGATTCGGACGAAATTCCGCGTCCGGCACCGCTCTCTTCGGAAGAGGATGATGAAGAATTTACGCGTCCTCCCATGCAGTCTCTGTCACAGGAAGACGATGCCGCTGACTTGAATGACGACCTGCAGAGTCTGGATCTGGACATGGATCTGGACTTGGATGATCTGGACAGTGCTTCTGATCAGGTCGAAGAGCCTGCGTCTGCCGGTGATCTCGATGAGCTGGATGCGTCCGAATTTGATCTGGGCATTGAGGAAGAACCAGCGTCTGCCAATATGGCCGAGGTCGAGTCTGAAGAACCGGCTGAAGCCGGCGAAGCTGAGGCGCCGGAAGAGCCCGAAGCAACTGAAGAGGTTGTCAGCGAAGCTGATGAGAGTGCTGATGACGCGGCTGCCGGTGAAGATCAGCAGGAAGATGAACTTGAATTCAACGTAGAGCCCCTCGCAGAAGAAGACGATACGGCAGACGATCTGGATGCCCTTTTGGGGGATGACGATACCTCTGATGATCTGGACTTCATGCTGCAGGACAATCAGGTTGAAGACGAATCGGTTGAGGACGAGTCGGCAGCATCAGGCGAAGATCTGGACGCCCTTCTGGGAGGCAGCGAATCAGACGCTGAAATGACTGACGAACCCGAAGAGCCGGAAGTCGATACCAGTCTGGATGACACGGTTGAATCGGTTGAAGACGAAGAGTACGAAATCGACTCGGACTTGGAGGCAATGCTTGCGGGCGCCGCAGATGATGAAGATGAGGAGGATCTCTTCGCTTCCTCCGAGACGGATGCAGAGCAGTCTGCCGATGATGATCTTGACAGTCTGCTGGCAGATTTCGATCCGGAGAGTGATGACGAGAGCGAAGAGAGTGCACCTGCAACCCCGTCCAAGGAGCAGGTCGAGGAAGAGCTGACTTCCAACATCTCGCATGATCTGGAGATGGACCTCGACTCTGAACTCGATGAAATGCTCAACAGCACGGATGACGACATTGAGTTGAGTGAAGACCGCAATGAAGAGGCGGTTGAGGTCCTCGATAAAATGAATCTGCTGAGCGGCACTGACGAGACGGAAACCAAGCTTGATCTGGCACGTGCGTATCTGGAAATGGATGACAAAGACGGCGCACGTGATATCCTTCAGGAAATTACCAACGAAGGGTCCGACGAGCAGCGTGCGCAGGCACAGAAATTGCTGGACTCACTTGACTGATAACACTTGATGACACAGAAAAGTTCTACCGACGGGGCGATTTCGATCGCCCCTTTTCGTTATGCGCTGAGCATTGAATATATGGGTGCGGCGTATCGAGGCTGGCAATTGCAGGCGTTCGACAAGGTGCCCACGATTCAGGCTGAAGTGGAGCGTGCGCTGTCTGTCATAGCCAATCATCCGGTTCAGGTCGTATGTGCCGGCAGAACGGATGCCGGCGTCAATGCGAGCCATCAGGTGGTTCACTTTGACAGTTGGGCAGAACGGCCTGATCGCGCCTGGGTGCTGGGCACCAACAGCCACTTGCCGGATGATATCTCCATTAAGTGGGCGACCAAGGTGCCGGGGTGCTTCCATGCCCGGTTCTCCGCTCGCGAGCGCCGCTACCGTTACCTGATCTACACATCGCCTTCACGACCTGCCGTTCTGGCGGGCGGCGTGACCTGGACGCACCGTAAGCTGGATGTCGAGCGCATGCAGACCGCGGCTGCTCATCTGATCGGCGAGCATGACTTTACCTCCTATCGTGCCGTTGGTTGCCAGGCACGCAGCCCTGTAAGGGAAATACGCCGTCTGGATGTGTACCGCTGTGGACAGCTGGTTGTCATTGACGTCAGTGCCAATGCTTTCCTGCATCACATGGTGCGTAATATCGCCGGTGTGTTAATGGCGGTGGGCGCGGGTGAGCGTCCCGAGAAGTGGGCCCATGAAGTGCTTCAGGCCAGGGATCGACGTCAGGGTGGCGTGACGGCGCCGCCTGACGGGCTCTATTTTGTCGATGTGCGCTACCCGGACATGTTTAAACTGCCCAAAGCCCCGTTGGGGCCTTATTTTCTGCCCCTGCCTGACTGACGCTGACACGGGGCTTTGCTAGTATTAGCGTCTTGTTTTGAGACTGGAGCGATGATGGTCACCCGGGTGAAAATCTGCGGCATCACCAATATTGAGGACGCGCTCGCGGCTGTGGCTACCGGTGCGGATGCGCTGGGCTTTGTTTTTTATGCCCCCAGCAAGCGGTATGTAAGCCCGGAGTTGGCGGCTGACATCGTGCGGCAGCTGCCGCCTTTTGTAACCACGGTCGGGCTGTTTGTGAATGCCGAGATCGCCGAGGTGAGGCAGATCGCTGATCAGGTCTCGCTGGATTTGATCCAGTTTCACGGTGACGAGGACAATGCGCAATGCATGATGGCGGGCCGACCGTTTATCAAGGCGTTGCGGGTCAAGCCTGGCCTGGATATTCGGCAGGCAATGACTGCTTTTCCCGACGCAAGGGGCATTCTGCTGGACGCCTACCGTCCGGGCGTGCCGGGCGGCACCGGGGAAGTGTTTGACTGGGATCTGATTCCCGCTGATGCAGCGGCCGAGATCACGCTGGCGGGCGGTTTGACGCTCGAGAATGTGGCTCAGGCCGTGCAGCAAGTCCGACCATTTGCAGTCGATGTGTCGGGCGGTGTTGAAGCCTCGCCCGGAATTAAGGATCACGCAAGGCTATCTGCGTTTATCCGTGCAGCCAGGATGGCATCCTGCTGACAATTGTGTAAAACGGTACTACAGATTCTAGTTGGCCCTTTACCCGGGGCCAGCAACAACAGGAACGAGTGACATGAGTAACTGGCTGGAAAAAATTGTTCCCTCACTGGTCCGCAACGAAAAAAAGCGTACCAATATCCCTGAAGGGCTTTGGAAAAAATGTCCCAAGTGTGACTCCATTCTGTACCGCCCTGAGCTGGAAAAGAACCTGAACGTATGCCCGAAGTGTGATCACCACATGCGGCTGAATGCGCGCCGCAGGCTGGAAATGTTCCTGGATGAGAATACGACCCAGGAAATCGCAGCCAATGTTGAGCCGGTGGATCGCCTCAAGTTCCGTGACTCCAAGAAATACAAGGATCGTCTCAGCGCCGCACAGAAAGCGACCGGTGAGAAGGACGCTCTGATTGCGATGAAGGGCGAGGTTCAGGGGCTGCCGGTCGTTGCAGTTGCCTTTGAGTTCAACTTCATGGGTGGGTCCATGGGGGCTGTTGTCGGTGAGCGCTTCGTCCGTGCGGCCAAACTGGCCCTGGATGAAGGCATGCCCTTGATCTGTTTCGCCGCTTCCGGTGGTGCTCGCATGCAGGAAGCCCTGATCTCCCTGATGCAGATGGCCAAAACCTCCGCTGCGCTTGAAAAGCTCAAGCAGGCAGGCATCCCGTATATTTCAGTTCTGACCGACCCGGTGTACGGAGGTGTATCGGCGTCTCTGGCCATGCTGGGGGATCTGAACATTGCTGAGCCCAACGCGCTGATCGGTTTCGCAGGCCCGCGTGTGATCGAGCAAACCGTGCGTGAAAAACTGCCGGAAGGCTTCCAGCGCAGCGAGTTTCTGCTGGAACATGGTCAGGTGGACATGATCATCTCGCGCAGTGAGCTGCCGGTTAAGGTTGCGGGCCTCCTGCGCAAGCTGATGAACCAGCCTGAGCAGCCCGTTGATGAGGTGCCGGAGCAGGCTGAAACCGCCGAGGCTGTTGAGCAAGATAGCGAGTAATGGTCGACAGCTCTACACTGCCCGCACAATGGGATCTGCCTCAATGGCTGCAGCACATTGAGGCTTGTCACCCCGCTGAAATTGAACTGGGTCTTGATCGTCTCAAGCAGGTTGCCGATCGCTTGGGCCTTAAGCTTGAGCGGTCATTCAAGGTCGTCGCCGGTGGCACGAACGGCAAGGGCTCCACCCTGGCGATGCTGGATGCCATTCTGCGCGAGTCAGGCCTGACTACCGGTCGTTACAGTTCGCCGCATTTTATCCATTACAGTGAGAGGGTGCTGTTGAACGGAGTTCCGGCGGAGGAACGGGCATTTTGTGATGCCTTTGTGCGGATCGAGCAGACCCGCGGCGACATACCCCTGACCTATTTCGAGTATGGCACGCTGGCAGCTCTGATCATCATGTCCGACGCCAACGTGGACGTGATGTTGCTCGAAGTTGGTCTGGGTGGGCGTCTGGATGCCGTTAATATCGTGGATGCTGATCTGGCCATGGTGTCGACCATCGCGCTTGATCACACCGACTGGCTGGGCCCGGATCGTGAATCCATCGGGTATGAGAAGGCCGGTATCTTCCGCGCGGGTAAGCCGGCCCTTTGCGGTGACCCCGAACCGCCGGAATCACTGGTCAGGCATGCACGTGAACTGGGGGCTCTGCTGTTGGTTCGGAACCGGGATTTCCAGCTGGACGTGGTGTCGGATCACTGGTCCTGGAAAGGCACTGGTCCGGAAGGTGCGGTCAGCTACGAGTCTTTGCCCTTGCCGTGCCTGCCGTTGGCCAATGCGGCCATGGTTGTACAGGCAGTGCAGTTTTTGCCCTGGTCCATCTCTGCAGAGGCCATCCGTGCCGGACTGAAGGCAGCCACGCTTCCCGGCCGCATGCAGCGGGTGAGTTGGCGTGGCATCTCGCTGGTCCTGGATGTGGCACATAACCCGGAGGCCGCCGAGTATCTGGCTACACAGCTTGCACAAGCGGGTGGGGCAAGCCATCTGGTGTTGGGTATGATGCATGACAAGGACATTCCCAGTGTGCTGAGTGCACTGTGTAACTGTGTCGAACATTGGTACCCGGTCAAACTGGATGTACCCAGAGCCGCAGATGTGAACACCCTGAAGGCGCATCTGGCATCTGCCGGTGTGGAGTCGGACCGGGTGCATACGCTGGGCAGGGTTGAAGATACACTTGAGGCGCTGGCAGCGTCCGGTGTTCAGGGACCTGTCGTGGTGGCAGGCTCTTTCTTTACGGTCGCGGACGCGCTCACGCATATCGCCAAAAGGTAGGCCATGAAAGAACAGCACAAAAAGCAATTGATCGGTCTTGCTGCAGTACTGGTGTCGGCACTGGTTCTGTTTCCGCTTTTGCTTGATGGTTCTGGTTACCGTGAGCGCCACCTGCAGGATCGTATTCCGCCTGCCCCTGAAATGCCGGAACCGGCTCAGGTCAAGCAGGGATCTGAAGTGCTGCCTGATACCTCCAAACCGGCGCCTCCCTCACAACCTGCCGTGGTTGCGGTACCGGCACCGACCTTGCGTGATGCAGTCGAAGCTGCCGACCCGACCATTGATGCGACTCAGGACACCCCTGCGCTGGATGAGCAGCAGATCCCGGTCGCCTGGACGCTGCAACTGGCCAGCTTCCGTGATGAAGCAAATGCGCGTGCACTTCGGTCTGAGCTGATCGGCGATGGGTATAAGGTCTACATCCGCAACGGGCCTGATCTGGTGCGTGTCTTTGTCGGGCCGGACATGCAGCGTTCCCGTCTTGAATCGCTGCAGGCGCGCCTGAAGAAGGACTACGCGCTTGATGGCATGATCGTACGTTTCTCCACGCAATGAATTCCCCCATTGGGTTGCCTGAGGGCCTCTGTTAGAATGCGACGCTGTTTCGATACGGGCGACAAGAATGAATTGGGCTGACTGGACCATTATTGCGATTATCGCTATCTCAAGTCTTATGAGCCTCCGCAGAGGCTTTGTACGGGAAGCGATTTCCCTGTTGACCTGGGTGTCGGCATTCGTGCTGGCTCGCCTGTTCTCACCTTCGCTCAGCGTGCTGCTCGAGTCCTATATCGTGACACCATCCCTACGATTGCTGGCAGCCTTTGCTATCCTGTTTATCATCACACTGATCGCCGGTGCACTGGTCGGCGCGCTCTTTTCGGCCCTGGTCAATGCGACCGGACTTACCAGCTCTGATCGTGTGTTGGGCATGGGCTTTGGCGCCGTGCGTGGAGGCCTGGTGGTGGTCGTGATCGTTGCCCTGCTGGGAATGACGCCCGCGGTACAGGATCACTGGTGGACCGAATCGGAACTTATCCCCCATTTTGTATTGCTTGAAGACTGGACTCGTCGGGTGGCGAGTGACGTTGGCGAAGCAATTTGGAATCTGGGCCGTTGATCGATCATCAGCGGCCAATTATAAAGTGACATCCTTCTGAGGTGGATTGAATGTGCGGTATTGTCGGCATTGTTGCCAAGTCTTTCGTTAACCAGACGATCTTTGATGCGCTGACGGTTTTACAACACCGTGGCCAGGATGCTGCCGGCATGGTGACGTGTGAGGGTAACCGTTTCTTCCTGCGCAAGGATAACGGCCTTGTGAACGAAGTGTTCCGCACTCGACACATGAAAAAGCTCAACGGAAACATGGGCATCGGGCACGTGCGTTACCCAACGGCCGGCAGCTCAAGCTCGGCTGAAGCGCAGCCCTTTTATGTGAACTCGCCGTACGGTATCGCCCTGGCGCATAACGGCAACCTGACCAATGCCGATCAGCTGGCAGACGAAATCTTCCGCTCCGACCTGCGCCACATCAACACCACCTCAGACTCCGAAGTACTGCTGAACATCTTCGCGCATGAATTGCAGCGCATTGGCAAGCTGCAGCCCAGTGCTGATGACATCTTCCAGGCGGTCGAAAAGGTCCATGCCCGCTGTCAGGGGGGCTATGCCGTTGTTGCCATCATCACCGGTTACGGCATTGCGGCGTTCCGTGACCCCTGCGGCATTCGCCCGGTTGTATACGGCAAGCGTGTCACCGAACAGGGTGAAGAAGAGTACATGGTCGCGTCCGAGAGCGTTGCACTGGATACGGCCGGTTTCGAGCTGGTGCGTGACCTGGAGCCGGGTGAGGCGATCTTTATTGATACCGAAGGCAAGGTTGCAACGCGTCAGTGCGCCAAAACCAGCAAGATTGCGCCCTGCCTGTTTGAATACGTTTATCTGGCACGCCCGGACTCCATCATTGATGGCGTATCCGTGCACCACTCCCGCATGGAAATGGGGGTGAAGCTGGCAGAGAAAGTGAAACGCGAGATGCCGGATCATGACATTGATGTCATCATCCCGATTCCGGATACCAGCCGCACGGCCGCTCTGGAAATGGCCAATGCACTGGGCGTTACCTTCCGCGAAGGCTTTATCAAGAACCGCTATATCGGTCGGACCTTTATCATGCCCGGCCAGACCCTGCGCAAGAAATCGGTCCGGCAGAAGCTCAACCCGATTCAGGCGGAGTTCCGTGACAAGGTTGTCATGCTGGTTGATGACTCGATCGTGCGGGGTACCACCTCCAAGCAGATCGTTCAGATGGCACGTGAAGCCGGCGCTCGCAAGGTCTACTTTGCTTCGGCTGCGCCAGAAGTGCGGTATCCCAATGTGTACGGCATCGACATGCCGTCTGCCACCGAGCTGGTTGCGCATGGCCGCACAGCGAAGGAAGTCGGCGACTATATCGGCTGTGACTGGATGCTGTATCAGGATCTGCAGGATCTCAAGGACTCTGTCAGCTGCTTCAATGAATCCATTCGCGAGTTTGATACCTGTGTATTCAACGGTCAGTATGTGACCGGTACGGTGGATGAAGACTACTTGGCGCGTATCGATGCCAAGCGCAATGACGGCGCCAAACAGGCAGATACCAGTAAAACTGAAGACGGCAATGAGTCTGCCGATCTGCACAGCAAGATTGATTGAGGTCGGTTGATGAGCCAGTCCAGTTACGAAAGGGATGCGCGCATCCAGTTTACCGCTGACCCTGATTGCGGTGTTGAAACCCTGGCCGTCAGAGCCGGTCAAAGCCGTACTGCTGAGGGTGAGCATTCGGATGCCATTTTCGCGACCTCGAGCTTTGTGTTTTCCAGCGCGCGTGAAGCGGCGGCACGTTTTGGCGGTGATGAGGACGGGAATATCTACTCCCGCTTTACCAACCCGACGGTGCAGGCGTTTGAAGAGCGTATTGCGGCTCTGGAAGGCGGAGAGCGTGCCGTTGCGACGTCGTCCGGCATGGCTGCCATTCTGAATCTGGGGCTGGCCCTGTTGCAACAGGGAGATCACGTGGTCTGCTCGCGCAGTGTGTTCGGCTCCACGGTGTCCCTGTTCAACAAGTACCTGTTCCGTGCCGGCATCACCACGACTTTTGTCGACCCGGTTGATACCGCTGCCTGGGAAGCGGCAGTGACAGACAAGACGCGCATGTTCTTCATGGAAACACCGTCCAACCCGCTTGCCGAGTTGAGCGATATTGGCGCAATTGCCGAAATCGCCCACCGTCACGATGCGCTGGTTGTGGTCGATAACTGTTTCCTGACGCCGGCACTCCAGCGTCCGCTGGAGCTGGGTGCCGATATTGTCATGCATTCGGCAACCAAGTACCTGGATGGTCAGGGCCGATGTGTCGGTGGCGTTCTGGTGGGCCGAGACAAGGAGATGGAAGAGGTCTTTGGTCTGGTCAGAACCGGTGGCGCCTGTCTGAGCCCGTTTAATGCCTGGGTGTTTCTGAAAGGACTGGAAACCCTGCCGCTGAGAATGCGCGCGCACAGCGAAAATGCACTCGAAATCGCACGCTGGCTCAAGCAGCAGCCCGGTATTCGCAAGGTGTACTATTCAGGGCTGGAGGATCACCCTCAGCACTCGCTTGCCTGCAAGCAGCAAAAGGCCTTCGGTGGTGTGCTGGCCTTTGAGGTCGACGGTGAGCGTGAGGAAGCCTGGCGCTTTATCGATGCCACCGAGATGGTGTCCATCACCGGCAACCTGGGAGATGTGAAATCCACGATTACTCATCCGGCAACCACGACTCACGGTCGCATGAGTCCGGAAGAGCGTGCAGCGGCCGGTATTCGTGAAGGCTTGATCCGTTTCTCGGTTGGCCTTGAAGCCATCGACGATATCAAGGCTGACCTTCAACGCGGCCTGAATGCCCTGCGATAAGCCTGCGGGGTCGCGTATCCGATGGCCCCTTTCATAGCTCAGCTGTAACATTCATGAAAATACATCTTGCGCCAATGGAAGGGGTGCTGGATCACATTCTGCGTGATCTGCTGACCCGTATTCCGGGTATTGACCTCTGTGTGACCGAGTTTATCCGCGTAACAGACCGGCTACTGCCCCGGTCTGTTTTCCGTCGCCTTGCCCCAGAGCTGGAGCAGGGCAGTCAAACGACCAGTGGCGTACCCGTATGGGTGCAATTGCTTGGGAATGATCCCGCTGCAATGGGCGAAAATGCCGTTCGGGCCTCAGCACTTGGGGCGCCGGGTATTGATCTCAACTTTGGCTGCCCGGCCAAAACGGTCAACAAGAGCCGTGGCGGTGCCATTCTTCTAAAGGACCCTGAAGAGGTATATCAGATTGCGGCGGGTGTTCGTCGGGCCTTGCCGGCAGAAGTTCCGCTCAGTGGCAAGATGCGGCTGGGGTTCCACGACAAGTCACTGGCCATCGAGAACGCTCAGGCACTGGAAGCAGCGGGTGTCATGCGCGTCACTGTGCATGCCCGTACCAAAGTGGAGGGATACCGTCCTCCGGCATACTGGGAGTGGATTGCCCGCATCCGCGAAGCGATTGCTCCGCCCGTAATTGCCAATGGCGATATCTGGACAGTGGAGGATCTGCACCGGTGTCGCGAGGTATCCGGCTGCGAGGATGTGATGATCGGGCGTGGTCTGATCGCAAACCCATTCCTGGCTCTGGCGGCACGCGATCCCGAGCGAAACTGCTCAGCAGAACAGACCTGGCCCGAGATGCTCAGGATGCTGTCGGTCTATCATCAAGCTGTCAGCGAGCGCCTTGAGCCGCGCCATGTAAACGGGCGAACCAAGCAGTGGTTGCGCATGATGCAAAGACACTATCCGCAAGCGGTCGCCCTCTTCGAGCAGGTTCGAGCCGAGCGTGATCCCGAAGCGTTGAAGCAGGTGCTGCAGCAGGCGTCAGTCGCCAATCCTGACCGGTAGACGCCGGGCACCCCAGTGGCCCGGTTGCGGCTCCAGATAGCCTGCCAGCGGGTGTCCGCAGTGACGGCAGCATCCCCGTTGATCGAGATTCCAGGCGGTGAGGGTATAGCCCGCACGCTGGATAAGCGGCTCGTGGCAGGCAATGCAGTAGGTTGTGTTGCCTTCCCGGTCGGGCAGGTTGCCGGTATAGACAAATGCGAGCCCTTCCTCCAGTGCGATCTGACGTGCGCGCCTGAGTGTTGAAAGCGGCGTGGAAGGATGGTCCAGCATTTTCCAGTCCGGGTGGAAGGCCGTGAAGTGCAGCGGGACTTCCGGGCCGAGCTGCTCAGCCACCCAGCGGCTCAGTTGTCTGATCTCCGCATCGGAGTCGTTTTCGCCCGGTATCAGCAGCGTCGTAATCTCCAGCCATACGTCTGTGTCATGGTGGATATAGGCCAGCGTGTCCAGTACCGGGGCGAGAGAGCCGCCACAAATCTTTTTGTAGAACGACTCGGTGAACGCCTTGAGGTCAATGTTGGCCGCATCCATATGGGCATAAAACTCACGCCGCGGTTCGGGCGTTACATAGCCGGCGCTGACAGCAACGCTTTTGATCCCCAGTTCGCGGCAGGCCTGTGCCACATCGACTGCATATTCATGAAAAATCACCGGGTCATTGTAGGTAAAGGCGATGCTGCGGCAGTCATAACGCTGTGCCGTGCGGGCCAGTGCTTCGGGGGAAGCGCTGTCGCTCAGGCGGGCGGTTTCCCGCGAGCGGCTGATATCCCAGTTCTGACAGAACCGACAGGCAAGGTTGCAGCCGGCCGTGCCAAAAGACAGTACCGGTGTGCCGGGTAAGAAGTGGTTCAGCGGTTTTTTCTCGATCGGATCTATACAGAAGCCGCTGGACAGGCCATAGCTGTAGAGTTTGATCTCATCGTCCTCACGGCCACGCACGAAACACAATCCCCGCTGGCCCGGGTTAAGCTGACAAAAGCGCGGGCACAGATCACATTGCAATTTGCCGTTCTCAAGCCGGTGCCAGAATCGGCCCGTGACGGTGTGACGCTGATCCATAAGCTGGCTCCTTCGTGTCTATACTCACACTATAGATCAGGTCATTGAGCACAGATTATCAGGGGGTGCCAAATGCAGCTTTCAGTCCGGCCTGCCGCTGTTGCAGGTCTTTTTTATCCGGGCAATCCCGTGGAGCTTGAGCAGATGGTGGATCAGTTGCTGGACAGTTCACCTGAGCCCGGAGAGCTTCCGCGCTGCCCGAAGGCATTCGTTGTGCCTCATGCGGGGCTGGTCTATTCCGGCTCTACGGCAGCCCTGGCCTACCGGCAGATCGAGCGCTGGCAATCAGAGGCGGAGTGGGATCAGGTTGTTATTCTGGGGCCCAACCACCGTAAGCCGTTGAGGGGGATGGCCGGTGTTGAAGAAGAGGCCTGGAACACCCCGATGGGCACCTGCAAAACGGCTCTTGCGCTTGAGCAGCGTTTGCAAACACATTTTGACTTGCCGACCAGACCCGATGTGCATCAACTGGAGCATTGCATTGAGGTGCAACTGCCGTTCCTCAAGCGTGTTCTCCCCGATGCGGAGCTGTTGCCGATTCTGGTAGGGCAGGCTACGGTTGAAGAGGTGGCGAATCTGATCCAGGAAGTCTGGCAGCAGCCACATGTATTGCTCATCATCAGCAGTGATTTGAGCCATTATCACCCCTGGAGCGAGGCGCAGACACTGGATGCTGCAACAACCGGCATGATTTGCAGCCGTATTCCTGAGCTTGAATCGCAACAGGCCTGTGGCTTTCATGCCCTGAACGGGCTCCTGTACGCTGCTCGAGCACAGGGCCTTTCAGTTGATTGCCTGGGGCAGACAACGTCCGGTGATACCGCCGGCAGCAAAGAGAGTGTGGTGGGGTATGGTGCCTATGTCTGCTATTGAAGCGAGTCACTGTAAACGCATACTCGGGCTTGCGCGTCAGGCCATTGCTACAGCACTGGCGGGCAAGCCTGTTTCCGGTATTGATACCTCATCAGGGTCAGACGGGCTGCTGGACGAAAGGCTGGCCTGTTTTGTCACGCTGGAAAGTGAAGGGCGCCTGAGGGGATGCATCGGCTCCCTGCAGCCAAATCGAAGGCTGGCGGAAGAGATCGTGCACAACGCGATTCAGGCTGCGCTGCATGATCCGCGGTTTTTGCCCTTGTCACCGGATGAGCCTGTGCGCATTCAGGTGTCAGTCCTCTCGCCACTGGAGCCGCTGGCGTTTGCAAGCGAGGCCGAGCTGCTTGAGCAGCTTCGCCCCGGCAGGGATGGGCTGCTGATCAGTCAGGGTATCGCGCAGTCGACCTTCTTACCGGATGTCTGGCGTCACTTTGGAGCGCCACAGGCCTTTTTGCAGGCGCTCAAGCAAAAGGGCGGGATGAGGCTGGAAGAAACCGACGCCAGTACCCTGAGGGCCTGGCGCTATACGACTCGCTGCTGCGAGGAGGCTTCTGAAAAACCAGTGGGGTGTTGAAAGGCGCTTCAGGAACCCTCGCGTGTATCGGCGAAGCGGTCCACATCGTTGGTGATTTCAACGTCTACTTTCGGGGCAGGGATGCGGAAGTCATAGACACGCTCCCAGCCCTCTGAATCGGGGGTGCGTTCCCAAACCGTGCCTGCGTTGTATTCAACCAGTTCGGTCAGCGACGGGTCGAGCTGGCAGATGCGCTCCAGAGGAATGGGCATCATATTGATCAACTCGTTTTCCAGAAATTCCTCGGTTTCGTAGCCGGTGAACATGCGCCAGCCGGTGTCATTCAGGTGTTCCGGAACCGTCTTGTACATGAAACGAATCGGCAGCTTCTCTTCCAGAAGCAGGCGAGACACCAGTGCAAGATAACCGTTTTTGGTTTGCGCGGTTTCCTGTTCCTGTGTAACGGGCTGATCGGGATCGTTGGAATGCATGGAATCTCCAGTTTGTGGCTCACTCAAAACGATACGCGGGGAGCAGTATATCAGTTCAAGGGAGCAAGTCAGAAAACAAAAACCCCGTCACAGGGACGGGGTTTGTTCAGCGCTGGGGTATCCGGAGATACCGGCTATCAGGCTTCGGTTGTCGGGATAACGGTAGACGCCTTGGCGACGTAGTTATCCATCTGATCGAAGTTCAGGTAGCGGTAGATTTCACCGGACATGCTGTCGATCTTGCTGGCGTAGTCCATGTACTCCTGAACGGTCGGCAGCTTGCCTTCCAGTGCCGCAACAGCCGCCAGCTCGGCAGACGCCAGGTATACATTGGCGCCGTCACCCAGACGGTTCGGGAAGTTACGGGTAGAGGTAGAGACAACGGTGCTCTTGGCAGCAACACGTGCCTGGTTACCCATACACAGAGAGCAGCCCGGCATTTCCATACGTGCACCGGCCTTGCCGAACACGTTGTAGTAGCCTTCGTCGCTCAGCTGTGCCTGGTCCATCTTGGTCGGCGGTGCGATCCACATGCGAGTCGGGATGGACTTGCCGGAGGTTTCCAGCAGTTTACCCGCCGCACGGAAGTGACCGATGTTGGTCATGCAGGAACCGATGAAGACTTCATCGATGTTCTCGCCCTGTACTTCAGACAGCAGACGTGCATCGTCCGGATCGTTCGGAGCACAGAGGATCGGCTCCTTGATTTCGGACAGGTCGATCTCGATCACTTCAGCGTATTCCGCGTCAGCGTCGGCACGCATCAGGCTCGGGTTGGCCAGCCATTCTTCCATGCCCTTGATACGACGCTCGATGGTACGCGCATCGCCATAGCCTTCAGCGATCATCCACTTCAGCATGACGATGTTGGAGCGCAGGTACTCGGCAACGGAATCTTCAGACAGGGTGATGGTGCAGCCTGCAGCGGAACGTTCGGCAGATGCGTCAGACAGTTCGAACGCCTGCTCGACAGTCAGCTCTTCCAGACCTTCGATTTCCAGTACACGACCGGAGAATGCGTTCTTCTTGCCAGCCTTTTCTACGGTCAGCAGGCCCTGCTTGATGGCGTAGTAAGGAATGGCGTGTACCAGGTCACGCAGGGTGATGCCCGGGTTACGCTTGCCCTTGAAGCGAACCAGAACGGATTCCGGCATATCCAGCGGCATGACGCCGGTAGCGGCTGCGAAGGCCACCAGACCAGAACCGGCCGGGAAAGAGATGCCCAGCGGGAAACGGGTGTGGGAGTCACCGCCAGTACCAACGGTGTCCGGCAGCAGCATGCGGTTCAGCCAGGAGTGGATTACACCGTCACCCGGACGCAGGGAAACACCGCCGCGGTTCATGATGAAGTCCGGCAGGGTGTGATGAGTGTTCACGTCAACCGGCTTCGGATACGCAGCGGTGTGACAGAAAGACTGCATGGTCAGGTCAGCAGAGAAGCCGAGGCAGGCCAGGTCTTTCAGTTCGTCACGGGTCATCGGACCGGTGGTGTCCTGAGAACCGACAGTGGTCATCTTCGGCTCGCAGTACATGCCGGGACGCACGCCTTCCATGCCGCAGGCCTTACCGACCATCTTCTGCGCCAGGGTGTAACCCTTGCCGCTGTCAGCCGGCTGTTCGGGCTTGCGGAACAGATCGGAGTGACCCAGACCCAGCGCTTCACGTGCTTTCTCGGTCAGACCGCGACCGATGATCAGCGGGATACGGCCACCGGCACGGACTTCGTCCAGCAGGACCTGAGTCTTGAGGCCGAAAGTGCAGATTACTTCGTCGGTACCGTGCTTGCACACTTTACCTTCGTACGGGTAAACGTCGATCACGTCACCCATGTTCAGATCGTCAACCGGCATTTCGATCGGCAGGGCGCCGGCATCTTCCATGGTGTTGTAGAAGATCGGTGCGATCTTGCCGCCGAAGCAGTAGCCGCCTGCGCGCTTGTTCGGTACGTGCGGGATGTCGTCGCCGAAGAACCACAGAACGGAGTTGGTGGCAGACTTACGAGAAGAACCGGTACCCACTACGTCGCCCACATAGGCAACCGGGAAACCTTTGGCTTTGACTTCTTCGATCTGAGCCAGCGGGCCTTTAACGCCCGGCTCTTCCGGGTTGATGCCTTCACGTTCCATCTTCAGCATCGCGTTGGCGTGCAGCGGAATGTCAGGACGTGACCAGGCATCCGGAGCCGGAGACAGGTCGTCGGTGTTGGTTTCGCCCGGCACCTTGAATACGGTAACGGTGATTTTTTCAGCCACTTCCGGCTTGGAGGTGAACCATTCGCCGTCAGCCCAGGACTGCATGACCTGCTTGGCGAAGGCGTTGCCGGCTTCGGCTTTTTCCTGCACGTCGTGGAAAGCATCGAACATCAGCAGGGTGTGAGACAGAGCCTTGGCGGCGGTCGGAGCCAGTTCTTCAATGTCCAGACAATCGATCAGCGGAGCGATGTTGTAGCCACCCAGCATGGTGCCCAGCAGTTCTACAGCCTTGACCTTGTCGATCAGCGGAGAGGAGGCCTCACCTTTGGCGATAGCTGCCAGAAAACCTGCCTTGACATAGGCAGCCTGGTCCACGCCAGCCGGAACACGATTGCTCAGCAGTTCAAGCAGGAACTCTTCCTCGCCAGCCGGCGGGTTTTTCAGGAGTTCGACCAGAGCTGAGGTCTGTTCGGGGTCAAGCGGCTTCGGCGGGACGCCTTCTGCAGCGCGTTCTTCTACATGTTTACGATAAGCTTCAAGCACGATATGGCCCTCATCTGTTTTCACCGCCGTCCTGGGAGTTCTCCGACTCCGTCAGCGGCGTATCGACTAGGTATCGAATGGTGATTGGCGGGCGAATTCTAGCGAAAGGAATGGGTAAAGTTAAGTTTTTGTCGACAATTACTAAACTAAAGAATGATACCCAAGCGTAGCTATGGCAGGCGATAGAGCCGTTTTCATCAAAAAATGCATGAAAAAATTGGCGCATGTGAAATCTTTGCATGCCGGCGCACTGAACAGGCGCTAGGCTTAGCTTGAGACTGCCTGTTTTAAATGGCTGTTTACCGTCCTGATCACCTTTTGCCGCCAATGAACGACAGCCTATCGACCTGAATCTTGTCATTGGTCACTTTGCTGCAGAAATGGGCAAAAATGCCTTGCTGTTAGCGCAAAGTTGCCTAAGATCAGGGTGTTAGCAAGTGGATTTGTCACAGGCCGTTTGCCCCGTATGGACGCATGGAGAGGGGCGGATAGAGCGGCTTGATGCGGGTCAATGTATGTATCGCTCTGTTTGAAATTGACCTGCAAGCACCGTATAACGAATTCATACAATATCTCAGGTAGGAGGTAGCCTAGATGAACCCAGCAGTCAGTCAGGCTGACATGGCTCAGGATGAGCGCCCCAGTCAATCAGACTTGGAACTGTGCAAGCTGCAAATCATGTTCAGTTTGCAGGCAGACAAGCGTCTTATCTATGTGGGTGTCCAGCCAACTGTGGCGCTTCGCTACCTCACTCGTCTTGTTGCAGCTCGTCCGCGTGTTCTCCGCAATCACATCAGAAGAATCTACCTTGCCATCCAGTGCGCCGACAGCGAGCGTGTTACCGGAGCCCTGATCGATCTGTTGCTGGTGCTGCGTGGTCGCGGCCAGTTTCTGGTTAACCGCCTGATTCAGCAGGCCGGACCTCTGTTGCAATCTGAGCACCGCATCGCGATGAACAAGGCCGTTGATACACGCGAGCTCAACCTGCTTTCGGATCTGCCGCTTGATTATGCCGTTCTGAGCAATGGGCGTTGCATGCAGTTTTCGCCGCATCGCAAATTTCACTGAACGATGAATAGGACATGAGTATGGCGCTCAGTGAAAAAACAATCGCAACGCTAGGTTTTGCCGCGAGCGAGCAGTCGATGCTGGAGGTTTTCTTCAGTGGGCACAGCGCACAGGGCTTTTCTCTGAAGCCCATTTCCGAGGCTGCATCGCTGCTGATCGACCTTAAGGACGCATCAGGTCTGAGCAAGCTGGAAAACTGGCATCAGTCTACCGGCAAGCCATGGATTGCGGTCGTCGGGGCAGATATGGAAAAGCCCGCCATGGAAGCGGGGATTTTTATTGATCGTCCGTTAAGTATGAAAGCACTGCAGGATGCACTGCATGACCTGGCCAGGTTGTTGTCGGGTGTGCGTCCTGAAGCCGTGGCGCCGGCGTCAGACGCTCAGTTGAGTGATGAAGACAAGGCACGTGAAGCGGCCTTTGCCGAGTGGCAGGCACGCAAGCTGCGCAGCTCTGAAGCTGCTTCGGCCTGGCAGGGCGAGCACTCTCATCGGGAAGAGGAAGGGCTGCGGAGCCGATTCAGTGTTCAGCGTAACGAGCTGAACAACCTGATTCTGGAAGCGCAAAAGGAGATCCAGGCCCAGCAGGCCAAGTCGGGCGTGACAAAAACGCCCGTGAAACCGGCACCACAGGCACCTGTTGAGCCGGAAGCGCCCCAGGCTCCCAGCATGTCGGCGGAAATGATCATGCAGTGCTGTGGCAGTCTTTCCGACGTTAATCTTGACTCCACAACCGAACGCAGACGTGTGTACTTCAGCCTGGATGGCCTGCTGTTCCCCTGGGTGCTGCGTGCCGTCAGAGAAGGCAATGAGACCGGAAAGGTGCAGCAGATTCTGGGTGTGCCGGGGGCCATGTTTTATCTGCCGGCCGAGAAGTCATTTCTGGTCGGTATCGAGTCGGACCTGCTGCTCCAGTTAACACGCACTCGTTTCGGGTTTGACGAGATTTCGTTGATCGAACGAGGGCCTGATCAGGAGCTTCCAAAGGGGCGCAGGATGGATTCTGATGAGCTCGTCTGGCAACTAGCCCTGTTTACGGCGAAAGGGCGCCTGCCCGATACCCTGTCGGCAGAAGAGCCCATGTTGCTGAAGGAGATGCCCGACTTTGAACGGTTGCTGGAAACACCCCATGCACGCAGTATCGCCGAGCTCTGGCAAAGCCAGAAGCTGTCGGCCAGAAACATAGTGAGCATGCTGGGCGTGTCTCAGCGTTTTGTCTTTTCGTTCATGGTGGCAGCGGACGCCATCGGCCTGTACCGTCAGTGACCGAAACGTGTGCAACACACCCATGGATCTTTCGGAGTTAAACCGTGAATCAAGAACAGAATGAGACCCCGCGGTACTTTCAGGTGACCCCCAGTGGTGCTTACTACGCCACGCTTTCAACGGATCCTGATGCACTCAGAGCCTTGCTGTTGCAGCTGTTGAGTGCCGATACCCATATTCCCTATCTGAGCTCCCTGCTGCAGAAGCTCACAGGTTTGCCTGAAGATGAAGCCCAGGCATTGCTGGATAAGGCCGTGCAGCATGGGTTTGTTGATCTGCCCGAGACGCCCGAACCCATCGCGTCAGGCACGATTGAGCAACTGTTGCCCGAATTTCTGCCGCGCCTGGCTGATGGACGAGTGCTGCTGGCGGATGACCAGGGCTTCTGCCTGGGTCAGTCCGGTTTTGATCCGGATGAGGCTGAAGCTGTTGCGGGTATGGCTGCAGACCTGGTCTCTCTCCACGAACGTCACCAGCCTTTGCTGGTGAAACATCTTGGCTTTGACGGCTCATCCTGGGCTTTGGTGGATGCGGTTGGTCAAAGTGAACTGGGCTTCTGGACGCTGCATGTCGGTGAACAGAAATTTTTGCTGATTCTGGAAGGGATGCCTCATCTGAACCGGCAGCCTTTTGTGGATCTGATGTCGGTATTGATCCGACGCTACCTGGACTACTGATAAGGCAGGCTGGCTGCTTTATACAGATTTACAACCAGCGCTAATGGCCTAAAAGGAGACTACCATGCGCTCAGAAATGTTGACTTCCATTCTCAACGATCTCAATGGAACATCGGCGGAAATTGAAGCTTCTGCAGTCATTTCCACCGATGGTCTTGTGATTGACTCGCTTTTGCCGGCAGGTATGGATGAAGACCGGGTGGGTGCCATGAGTGCAGCGATGCTGTCACTGGGTGAACGCACATCTCAGGAGCTGGCTCGAGGTGAGCTTGAGCAGGTTCTGGTCAAGGGCAAGGATGGCTATATCTTGATGACGCACGCCAACCCTGAATCAGTGCTTACAGTCGTTGCCAAAACCAACGCTCGTCTGGGTCTTATTTTCCTGGACGTCAAGCGTGCTGCTGAAGCCATTGGCAAGATTCTATAAGCGTTTACTGTGTTTGGCGTGCGCCTGTATGGATAGGCGCCGCTTGCTCGGCCTGGAGTGCCTATGTCTGAACAACATACGGCAGACGCTCAGGATGTGCTGATCAAGTATTTTGACGGTACGGAGCGGCTTGCCAAAGTCGTAGACCGAGAGGTGCCATACCCGGATGGAAAGCTGATCGTTTCGCGAACTGACCCCAAGGGTATTATTACGCATGCCAATCGGGCGTTTGTTGAAATGTCCGGTTATTCGCGCGAAGAGCTTATCGGCACCAATCACTGCATTTTACGCCACCCGGATATGCCTGCTGTGGCATTCAAGGACCTCTGGGATACCGTCGCCCAGGGCAAAAAGTGGCAAGGTTATGTCAAGAATCTGCGCAAGGACGGCGCGTATTACTGGGTCAAGGCGACCGTCATTCCGAATATTCGAAATGGTCAACTGGTGGGCTACACCTCTGTAAGACGCAAGCCTTCTCGCAGCAAAATCAGCGAGAGCGAAGCGCTCTACGCCACGCTAAGGTAGGAGGTGCCGCGATGACTTTGAATTTGTCCGTAAGTCCGGATTTCCCGCCTACCCATCTTTCAGGCTGGTTTATCTTCAATACCTGGTTACAGCGTCAGCTGGGGCAGGGTGTTCACCTGGAGCTGTATGACAGTTTTGAGGCTCAGCGTGAGGATATTCGGAATGGAAAGCTGGATCTGATTTATGCCAACCCCTATGACGCGTCCATGCTGGTACGGGAGCTGGGGTTCAAGGTACTGGTTCGGCCTCGAAACCGTGCGGATGAGACGGTCATAGCTGCGCGTGCAGAAGATGCTGCGGCCTGCGTCGAAGATCTCAAGCCGGGTCTCAAAGTGGCCACAACGGCAGACCCCGACGTGCATACCATGGGCATGATCATGCTGGAATCTGCCGACCTTGATGGCACCAATGTGACCTTCAAGGAGCTGGACAGTTATGTACTGGTGGCCAAGTCACTGCTGAACGGTGATGCGGATGTGGGCTTCTTTCTCAAGGCCGGCTTTGAAGAGTTGTCGGAGCTGGTGCGCAAGAAAATGAAGCCGCTGGTCAGTAGCCAGATCAGTGTGGTGCACCATACGCTGGTTGCCGGTCCTCGCATGCAGGAACACGCAGCCATGTTGACCGACCGTCTGATCAATATGGAGCACGATCCCAAGGGGCAGGCAGTGTTGAAAAGTATGGGATTGGATGGATGGGACATCATGGAGGAGGAAGAAACCGAATTCATGATCGACCTGATCGACACACTCATCGACTGATCAGGGTCAATGCAGCTGTTGCGAGGGGCGCCTTCAGGGCGCCCTTTTTTATGCTTGTTGTGTGCTGCGGTGGTGTTCGGCCGGGCGCCTGAGTAGAATTCCCGCATTATTGTTCAGTTAAATGCAGCCGGCTTTCATGTCGGCCGATACGAGACATGTGATCGATGGATGTACTAGACGAAATCAAAGGTTTTCTTGGGTGCGAAACGCCCAGCGAGTGGCTGCAGCTGGCGGCGCGTCCGGAGGCGCTCGAACTGCTGTTGACCGATCATGCGCACTGTGAAAAGAAAGCGGCTTCCACCGCCATGACACTCATGTTCAGGTATGTGGACCGCTCGGATCTGCTGAACAAGATGTCCCGGCTGGCACGGGAAGAGCTGATTCACTTTGAGCAGGTGCTGGGGATCATGGAGGCTCGCGGCCTGCGTTATGATCACTTGAGCCCGGCGCGCTACGCAGCCGGCTTGCGCAAGGAGGTGCGTACCTCTGAACCCGGTCGTCTGGTGGATGTGCTGATCGTCGGAGCGTTTATCGAAGCACGTTCCTGCGAGCGCTTTGCGGCACTGGCCCCGGATCTGGATGAGGAGCTGGCGCGTTTCTATCGTTCACTGCTGAAGTCTGAGGGGCGTCACTACCAGGATTATCTCCACTTGGCGCGTGAGTACGCAGGAGAGCCGATTGACGACCGCGTGGAGCAGTTCCGTCAGCTGGAAGCGGAATTGATTCAGTCAGAAGATGACGAGTTCCGCTTCCATAGTGGCAAGCCTAGTCAGCAGCTGCTAGAAAATCCTGCAGCTCTGCTGTCTGAGGGTTCCCGTCCGGCAGCTTGAAGGCGAAGTGACGGCTGCCTTCTTCATCCTGCTCGAGATACCACGCAGACGCATCCCAGTCGCCCAGTACAATGCGAACGCCACCCTGTGGTGACTGGTTGGTGTGCATTCGGGGCCGGTGGGTATGACCGTGAATCATCAGTAACGCCTGATGTTGTTCCATCAGGTCACTGACGGCAGAAGGTGTGACATCGGTTATGTACTCTGCCTTTTGTGCGCCCTGTTCACGGCTGGCAGCTCTGAGCTGGCGTGCAACATCCAGTCGCTCGGCAACAGACTTGCTCAGGAAGGCAGCCTGCCATTGCGGATTGCGTACCTGCTGTCTGAATGCCTGATAGGCGGCATCGTCCTGGCATAGCTGGTCGCCATGCAGCAGCAGCGTGGTCCCGTGTGGCGTTTCCAGAGCATGGACCTCCGGCAGCAGCTCAGCTCCGATCTGATGCATAAACGCCTCGCCGACCAGAAAATCACGATTGCCGTGCTGAAAAAACAGCCGAACACTCGCCGAGGAAAGCTGGTGCAGTGTGTCATAGACGCTTTGCAGTGATGGGGGCGGAGCATCATCGCCGATCCAGGCTTCGAAAATGTCGCCCAGCAGGTAGAGCTCGTCTGCCGTGGCCGCTTTTTCCTGCAGGAAATGCACAAACGCCCGGATAATATCCGGGCGTTTGTCGTCAAGGTGCAGGTCTGCAACGAAGTAACGCAGCATTACGCCTCGCCTTCACCATCAGCAACCTTGGCGGACTCGATAACGATATCCTCGGCCGGGACATCCTGGTGGCCGGCGCGCATGGTGGTGCTGGCCTTCTTGATCTTGTTCACCACGTCCATGCCGTCAACAACCTTGCCGAATACCGCATAACCCCAGCCTTCAGTGGTTTTGGCGGTGTGGTCCAGGAAGGTGTTGTCCGAAACGTTGATGAAAAACTGCGCAGACGCAGAATGAGGGTCCATGGTGCGTGCCATGGCGATAGTGCCAGCCTTGTTGGACAGGCCGTTGTCAGCCTCATTCTGGATAGGCTCACGAGTTTCCTTTGGGATCATGCCCGGTTCAAAGCCGCCGCCCTGAATCATGAAACCGTCAATCACCCGGTGGAAAATGACACCGTCATAAAAGCCGTCACGGACATACTGCTCAAAGTTGGCAGCCGTGTTGGGTGCTTTTTCGTGGTCCAGTTCCAAGGAGATGGTGCCGAGGTTTGTTTGCAGGATGATCATGTCCAGTTCCCTGTGTTTCTTATGAGTGGGGCCATTATACTCAAGTATTATGCGGCTGCATCCTCTGATCACGCTTTACTGCGTATCCACGTGCGTGAACCCTGTATCTGCGGTTATAATGCCGCGACCCGCTCCGGCCCTCCGGCCGGCCATAATCAGCTTCGACAAGAAATGGATATGACCACACACGACAGCAACAAGCCGAACAACTTTATCCACCAGATTATTGAAGATGATCTTGCCCAAGGCCTGAACGACGGAAAGGTTGTAACCCGTTTTCCGCCTGAGCCCAATGGCTATCTGCACATTGGTCATGCCAAGTCGATCTGTCTGAATTTTGGTACGGCTTTGCGGTTTGGTGGGGAGTGTAATCTGCGGTTTGATGACACCAACCCGGAGAAGGAAAACCAGGAATATATCGATTCCATTATCGAAGACGTTCGCTGGCTGGGGTATGACTGGGCGGGTGATATCCGTTACAGCTCCGAATATTTTGATCAGTTGTATGATTGGGCCGTTTACCTGATCAAGCAGGGCAAGGCGTATGTAGACAGCCTGAGTGCCCACGAGATGCGTGAGTTCCGGGGTACTCTGAAAGAGCCCGGCAAGAACAGCCCTTACCGCGACCGCAGCGTTGAAGAAAACCTCAGCCTGTTTGAAAAAATGCGTAATGGCGATTTCGAAGAGGGTGAGTGTGTTCTGCGTGCCAAAATCGATATGGCGGCACCCAACATCAACCTGCGCGACCCGGTCATCTACCGCATTCGCCATGCACACCATCACCAGACCGGTGACAAATGGTGCATCTACCCGTCCTACGACTTTACTCATGGTCAGTCGGACGCCATCGAGGGCGTGACTCACTCGATCTGTACGCTGGAATTTGAAGACCACCGTCCGCTGTACGAGTGGTTTGTCGAAAACCTGCCGGTTCCGGCCAAGCCTCGTCAGTACGAATTCGCACGTCTGAACCTGAACTACACGGTTACCAGCAAGCGCAAGCTGAAGCTGCTGGTCGACGAAGGCCATGTTGATGGCTGGAACGATCCGCGCATGCCGACAATCTCGGGTATGCGCCGTCGCGGTTTTACCCCGGCCTCCATTCGCAACTTCTGTGACATGATCGGCGTAACCCGCTCCAACGGTGTGGTCGATGTGGGCATGCTGGAAGCCGCCATTCGTGAAGACCTGGATGCCAATGCGCCACGCGCCATGTGTGTCGTGGATCCGATCAAGGTCACCATCTCCAATTACCCGGAAGGGGAAGAAGAGTGGTTTGAACTGCCGGCTCACCCCAAGGATGAGTCCATGGGTATCCGTAAGGTGCCCTTTACCCGCAACCTGCTGATCGAGCGTGAAGATTTTGCCGAAGAAAAACCGCGCAAATGGAAGCGCATGGCGCCGGGTGATGCTGTTCGCCTGCGTGGAGCCTACGTGGTGCGCTGCGATGAGGTGATCAAGAACGAGCAGGGCGAAGTGGTTGAACTGGTCTGCAGCTACGATGCGGATACCAAGGGGCAGAACCCGACCGACTACAAGCCCAACGGTGTTATTCACTGGGTGTCGGCAGACAACTCGGTGGCCTGTGAAGTACGCCTTTATGATCGTCTGTTCACCGAGCCGAATCCGGATGCGGACAAGGAGCGTGACTTTCATGCCTTTATCAACCCGGAATCACTCAAGGTGATGCCGAATGCGCGTGTCGAAATCGGGCTGAAACATGCTGTCGCTGAAAGTCGCTTCCAGTTCGAGCGTACCGGCTATTTCTGCGTTGATCCCGACTCCACCGAGTCGCAGCTGGTGTTTAACCGTACCGTAACCCTGCGTGACTCCTGGGCGAAGATCAAAGGTAAGTAATTTGCCATGCGTGTGGTGAGGGCTCTGAGGGCCGCGTTCTGGCTGCCGCTTTTGTCAGGTATGCTGTCCGGCTGTGCCAGTGTGGCGCAGATGCCCGCGGGTACTCATCTGGAGGTGGAGCAGGTCGCACTGCTGCCGGAAGAGGTCAGCGAGACCTCTGGAATTGCCTGGCGGGGCGCGTCCCTCTGGACCCACAATGACAGCGGCGATGGCCCCGTGCTCTATCGCCTCTCTGCACGCACGGGAGAGGTTGAGCGGCGAGTTCGGCTGCTGGACAGCATCAACCTCGACTGGGAGGAGTTGGCGGCATCCGAACAGGGCGTGTATGTGCTGGATTGTGGCAACAACCTGGGACAGCGCGAGTGGATGCAGGCCTATCATGTGTCCTGGCAGGCTTTGAAGGGTGCCAAGGCACGCTCTGAACTGCTCGAGTTCCGTTTTGCGGATGCCGAGCCGGCTCACGCGGCTTATGCCCATGATAATGATTGTGAGGCTGCAACGGTGGTTGGGCGTGACCTCTGGGTGTTCACCAAGAACTGGTCGAACCAGAAAACGCGCCTGTATCGCCTTGATACCGGCAAGGCGGGTCAGCAGTCGTTGCAACCGGTTGCGACCTTTCCGGTAGCAGGCCTAGTCACGGCAGTCGATTATGACCCTGAGTCGTCAAGGCTCGCGCTGCTGGGCTACACCAAGAGCCGCTTGCTGCCCAAGCCTTTTCTGTGGCTGGTGCCGGTTGTCGAGGATGAGCCGGTCTGGTCCGGGGCGCAGTACCACTCGCTGTCACCAGCAGGGCAGTGGGAGGCGATAGGCTGGCATCAGGGCGATCTTTGGCTGACGCGTGAGTCCAGCATGCTGGGACAGGCCTGGCTGGGGCGCATACGCATGAGTAACCATCATTAACCCGCTGCCCTTGCGGAGGGCGGCGTTCATTTTTTCAAGTCCGGCGGACACCAATGCTTCATATTTACAATACTCTGACCAACAGCAAAACCGTCTTCACTCCGATTGAGCCTGGCAAGATCCGCATGTACGTGTGTGGTGTGACGGTGTATGACTACTGCCATATCGGGCATGCGCGGGTAATGGTGGCATTCGATGTCATTACGCGTTACCTGAGGGCTCGGGGCTGGGACGTTGAGTATGTGCGCAACATTACCGATGTGGATGACAAGATCATCCGGCGTGCGGCTGAAAACAGCGAACCGGTTGATGCGCTGACCGAGCGCATGATTGCGGCCATGCATGAGGACGAGGACAGGCTCTTCGTAAAGCGCCCGGATCAGGAGCCTCGGGCCACGGCGCATATCGACGATATTCTGGCCATGGTCCAGACGCTGATCGACAAGGGCTACGCCTATGCGGCCAGCAACGGTGATGTGTACTACCGCGTAGAGCGTTTCGAGCCGTATGGTCGTTTGACCAACAAGGTGGTAGAAGAGCTGCGCTCGGGTGCTCGCGTCGAAGTGGACGATGCGAAGGAAAGCCCGCTCGACTTCGTGCTCTGGAAGGCTGCCAAGCCGGGAGAAGTCAGCTGGGATTCGCCCTGGGGCAAGGGGCGTCCGGGCTGGCACATTGAGTGCTCGGCCATGTCCAAATGCTGCCTGGGCGCAACCTTTGATATTCACGGTGGTGGCCCAGACCTGCCATTCCCGCATCATGAGAACGAAATCGCCCAGTCCGAAGCGGCGAACGGCTGCACCTATGTCAACTACTGGATGCATGCTGGTCCGGTCCGCATGGGGGCTGAAAAAATGTCCAAGTCATTGGGCAACTTTTTCACCATCCGCGAAGTGCTGAAGCACTATGATGCAGAAGTCGTGCGCTACTTCCTCTCCAGTGTGCATTACCGCAGCTACATCGACTATTCGGAAGATGGCCTGAAGGAAGCGCGCAGTGCGCTGGAGCGTTTCTACCAGGCACTCCAGGCCGCCGGCAGCCTAGAAGGGGTTGAACCTGTTGCCAATGATGCCTGGGAAAGCCGGTTTAATGAGGCCATGGATGACGACTTCAATACTCCGCGCGCACTCGCCGTTCTGTTTGATCTCGTCACAGAGGTCAACAAAGCTGCCCGTGAGCAAAGTGAGCAGACTAAACCGCTGGCAGCGGAGCTCAAGCGTTTGGCGGGTATGATCGGTCTGCTGCAGCAGGACCCGGATGCGTTCCTGAAAGGGGATGCAGGTGAGGATGGTCTGGGTGCCGATGCCATTGAAGCGTTGATTGAGCAGCGCAACCAGGCGCGCAAGGATCGTGACTTTGCCGAGGCGGATCGTATTCGCGACGAGTTGCTGGCGCAGGGTATCGTGCTCAAGGACAGCCGCGAAGGCACAAGCTGGTATCGCGAGCAGTCCTGATACTGAAAAGGGCGCCTCTCGGGGCGCCTTTTTTATCGGGTTTCCTCGGGCGTTGCCATGGCGGCCTGAAAGGCTCTGAGCTGCAGACGACCTTGCTGCTGACGCGCATCCGTCACGTCCCTGAGTCGGCAGACAAAATGTGACGTATGCTCACTCTCATCCTGCACGGCCGTGATTTGTGTGGCTTGCACAAAGAGCTTACCCGAGCGCTTGCGGTTGACGATATCGCCCGACCACTCTCCTTTCTGTTTCAGAGCGCGCCAGAGCTCAAAGAAAAAGGCTCGGCCATGCTGTCCCGAGTTCATCAGCGATGCGTTGCTGCCAATGATCTGGTTCCGGCCATATCCGGTCAGCGTTTCAAACGCCTCGTTGACCATTTCGATATTCCCTTCAGCATCCGTCACCATGATCGCTTCCGAATTCTGTTTGACCAGCGCGTGTGCGATTCTGGCTTCTCGGCGTGCCTGTTTCTCGGCCGTAATGTCCCGGAACACGACCTGAGTACCGGTGCGGTGATTGAACTGAATCAGGCGGCTGGTGGCTTCCACCTCAAACAGAGTGCCATCCAGGCGAATCAGTTTCTGTTCCGCCGGCATGAGTGATTCGCCGCGCTTGAGGGCCGCCTGTCGAGTCTCGACAATGCCCATGCTGTCGGGATGTACCAGATCACGAATATGACAACCAATCAGTGCTTCGGGAGTATCGCAGCCAAACAGCTCTGCCGCATGAGGGTTGGCCAGCTCGACACGGCCCTCTACGTGCACGACGATCGCTTCGGGGCTCTGTTCAAACAGGTTGCGGTAGCGTTCCGATACCTCGTTGGCACGGGCAGAGAGCTGGCGGTTGAACAGGTCTGTTCGCAGACGTGTAATGATGAATGACAGCATTGCCAGCGTGACCAGCAGGGTCAGTGACAGTCCTGCCACCAGGGTGCCGGGGTTGAAAGGGCGGTTGTAAAGCTGGTTCAGCTCGCTGTCCAGTGACTGGAACTCCAGTCGGACCTGCTGCATGCCAAGATGAATGGTGCTGGACTGACTCGGCCCTTTGCCTTCTGCCATCTCACGGTGGCTGTCGAAAGCCGGCCGGGCTTCATCCTGGCGGGTATCGAAAAGCTGTATTCGCAGCGGGTGCCCCAGCTCTTCAAGGCTGGAGTTCAGCAGGGTGCTCATGCTGAACCCTATGGAGGTCCACCCCAAAAAGGATTGATCCGTGCCGTCCTTCGTTTGCACCGGCAGCAGCATCAGGTAGTCCAGTGAGCTGATTTCGGTTGGCAAAAGTGAAAGCGGCGTAGTGACGGTAGCCTGTCCGGATGCCTTGGCCTGAAGGGCTGCTTCACGACGGGCAGGACCGCTTGCTATGTCATACCCCCGCATGCGGCGCTCAATACTGCGCGGTGTGAGCTGCAGAATGACAAAGCTGTCTTCGCTGGGAGGCGGGGGCGGGTAAATCTCAAAGTCGTGATGGGTGTTCGCGTAGCCTTCAACAAAGGCCGGGCGTGCGTCGGCCGGTAAATAGGCGGTAAATGACAGCCCGACCACCCCCAGACTGGCAAGGTCCAGATCAAATGAGTCAAACATGGCGTGCCAGTGTGACTCCAGCGTTTCAGGTGGCTGTTGCCAGTTATTCAGAACCAGACCGCGGCCAGCCTTGAGCAGCAGTTCATAGCGCTCGACTTTCTGCTGCAGAAAGTGCGTGGTCTGTTGGACATTGTTATTGAAGCGTGACTCAAGGGTTGATCGCAGGTTGTCTGCGTCTTTGACTGCAAGCACAGTGCTGATGGTGATACCGACCAGGCAGGTTACCAGCGCCAGTACCGGGCTCAGTTTTCGTACCCTTTGGGTGTCCGTGCGTGAACGGGGTGGGTGCATCCTGCAAGTTTTCTCCATGAGCCCGGGGCTCCTCCTGCTTCAAGACAGGGAAGGCTGCCCGCAAGGACAGCCTGATTCCTACTCAGGGCGCCAGTGTGTTGGCCGCCTCCAAGGTGTTTTCCATCAGTGTAGCAACAGTCATCGGGCCAACGCCGCCCGGGACTGGTGTGATCCAGCCAGCACGCTCCGCCGCGATGTCATATTCCACGTCACCGACCAGTCGGCCGTCATCCAGTCGGTTGATACCGACATCAATCACAATGGCGCCCGGTTTGATCCATTCACCCTTGACCAGTCCCGGGATACCGACGCCAACCACCACAATATCGGCACGACGCACGTGGAACTCCAGATCGCGGGTAAAACGGTGTGTGGTCGTGGTGGTACAGCCAGCCAGCAGCAGCTCCAGTGTCATCGGTCGCCCGACAATGTTGGACGCGCCGACCACAACGGCTTCCTGACCATGCAGATCAACACCGGTGGACTTGAGCAGCGTCATTACACCTTTGGGGGTGCAGGGGCGCAGGGCCGGGATGCGCTGAGCCAGTCGTCCCAGGTTAAAGGCATGGAAGCCGTCCACGTCCTTGTCGGGGCGGATCTGTTCCAGTACTTCAGTGGCATCCAGGTGGGCCGGCAAGGGCAGCTGAACCAGAATGCCATCGACAGTGTCGTCGGCATTCAGGGTGTTGATCAGGTCGAGCAGGGCTTCACGGGTTGTTTCGGCGGGCAGATCATAGGCTTTGGATTCAATGCCGACTTCCGAGCAGGCATTTTTCTTGTTGCGGACGTACACTTGAGAAGCGGGGTCACTGCCGACCAGTACCACGGCCAGACAAGGCGCTCGCTTGCCGGCCGACAGGCGTGTGTCGATACCGGCTTTAACCTGCTGACGAACCTCGGCAGCAATTTTTTTGCCATCTATGATCTGTGCGCTCATGAGTGAGATCTGTTCCTTTGATATAGCGGGAAAAAGGGTGGCGTAATTTTCGCATCTTTGGCCGCCAGGGCCAATGCACTTTTTTGTTGATGCGTTTGTATACAGGGCATTGTTTCTGCACAAAAAAATCAATTTGGGTGTTGACGACCGGGTTTGGTGTACTTAATATACGCACCTCCTCGACACGGGGTAGCACTCATGACGAGGCGGCGTGTTTAAGCGCTCGTAGCTCAACCGGATAGAGCAACGGCCTTCTAAGCCGTAGGTTGCAGGTTCGAGTCCTGCCGGGCGTGCCAGGTCGTCTAGCCGGTAGAGTTGCAAGAAAGAGGTTGTGGTGGGCGTAGCTCAGTTGGTAGAGCCCCGGATTGTGATTCCGGTGGTCGTGGGTTCGAGCCCCATCGTCCACCCCATTACCTCAAATTTCATCAGCTTTTGCTGATGCGGAAGTGGTGGAATTGGTAGACACGCTGGATTTAGGTTCCAGTGCCGCAAGGTGTGAGAGTTCGAGTCTCTCCTTCCGCACCATTTACACTATGTGGTGGGCGTAGCTCAGTTGGTAGAGCCCCGGATTGTGATTCCGGTGGTCGTGGGTTCGAGCCCCATCGTCCACC
>NZ_JACVEW010000014.1 GCF_017776525.1 Marinobacterium alkalitolerans
TGCTGCATGAAGGCCCTCAATGGCCGTTGAGGGTGGGTCCCAATTTACCCGGAAAACACACGGAATTATCCATACAAGGCCAGCCATGGCGACGCCTACTACATTGCGGCTTCGCCTTCATTTCGTAGCCGCGCATGCTGGCGGCGTTAAACAAAAATACAACCAATCGAGAGATGAGATGAATTCGTTCGAAATAAGACCTGCTGTTGATGAAACTCAAGAGTTTATTGAAATTGCCAATGATTTTTCTAATCCTTTGGATTTGGTGAGAGAGGCGATTAGTAATTCTTATGACGCCAAAGCTTCAAAAATTAAAATTTGCTTTGACGTCGTAAAAAAATACGGCGAATCCGTTTTGAAAATCGAGATTTCTGATAACGGCGCCGGAATGACTTCTGAGCAATTGCAGAATTTTTTCGACTTGGGAAACTCTACCCGAAGGGATGATATCGAATCAATTGGCGAGAAAGGCCATGGAACTAAAGTCTATTTCAATAGCGAAAAGATTGAGGTTGAAACATCAGATGGGAGCAATGGCTTGCACGCCACTATGGATTCTCCATTTCGGAAACTTTTCGATCGAGAGATACCAGTTGCTCACGTGGTTAGTAAAGAGGGAGTTAAGAAAGGAACGAAAATAGTAGTTTGGGGTTACAACAACAATCGACGAGATAAGTTTACTCACGATATTTTGAAGGACTATATTTCTTGGTTTACAAAGCATGGATCGGTAGAGAATCAGTTCTTTGATTTCAAGACGCCTGTAACCCTCGAGCTGAAGGGGTTGGGTGAGGAAGAATTTGAAACAATCCAGCAAGGCCATTACTTCCCAGAGGATAGCAAAGATATAAATAAGCTGTTCGAAGAGCATTTGGTAAAAGCCCCTGATCATTACTCCAAGAGGATAGTTAGAACTGGAAGCCTTAAAAACTATCCTGAGATCCGATTCAACGCTATTTTTTGTGTGGAAGGAAAGTATAGAAAGTATTCTTATAATGCGATGCTAAGAAGGCCAGGATATTCAGCACCAACTGGTGCCTATACTATCCAAGAGCGATATGGGTTGTGGGTTTGCAAAGATTTTATACCAATCCAGAGAAAGAATGAATGGATCACCTTTAAGGGTTCTGAGTATACAAAATTCCATGCCTTTATCAATTGTCAGGCTCTTCGGCTCACAGCTAACAGAGGATCTATAGATAATACTCCTTCGGAAGTTCTTCAGGACCTCCAGCAGGAGGTAAAGAAAATATATGAGGAAATTATAAAGAGTGATGAGTGGACTTCATTGGAATGGCTTGAAGATGAGGCTCAGGCATACCAAACAACTGAAAAAGAAAAGAAGAACTTTGAATGGCGTATTAAGAAGGTTAATCGGTCAAACGTTGCTGTTTATGAAGGGCTTACGCTTGTGGAGCCTGAACGAGAAAGTGGAGTATTCTCAATATTTATATTACTCGAACAAAAGAGGCCAGGCCTCTTTCCATTTCATGTTGTTGATTACGACACGCATGAGGGGATCGATGTTATTGCCAAGGGGGATAAAAAAACGCCTATATCTAGTGCTCGCCTATTCTATGTAGAATTTAAAAGAACGTTGACGGGAAACTTCAATCATTCCTTTGAAAATCTACACAGCATTGTTTGCTGGGAATCGGATATAAAGCACGATGATGTCCTGAAGGACGTAAACGGGGAAGAGCGGAAAATGCAAATAATAGCCCCTGATTCGAACGAGTCTTATACTAAGTACTTTTTAGATAATCCCAAAAAAGCTCATAAAATTGAGGTTTTTTGTTTGAAATGGTATCTAAAAGAAATACTGGATATAGAATTTACGCCTAGAACTTCGGATTCCGTAGTTTAACAATCCGCGTCACTCGGACGCATTAAAGTGCGCCGTTGCGCTCTTGCGTTAATTGGTAAAGGTATGGAAGTCGTCGTTCAGGAAGAAGTGACCGGTTGTGGCATCGCGGCATCTGCTGCACTGGCGGGTCTCAGCTATGCTGAGGCGAAAAAGAGAGCCAATGTTCTGGGCATTTATGCGTCAGACACATCGCTCTGGTCCGACACCGAGTACGTCCGAACGCTTTTGCGAGATTTCGGTATTTCTGTCTCTCCCAAAGAAACACCATTCGAGTCTTGGGAGCAGTTGCCAGACAAGGCCCTTCTGGCAATTAAATGGCGAATAGAGCAGGGCAAGCCATTTTGGCATTGGGTTCTGTTCGTCCGAGAAAATGGCGAGGCAAAGGTGCTCGACTCAAAAATGGCACTGAAATCAAATGTTCGCCGTGATTTCGGTCGCATCAAGCCCAAGTGGTACATTGAGGTATCCAATTAACAAGTGGGTGAAGATTATGCCCACTACATTGCGCCTACGGCTCCATTCCGTAGGCGCGCATGCTGCAAGGGTTAGCTGTGATTGCTCTACCCGATAAGTGATACTATAGTGTCACTATTGGTCTGATTCAGGGTGAAGCACATGAAAGTTGAGCTTGTTACGAACCTCAAGCGCCAAGCCACAAAGATTCTGGCAGATCTTCATGTGTCTAAAGAGCCGGTACTGATCACGGAACATGGTCAGCCATCCGCATACCTGGTCGATGTGCAGCATTACGAGTTTATGCAGCGTCGACTTGCGCTGCTTGAGGGGCTTTCGCGGGGAGAGCTTGCTGTACTTGAGGGACGAACGTACAGCCAAGGTGAGGCCAGGGAGAAAATGGGTAAATGGCTGAAGTAATATGGACGGAGCCCGCCCTGCAAGAGCTGGATGCCATCGCTGAGTACATTGCTCTGGATAACCCTGCTGCCGCAAAACATCTGGTTCAGGAAGTTTTCGATAAGACCGAGCGCTTGGAAGATTTTCCCCAATCAGGGCGGATTCCTCCAGAGCTCCCCAATTCGGTCTACAGGGAGGTAGTGGTTCCACCCTGTCGCATTTTTTATCGTGAAGATCAGGAGCGGGTCTTCATCCTTTATGTCATGCGAGAGGAGCAGCAGCTTCGTGCCTTCATGCTTGGGAACAGCTAACCAGGCGCGTCACCCGGATGTCTTTGCCTCCGCTTCACTACGTCAAAGTCATTGCTGCGCTTCGGCGTTAACGTCAACCTCGTGCGCAAAGCAGCCCCTCTGTTCGGACACTTAACAGGCCTTCAACTTCCCCCTTTTCCCGTTTGCCGGGTACGCAGGTAAAATGTCTCTCAATAACCCTTGCCAACAGGAGCGCTTATGAAAGTCATGATTGATCTTTGTGTCATCCCGCTGGGTGTGGGCGTTTCCGTGTCCGAGTATGTTACGGCCTGTCAGCGGGTGCTGGAGGAGGCGGGGCTTGAGCATCAGTTGCATGCCTATGGCACCAATATCGAGGGCGACTGGGATGAGGTGATGGCGGCGGTGAAGCGCTGTCACGAGGTTCTCCATGAGATGGGGGCGCCGCGTATCAGTTCGTCCATGCGGCTGGGGACGCGCACGGATCGTGAGCAGAGCATGCAGGACAAGGTGCAGAGTGTGACCGACAAGTTGGGCGCGGGCTGATCCAACCAATGAGCAAACCCAGGGCATCCAAGTATCTCAGCGGCTACAGCCCGGACGTTCAGCAGCAGGCGCAGACGTTGCTGGACAATCAGCGTTCCGGCGACTGGCTGTTGCAGAAGTATCCGCAGGCCCATGGGCTGGCGTCCGAGAAAGCGCTGTATGACTTCGCACAAGGCATCAAGAACCAGTACATGCGCAGTTCTTCGCCGATCAGCAAGGTGGTGTACGACGACAGGATTCACATCATCAACAATGCGCTGGGCCTGCACACCTATGCCTCGCGGGTGCAGGGCAAGAAGCTGAAGTCGAAGAACGAGATTCGAATTTCGTCCCTGTTCCGCAAGGTGCCGGAGCCGTTTCTGCGCATGATTCTGGTACATGAGCTGGCGCACCTGCGCGAGAAGGAGCACGGCAAGGCGTTCTACAAGCTCTGCTGCTACATGGAGCCGGATTACCATCAGCTCGAGTTTGAGTTGCGGCTGTACCTCTGTCACCGCGAGCGGTATGGCGACCTCTGGTAAGCGGCCAAGTGACCGGGGTCAGCTCTGAGGCGGGAATTGGCAGGGCTGGTCGGCGGGGACCAGGTGAAGGTCCGCAAAACGGGCGCGGGCAGTGGCGCCGGTGTTGTCCGTGTCCGAGGCGACAGCCAGTTGCCGCGTTACGCCGGTATCGGCCTCGAATAGCTGCTGCAGGTCAGTCAGCAGGTTGCGCCGCTGTTCAATCCAGCGTCCGCTGTTGTCGGTTCCACTCTGCAGCACCAGCATCTGGGCACGGTCGGTGTAGGCGTTGGGCTGAGTGGTGCCAACGGGGTGGCGGTTGTCCCATACATAGTTGATGGCGGCGGCGGGCAGGTCATCGCTGTGCACGGCACGTGCCAGCCCCAGCTTGATGCGGGTGCCCAGACTCAGGGCGCTGTCCGGCAGATCAAAGGTGACGTACACACGGGCGGCATAGTCATCGCCGGATTTGCGGGTCATATCGGCCTGTTCGATGGGGGCGTCTACCCACCAGCGCCAGCACAGGACCGGCGTCTGCTGCAGGTTGATCGCCAGCGGTCGGGCCAGCAGGGCCATGCTGGCTTCGGCCCGGGCCTCGACGGCGTGCACGCCCTCATACTGTTGCAGTGCGTATCGGGTGGGCGGAATGTCGTCATCAAAGCGAACCAGTTGCCAGGGAGGTTCGGGCATCTGGCTGTACTGTCTGAAATTGCCCACCTCAATCACACCCTCAGCAGCGCTGCACACAGGGGCGATCAGCAGTGCTGCGGCCCATCCGATCTGCTTCATGACGGCTCTCCTGCCAGTTCCGGGTACTCTGCCAATTCTGGATAGTCAGCCTTGAGCCTGATGAGGTCGTCGGGTTCATCCACATCCCAAAGCGTTTCGCACTCGGCCCAGCGCCAGCCCAGTTGCTGCAGCCGCTCCCGCGTCAGGCGGGCCACGTCCGGCGTGCTCCAGGGCATATCGGTAAACAGCAGAGGGTGCGCTTGATGCAGCCCCAGCAGGGCGTAGCCTCCGTCGCTGACCGGGCCGAGGCAGGCATCGTGCCGCGACAGCGCCTCGGCAAGGGCGCGCAGTCGCCGGGCGTTCAGCCCCGGACAATCGGTACCGATCAGCATGACAGGGCAGCCGTGTTGAAGGCCCTGTTCGGCGGCGAGCATCATGCGCACGCCCAGATCGCCCTCCGCTTGCTGGGTCAGCGTCACGTTGCCGTTCTGCAGGTGCTTTTTCCAGTAGGTCGCGTCCCGGTGAGGGGCAACACAGAGCTCGACCGGACCCAGATCCGCGGCCAGTGCCTGGCTCAGGGCATGCTGTAACAGGCGGTCGGCCAGCGCTGCCGTCGCATCCTCGCCCAGTGCCGGTATCAGGCGTGTCTTGGCAAAGCCGGGAATGGGTTCCTTGGCGATCACAATAATCCGCGTGGTATTCATCGGTAACGCTCCGCCAGCTGCTGGGCAGGGGTTCCGCGCCAGTAGGCCCAGCGCAGTTGCCACATCAGCACAATGGTGCGCCAACTGCCGCGCTGGTCCCAGCGTCGACCGGAGGTGCGTACCCTGGCGCGTAGGCAGACAGGGGCGCTGATGTGTTTCAGGCGCTTGCTGATTTCAATATCCTCCATCAGTGGCTGAGCGGGAAAACCGCCCACCTGCTCGAACAGCGCCCGCGTGATGAACAGCGCCTGATCTCCCGTGGCAATGCCGCTCAGGCGGGAGCGCAGGTTCATCAGGAAGGCGACGACCGGCAGCAGGCGAGACTGGCCTTCAATGCGCACATCGAAGCGCCCCCAGGCTAGGGCGGAGCGGGCGATCGCGGACTGAATCCGCTGGTCCGCGTGCCCGGGCAGGCGGGTATCCGCATGCAGAAACACCAGATGGGCGGCCCGGGTGTGATGGGCACCGGCGTTCATCTGGCTGGCGCGCCCCGGCGGGGCGGAGATCACCCGAAAGCCGCGCTCATGGGCGGCCGTTGCCGTTCCATCCCGGCTGCCGCCATCCACCAGCAGTACCTCTGCACCGCGCTGCTGCCAGATCTGCAGGTGGTCGAGCAGGTCGGGCAGGGTGTCGATCTCGTTCAACACCGGCACCACAATGGCCCAATCGAAGCCCGTGTTGCTCATGCTAGCCCCGCCTCCATGCGTGATAGCGTTCCAGCCACTTCAGGGCCGCGTCCGGGGCGTGGGCCTTTTTCCATTCACCCGCCGCATACTTGTTGGCTTCGGCCCAGGTCGGGTAGGTGTGAATGGTGCCCAGTACCTTGTTAAGCCCCAGCCCGTGCTTCATGGCGAGGACGAACTCCGCCAGCAGCTCGCCGGCATGCTCACCGACAATGCAGGCCCCCAGAATGCGGTCCTTGCCCGGCTCGGTCAGGACTTTGACGAAGCCCTTGCGCTCGCTTTCCGCAATGGCGCGGTCCAGATCGTCCAGCCCGTATCGGGTGACTTCGTGCGGGATGCCGCGCTCGATCGCTTCCTGCTCGCTGAGTCCGACGCGGGCCACTTCCGGGTCGGTGAAGGTGGTCCAGGGGATCACGCGGTAATCGGCACGGAAACGCTTGAACTGGCCAAAGAGCGCGTTGACGGCGGCGTACCAGGCCTGATGGGCAGCGGTATGGGTGAACTGATAGGGGCCGGCCACATCCCCGACCGCGTAGATGTTGGGGTAGAGGGTTTCCAGATAGGCATTGGTGGTCAGGGTGCGCTGCGTTTCGATGCCGAGCGTTTCCAGCCCGTAGCCGGTCAGGCGCGGCTGTCGGCCCACCGCGATCAGCAGTTCATCGAACGGCAGCACCACTTCCTGGCCCTGATGATCACAGATCAGGTAGTTGCATCCGTCGCGCCGCTCCGTACGCAGCGCACCATGCTCCGTCAGGACCTGCACGCCATCATCCTGCAGCGATGTCTGCACCAGCTCGGCAACCTCGGGATCTTCCCGTGCCATCAGGCGCTGTCCGCGCTCGACCTGCGTCACTTTTGAACCCAGTCGCGCAAAGCTTTGTGACAGCTCGCAGCCGATGGGGCCGCCGCCCAGCACCACCAGACGCTCGGGGGGCGTATCCCGCTCGGCAAACCGGTCCCAGAGCGTATCGCTGGTGACGTAGCCGGTGTCGTCCAGTCCGGGCAGGGGCGGCACGGCCGGGCTGGCACCTGTTGCCAGAATGATGCTGCGGGCTGTCAGGCGCAGGGTCTCGCCTTCGTGCAGGCGGATCTCCACGGTCCAGGGGTCAATCAGTTGTGCATGGCCCTGCAGTACTTCAACGCCCAGGTTGGTGTAGCGTTCGACGCTGTCATGGGGCTCCACCTGACGAATGACCGCATGGATGCGGGCCATAACGGCACGGAAGGAGAACCGGGGAGAAGACGCCTCCAGCCCATACCGCTCCGCCTGCCGCATCTGGTGGGCTACCCGGGCGCTTTTGATTAATGCCTTGCTGGGCACGCAGCCATAATTCAGGCAGTCGCCGCCCATCTTGTGCGCTTCGATCAGGGTCACTTTCGCTTTGACGGCCGCGCCAATATAGGCGGATACCAGCCCGCCGGCACCGGCGCCGATCACGATCAGGTTGCGGTCAAACCGGGCCGGTTTCTGCCAGCGGCCATACACCCGGCGACGCTGAATCCAGCCGATCAGTTTCTTGGCCAACAGCGGGAACAGGCCCAGCAGCGCGAAGGAGATCAGCAGGTCCGGTGACAGAATGCCGGACAGGCTTTCCAGTTGCGCGATCTGGGTACCGGCATTCACGTACACCAGCGTGCCGGCCAGCATGCCGATCTGACTCACCCAGTAGAAGGTCCAGGCCTTGATCGGCGTCAGCCCCATCAGCAGGTTGATCAGGAAGAAGGGGAACGCGGGCACCAGGCGAAGGGTAAACAGATAAAAGGCACCGTCACGCTCGATGCCGCGGTTGATGGCACTTAACCGGTTGCCAAACCGGGATTGCACCCAGCTTTGCAGCAGGTAACGGGAAACCAAAAAGGCCAGCGTCGCACCGATGGTGGAGGCAAAGGAGACCAGCAGCAGACCCTGCCCAAGCCCGAACAGCGCCCCACCCGCCAGCGTCATCACGGCTGCTCCCGGCAGGGAGAGCGAGGTGACGATGACGTAGAGCAGGAAGAACCCGCCTGCCGTCAGCAGAGGTGCTTCGCTGCGCCAGCTCTCAAACCGGCCCAGACCGGACTTGAGGCCCTCCAGAGTCAGCCACTGGTGCAGGTCCAGCATGAAGAAGGCGGTGGCGATGGCCGCAATGGCCGCCAGTATGAACAGCTTTTTCATGCTGAGTCGCCCAGTGCGCCGCCACAACTGCTGCCCTGTCCCGCCGTGCAGCCGTAACAGTGGTCGGCGGTGCAGATCGAGTGGCCATCCAGATCGGCTTCCAGCAGGTCTTTCAATGTGCGGGTCTGGCCCGGAACGGCCAGCTCGAGCTGCTGGTTGAAGTCGCAGTCATACAGGCGACCCTGCCAGTCCACGCTGATGGTGGAGCGGCACATCAGGTTATCCAGATTGGCCTCGCTGAAGTTGTCCTTCAGAAGTTGCATGTAGGGCGCGAACTGTCCCTTGGACACCAGCATGGAGCCGAAGCGCTTGATCGGCATGTTGGTGATGGTGAACAGCTGGCTGAACTGAATCCCGAAATGCTCTTCCAGCTCACGCCGGTAATCCGCTTCCAGCGCCTGCTGTGGCGGCGGCAGGGACGGCCCTTGCGGGTTGTAGACCAGGTTCAGGGTGAGGTTTGAATCGGGCTGGCCATAGCCCAGTGCGTTCAGTTTCTGCAGCCCCGCAATGCTGAGGTCAAAGACGCCCTTGCCGCGCTGCTTGTCGACGTTCTCAACCGAATAGCAGGGCAGGGAAGCGACCACTTCAACCTGCTGTTCGGCCAGAAATTCGGCCAGCCCCTCCTGATCATCCTCGAACAGAATGGTCAGGTTACAGCGGTCAATCACGTTGACCCCCAGTGCCCGTGCCTCCCTGACCAGATCTCGGAAACGGGGATGAAGTTCCGGCGCGCCGCCGGTCAGGTCCAGCGTGCCGATATCGCGCGCTTTCAGCACCTGCGGGATCAGGTCGATCAGGGCGTCGTCCATCATTTCGGTGCGGTTGGGGCCGGCGTTCACGTGACAATGCACGCAGGTCTGGTTACAGCGATAGCCCAGGTTGACCTGTAAGGTTTGCGTTTGCGCACGCTGAAGGCTGGGAAAGTCGGTGACTTCAAGCAGTTCTATGGTGGACAGCATCTTGGGCTCCCGATCAAAAAATCCGTTTGGCTTGTCTGTTAGTCAAGCCAAGTGCGCCTTTCCTTACAACTGATTTCTGTTTTTTTCGTGTCAAAAGAGTGTGTTGGCGACTGGATGGTCTTTTGCAGGGCAAGGCAGAGGCTGGACGGCGAGGCAAAATCGGGCATAAGCTGCCTTGCAGGATCTCACCTTGAACATCAACGACAGGGATATGGCATGAAGCGGTTGGTACTGTTGGGAGCGGGGCATGCACACCTGCTGGTGCTGCGTGAGCTGGCCCGTTCGCCCCGTTCGGATATCGAGCTGGTGGTGATTACGCCCACGGTCTGGCAGTACTACTCCGGCATGGTCCCCGGCTGGGTGGCCGGGCTGTATGCGCTTGATCAGTGCCGCATCAATGTGGCGCCGCTGGTGGCGGCTGCTGGCGGTCGCCTGTGTCTGGATCGGTCCGTTCGCCTGCAGGCTTCGGACCGCACTGTTGAGCTGCACAGCGGCGTGGTGGAGGGCTATGACTACCTGTCGATTGATACCGGCTCCTCCACCCGGATGGGTACACTGACAGCGTTTGAGGGTGAGCAGGTGCCCGTAAAACCGATCGAGGCCTTTTGCGAGCAGTGGCAACAGGTACAACCCCGGTTGATGTCGGCACCGGGGGGACATATTGCCGTGGTGGGTGGTGGTGCGGGCGGTGTCGAGCTGGCCATGGCGATCCGAGAGTCGCTAAAAACCACGCCTGCAGACGGCAAAGACTTCAGGGTTTCGCTGGTGGCGGGTGACAAGGGCGTGCTGCCGGAGTTCAATGCCGGCGTTCGGCGCAGGGTACGCAAACAGTTGGCGCAAGCCGGTATCACGCGGGTGGATGCGCGGGCCGAAGTGCGGCAGGGAAGGCTGGTGACGTCGGCAGGGCAAACGATCGAAGCCGACCTTGTGCTGGCCGCAACTGGGGCCAAAGCCGCGTCCTGGCTTGAGGGCAGCGGGCTGGCGCTGGATACGGAAGGCTTTGTCAGCGTGACGCCCTGTCACCAGAGCCTGTCCCACCCCGCAGTATTTGCCGCCGGCGATGTGTGCAGCCGGCAGGATGGCCGGCTTAGCCGTTCCGGGGTACATGCGGTCAGGGCCGGGCCCGTTCTGGCCCATAATCTGAAGGCGGCCCTCGATCAGCGCCCGCTGAAGCCGTTCAACCCTCGCCCTTATGCGCTCTATCTGCTGTCCTGTGGTCAGGGCAGCGCCATTGGAAGCTATGGCCCTCTGGCGTTCTCAGGACGCTGGGTCTGGCGGCTCAAGGACTGGATCGACCGCCGCTTCGTGGAAGGCTTTGATCAGCCGGCATAAGCCGCGCATGGATTGATCTGATCCTGAAAAGCGTGGAGTATCAAGGGCTCACAATCAGGCGACAGGGAGACACAGATGAGTCAAGCACGTATCGGCATCATTGGCGGCAGTGGCCTGTACCAGATGCCAGGGCTGACCGACGTACAGGAGCACAGCATCGATACCCCCTTCGGTGCGCCCTCTGACCCGCTGGTCACGGGCAACATGGACGGTGTGCCTGTGGTGTTCTTGGCCCGGCACGGTCGCGATCACCGCTTCCTGCCCACGGAAGTGCCCTACCGCGCCAATATCCATGCCCTGAAACAGATGGGAGTGCGTTATCTGGTGTCCTTTTCGGCCGTTGGCTCCCTGCAGGCCGAGGTGGCGCCGCGCGACATGCTGATTCCTGACCAGTACATCGACCTGACGCGGCACCGCGTGAACACCTTCTTTGGCGAGGGGGTAGTGGCCCATGTGGCACTTGCCGACCCGGTGTGCGCTGCGCTCTCGAAGCTGCTGGCGGAAGCCGTTGCCGCTCAGGAAAACGCGCCCAACCTGCACACCGGCGGCACTTACGTTTGCATGGAGGGGCCGCAGTTCTCCACCCGCGCCGAGTCACAGTGGTATCGCCAGATGGGGGCGAGTGTGATTGGCATGACGAACATGCCGGAAGCCCGTCTGGCCCGGGAAGCGCAGATGGCCTATGCCTCTTTGGCGATGGTGACGGACTACGATAGCTGGAACCCCAAAGAGGACCATGTGACGGCCGAACTGGCCATTGCCAACCTGATGCATAATGCGGACAACGCCAAGCGGATCGCGCGCACCGCGATCGAGCTGATTAACCGGCACGCGCCCGAGTCCCAGGCCCATCAGGCCCTGAAACAGGGGCTGGTGACTCCTATGGAGCAGATCCCCGAGGCCCGCCGAGCGCTGGTCGAACTCCTTCTGCAATAACGCCTTCCCTCGGTGGGGTACGTCATTTGACGTATCCCACTGCGTCATTACGCGCATACCCCCCGTTGCACCCCTTGGGAATAATCGATCGGGCACTGAGTTGTTTTTCCCGGCCTCGTTGAGGCCCGATCGATAACAAGGGTTCCACCCGCACTGAAGGGATTCGGAACCGAAGGGGGTACTGCAATGAAGATCAAATCACTGACCGCCGGTATAGCGCTGGCAATGGGTGCATCCACGCTGTCTTTCAGCGTGCTGGCCGCGGACACCATCAAGGTAGGTGTGCTGCATTCTCTGTCCGGCACCATGGCTATCAGCGAGACCACGCTGAAAGACACCGTGTTGATGATGATCGAAGAACAGAACAAGAAGGGCGGCCTGCTGGGCAAGCAGCTTGAGCCGGTCGTGGTTGACCCGGCCTCCAACTGGCCGCTGTTTGCCGAGAAAACCCGTGAGCTGCTGACGCAGGAAGAGGTGGACGTGATCTTCGGCTGCTGGACCTCGGTGTCCCGCAAGTCCGTGCTGCCGGTGCTGGAAGAGTTGAACGGCCTGATGTTCTACCCGGTTCAGTATGAAGGCGAGGAGTCCTCCAAGAACGTCTTCTACACCGGTGCGGCGCCCAACCAGCAGGCGATCCCGGCCGTGGATTACCTGATGAACGAGCTGGGCGTGGAGCGCTGGGTGCTGGCCGGCACCGACTACGTCTATCCGCGTACCACCAACAAGATCCTCGAAGCCTACCTGAAAGACAAGGGTGTGGCGGCCGAGGACATCATGATCAACTACACCCCCTTCGGTCATTCCGACTGGCAGTCGATCGTCTCTGACGTCAAAAAATTCGGCAGCGCCGGCAAGAAAACCGCCGTGGTCTCCACCATCAACGGCGATGCCAACGTGCCTTTCTACAAGGAACTGGGTAACCAGGGCGTCTCCTCCGAAGATATCCCCGTTGTCGCCTTCTCCGTGGGCGAGGAAGAACTGTCCGGTATCGACACCGGCCCGCTGGTGGGCCACATGGCCGCCTGGAACTACTTCCAGAGCGTGGATACCGACCTGAACAGCGAATTCATCCAGAAATGGCACGCCTTCACCGGTGATGAAAACCGCGTAACCAACGACCCGATGGAAGCCACCTATATCGGCTTCAACATGTGGGCCCAGGCAGTGACCGAAGCCGGTACGACCGATGTGGACGCGGTCGAGCAGGCGATGATCGGCCAGGAAGTGCCCAACCTGACCGGCGGCACTGCCGTGATGAACAAGAACCACCACCTGAGCAAACCGGTGCTGATCGGCGAGATTCAGGATGACGGTCAATTCGAGGTGGTTTGGGAAACCGAGGGCGTAGTGCCGGGTGATGCCTGGTCCGACTTCCTGCCGGGCTCCAAGAACCTGTTGGCCGACTGGACCGCTCCGGTCAAGTGCGGCAACTACAACGTGGAAACCCAGTCCTGCGGTGGCCAGGCCAACTGATCAGGCGTTTCCCTTGCGGCCCTGTCACGGCGGGGCCGCCTTTCCCATCCTCTGGAGTCTTACCGTGAAACGATTATTGGCGATCTGCTGTTACTGCCTCGGCCTGCTGCTGTCGCTGCCGGCAATGGCCGCGGAGAAGCCGCTGCCGACCGAGCTTGCACCGCTGCTGAGTGAGCTGACCGAAGCACGCCTGAGTAAGGCGATTCCGGTCCTCGATGCGCTGGAAGCCGAAGGGGGCGAGGCCGTCCAACCGCTGTTCAGCTATATGCTGGAGGGCGATCTCTACTACATCAAATCTTCCCGACAGGTGATCGCGGTGAGCGAAGCGGCCGGTCAGGAAACCTTTATCGATATGCTGAGCGGCGCAGAGCTGACGCCGCTGTCCAGCCGCGAGATCAAGAAAATCCGCGTCAACAATCGCCTGCGTGGCCACCTGCGCGATGCGATTGCACGTCTGCAACTGGGGTCTGAAAGCGCCTCCGTGCGCGAGAGCGCGGTACGCTCGCTGCTGTCGGATCTGGATGACGGCACCCTTGAGGCAATCCGCGATGCCCGCCTGAACGAGCCTTCTTCAGCGGTGCGCGACGTAATGGATATGGCGCTGGCGTTGCACCGCCTGAATACGGCGGGTCTGGCCGTGGATCGCATCGAAGCGATCGGGCAGCTCGAGGGCAGCCTTGAGGGTGATGTGCGCAATGCACTGAATCGCGTGGCCGAGCGTGATCCCTCGCCGCAGGTGCAACAGGCCGCGTTCAGGGCGCTGACCGGCATCGAGCAGAAGGTCGAGTTTTATGCGTTCGTTGACCAGCTCTTCTTCGGTCTGAGCCTGGGCTCGGTGTTGCTGCTGGCGGCGATTGGACTGGCGATCACTTTCGGTGTGATGGGCGTGATCAACATGGCCCACGGCGAAATGATCATGCTGGGCGCCTACACCACTTACGTGGTGCAGCTGTTGATGCCGAACTTCATTGAATACTCGCTCTGGGTCGCCGTTCCGGCGGCGTTTGTGGTGTCCGGTCTGGCCGGTGTGCTACTGGAGCGGCTGGTGATCCGACACCTGCATGGCCGCCCGCTGGAGACCCTGCTGGCAACCTTCGGGGTCAGCCTGATACTGCAGCAGTTGGTGCGTACCGTTTTCTCGCCGCTGAACCGTCAGGTGGCGTCACCCGAGTGGATGAGCGGCTCCTGGGAGATCAACCCGGTACTGTCGCTGACGTTGAACCGCCTCTACATCCTGGCCTTTGCGCTGTTGGTGTTCTTTGCGCTGATGCTGCTGCTGAAGAAAAGCTCGCTCGGCCTGAACGTGCGTGCCGTGTCGCAAAACCGTGCCATGGCCAAATCCATGGGCATTCCCACCGGGCGTGTGGATGCGATGACCTTCGGCCTGGGTTCCGGTATCGCCGGTATCGCCGGGGTGGCGCTGAGCCAGCTGACCAACGTGGGGCCGAATCTGGGTCAGTCCTACATTATCGATTCCTTCATGGTCGTGGTATTTGGCGGCGTGGGCAACCTCTGGGGCACTTTGGTTGCAGCCTTCTCGCTTGGCATTGCCAACAAGTTCCTGGAGCCGGTCACCGGTGCGGTTCTCGCCAGCATTCTGGTACTGGTCTTCATCATCCTGTTTATCCAGAAGCGTCCCAAGGGACTCTTCCCACAGAAAGGGAGGGCGGCTGAATGAACTGGCTGACTCAGCTTTTTGCCGCCGGTCGTACACCCGGTAATCGGGTACTGCCGTTCGTAACCGTACTCTTTCTGGTCACCACGCTGGCCTCCATGGCCAACCTGATGCTGCCGGAAAGCTCACCGCTGCACGTCAGCACCTACACCATCACTCTGCTGGGCAAGTATCTCTCCTACGCGATGCTGGCGCTGGCGGTGGACGTGATCTGGGGCTACTGCGGCATCCTCAGTCTGGGCCACGGGGCCTTCTTCGCGCTGGGCGGCTACGCCATGGGCATGTACCTGATGCGCCAGATCGGCGATCGCGGCGTCTACGGCAACCCGGAACTGCCCGACTTCATGGTGTTCCTCAACTGGGACAGCCTGCCCTGGTACTGGCTGGGGATGGATCAGTTCTGGTTCGCCATGTTGATGGTGCTGGCGGTACCGGGCCTGTTGGCCTTCGTGTTCGGCTGGCTGGCGTTCCGCTCCCGCGTGACCGGGGTGTACCTGTCGATCATGACTCAAGCGCTGACCTACGCCCTGATGCTCGCTTTCTTCCGCAACGAGATGGGCTTTGGCGGCAACAACGGCTTGACCGATTTCAAGGACATCCTCGGCTTTGACCTTCAGTCCGATAGCACCCGTGTGGCTCTGTTTGCCATCACCGCGCTGATGCTGGGGCTGGTGTACGTGCTCAGTCATCTGATCCTCAAGTCCCGCATGGGCAAGGTGATCGTGGCGATCCGTGACGGCGAGGCCCGTGCCCGCTTCCTCGGCTACCGCACCGATCGCTACAAGGTGTGGCTGTTCGTGTTCTCGGCTCTGATCGCGGCCATGGCCGGTGCCCTGTACGTGCCGCAGGTCGGCATTATCAACCCGGGTGAGTTCTCGCCGCTCAACTCCATCGAAGTGGTGGTCTGGGTCGCTGTGGGCGGCCGTGGAACCCTCTACGGCGCGGTGATCGGTGCTCTGCTGGTCAACTACGCCAAGACCCGTTTTACCGCGATCATGCCGGAAGGCTGGCTGTTCGCACTGGGGGCGCTCTTCGTACTGGTCACCCTCTATCTGCCCAAGGGGTTGGTGGGGCTGGGCGGACAGCTCGCGGCCCGTCGTGAACGCAAGGCCGGCAAGGCAACACACCAGGAGGCGCACTCATGACCGCAATGGATAACGCACGCGAACTGATGCGACCGGACCGGGTCTGGCCATTCCTGGTCCCGCCGGCCCCGCCGGTGGATGTGTCCCACCAGGTACTGCTCTACGTGGAAGGGTTGAGTGTCAGCTTCGACGGCTTCAAGGCCCTGAATGATCTGAACCTCTACATCAACGATGGCGAGTTGCGCTGCCTGATCGGTGCCAACGGGGCGGGCAAGACCACCCTGATGGACGTGATTACCGGCAAGACCCGCTGTGATGAGGGCAGCGTTTACTTTGGCCAGACGCATAACCTGCTGGAAAAGAGCGAACCCGAGATCGCCCAGCTGGGCATCGGTCGCAAGTTCCAGAAGCCCACGGTGTTTGAAGCGCATACGGTGTTCGACAACCTGGAGATGTCGCTTAAAACCGCAAAAGGCATCTGGCAGACACTGATGGCCCGACTGGCGCCACGCGAGCTGGATCTGATCGATCAGGTGCTGGACACCATCGGCCTCAAGGAGCAGCGCTTCATGCTGGCCGGTGCACTCTCGCATGGCCAGAAGCAGTGGCTGGAGATCGGCATGCTGCTGGTGGCCGAGCCCCGCCTGCTGCTGATCGACGAGCCGGTGGCCGGCATGACCGCCGAAGAAACCGAACGCACGGCGGAGCTGCTCACCTCGCTGGCCGGTGATCACACGGTGGTGGTAGTGGAGCACGACATGGAGTTCGTGCGCAGCATCGCTCGCACCGTCACCGTGCTGCATCAGGGTACGGTGCTGGCCGAAGGCAGCATGGAGCAGGTGCAGAACAACCGCGACGTGATCGAAGTCTATCTGGGGGAAGAGGCATGATCTCCATCCAAAACGTGAACCAGCTCTATGGCGGCACCCGCATTCTCTGGGACCTGGACCTGGAGATCGAAGCCGGCTCCTGTACCTGCATCATGGGGCGCAATGGCGTGGGCAAAACCACGCTGCTCAAGTGCCTGATGGGGCTGCTGCCGATTGAAAGCGGCAGCATTCTGATGGATGGCAAGCCGCTCCATACCCGCCCGGCTGAGCACCGGGCCCGCGCCGGGATCGGCTACGTGCCCCAGGGGCGCGACATCTTTCCGCTGCTGACGGTGGAGGAAAACCTGCGTATTGGCCTGCCAGTTCGCAAGGACAAGGCGAAAGAGATCCCCGAGAAGATCTTCGAGCTGTTCCCGGTACTGGGCGACATGATGCACCGTCGTGGGGGTGACCTGTCCGGTGGTCAGCAGCAGCAACTGGCCATTGGCCGGGCGCTGGTGCTCGACCCCAAGGTGCTGATTCTGGACGAACCCAACGAGGGCATTCAGCCCAACATCGTCAAGCAGATCGGCGATGTGATCCTCAAGCTCAACGAAGAGGAAGGGCTGACCGTGATCCTGGTGGAGCAGAAGCTGGGGTTTGCGCGCCGGGTCGGCAAGGAATTTCGCCTGATGGAGAAGGGGCGCATCGTCGCGGCCGACCGCATGGACAACCTCAACGACGAGCTGATCCGCCAGTATCTGGCGGTCTGAGGAGGCGAGGATGAACATGCCGCTGCTGACTCCGCCCGGCCCGCACAACGAAGATGCACAGCCTTCGCGCTGGCATGCACGGCTGGCGCTGGGGCTCAAGCGCACGTCGCGGGGCAGCCGGGTCGCCAGTGCCGAGCGGTTCGGCCCCTTGCATCTGCAGAAGCCCTTCTACCCGGAAGGGCCGGATCTGGCGCATCTATATCTGCTGCACCCGCCGGGCGGCATGGTCTCCGGTGACTTGCTGGAGATCGAAGCCCGGCTGGAGGCCGATACCGCGGCCCTGATCACGACGCCGGGGGCCGGGCGTGTCTACCGCGCCCGCCCGGACCGCACCCTGCAGCATCAGCACGTCCGGCTCGAGGCCGGGCCCGGTGCTTCGGTGGAGTGGCTGCCGCTGGAGACCATTCTGTACCCCGATGCTCGCACCCGTCTGGACTTGGATGTGGAGCTTGCCCCCGGTGCGCATTTTATCGGCTGGGAAGTGACCAGCCTGGGCCTGCCTGTACAGGGCGAAGGCTTTGGCCGTGGTGAGCTGCAGCAGCGCCTGCAAATCAGCCGGGAAGGGCGGTTGCTGCTGCGTGAACAACTGCTGATTGACGGCACCTGCGCCGAGGTGATGATGAGCAAGGCAGGTCTGCAGGGCCAGCCGGTGAGTGGATTGATGGTGGCTGGCCCCATGACGGCTGAACAGGCCGAACCCCTGCTGGAACCGCTGCGCGAATGCTGCGAGCGGGACGATCTGTTGGCGGGTGTCAGCCTCAGTGGAGAGTTCCTGTTGATCAGAACGCTGGGCCGCTGTTCGGAGCGCACCCGTCTCTGTCTGGAGCAGTGCTGGGGGCTGATCCGCCCTGCATTGATCGGGCGCGCGGCCTGTGCCCCGCGCATCTGGGCCACCTGACTGTAACCGGCCTGCCCCGGCAGGCTGAAGGAGAACGTGATGGAACTGTTGCCAAGAGAAAAAGACAAGCTGCTGATCTTTACAGCCGCGTTGCTGGCGGAACGCCGCCTGAACCGAGGGCTGAAGCTGAATTACCCGGAGGCAGTGGCCTACATCACCATGGAGATCATGGAAGGCGCTCGTGATGGCCGCACCGTGGCGGAGCTGATGGGCTACGGCAAGACCCTGCTCAACGCCGACCAGGTGATGGAAGGGGTGCCGGAGATGGTTGACGAGGTGCAGGTGGAAGCGACCTTCCCCGATGGCACCAAGCTGGTCACCGTGCATCAGCCGATTGTGTAATCGAGGCAGGGTGTCATGTCAGGAGTGGGTAGCCATGACGGGACTCTCACCAGCAGGGAAGCTGGCGTGAAGCGTACAGGGATGTATTCACAGCGTGTCCCGGCATGGTTACCCACTCCGGCAGAAGTACAGCGAAGCCCCCGGTGCCAACTGTGAGCACCCACCGTTAATGCCAATGACGAGATTGGAAACAAGGAGAATCCCATGATTCCCGGAGAAATTCAGACAGCCGCCGGCGACATCGAGCTGAATGTCGGCCGCAGGACCACCCGAGTGCGGGTCGAAAACCATGGCGACCGCCCGGTGCAGGTCGGCTCCCATTACCACTTCTACGAAGTGAACCCGGCGCTGGTGTTCGATCGCGAAGCAGCGCGGGGGTATCGCCTCAATATTGCCTCTGGCACCGCCGTCCGTTTCGAGCCGGGGCAGGGGCGAGAGGTGGAGCTGGTCGAGTACGCCGGCAGCCGCACCATCTACGGTTTTCGTGGCGACGTGATGGGACCGCTGGACACTGCAACAGAGGGGAGCAACTGATGGCCAACATGGACCGACACAGCTATGCCCAGATGTTTGGCCCCACCCAGGGTGACCGGGTACGACTGGGCGATACCGAGCTCTGGATCGAAGTGGAAAAGGACTACACCACCTACGGTGACGAAGTGAAATTCGGTGGCGGCAAGGTGGTGCGTGATGGCATGGGCCAGAGCCAAATGACCAACGCAGTGGCCATGGACCTGGTGATTACCAATGCCCTGATCCTGGATCATTGGGGCATCGTCAAGGCCGACGTAGGGGTGAAGAATGGCCGGATTCATACCCTCGGCAAGGCCGGCAACCCCGATACTCAGGACGGTGTCGATATCGTTATCGGGCCCGGTACCGAGGTCGTGGCCGGTGAAGGGGCTATTCTGACCGCGGGCGGGATCGATGCGCACATTCACTTCATCTGCCCGCAGCAGGTGGAAGAAGCGCTGATGTCCGGCGTGACCACCATGATTGGTGGCGGCACCGGCCCTGCGACCGGCACCAAGGCCACCACCTGCACCCCGGGCCCCTGGTATCTGGGCAAAATGCTGCAGGCGACGGACCAGATGCCGATGAATCTGGGCTTTCTGGGCAAGGGCAATGCCAGCCGCCCGGAGGCCCTGCGTGAGCAGCTGGACGCCGGCGCCTGTGGTCTCAAATTGCACGAGGACTGGGGCACTACACCGGCCAGCATCGATTGCTGCCTGAGTGTGGCTGAAGAGTACGACGTACAGGTGGCGATCCATACCGACACGTTGAACGAATCCGGCTTTGTGGACGACACCCTGGGCGCGTTCAAGAACCGCGTCATCCACACCTATCACACCGAAGGGGCGGGCGGTGGTCATGCGCCCGATATTATCCGCGCGGCGGGCTACCCCAATGTGCTGCCCTCTTCGACCAACCCCACACGGCCCTACACGGTGAACACCGTGGATGAGCACCTCGACATGCTGATGGTGTGCCACCATCTGGACAGCAACATTCCTGAAGACGTGGCCTTTGCCGACTCCCGTATCCGCAAGGAAACCATCGCCGCCGAGGATATTTTCCACGACCGTGGCGCCTTCAGCATGATCTCGTCCGATTCGCAGGCGATGGGGCGTGTGGGCGAGGTGATCACCCGCACCTGGCAGACCGCCCACAAGATGAAAGTCCAATTCGGCCTGCTGCCGGAGGATGCGGAACTGGGTGCTGACAACTTTCGTGCCCGCCGCTACATCGCCAAGTACACCATCAACCCGGCGATCACCCATGGCGTTGCCCACGAAGTGGGGTCCATCGAGCCGGGCAAGCTGGCCGATCTGGTGCTGTGGAAGCCCGCCTTCTTCGGTATCAAACCGGCCATGATTATCAAGGGCGGCATGATCGCGGCCGCCCCGATGGGAGACCCGAACGCATCGATTCCAACGCCGCAGCCGGTGCACTACCGCCCCATGTTTGGAGCGGAAGGCAAGGCAGCTGCTGCCACCTCGGTCACGTTCGTCAGTCAGGCGGCGCTGGCGTCAGGTCTGCGCGAACAGCTGGGGCTGAGCCGTCAGCTGGTGGCCTGTGGCAATACGCGCACTCTCAGCAAGGCCGACATGATACTGAACGACTGGCAGCCCGATATTCAGGTCGACCCGCAGACCTATGAAGTGCGGGCCGACGGTGAACTGCTGACCTGTGAGCCGGCAGACGTACTGCCGCTGGCGCAGCGCTACACACTTTTTTAACACCGGGTTTTGGGAGAACACACCATGTTTGAAGTGCATGAACGTTTGGGGACTCACTGTCACGGGCCCATCGCGGCGCGCGTGACACTGACCCATGACCAGCGCGACCGCGGTCGTCTCAAACTGACCAGCGATACGGGCGAAGAGGTGCGTGTCTTTCTGGAGCGTGGCAAGCCGCTGTTGGTGGGTGAATACCTGAAATCCACCTGTGGGCGGCAGATTCTGGTGGAAGGGGCCAAAGAGCCGGTGCTGGAAGCACGCAGTGATGACTGGCACACCTTTGCCCGTGCCTGCTACCACCTGGGCAACCGCCATGTGCGCATAGAGGTGGGGGACCGTTGTCTGCGCATCAAGCCGGATCATGTGCTGGAGGAGATGCTGCAACTGCTGGGGCTGGAAACCCGCCAGTGTGAAGCCGTATTCATGCCGGAATCCGGAGCCTATGCCCATGGCCACCACCATCACGACCACTGATCACGCTCTGCTGCGGCTGCTGCAGCTGAGCAGTGTCAGCTTGCCGGTGGGCGGCTACGCCTTTTCTCAGGGACTGGAGTACGCCATCGACGCGGGCTGGGTTCGCAAGGCTGATCAGGTCGAAAGCTGGCTGGAACAGCAGCTGCTGCAGTCCGTGGCGCGTACCGATCTGGCCCTGCTGCGACTGTCGATGGAGGCCGACAGCGAGTGTCGCTGGCGCGAACTCAATGACCTGTCGCTGGCCTGCCGCGAAACCCGCGAGCTGCGCCTGACCGACTCTGCCATGGGGGAAGCGCTGCGACGGGTATTGAACAATCTCGGCATCGACGTGCCGGAGGCACTGCAGCAGGAGGTCAGTTTCATCCTGCTGTTCGCTTTTGCTGCACGGCACTGGGCCATCGCGCTTGATGCGGCGGCACTGGGACTGGGCTGGTCCTGGCTGGAAAACCAGGTGGCGGCCGCGACCAAACTGGTGCCGCTGGGGCAGACCCAGGCCCAGCAGCTGTTGAATGACCTGCAGCCGCTGCTACCCCGGGCAATCGAGACGGCCCGCAATCTGGACGAAGACTTTATCGGCGCTGGCCTGCCTGCCCTGGCGATCGCCAGCAGCCGCCACGAAACACAGTATTCACGGTTGTTCCGCTCCTGATGCGGCACCACCGGACACAAGAGGAAATAGACATGAGCAAACCCAAACAGACATTGCGTGTCGGCGTTGGCGGTCCGGTCGGCTCCGGCAAAACGGCACTGCTGCGTTCACTCTGTGCCGCCATGCGCGAGTACTACGATATCGCGGTCGTGACCAACGATATCTACACTCAGGAGGATGCCAGGTTTCTGACCGAACACGAAGCACTCAGCGCCGACCGTATCATGGGCGTGGAGACCGGTGGCTGTCCGCATACCGCCATCCGTGAGGATGCTTCCATGAATCTGGCGGCGATCGATCAACTGGTGGCGCGGCATGGCGCGCTGGATGTGGTGTTTGTCGAAAGTGGCGGCGATAACCTCAGCGCCACCTTCAGCCCGGAGCTGTCGGATCTGACCATCTACGTGATCGACGTCTCCGCCGGTGACAAGATTCCGCGCAAGGGTGGTCCGGGCATTACCAAGTCGGACCTGTTGATCATCAACAAGACCGACCTGGCGCCGCTGGTGGGGGCCTCGCTGGAGGTGATGGACCGGGATGCACGCAAGATGCGGGGCGATCGCCCCTTCATCTTCGCCAACCTGAAAGCGGCCAAGGGTCTGGATGATATTATCGGCTTTATCATCGAAGAAGGGATGCTGGAAGCCAAACAACTGCCGCCAGCCCGCGCGGTGGTGTGATCAAATACAGCAATAGCGTTTGAAGGAGATAACCATGAAAAAGTCACTGATTGCAGCCGTTGCACTCCTCCCGGGCGTTGCGATGGCGCACAGCGGACATGAAGTATCAGGGTTCGTGAGCGGGCTGGCGCATCCGGTGGGGGGCGCAGACCACCTGCTGGCGATGCTGGCGGTTGGCCTCTGTGCCGCTCGACTGGGTGGGCGCTCCCTCTGGCTGGTGCCTCTGGCATTTGTCAGCGCGATGGTGCTGGGTAACGCGCTGGCGCTGTCCGGTGTCAGCCTGGGCATCACCGAGCAGGGCATTGGCCTGTCAGTGGTCGTGTTGGGCCTGCTGCTGGCGCTGGCGGCACGCTTCGCGACACCTGTGTGCATGGCGCTGGCCGGTGGTTTTGCCCTGTTCCATGGTTTGGCCCATGGCGCTGAAATGCCGCTGAGCGCGAGTGGTTTCAGCTATGCGGCCGGCTTCGTTCTGGCCACCCTGGGCCTGCATCTGTCGGGTGTTGTGTTTGGCAAGCTGGGGTCTGAGGCGAAAGCCAACCTGTTGAGCCGCGTTACCGGGGGAGCCATCGCGCTGACCGGCGTGGCGATGGTCGCCGCCTGAACCTCGACTGAGGTAGACTGTTCAGCATCCGCTGAAGGAGAGCGCCGGATGCTGAACACACTCAATTTTCGTCATCTGTACCATTTCTGGGTCGTTGCCCAGGCCGGCAGTATGGCCAAGGCCAGCCGCATGCTGAACCTGGCGCCGCAAACCTTGAGCAGTCAGGTGGCTGCGCTGGAAAGTGAAATTGGTGGCTTGCTGTTTCGTCGCGAAGGGCGCGGATTGAAGCTGACCGATCTGGGGCAGCAGGTACAATCCCATGCTGACGAGATCTTTGAAGCGGCGGAAGCCCTTCAGCAGCTGTTGCAGACCCCCTCCGACGAACGTCCCTTGCGTCTGGCCGTGGGGATCTCGGCCTCCATTCACAAGCTGATCGCCTGGCACCTGATTGAACCGGCGCTGGAGCAGAACCGGGAAGTGAATCTGGTCTGTGAAACCGGCCGCACCCCCAACCTGTTGAGTGACCTTCACCGGCGTGACCTGGATATCGTGCTGACGGACCGCCCACCGGCACTGGAGCCGGATGCGCGAGTGTTTCTGCATGAACTGGGACGTTCACCCATGTGCCTTTTTGCTGCACCGGCACTGGCGCAAAGCCTGAAGCCGGGTTTTCCGCACAGCTTGAACGAGCAGCCCTTCCTGGCCAATGCCGTGGATGCCCCTTACGTAAGCGAGCTGATGCAGTGGTTTGCGGATCAGGGCGTCAGCCTCTCCATGCGCGCACAGGTGGACGACAGTGCGCTGATCAAGGTGCTGGGCCACCACGGCCTTGGCGTATTTGCTGCGCCGGAGGTGATAGCCGAGGAGGTGTGCCGTCAGTATCAGGTGGAATTCATCGGCCGGGTGGATACGGTCTATGACCGCCTGTATGCCATTACGCGTGGTGCTCACCCGCAGCATCCGGCGGTGCAGGCGATCTGTCGACAGCAGGTGGGTCATTCATCGAAAAAATCTGACAAAAAAGATGAATAAAGCTGCTTTTTTCTTTCGCTATCCTTGTCCAATATGAAGTTGTGATTAAACGAGACGAGGAGTCCGATCATGAAAGCGATCCATAAATACCGTCTTGAAGCATCTGACCGTGCGACCCGCCTGCAGCTGAAAGAAGGGTACCGTGTGGTGCGATTCGAGTACTTGGTAGCGGAGAAAGGACTCTTCATGTGGGTGGAAGAGCCGCTGCGCGCCGACGTGCCCCTGTGTGATGCGTCCTTCAAGGTTGCCATGACCGGCAAGCCGGTGGCCATGGACTACGAATACATGGATACGGCGCTGGACCCCTTTGGTCCCGAGGCCTACCACCTGTTCCGCATCGAATCCGAGAAGTACCTGGAGCCGGCACCTGAGCCCAAGTGGGTGCACCACGCGGCCTGAAGCAGACAGTGATAAAGCAGGGATAAAAAAGCCGGGGAGCGTTCCCCGGCTTTTTTGTTACAGGCTGGTTTGAAGCTGCTCGAACCGCTGGTGCAGTTCGAGGAAGTGCCAGTGATAGGGCAGGGTGTACCACTCGAGTGCCAACGCCTGCAGGGCTGCGGGAGTCGGTTCATCGTCCTGTTGCTCAAGCGCCTGACTCAGACGTTCCATCTGGTAGGCCATGCGCAAGGACTCGTCTTCTTCCGGTGAGGCGACACCCAGCAGGATCTCCAGCCGAATACACAGCTCCCGGGCGGCACGTTCGGTGTCCACGAGCTGCGCTTCGATGCTGCGTGAGCCGGCGCTGATCGAGCGAATGGCCTCGAGCCGCTGCCCCATGCGCTCACGCCAGCGGGCACCCGGTGACGGGCCGGTGATCGCTTCTGTCAGCAGGGTGGACAGGGTTTCACTCTGGCCATCGGTGGCCAGCTCTTCTTCTGCCTGCGTGGCCAGCTGGTCCAGACGCTGCAACGCCTGAATCTGATCGTTGCCCAGCGGCTCCTGTTGGCGTTGAGCCCGGGCGCTCTGCTGCGCCTTGGCTTCGGATTGGCGTTCAGACTTGAGACGACTGAAAATCACGTCGCATTCTTTGCGGAACGCCTGCCAGAGGGCACGCTCTCGGCTGCGGAAGGTCGGTCCGGCCGCTTTCCATTCGCGCTGCAGCTGCTTGGCTTCCTGTGCGGCCTGGCTGATATCTTCAGCTTGGGCCAGCTCAGCCGCTCGCTCGATCAGGGCTTCCTTGGTGTCCGCGCAGCGCTGGCGATGTGCCTTGATACGGTTGTCCAGATCACGCAGCAGAGCGTTAAAGGTCTGCTGCAGGGGCTTGCCGGGGGCGCGATCAACGGGCGCGAACTGACGCCACTCGTTGCGGGCCGTACGGCTGACCGCTTCCACGGCGGGCCAGTCAGCCTGCTCCCAGTCCATCTGCTCAATGTAGGCCGTGAGCTGCTCACAGATTTGCTGGCGCTGCTGCAGGTTGTACTCACGCTGCTTGCGCTGGGAGGCAAACCAGGCCTGACAGGGCTCGTAGGCTTTTTCACCGGCCTCGTGGAAGCGTTTCCACTGTTTCTGAGAGTGCACCGGATCGGTGGCATCGACCTGTTTCCACTCCTGCTGCAGAGCGCGCACGCGATCAGCCAGTGCCTGTGGCGCCATTTCGGTACCGATCAGCGCTTCCATGCGTTCACAGAGCGCGTCTTTCTTCTCGGCAGCCGCGAATCCCTGCCAGTCACGCAGTTCGGCCAGCCGTGCGTTGAGCTGGCGCTGGCGGTTCTCCAGCGTATTCGGCAGTGCCGGGGCAAGTTCACCGGTTTTGTGCTTGAGGCGAGCATTCAGCTTGTCGGCTTCCAGCACGTTCCCCTGTTCGATCAGGGTTTCCAGCTGGTCCAACAGCGATACGATCTCGTCACTTTGCTGACGCGCGGCCTGCTTGAGACGGGACTGGTCCTGACGCAGGGTTTCGATCAAGTCATTGAGTGACTGCAGGAGAGCAGGAGCCGCCACGGAACGCGGCCAGTTGACGGCGGCCGCGAGTGTTTGAGCAGAGGACAGGCGGCTTTTTGCAGCCCCGTCTTCCTGCGCCAGCAGGTGCTCAATCTCGGGGCGTGCGGTTTCAAAACGTTGGCGGGCTTCAAGGGCCTGTTGAAGCGGCTCGATCAGCGTGTTTTTACGCTGTTTGAACTCGGGGCTGAGCCAGTCCGGGTTCAGGGCCTGCCAGGCCTGCTCCACATTGGCCAGCTCGATCGCCAAGTCTGTATCGGTGTTCACGTCCAGCGCATCGAGCTGATCCAGCAGGGCTTGAGCGGTTTCCAGCTGCTGCTCACGACGGGCACGTGCCTCGGCCTCGGCGGCTTCCTCGGCCACAAGTCGCTGCAGGCGCTCGTTCAGTTGCTGACTCAGTTCAAGGAAGCGGGCATGCAGTTCGTCTTCCTTGTGCAGCAGGCTGTCCCACTCCTGATAGGCCGCCTGTGCCCGTGCCTGCAGAAACTGGGTATCTTCGGTCATCAGCAGTTGATGCAGCTGGTGGATCAGCTGCTGACGGCGCTGTTCGTTCTCGGCCTGCTGACGGGCTTCCTCGCGCAGTGCCGTGAGCTTGTCACGGGAAATACGATGTACGGTTTTGTCACGTCCACGGCTGGCACGCTGAACCTGCTCAAGCAGAGAGGTGTTGCTCAGGCGCTTCACAGCCGCCTTGCGCGTGTCGGCCACCCGTGCGTGCAGCGCCAGTTGAACCAGCAGGTGTTCATCGTCCACATTGCCCAGGCTATCGGGCTTGAGGCCGTTGGCGTTGAGAATAATCTGAGTCCGTGCCGAGTCGTCGTGTACCTGTTCCAGCAGGCTGAAAATGGAGGCGCTGGGGGCATTGTCGTTGAGGCATTCACCCACGCGCTGGCCGGCCTGTTCGCGTACTTCGGGGTCTGATGAGGCAGACAGTACCTGCAGCAGCGAATCCGTGTCCTGCAAGCGCTGCACGGCGCTGATTCGAACCCGTGGACTGCTGTCGGACAGCGCCAGTTGGCGCAGAATCGATAGCTGATCAGGCTGGTCAGGGCTCAGTTTTGCCACAGCACTGATACGAACGTCCGGGTCTGAATGACGCCACTTGGGTTTAAACAGGTTTGCAAACATCAGTCACCACTACCACAGGAGAGTCCCGCAACCAAAAGCTCGGAGGTGAACGGGCGGGTCGCTATTCTAACGGTCTGGCCAGCGCAAGGGGAAGCCTTGACAGCGGCTGAATCAGGGCCGGAATTGATAAAATTACGTGGCTGGCGGTTGGTTACACGCTTAGATCAACATGTTGAACCGTCCCCGATCCTCCTGATTCTGATAGGAAAATGCTGGTGGAACGGATCACTCCGAGGCGGTTTTCGGTGAAGTCGGGGGTGATGGAAAATTCGGTGGGTGTGCCGGAGACCATGATGGCTCCCACATCCTGGCTGCGCAGGTCATACAGCTGGCCACCCTGGCTGTTGGGGACCCAGAGTTTGAGTTGGCTGAAGATGGCATCGCCCGAGTCGATGAAACCATTCCGGTCATCGTCATAGGCCGCCAGCTCGGCGAAGCCGTCGCCGGTCATGGCGCCAAAGAGCTCGCTGCCGTCGTTGATCTGGCCGTCACCGTTTTTGTCCAGCGCGATAAACGCCCGGTTGCCGCTGAGGCCCGGGATCATCTCCACCTGACCGTCGGCGTCCAGATCGAACTCGTAGCGTGCGTTGCTCAAGGATGCACTCTGACCATCGAAGTTGATCACCAGCGGGTCCTGCAGGCGACCGCCCAGGGTGGCGCTCAGTCGCTGGTGCGTTTCGGCAGAGCGCTCCATGCGCAGTTCCAGATCAAGGCTGATACGGCGACCATCGGCCGTCAGGATGGTGCCCTGCGCCGAAAAGGCGGTGGCTTCCTGTTCGCTGGCACTGAAGGTGCGGGTCAGTTCCAGTGTCAGCCCGCCGTTTTCGAGGCTGGGGGCTTCTTCACTGCGCGACAGGTTCAAGGCAGCCTGCTCTTTCTGACCCGTGTCGGTCGGTGCGTCGGCTCCGACCTTGATGCCGCCCAGTGACTTTCCGGTCATGGCCTGATGCAGTCGATTGATGATCTCAAGGCGCAAGCGGTCATCCTGGCTCATCTGCAGTCCATCTTCCGTCAGTGGCTGCGAGGCGGCGCTGATCATGACGGGAGCAGGGGGAATATAAAAAGGCGTCTCTTTGGCAGACTGGCCATCTGCCGAGTAGGTGGGGGCGGGGCCTGCGGCGTCGGGGCGAGCTGAGGCAGAAGATTGCTCGGCCTGTGACTGCGCCGCCTCCGCCCGCCGGATACGCATCTGAAGCTGCTCTTGCTCGGTGCGTGCGTACTCTCGCTGCCCCTGTAGCTCAAGCTGAAAGCCCTGAATTTGCATCGCCAACCCCTCTTGGTATTACCAGAGGTATCGGCTGGAACCGAAAAAGGTTTAGTCGGGCTCAGGCGGGAATGAGTTCCACCTCACCGTCGGTGTAGACCCAGAGGCCGTTTTCACGTTCAAAGTTGGAGCGCTCGTGCAGAATGGCGCTGCCCTCGGGGCTGTCAAAGGAGGCCTTGAATTCGACCATGCCGGTCGTGTCATTGGTGCCACCCTGCTCGGTGCTGACGATTTCCAGCCCGGTCCAGGTGGTGACCTGGGTCTGCTCGGCCAGCAGCTCCGCATCGCCGGGTGAGCGTTTGCGGCTGGCGGTGGTTTCGATCAGGTAGTCGATGGCGCCCAGAGCAAAGGCACTGTAACGGGAACGCATCAGTGCTTCCGCGGTAGGCGCGGGCTTGCGACCGGTCAGTGCCGGCTGGCAGCAGAAGGCAAAGGGTTTGCCCGAACCGCAGGGGCAGCGTGTTTCCATGTCCTTGTCGTCAGTCAGCATGCACGTGATCCCTCAAGGCTGAAGTGTTAATCTGGCGGCTTTCCAGATCTAAGCATTCCCCAACTGAAAAGTCGAGACGGCGAATAGATGGCACAGGCGAGCACCGAGACCTTTTACTGGCATGATTACGAAACGACCGGCACCGATCCGGCTCGGGATCGGCCGCTACAGTTCGCGGGTATTCGGACGGATGCCGATTTAAATATTATCGGCGAGCCTCTTATGCTGTACTGCCGTCCCTCCGAGGATGTCCTGCCGCACCCTCAGGCCTGCCTGGTCACCGGTATTACGCCCCAGACCGCACTTCAGGAAGGCGTGTGTGAGGCAGAGTTTATCGCACGTATTCATGCCGAGCTGTCAGCTCCGGGAACCTGCGGGGTGGGGTACAACAGCATCCGGTTTGACGATGAAGTCACCCGCTATACGCTGTACCGCAACTTTCACGACCCTTACGCACGGGAGTGGCAAAACGGCTGCTCGCGCTGGGATATCATCGATATGCTGCGCCTGACACGCGCACTGCGCCCCGAAGGTATCGAGTGGCCGGAATATGAAGACGGAACCCCCAGCCTCAGGCTGGAGGATCTGACCAAGGCCAACGGCATTGATCATGGCAGTGCGCACGATGCCCTGTCGGATGTGTATGCCACCATTGCGGTTGCCAGACTGGTGAAAGAACGCCAGCCCAAGCTGTTTGAGTATGTGCTGCGCAATCGGGGCAAGCGCGCCATTCAGGCGCAACTGGATGTGGCACGCATGAAGCCGGTGCTGCACATCTCCTCCCGCTATCCGGCGGGGTGGGGGAACGCCGCCATCGTGGCGCCGGTCGCGGCGCATCCGACCAACCGTAACAGCACGCTGGTGTGGGATCTGCGCGAAGACCCTACACCTTTGCTCGACTTGAGCGTGGAGCAGCTGCGGGAGTTGATTTTTACCCGTCATGACCAGCTGCCCCCGGATGCGCCCCGTATCCCCCTGAAGCAGGTGCTGGCCAACAAGTGCCCCATCATTGCGCCGGCGGGCATGCTCACCAAAGTGGAGGCGGATCGCTTGCAGATTGACGGTGACACCTGCCGCCAGCATCTGCAGATACTGCGTTCTGCCACTGGAGTTGCGGCCAAAGTGGCCGATATCTTTACCGATAGCGGCTTTGAATCTGACGGTGATCCGGACCACATGCTCTACAGCGGCGGCTTTTTTTCTGATCATGACCGCAGCCTGATCGAGCAGGTCCGAATCTCTGACCCCAATCATCTGGATCAGCTGGATCTGGCGTTCCAGGACCCGCGTCTGGAGGAGATGTTGCTGCGCTACAAGGCACGCAACTTCCCGCACACGTTGACGGAAGAAGAGATACAGCACTGGGAAGAATACCGCAGCCGTAAGCTCCTGCAGGGCGAGGCGGGCTGTTACAGCTTCCCCAAACTGTCGGAAGAGTTGAATACGCTGGCGCAGAACCCGGATCTGTCTGAACGGGACCGCCACATACTGGAGGAGCTGGCACTCTATGCCGAGTCGATCTACCCCGGTGAAATCTTTTAGCTACCTGCTCGGAGTACTGGGCCTGCTGCCACTGACTCTGACGGCGCAGGAGCTGGAGCCCTATGACGTGACCCCTGTTGACGGCTATTCAACCGGGATGACGCACGGTCGCGATGTGTATGAAGGTATGGACCGAGGCGATATCGACCGCGAACCCATGCGTGAGGTGGCCTATCACAATGAAGACACTGAACTGCCTCCGGTGCAGCTTGTGTATCCGTCTGATCCGCCGCCGATTCAAGAGGTGGTGGTCAGGCCTGATCCCGAGCCTGAGCTGCGTGGCGAGCACAAGGTGTTCGAGCAGATCCGGATTGATGTGGCGATTGCCCGCTGCATGTTCCAGAACGAGTGTACGGAAGAGGTCAAGAAGATACCGGGCGTCTATCTGGAAGAAAATCAAACCGGGGACAGCGTCTGGCAAGGGCAAGCGGGCGACGGGCTTGAAGTGCTGACAGAAGGGCCTTCTGCCATGCCGCAGCCCAGCGAGGGCCAGGCCGGCAGTGAAGAGGATGCAGCCTCTGGTCCCCTGCGGCCTGGACGGATTTTCGTGGAGGAGCCGGCGCAGTAATTACTGTGCCGGGATCCCCAGCTGGTCCCGTTTCAACTGCGCCAGTCGTGCGTCGTCATCACTCAGTGCCTGTTCCTTGACCTCCGCCTCCACGGTTTCACCGAAGCTGCGAATCAGCAACTGGCGTGACAGCAGTTTATCCAGCAGAGACAAGAGCTCATCACGGTCCACCTGCTGAGCGGCCTCACTCAGGCGCGCACGGGTGTCGAACTCGATATTGTCTCGGTCCAGCTCCCGCCAGAGCCGGTTGGTGCGATCCGTCAGGCTGGTGTCACGCTGATTGATGCGGGCCAGCAGGCTCTGCCGGTAACGCTCCAGCATGGCGTCATCCATCTCGGCAATCATCCCGGACATGCGCTCGAGAAAACTGTTGTACTCGTACGCCAGGGTGTAGGGATCGGTTGAGGGTGACTGGACCACCAGTGCCAGACCGGCCCGCTCACGCACCGGCATGAAACGGGCAAAGACGATATACCCATACTGCTTCTCGGTTCTGAGCGTCGAATAGAAGGGGGTAGACAGCATTTCACTCAGCAGCGCCACGCCCGCGCGGGTACGCAGGCTGTCATTCGGGGTTTGCAGGTAGAGCAGGGCCGATGCATCACTGTGCTGGGTGGCAAAGCTGTCGATCAGGGGCTCGCCTGTTGGCAGTGTCAGGATATGGGGCTTTTCGGCCTGCCAGCCCATCACATCGGGCTGCAACTGCTCACGTGTTTGTGCTGCCATGGCGGTGGCCGTTTCTCGACTGAGGTTGCCGTGGGCAAACAGGCGCAGCTCTGCCGGTTTCAACCACTGGTGATAGCTGCCGGCCAGATCATCAAGCGTCAGATCTTCCAGCGCTGAGAGTTTCTGCTCTGTCGACCAGGTGCCCAGCAGGTGCTGGTAAAGGTGGCTGAAGCCCTGTTCGTAGGGCTTGTCCTGGCGGCTGTTTTCAATCTGCTCGCGCAACTGGCGCTTGATGCGCGCAAAGCGACGAGTATTCATATCGGGCGATTTCATCGCTTCAAGTACGGCGGTCAGCAATACCGGCTGGCGGTCACTGAAACCGGACAGCTTCAGGCTGATGCCGCGCAGGTGGGGGTAGAGGTCAACGGACAGCCCGGCCAGGCTGGCATCATAGAGCGTGGTATTCAGCTGGTCCTTCACCATCCGGGTATAGAGCTCCGCCAGCAGGGCATGGCGTGGGGACTGGTTGGCGACCGGTGAGAGCAGCGTGAAGTAAAAGTCAGCCTTGGGCCGCTTGAATGTCTGGTCGGACAGGTACCAGAGTACGGCGCCGGGCTTGGCCCAGGCCGCGATGGGGGTCTCCATCGGCTCGGACTCGACCAGCTCCAGCTGCTCCGGAATAAACGGGTTGCTTGCACGTACGTGCAGCGCCGCTTCCACGGGCGGGTGCTGCCAGTAGAGCAGGCGTGAGGGCTGAATCGGCGTCAGGCTGTAGGCCGTTTCATAGCGCGGCTCGATTTGGTCCGTCTGAACGTCCTGACCCGCCAGCGTCAGCAACAGGTTATCCGGCGTCAGTCGGTTCAGGTACGCCTGAATCAACTGGGCATCGAACTCGCCCAGATGGTAGTCGGCCTTGAGCAGGTACTCGGTAGGGTAACGCTTCAGGGCCTGCGACAGGCGCATGGCGGTGTGCGTAGGCTGGCCGGGTTGAGCGAAGCGGAACTGAATTTCGGCCAGCTTGCGCTCTTCGTTATACAGGGCCGGGTCAACTCCCTGCTGGCGCAGGGTTTCGATGAAGCTGAAGGTCCAGCTGGTGATGGCGTCGATTTCGTCCCAGCCGGCCTCGGTCAGCTCAATATCGATACGGAACATGGCCTGTCCCGGCAGATCCATGGCCGGATAGGCAGACAGCCCGCGGGCCAGTCCTTTCTGTTTGAAAAACTCCAGCAGGCTGCCTTCCCCTTCATAGCCGATCAGGCTGCCGATGTAATAGAGGGGCTTCTGCTCCCAGTGCGAACGGGTGGCCGGTACCGGAAAGCTCAGGCTGAGGGTGCGTGTTTCGCGCAGGGTCTGGATATTGAGCTGCGCCGGTAAGCGGTCGTCCGGGTACAGGGGGACAGTGTCGGTGTAAGGGGTGGCGGCGCGATTCTCGATACTGCTGAAGTGTGAACGCACCAGTGTTTCCAGTTCTTCAACAGGCTGAGGACCCACCACGGCCAGCGTCATCAGATTGGCAGAATAATAGCGTTCATAAAACCGGATCAGCTCGTCACGGATGGTGCTGTCATCAGCGTCGGAGAGCGTATCCAGACTCCCCACCATGAAGCGGCTGTAATGATGTTCCGGGTTCATCACCTGTTTGGCCACTTCGTGCATGCGACGGCCGTCATCCCTCAGCTTGGCCTGATACTCGGAGTGCACCGCATGGCGCTCCCGATCCACATACTCGGGGGTAAAGAGAGGGGCAATGAAAAACTGTGCAAAGCGGTCGATCGCCTGCGGCAGGGCAGAGGCTTCGACATCGAAGAAGTAGTTGGTGTCTTCGTAGGCGGTGAAGGCGTTATGGCTGCCGCCATGTGAACTGATGAAATGCTGGTAACTGTCGGCCTCGGGGTACTTCTCGGTCCCCAGAAACAGCATGTGCTCCAGAAAGTGGGCAAGGCCCGGCCGCTGCTCAGGGTTGGCGTTGGAGCCCACATCGACATTCAACGACACGGCGGTCTTGTCAGCTCTCGGGTCCGATACCACCACGGCTTCCAGACCGTTGGGCAGAGTCAGTGCCTTGAACTGGCGCGCTTCGAGAGGACTGGTGATGATCTCGGCACGGACGGTTGCCGCTGCCACCAAAAACAGAATCAGGCTGACCAGGATGCTGGCGCGTCGCAGTTGAATCATTATCCCTCTCTCGACCGGAAACGTGTACGAACATCTGAGACAGGCATCTGCCGGATGGGTTCCCGTGTCCGGGAGCGTGCAGAGTGGCCGGCCAGCCTATACAATTCTTCGAAGTCTACAGGATAGGGAAGCTGACCATGAACCGCGAAAAGGTGATCTTTGCATTTTTTATCGTCTTGGCGCTGACGCTGAACTTCGGGTTTGTGCTCGGAGAAATTGATAATGCCGAGCACCATGACGTCTTTGAGCTTTTCGCCGCACTGGTCGTCAGCCTGATCTGTACCGTGCTCAAGTTTGGTGACCGCACCCATCTCGGTGCCCTGATGCTCGCCACCAGCCTGGTGGCCGATGTACAGCTGGTGATTGCTGCCGTCTTCTGGGGCTACGGGGAGCAGGTGGCCGCAACGGGCATGACGCCGAAAATGATGGCCAGTGTGGTCTCTTTCGCTGCCGGCGCGCTGGTCGCGAACCTGATTTCAGTGATTCTGCTGGTGGTCGAAACCGCACTGGTTCGGCGCTGAACCATGAATAACCTGGTATTCCTGTTCATGCGGCGCCTGAGGGCGCCGCTGATCACGCTGATTACGGTGTACGCCATTTCCGTATTCGGCATGACGCTGATTCCCGGCCGGGATGCGGATGGGAATGTCTGGTACATGGATTTTTTCCATGCCTTCTACTTCGTGTCCTACATGGGCACGACTATCGGCTTTGGCGAACTGCCCTACGAGTTCACGGATGCCCAGCGCATGTGGGTGACCCTGTCGATCTACGCGACGGTGATCAGCTGGCTGTACGGGATCGGACAGACACTGGCGGTGTTGCAGGAGCCCATGTTTGGCCGTCTGATGCGGTTGCGCGGCTTTCGCAATCACGTTCGTAACCTGAGAGAGCCCTTTTACCTGGTCTGTGGCTACGGCGTAACCGGCAGTATCGTTGTGCGGCGGCTGGTCAATCGCGGAATACGTGCGGTGGTGATTGATATCGAACAGGACCGGATTGATGCGCTGGAGCTGGATAATCTGGAGATCCCCGTGCCGGCCCTCTGTGGCGATGCCTCACTGCCCGATATTCTTGATCACGCCGGTCTGCAGCACTCGCACTGTATCGGAGTGCTGGCCCTCACCAATAACGACAACGTCAATCTTTCGGTGGCGATAGCCAGCAAGTTGCTGGCCCCCAAACGCCAGGTGATTACACGGACCAATGCCGAAGTGACCACGGCCAATATGGCGTCCTTCGGCACCGATATGATCGTCGACCCCTTCAGGGCCTATGCCGAATATATGGCGCTGGCGGCCCGCTCGCCCCATAAGCTGCTGGTGTTCGACTGGCTGATGAATCCGCGCCATCGCACCCTCTCCAGTGCCTACAAGCATGTGCCCGGGCGCTGGATTATCTGTGGCTATGGTCGATTCGGGCGCGCATTGGCGACAGCGTTTGCGGCCGAAGAGATGGAGATGACCATCATCGATCCCAGCCCCGGTAACCTGGCGGCCGTCAAGCAGGCGGTGGTAGGCGTGGGCACCGAGGCCCATACGCTGCGTGAAGCCGGGGTGGAAACCGCCGTAGGCATTATCGCCGGTACAGATAACGATGCGGATAACCTGTCCATTATCATGACGGCCCGGGAGCTGAACCCGAAGCTGACCACCGTCGTGCGTCAGAACCTGCATGAAAACAGTCTGGTGTTCCGCAACAGTCGGTGTGATTTCGTGATGGAGCCCGGTCGCATCATCGCCAACCGCATTCTGGCGCAGCTCAAGACGCCGTTGCTGGCACGCTTTCTGGAACAGCTGCAGCTGCGTGATGATGTCTGGGCTCATACGCTGGTGAACCGCATGAGCAGTGTGGTGGGGGATCAGGAGCTGGACAGCTGGGCGGTGAGTGTTACCCCGTCAACGGCACCGGCAGTCATGGCGCTGATGGACGAGCGCAGCATCAGCCTGCGCTATCTGGGCAAGGATCCGCGCCAACGTGATCGACAGCTGGCCTGCTTCCCGCTGCTGATCAAAAGCGGCGAATCGATCAAGCTGCTCCCCGGTGAGCTGCACGAGTTGCAGGAAGGCGACGAGATCCTGTTCTGCGGCCTGTCCTCGGCCAAACGCCAGATGGAGTGGAGCGTGAACAACTACAACGTACTTCATTATCTGTTGACCGGCGAAGACCCGCCCCATAGTCTGCTGGCTCGACTTGTTCGCCGCCATGATCAAGAGAGTGCTTGATGCCTTATCTGCTGTTGATTCTGACGACTCTGTTCTGGGCCGGCAACTTTGTGCTGGCCCGTGCCATCCATCTGGAGATGCAGCCGGTCACGCTGGCCTTTCTGCGCTGGGGGATTGCGCTGCTGTTGATCCTCCCCTGGTGGCTGCCACGCGCCTGGCGCCAGCGGGACATCCTGCGGGATAACCTGCCCATTCTGTGCCTTCAGGGCGTGCTGGGGGTGGCCTGCTTCAACACGCTGGTCTACTTTGGCGTCCAGTACACCCAGGCCAGCAATGCCATGCTGATGCAGTCAGCCGTACCGGTGATGATTCTGCTGCTGGGGGCACTGTTCTTTGGTGAACGTGCCAGCATGCGGCAGTGGCTGGGCGTAGGGCTGTCACTGGCGGGCGTGCTGGTGCTGGTCAGCCGGGGAGAGCTTGGCACTCTGACCGGGTTTGCGTTCAATCAGGGGGACCTCTGGATCTTTCTGGCCATGCTGAGCTGGTCCTCCTACACCCTCAGTCTGCGCTGGCGTCCCAAGGCGCTGGACGGGCTGACCTTCTTTGGCTTTTCCGTGCTGGTGGGTGTCGTCGTGCTGCTGCCGGTGATGCTCTGGGAGCAGGGGGGAGAATTTTCGGTACCCGGCGGGGAACCCTTCTGGCTGACGGTGCTCTATATGTCAGTTTTCGCGTCAATACTGGCGTTCCTGTTCTGGAACCTGGGGGTTGAGCGACTGGGAGCACCGACGGCGGGCCTGTTCATACACCTGATGCCCATGTTCGGCTTGCTGCTGGCGACGGTTTTTCTGGGTGAGCGCCTCGGGCTCTATCACCTGGTCGGCGTCGTACTGATATTTACCGGGCTTTATATTGCAATTCTGGCGCAGGCACTGCGCCGATTGGGACGTACCACACCTGAGGAGACATAATGCGAACCCTGATGACAACCTTTTTTGCCCTCGTGCTTGGCCTGGCGATGGTGCCGGACGTGGCAGAAGCCAAACGCCTGGGTGGCGGCTCAAGCTTTGGCAAGTCGTATACGACAACCAAAAAAGTCTCACCGGCTCCCAGCCGGGAACAAACCGCTGCCAAGACTGGTACCACGACCAACACGGCAACCAAATCACGTGGCTTTGGTGGCCTGATGGGCGGCCTGTTGGCGGGTGGCCTGCTGGCAGCACTGTTCATGGGGGGCGCATTCGAGGGCATTCAGTTGATGGACATCGTGCTGATTGGTCTGATCGGCTTTGTGCTGTTCAAGCTCTTTGCCGGACGCAAGCCTCAGCGGGAGCCGGCGTATGCCATGCCCGGAGGCACCATGGCGCGTCAGCAGCCTGAACCCGCACCGGCACCGGCGCGCTTTGGCGGCCTGGGTGGCAACCCCGGCCTCGCATCAGCGCGCCTGACGTTGCCTGAGTGGTTTAACGAAAAAGCCTTTGTGGACGGGGCTCAGCAGCACTTTATTCATCTGCAGAAAGCCTGGGATACGCAGGACTGGAGCGAAATCCGGGACTACATGTCGGACGAGATGTTTGAGGCCCTGCAGCGTGAGCGTGCCAAGCTGCCGGCCGAACAGCATACTGCCGTTGAGTCTGTTATGGCAGAGCTGGTCAACTTCATGGATGAGGGTGATCACGTGGTGGCCAGCGTTCACTTCTATGGCTGGATTGCCGAATCCGGTCAGCCCCTGACTGAATTCAGTGAAATCTGGCACCTGCACCGTGATATGCAGGTGGACAACGCCGACTGGAAAATCGTGGGTATTGAGCAAGCCTGATCCCCGGAGGCGAGAAAGTACGCTTTCTCGCCTTTTTTTGGTGCATTTTTGAAGCATTTTGCACCATCAAGAGTCATTTCTGCCGACCGTTCTGGTCAAGTGTCGTCATCCTGATCCGCTTTATCCACGTTGCACTGATTTGGCGCAGTTATTGCTAATGAGAGCTTATCGTGTTTCGGGAGAAGTAATCTATGACGACACTCAAAAGCTCTCAGATGCAGTTGTCCAAGGCTGAACGACACTGGCTGCCCTGGCTGGGGGGTACCGGCAAACTGGCCATGCGCTGGTCCTGCTGGTTGAATCGGCGTCAGCTGCCGGTTGTCGAGCAAACCTTTGAAAGCGTGGCCGAGATTCGAGTCAAACTGCTGAAGGACTGGGCAGGGGCCCAGTGGGAGCTGTTGGAATCACTGGCGGAGCAGGTCGATACCGAGCACCCTAAGAGCAACGAAACACTCTTTCGTCACAAGATGCAGCAGGCCGTGGACTGGTCCGAGCTGGCCTATGTGGATACGACCGGACGCGTTCTGCTCTCAAGTGCACATGGACGCACCGGGGCCAATGATCTGAACCCCGCGGCAGTGAAGGAGGGCTTGAAAGCGCCCTTCCTGCATGGCCCCTATCGTGATCAGGTGACGCTTCAGTTGGGGCCCAGTTCATCGCGCTTCCACGATGCGGTGACGCTGATGTTCTACCAGCCGGTTATCAGGAACGGCAAAACCCTGGGGCTGGTCTGTGCTCGGGTACCCAACGACGTGCTGGGCGACCTGATTCAGCGTGAAGCCGGTCATATTTACCCCGAGTCGGGCGACAACTACCTGTTCATGGTGGACTCCCGCTTTGACCCCTCCATTGAGCAGGGGATCGCACTGTCACGCTCACGCTTTGAAGACGATACCTTCTCACACGGTGAAAACCTGAAAAGCGGCATTCACACCAAGTGGGGCACGGTTGGGGTCCGCGAGCATACCGAGTTCGAGATTCGCTTCACCGACCCGGCTACCGGCAAGCTGCACCCCGGTGTCCGCGAGACCATTCGTAAAGGCAGCAACCTCTACGTTGCCTACCCGGGCTACTCTGACTATCGCCATATCCCGGTCATCGGCAAGGGCGTGACTTTCACCATGCCGGGTTCGCGTGACCGCTGGGGCATGATGTGCGAGTCCGATCTGGAGGAAGTGTATCGCCGCCGCTCCATCAGCACGCGCATGTTCGGCAGCCTGACCGCATCACTGGGGCTGGGCTTGAGCGCCAGCTATGGGTTGCAGTATTGGCTCGGGCTGGGACAGTTGACCGGCATGCTGATCAACTTTGCGTTCGTGATGCTGTCGGTGCTGCTGTTCTGGCGTATCGGGCTCAAGCCTTTGTCTCGTCGGCTGGATGAGATGACAGGCGTGATTCGTGACCTTGCGGAGGGGCAGGGTAACCTGCGCCAGCGTTTGGACAGCGAAGGAATCGTGGCGGATGAAACGGGGGACCTGGCGCGCTGGGTCAACAGTTTTGTCGATAACCTGGACAGCATTGTCGGGCAGGTCATTCGCGCCTCCGGCGATGTGGGTGAAAACAGTGAGCAGATGCAGGCACGCAACCAGGTTGCACTGGAAGCGGCCGGCTCGGTGGATCAGGCCGCCGAGCAGATGTTGTCGCTGGTTGAATCCCAGCTCACCGAAATCAGCCGCGCATCGTCGACGGCGGAAGTGATGAAAGAAGCGATGGACAAGGTTGTGCGCCAGGCGCGGGAGCAGTTTGAATCCGTGCGCTCAGGGACACAGGCGATCCGCGATATCGTGCAGACCTCGGCCCAGCGGGTGCAGGCGCTGAATGAGCGCACCACCGAGATTGATGAAATCGTGACACTCATTACCGATATCACGGCGCAAACCAACCTGCTTGCACTGAACGCTGCGATTGAGGCCGCACGTGCCGGTGAGCATGGCCGTGGCTTCTCGGTTGTGGCTGACGAGGTGCGAGGGCTGGCGGCTCGGACTGATGAGGCGGCACGCGAAATCGGGGCGCGGGTTGAACGCATTCAGACCGAAAGCAGTGAAGCCGTTCGGTTCATGGAATCCGGTGTGGAAGACGTGGACCGCAGTCTGACGCTGGCTGAGCAGTCCACCTCCGACAATTCGGAGCTGCACGATACCGTGGCGGAGATGTTCGACATCATCAAGCATATCGATCAGCACAGTCAGGAGCATGGTGGTCACGCCCGCTCGGTCGCTGAAATTACCACGCGCATGAACGAGGCCTTCAGCGCCCTGCAGCTCAGTTCGGATCAGGTGAAGGGGACCGCAGGCAAGCTGCAACAGCTGGTGGGTGCCTTTGAGGTGAGCTCGGTAAACAAGTAACGCGCTGTTAGTCTGACTATTTCGAGCATTCAGGAGGCCCCGAGCGGGCCTCCCTGTTTTGAGTGCAAGCAAAGAGGATGGCTCAACAAAACGGTGCATTACAGCTGCTTTGTGAAGAGTAATCAGCGCTGTCGGCTTGCTTACTTTTCGACAAATGCCCGCTCAATCACGTAATGACCGGCTTCACCCGCACGCGCTTCCCTGAAGCCCTTCGCATCCAGAATTTCCGTCAAATCCTTCAGCATCGCCGGGCTGCCGCACAGCATGAAGCGGTCTGTTTCCGGGTTCAGATCCGGCAGGCCAATATCCCGCGTCAGCTTTCCGGTCGTGATGGCATCGGTCAGGCGGCCCTGATTGCGGAAGGGCTCACGGGTCACGGTCGGGTAGTAAATCAGCTTTTCACGCACGATATCGCCGAAATATTCGTTGTTCGGCAGTTCATTCTGAATTCGGTCCTGATAGGCCAGTTCGGACACATACCGTACGCCGTGCGTCAGGATCACGTTGTCGTACTCGTCGTACACATCCAGATCCTTGATGATGCTCAAAAAGGGCGCCAGACCCGTCCCCGTGCTGAGCAGATACAGGTTTTTGCCCGGCAGCAGGCTGTCGGTCACCAGAGTGCCAACCGGCTTCTTGCTGACCAGCAGTTCATCGCCCACGGCCAGATTCTGCAGATGTGAGGTCAGCGGCCCGTCCTGAACCTTGATGGAGAAGAACTCCATCTCGTCTTCATAGTTGGCACTGGCGATGCTGTAGGCGCGCAGCAGAGGCTTGTTATCCACTTCAAGGCCAATCATGGTGAAGTGGCCATTTTTAAAACGCAGACCCTGGTTCCGGGTGGTGGTAAAGCTGAACAGGGTGTCGTTCCAGTGGTGCACGCTTGTCACTGTTTCACGGATCAGGTTACTCATGGTTCTACTGCTTTCCTGTATAAATTGACCTTGCAGACAATACTAGCGCCCTCCAAAATATCGATAAATCAGGTTGTTTTGATATCTGTATTCGGTTTTATCGAAAAAGGCTCGTTATGCGTTACTCACTGCGCCAGCTTGAGGTGTTTGTCGCCATCGCTCATCAGCAGAACCTGACCCGTGCAGCCGATGAGCTGGCCATGTCCCAGAGTGCTGCCAGCAGCTCACTGAAAGAGCTGGAGAGCCAGTTCGGGCTGCAGCTGTTTGACCGTATCGGTAAACGCCTTCAGCTGAATGAGCAGGGCCGTTTACTGAGACCCCAAGCTGAAGCGCTGCTGGCGCAGGCCCGTGATTTTGAGCAGAGTTTGCTGCAGCACGCCGAAGCCGGCCCGCTCAACGTGGGGGCCACCCTGTCCATCGGCAACTATCTGGCCGTAGGCTTGATGGCGCAGTATATGGATCGCTATCCGAAAGCCAGTCTGCAACTGGACGTTGCCAATACTCGAAACATAGTTGAGCGGGTGCTGAACTTCGAGCTGGATGTTGGCCTGATTGAAGGTGAACTGAACCATCCGGATCTGGACATCCTGCCCTGGCGACAGGACGAGCTGACGGTGTTCTGCCACCCGGAGCATCCATTGGCGCAGCAGCAGAGGGTCTCCGATGCTGATCTCCTCGAGGCCCGCTGGATACTGCGTGAGGCCGGCTCCGGCACCCGTCAGACCTTTGATCGGGCGATGTCGGGGCTGCTGCCGGATCTGACCATTGCCATTGAGTTGCAGCATACCGAAGCCATCAAACGTGCGGTGGAAGCGCGTTTGGGCATTGGTTGCCTGTCGATGATAACGCTGACCGATGCGTTCAACCGTGGCAGCCTGAAACGTTTGCAGGTGCCCGGCCGGGATTTCAGCCGCCAGCTCTACCTCATCATTCACAAGCAGAAATACCGCAGCGCGGGTATCAACGCCTGGCTTGAGCTTTGTCTGCATCAGCGTGAAAGGGGGTAACCAAACCGATTGAAGCAGATGTCGGTACAAGTCATATCGTCTATTTTGTTAAGTAGACCCCTGACTCCCGTCTGCAGTGATTGCAGGGCATAAGTGAGGTAATCGAGTGATGCAATATCATCTGAATGGGTTCAAACCCGGCAATTACGAGATTCCCGATGAGGTGAGAGAGCCTTACCCCAACCCGCCGATAGAGGATCTGCCCGGTGAAGTGGATGTACTGATTGTTGGCACCGGTCCTGCGGGTTTGACGATGGCACGGCAGCTGTCCGAGTTTCCTGATATCAAGACATGCATTGTTGATATGGAGCCCGGCCCTCTGCTGTTCGGGCGTGCTGACGGCATCTCCTGTCGCACCATTGAGATCATGGAAGCCTTCAACAGCAGCGAAATGGTGGTGAAAGAGGCCTACCAGCTGAAACAGAATGCGTTCTGGGAGCCGGATAAGGATAACCCCGAGAACATCAAGCGCACACACAAAATCCCGGATGCCCGAGCCGGACTGTCCGAGTTCACCCATAGCATTGTGAATCAGGCCCGTTTGCATGAACTGCTGTTGGACGGTATGGAAAGGTCTGTCACTCACCTGCGCCCGCACTACAGCCGTGAACTGGTGGAAATGACCATTGATGACAGCCTGACGCAGGACCTTGAGGCTTACCCCATCACCGCCACGTTCAAGCGCAGTAACGACGCAGGAGGCGGAAAAACAGAAACCGTCAAGGCACGCTTCGTCGTTGGTACCGATGGTGCCAGAAGCAAGGTGCGCAAAAGCATGGGGATTCCCCTGCTGGGCGATTCCGCCAATAAAGCCTGGGGCGTGATGGACATTCTGTTGAACACGGACTTCCCGGATATCCGTGTCAAAAGCTTTGTCCAGTCGAAAAATCATGGCGCAGTCATGATTATTCCCCGTGAAGGTGGCTACCTCTGCCGGTTCTATGTCGAGCTGGACCTGCTCGAGAAGGACAAGCGTGCTGCGGATGTGAAGCTGACCGAAAAAGACCTCATCGCCAAGGCGCAAAGGATATTTCACCCCTATACCCTGGATGTGAAACAGGTGGCCTGGTGGTCTATCTACGAGGTGGGTCAGCGCATTGCCGAACGCTTTGACAATCGTCCCCTGGACAGCCCGGAAGACGTTATACCCCGGGGGTTCGTGGCCGGTGATGCCTGCCACACGCACAGCCCCAAGGGCGGCTGGGGCCTGAATACCTCCCTGCCGGACACCTTCAACCTGGGCTGGAAGCTGGCGGCAGTACTTCAGGGCAAATGCCATCCCAGGCTGTTGAGCACCTACGGCCCGGAGCGGCGCAAAGTGGCACAACAGTTGATTGACGCCGACCGCGAGCTGTCAAGGCTGGTGGCCACACGACCGACTGCCGACGATAACTCCCACCAGGCAAAGGTCGACACGGCCAAGATTGAAGCTTTCATGAAGCGGCAAAGCGGCTTTGTTGCCGGCACATCCATAGAGTATTTCCCGTCCTATATCTGTACGGGGCAGGAAAATCAGCATTTGGCCAAGGGCTTTCATATCGGTCAGCGCTTCCATTCGGCGGAGGCCACGCGCGTTGCTGACGGCAGGGTCCAGCACCTTGGGCATCTGGTAAAAGCCGACGGGCGTTGGCGCATTTTTCTGTTTGGTGATAAGCAGGATCCGACAGACCCCGCTTCAGCGGCCTATCAGTTCATCGATTTCCTGGCCAATGATCCGTCTTCACCGGTACAGAAATATACCCCGAAGGGCGCTGACATTGATGCGGTGTTCGATACCTATGCTGTTTTCCAGCAACAGGACCTGTCGGTGCAGGAGATGCAGGACTACCTGTGGCCGGCAAAAGGGAAGTTTGGCCTGCGTGACTATGAAAAAGTATTCCACGCTGAAGAGGGGAACGACATCTTTGATCTGCGCGGGATTGATCGCGCTCAGGGCTGTGTCGTGGTTGTAAGGCCCGACCAGCATATCGCGGCCATCCTGCCGGTGAGTGACCATGAAGCGCTGTCGCAGTTTTTTGATGTCTTCATGATTGAACCGAAATGATGTTCCGGGGCGTCGCAAACAGCGTCCCGTGCTCACTCAAAAGGGGGCCTGCGCCCCCTTGTATCTATTCTGTAGCGAGGGTTGCGGCCCTTACTTCGCGGGCGGCTCGTCGCGCAGGAATACCCAGGTATCGCCCTTGCTCTCATCGGCACTGAAATAGTACCCCTCAAGATCAAACGCCTTGAGGTCTTCAGGCGTATCAATCCGGTTCTGGATCATATAGCGGCTCATCAAGCCGCGTGCCTTCTTGGCGTAGAAGCTGATGATCTTGTACTGACCGTTCTTGTAGTCCTTGAACACCGGCGTGATCAGGCGGGCGCGAAGGGCCTTGGGCTTGACGGCCTTGAAGTATTCGTTGGAGGCCAGGTTGACGACCACATCCGTGTCGGATTGCTCAAGCTCGTCGTTCAGCGATTCGGTGATCAGGTCACCCCAGAAATGGTACAGATTATCGCCCCGTGCATTGCTCAGCCTGGTGCCCATCTCAAGGCGGTAGGGCTCCAGCAGGTCGAGTGGGCGCAACACGCCGTACAGCCCGGACAGAATGCGAAGATGGTCCTGTGCGAAGGCGAAGTCGTCCTCGCTGAAGCTTTCCGCATCAAGACCGGTATAGACGTCGCCCTTGAAGGCCAGAATCGCCTGGCGGGCGTTATTGAGATCGTGTTCCGATTGCCAGCTTTCATACCGCGCCACGTTGAGGCTGGCCAACTTGTCACTCAGCTTCATCAGATCCGCCACGTCCTGCACTGACAGCTTGCGCAGGGTTTCGATCAGCATGGCTGAATGTTCAGTAAAACGAGGCTGGGTGTGGGTTTCAGTGGCAAGCGGCGAGTCGTAGTCCAGTGTTTTAGCTGGAGAGACCAGTGTCAGCATCTGTGGCGAATCCTCGATCAAAATAGTTCAGGGAGCGGGCGCACCCGCTCCGATATGTGAATCAGGCGTGCAGGCTGGTGTTCAGTTCATCCACCACTTCTGCCCAGTCAGAATCGCTGGTGATGGCGTCGCGCAGAAACTCGGCCTGCGCCTCGCTCCAGAAGGAAGCCTCGTGCAAAGGCACTTCATCGCTGAACAGTTGGTGCGTGCGAATGAACTGCTCAATGGAATCCTTGTCGCTGTCGAGCCCCAGTTGCTCGAACAGGGCTGTAAACGTATGGGTGGATGTGTCCATGTGTGCCTCCGAATCAGTGGTCGGTTTTGACACTTTCATTATGGCCATGTCGGGCCAATTGTCAAAAGTTGACTATTTTACTCAGTCTTTTCCCGAGCCTTCATGGCCTGTCGCAGCATCAGGCTCAAAACCGCACCCGCCAGGACCAGCAGGGAGTTGGCGATGGGTGTTGCCTTCAGTTCCAGTACAGTAATGGTCCCGGCGGCAAACAGGAATCCGCCCATCAGGCAGAGTGCTGCGATGACCATCAGGTAGGCCAGCGTGGCCGGTGTCAGTGGGCGTGTCAGTAACAGCAGCAGAAGAGCAGGTACGACAAACCCGCTGAGGGTAATCAATGAAGGCAGGTATTCATCCATAAACCGGTTCGATCTCCGTATCAGTTGAGCATTACACAGCGCGTTGGAAAGCCAACTTGTGTATCATAGCCTTTTGCGAAGTGCAGGGTCATCCCAGACCCGGGCAGGATGAATCGACTGACGAGTAAATGATGACTAAGAAAACCGTTCTGACCGGTATTACAACGACCGGAACCCCCCACATCGGCAACTATCTTGGCGCAATCAAGCCGGCAATTGAAGCGAGTGAAAACCCCAACTTCAACAGCTACTTCTTTCTGGCTGACTTTCATGCCTTGATCAAGTGTCAGGAACCAGAGCGGGTTGCACGCTCCACACGTGAAATTGCCGCCACCTGGCTGGCGCTGGGCCTGGACACCGACAAGGCCACCTTTTACCGTCAAACCGATATTCCCGAAATCACCGAGTTGACCTGGATTCTGACCTGTCAGACCTCCAAGGGCCTGATGAACCGCGCCCATGCCTACAAGGCGTCCGTCGATGCCAACCGTGATGCGGGCAAGGAAGACCTGGACGATGGCGTGACCATGGGCCTGTTCAGCTACCCCATTCTGATGGCGGCGGACATCCTGATGTTCAATGCCGACATCATTCCGGTCGGCAAGGACCAAGTACAGCACATCGAGATGGCACGTGATATCGCGGGCCGTTTCAACCACCTGTTCGAGCCGCTGTTCACGCTGCCGCAGGCGCAGGTCGATGAAGAGACCCAGCTGATTCCGGGGCTGGACGGACGCAAGATGTCCAAGAGCTACAACAACACCATCCCCCTGTTCTGCAGCGCGGATGAACTGCGCAAGCTGATTAACCAGATCGTGACGGACACCCGTGAACCGGGCGAACCCAAGGATCCGGATAACACACTGATGCACCTGTACCGCTGCTTCGGTAATGAAACCGAGAGTGCGGCCATGCGCCAGCGCTTCCTGGAAGGGATCGCCTGGGGGGATGCCAAGAAAGAGCTGTTCGAGTTCATGGATGCCAAGCTCAGCGAACCCCGTGCGCGGTATAACGAGCTGATGAACGACCTGGGTGAGGTGGAAGCGATTCTGCACAAGGGGGCCGAGCGCGCACGTGAATATTCGGCGCCGTTCCTGGATCGTGTACGTCATGCCGTGGGTATCCGTTCCCTGACCGATAACGGCCCTGTTCAGCAGCAAAGCGCTCCCAAGGAGAAGGAAAAATCGGCCGAGGAGCTGGCACGCGCCGAGGAAGGGCGCCGCCGTGCGATCCTGATGCAGATCAAGCCGCTGCTGGACCAGGTTGAGCAGGCAGACGACAAGGCGGCTGCCGCCAGGGCACTGGTTGCCGAAAAGACGGCAGAGGTCGAAAAACTGAAAAAGAAAGCGCGGCAGAAGGCTCAGAACGAGCTGGAGCTGCTGACTGAAGAGTTGTCTGCGCTGCTCTGAGGCGCGCATGCAAAGGAGAGAGCGATGCGAGAGACCTATCAGTCGGGCGTGATTGCTGAGGCCAGCAAGGATGCCCTGTTTCTGACCTTTAACCAGACACACAACGAAGATGCTTTGGCTGTGGTCCGCTCCGTGTTGGCGGCCATGCCGCAACGCGTCGAGGCGTACCGCAAGCGTTTTCCCGATGCACGGCTGCATTTGACGCTTGGTGTGGGCTCTGCCTACTGGGATCGGCTGAACCCGCAGGAGCGCCCGGCGCTGCTGCGTGCCTTCCCGGCGCTTGAGAATGGTGAGCGGGTGGCGCCTTCCACTCCGGTTGATCTTCTGTTTATCGTGCGAGCGGACCAGTATGACGCGGTCTTTGACCTGGGAGCCGAGATTGTAAAAAGCCTTGAAGATGCCGCCGAGCTGGTGGAAGAGATTCATGGCTTCCGCTACCGGGATATGCGAGACCTGACCGGTTTCGTTGACGGCACTGAGAACCCCGAAGGAGAGGACCGTCTTGAAGTTGCCCTGGTAGGGGCCGAGGACCCTGAATTCGCCGGTGGCAGTTATCTACACCTGCAGCGCTATGAACATGACCTCTCTGCCTGGCAGCGCCTCAGCGTCAAGCAGCAGGAAGATGCGTACGGCCGTACCAAGGATGACAACATCGAATATCCGGGCGACAAGAAATCTCCGCATGCGCATACCAAGCGCACGTCGTTGAAGCGTGAGGATGGAACATCCATGGAGATTCTGCGTCACAGCATGCCTTACGGTGACAGTCAGCGTAAGGGGCTGATGTTTGTCAGCACCTGCCGAACGCCGGAGCACTATGAGCGCATGCTGACCAGTATGGTCGAAGGTGACGAGGAAGGGCGCGCCGATCGCATTCTGGAATTTACCCGTGCCGTGACTGGCGCGGCTTTCTTTGTGCCGTCCAACGGTTGGCTGGAACAGCTGGCCTGATCTACCCCCTTCCCGTAGCGGCCTGCATCCGGGCCGCTACTGCACCCTTCCTTTGCCCTGTCGCGATTGTCATCAAATGACAAAGAAACCCTCACGGACTTGTCAAAATCGAAATTTAGGCTATCCTTTATGTAATAAAACTACATAATAAATCTAGGGTAGGGCAAAGCATGAAAACGCAGACAGGTACTCAGGAACGCAAGATTGCGATCCTTGGAGTGGATGGTGAGAATTTCGAGGTCAGTGGTGTGTACAAGGGCAGCGCGCGTAAGCCAAGCTCCTATATCCTGACCCGCACAGGCGACAAGGCGGTTACGGTTCGTGACCTGAGCAGCTTCCCGAGCCACCAGCAGGTACGCGAGCTGATGAGCTGAGTGTTGTCGCTTTACTACTGAAAAAACAGCCGCTGATGCGGCTGTTTTTCGTTGGGCTTACTGAACGGTTTCGTTCTCGGTAAACATGCCTTCAAACAGAGCGGATGACAGGTAACGCTCACCGGAGTCGGGCAGAATCACGACGATCTGCTTATCGGCATTCTCGGGCTTTTGCGCCTCGCGCAGGGCTGCAGTCAGCGCCGCACCGCAGGAAATGCCGCACAGGATCCCTTCCTTTTGCATCAGGTCGCGAGCTGTTGCCATCGCTTCTTCATTGCTGACCTGCTCAACCTGATCGACCAGATCCAGTTCCAGGTTTTTGGGCACAAAGCCGGCACCGATCCCCTGAATCTTGTGTGGCGCCGGTTTGACCTCCTCGCCTGCCAGCGTCTGAGAGATAACAGGGGAGTCTTCAGGCTCAACGGCGATGGTTTTGATCGCCTTGCCCTGCTGACGCTTGATGTAGCGTGACACGCCCGTCAGGGTGCCGCCGGTACCAACCCCGGAAACGAAAATATCAATCTGACCGTCGGTATCACGCCAGATTTCAGGGCCGGTTGTCTGCTCGTGAATGGCCGGGTTGGCCGGGTTTTCAAACTGCTGCAGCATCAGGTACTGATCCGGGTTTTCATCGACCAGCTGCTGGGCTTTTTCAATGGCACCTTTCATGCCCTTGGGCGGTTCGGTCAGCACAATTTCGGCACCCAGTGCCTTCATCAGCTTGCGGCGCTCCAGCGACATGGAAGAGGGCATGGTCAGGACCAGCTTGTATCCCTTGGCAGCGGCGACGAACGCGAGTGCAATACCGGTATTGCCGCTGGTAGGTTCGATCAGAGTCATGCCGGGTTTCAGACGGCCTTCCTGTTCCGCCGCCCAGATCATGTTGGCGCCAATGCGGCATTTGACGGAGCCGGCCGGGTTACGCGATTCCACCTTTGCCAGCAGATTGCCCTGTGGCCAGAGGTGCTTGAGACGAACCAGCGGGGTATTACCGATCGTCAACGCATTGTCTTCATAAATGTTCATTAGCGAGTCAACTCCCTTAGTGCGCACTCTGTAAAATGGAACAGTCTGGTGTCAGAACTGCCTTCAGCTATCAGGCTGACAACAGGTATAGTTCAGTGTAACGATCAATGCCTGCTTGTGTCAGACTTTTTTACCATATTGTTATAAAAAATAAAGATCTAAGTGCCTGGAGATATAACGAATGCGTTTGTTGACCCGAGTGACCGCCCCTCTGCTCGGTTGGCTGGCGGCACGGCTGTTTCACTTTCCATTGTTCAAGCGCTCTCGCCTGCGTCACCGCATGGCCATGAAACTGTTCCGTGTGGCGGCCGAAGGAGGCAGTTGTTCAGCGCTTTCGACCTACGGCCACCTGTTGCACTTCCGTGGTGAAGATCATGCCAGTCGGGTGCAGGGCGGTATCTATCTGGAGCGTGCGGCCGATTTGGGCGATGCCCGGGCTCAGTATCAGATGGGGCGTATCTATGAACAGGGGTTTGAGCCCTATTTCCGCCCTGATGCGGTCAAGGCGCTGGCCTACTATCGCAGTGCCGGGGAGCAGGGCCACCCGCTGGCCGTTAAGCGGATGATCGAGGTCTATGATGAAGGGGTGCTGGGGGCGGCGATCGATCCGGCTCGGGCGGAGTGCTGGCGCAAGCGCCAGCAGCCCCTGCCCGACGTCAAGGCCTGATCAGCTCCAGACTGAAGGAGAGCGTCCGGCTGGACTGAGCCGGCAGTTCCAGCAGCCATTGAAGGCCTGATGCGTAGGTATTGGCGGGAGCCAGCTCTGATTCGATCAGGTTGAACGGAAGCGGGGCCTGTGCGTTGAGCTCAAATGAGCGAGATGTTTCGGCCCGGTTGTGCAAGGTGACGGTGTAACTGACCTCGTACCCGTTGTAGACCTTGCGAAACGCCGTCTGAACATATTCCACTTCCAGATCAAAAGCCTGGCCCAGCAGCACTTCTGCCTCGTCACCGGCGGCCGTTGCGTCCAGTCGACTTCCGCCGACAAACTGTGGCTGGCCTTCCGTATCGGGGCGGAAGACTCTGACCTGACCTGCAGGCAGCGGGGTTTTGCTGTCGCGCACGGCAGGTGCCTCGAAGCGGAGCACAACATTCGGGGTGGCACCCTCAACCGGGGCCTGCTGATGTGTGCTGATCTGCAGCTGCTGCTGGTAGCGGATGTCGGCGGCGATACCGTCCTGTTGTATCAGAGGTACCTGCTTGCGCTCCTGAGGGCCCAGACTCAGGGGTTGGGGCAGGGTATAAAGATGATAGTCCTGAATGCTGGAGCGGGATGCCCCGCCGGCTGCATCCGCCTTGGCTGCACGCGCCATGAACTGGACCTGTTCCATGCGGTAGCCGGGCTCCGGTTCGTGGACTTCTCCGGCCAGCAGCTTGATGGTCGCGGATGGCCAGTGCTGGTCAGTATCGTTCTGAATACTGGCCAGACCCTGCAGATCCAGCTGTTGGCCCTCTGCGTCCAGAGACAGCACATAATCCATGCTCCAGCTCAGCCCGCGTGTCAGATAGCGCAGCTGTGCCGTGCCTTTGTTATCTGTTCCGCGGGTCTGGAAGGTGAGCCTTGGCTTGAGCGCATAGGGCGCATCCGGGGTTACCGCCAATCGCCACTGTCCATTATGTATGGGCAGCGTTTCCACCTGGCCCTGTTCATTTTCAATCAGCAGTATCTGACCCTGCACTCGGAGCAGGCGCACGCGCCGCTCGCTGTCGATACCGGTTGCGGGATTGAAGCGCTTGAGCTGAATGGTCTTGCCGATCTGTTGCTGCAGCAGCTGGTTCAGCTCCAGCGTGTTCTGCTGCAGACTTTGCTCCAGCAGGCTGCCCGCGCCCGAGATCTGCAGCGTTTCAGGCAGCATCAGGGGGCTGACACCGGTCAGGTGGACCGGGGAGGCGGCTGGCAGGGCAGGGATGGAACGCTGCTCGTCTACCTGCGCCAGATTGTGCTGATACAGGGTCAGGCCAAGGGCGGTCCTCTCTTCCTCGGAGAGTACCAGCGCCGATGCGCTGGTGACGCTGGCCGTTAACAGGCCCGTTGTTACCAGCAGACGGGGTAGCAGGCGAGTCGTCATGATTGGGGGCTCCTTATTGAGTCGTCAGGTCCAGGGCTACACGGAAGCCCCAGCTGTTGCGCGAGGCCGTGGCCGGATGACGGTAGCGGCTGGCGGGCCGAGTGAGGCGGGGAATGTCAAACCAGGAACCGCCACGCATTACGCGCTGATTACAGCCGCTGAGCTGTTCGGCCTGCCCGTTGTCAGGGGCCTGAGTATAGTCGGGGCGGTAGCAGTCAGCGACCCACTCATCCACGTTGCCGCTCATATCGAAAAGGCCCCAGGGGTTGGCGCGTACGCTGCCCACTGGCGCGGTGCTCTTGCCGCCCCATTCCGGGTCGCAGCCATCACAAACCGCATAGCCGGGCCGCATTTCATCCCCCCACCAGTACACGGTTTCTGTCCCGGCACGTGCGCTGTATTCCCACTCGGCCTCGGTTGGCAGGCGGTAAGGCTGGCCGGTTTGCTCACGCAGCCAGTCAGCGTAGGCCTTGGCATCATTCCAGGTGACGTTGATGACGGGGCGTGAACCGCGTCCCCAGCCCTCATCGTCCGGCAAGGGGCGCCCTGTTGCCTCGGCAAACCGGTCATACTCCGCGAAGGTCACTTCATGGCGCGCCAGGGCAAAGCTCTGCGCGATATTCACGTCGTGTACCGGATATTCGTTGTCATCGCCCTGGCCGTGCAGATCGCCCATGCGGAAGCGGCCGGAAGGAACGACGACCATTTTCGGTCCCACGCCGCCTGCTTTAAGCTCATCCTGGAACAGGGTGAGGTTGGGGGCCGGCTGGCCGGAAGCACGCAGTTCCCGGGCCGATACTACAGCTTCCGTTTCCCGGCTGCTGTCCTCTGGTTCTGAGGCCCGGCTACTGGCTTCGTCCAGTGCCTGTTGCAGGCGCGCCCGCTCCTGCTCAACGGAATCAAACGCTGCTCGCAGCTCACGATTGGCTTTCATTTGCGCCAGCGCCTGGCTGCTCACATTGTCGAGCTGGCCCTGATACATCAGGAGTGCCAGCCAGATACCGCTTATAAGGCCCAGACCATAGGCAAGTCCGAGCATCAGCATGCGCTTGATGCGGTCTGACAAGGCGGGAAGATGCAGCGAGAGGCGGCGCTTGCCAGTATCAGTCGCGGCTTCTGGTAGGGCTGTCGACGGCTCGGCGGGCGCTGCTTCATTTACAGTGGCAGCCGGGGCTGCCTCGGTGGCGTCCGTGGCTTGAGGCGGCGCTTCGGTCGTGTCGGCACCGGCCTCAAGGGAGGTGGCGTCAATTTCGCCGTTCTCGTCCGTCGGAGTCGTCTCGGTAAACAGGGCTCGTACCAGTTCGATGCTGTCAGTGTGGCGCTCTTCCGGTTCGGGCGAGAGCGACTGCCGCAGCTGCTCCCATTGCGATTTGCTGAGTGCTGATAGAGCCTTGAGCTCACGCTGGAAACGGGAGGCCTCACCATCTGAAACCTGAAATGCATGCCTGTTGCTGTAGAGCTCCCAGCACATGACCGCCAGTGCAAAGACATCGGCCTGTTCTGCTGCCGGGTGCGCGTGAAAGGCTTCCGGGGGCTGGTACAGCGGGTATTCCGGCTTGCTGGGCAGGGTGTCGGCCAGAGGTGCAATGACCGGGCGCCAGCCGAAGCCGAACAGCTTGACCCCTCCGCCGGTGTTGAGAAAAACGCAGTCGGGGGCAAGCAGATAGTGAGGGGCCGGGTAGCGCGCGATGGCCTTGGCCATCTGGGTGATCAGCCCCTGCTTTTGCTTGTCGGTCAGCTTGCCTGCCTGTTTGCGTTGAAACAGGTCCGACAGTGTTTGACCGTCCAGGTGCTCCAGCGAGAGAAATTCGAGTCCACGCCAGCTGAAGTGGCCATAGACCTTGGCAACATGCGGGTGAGACAGGGTGCGGTTCTGCTGGCTCAGCTTGCGAATGACCTTGACGGATTCGGCGTGCGCGGCCAGCACGGGCCAGAGCACCAGAACACTGACCTGAGTGCGTGCGGCTGTCGAGATGTCTTCGGCCAGCCACAGCTGACCGGCAAAGTGGTCGCGTTGCTTGCTGAGGAGTTTGAACCGATGGTGTTCGGGCCCAATGATCAGCCCGTCCTTGAGGGCGTTGAACGCGTTTTCATGTGCATTAGCCATGAGGTGCTGCCTTCCTTAGTACAACAGCGTCATTATCCGGGGTCTGAGTGTCAGACCCCAGATATATGCCTATCAGGCACCGGTGTCCAGTGGCGGGAAGGATTTAACCAGCTCATCAACTGCTTTCATTTGCTGCAGGTAGGGCTCCAGCTTGTCCAGTGGCAGGGCGCAGGGGCCATCACACTTGGCTTCATTGGGGTTCGGGTGAGCTTCAAGGAACAGGCCCGCAATGCCCTGAGACAGACCGGCCCGGGACAGCTGGGCGACCAGTGCACGGCGGCCATCGGCCGAGTCGGAACGACCACCCGGCATCTGCAGGGCGTGGGTCGCATCAAACATGACGGGGTAGCCAAACTCTTTCATCACGCTGAAGCCCAGCATGTCCACCACCAGGTTGTTGTAGCCGAAGCTGGTACCACGCTCGCAGAGAATCAGTCGGCTGTTACCGGCGTCTTCACACTTGTGCAGGATGTGGCGCATCTCCTGAGGCGCGAGGAACTGAGCCTTCTTGATGTTGATAACGGCTCCGGTTTCAGCCATGGCCGATACCAGATCCGTCTGGCGGGACAGGAAAGCCGGCAACTGGATAATGTCGCAGACTTCGGCCGCCGGTGCCGCCTGACAGGGCTCATGTACGTCCGTAATCAGGGGGACATTGAAGGTCTTTTTGACCTCTTCAAGAATCTTCAGGCCTTCTTCAAGGCCGGGGCCGCGAAATGAACTCAGTGAAGAGCGGTTGGCCTTGTCAAAAGAGGCCTTGAACACATAGGGGATATCCAGCTTGTCGGTGACCTTCACGTAGTGCTCGGCGATGCGGAGCGCCAGGTCACGTGACTCAAGCACGTTCATGCCGCCAAACAGTACCATTGGCTTGTCGTTGCTGATTTCAATGGCTCCGGCCTGAACAACCTTCTGCTGCATAGCTTCCTCTCGTTATTGGCGCGCAAAACCGGGATTATAAGCCATCCGAGGGGAAATGTGCCGCTTCTGACTCGATCCATTCCAGCGCCAGCTTTTCCGGGTCTTCTTCCGGGGAGTCCTGTTGGCAGATGCAGATCTGGCACAGCTGCTCCAGCATGCGCGCCCGGAACAGTTGTTCCTGGTCGGGAAAGGCAAGCTTGAGCTCGAACTGGCCCTGATGATCCGGTGCCGGCAGGCACTCGACCACCAGCGCGCTGATGCCCAGACAGGGGTCTACCTCAGGAGCCGTAATACGCAGCCACTTGCCGGGAATATACTGGCGAAAACTCAACATGGACAGGCCAAGGGGGAGAGAGGGGTCGCTCCACTGAGGCGTGGGGGCGATGGGAAGAAGCTCAAGTTTTATCTGGTCAGGATGCTGAAGGTAATGCTCCGGACATCTCATAGTGTTGACCTCAAAAGCAGTCGATACATCCACATGTCGGCGTATCCAAGTGCAGCTTGAGTGCTTTTTGATCAATTTGCCAGTAAAACTTCGATAAATAGCCAAAAAGCGACAATACTGCCGCTGAAACAGGCGACCGAGATCCATCGGTAACGCTTGATCAGCTGTTCTTCATCCAGTGTCGATAAAAGGTACGGACGTCGCCCGGCATCCGGATTGGTCAGCACATTCATGCTGGGCAGCGCGTGCACCGAGGCCTGTTGCTGTTCGGCCTCCCGCTGGGCCGCCTGCTGAGCCTCGGCCCACTCCTGCATGCTGATGGTGCCGTCACCATCGCGGTCGAAACGCTCTTTCAGCAGGTCAGGGTTCTGTTTCCACTCCCGGAGCAGGTCGCGGGCCGTGTGCGCCAGATTGAGCTGGTCGCGCCCGCCACCCACGGTATTGAACTGGCCGAGGGCGTAGATGGGTTCATGCTCAAAAATGAGGCGTTCCGTGTAGCGATAACGCTCTCCTCCCATGACAGAGGTCATGACGGCGGATATGCCTTCTGAACCCAGGTCTGAAACGGCACCGGGCAGGCGCCCGTTGCCTTGCCAGCTGTGTTTGTGCCGGGTGCTGACTTCGGCGCCTTCAGGGTCGATCAGACAGGTGCCGGTACCGTCATTGATCTGGAACCACTGTTCCGAGCGTCCGCTCTGGACGCGGCGCCAGCGCTGCTTGTTATCGCTGTTATCCAGCTCGTCGACGCTGTACTGGTACCAGACACAGGGGCGGCCTGACAGCGGTGCTCTCAACATGCCATCCTCGCCTGCAATCACATGGCCGATAAGCTCTACATAGCCTTGAGGGGCCGAGCGGATGCGGGCGGTCGGTGTGTCGGCAATAATGCGAAAGCGCTGCAGGCGGCTGAAGACCAGCCAGAGCGCCCCCAGGCAGACAACGGCCAGCACGCCGAGAAAGATCAGTCGTTCCTGGGGTGAGAAAGGCCCGATATCCAGAAACATGGCTTAACCGAAGAGTTGCCCAAGGTTCACGTCTGCCTTGTCAGCTTCATCAAACTCCAGCAGCTCTGCCGGCTTGAAGCCAAAGCGGCGGGCGATGATGACATCCGGGAACTGTTCAATGCGGACGTTCAGGTGGTTCACGGAGTCATTGTAGTACTCGCGGCGGTCGGCGATGCCGGACTCGAGGCCGGTAATACGGCTGTGCAGGTGCATGAAACTGTCACTGGCACGCAGCTCCGGATAATCCTCCGCCACGGCAAACAGGTTGCCAAGGCCCATTCTGAGCTGGGTCTCCGCCTTGCCAAGGGCACCCACATCGCCCTGTTCACGGGCAGAGGCAACCGCGGAGCGGGCTTCCATGACGGCCGTCAGGGTGTTCTGCTCATAGCCCATGTGCTGTTTGCAGGTTTCAACCAGCTTGGGCAGTTCGTCATGGCGCTGTTTCAGGAGTACGTCAATGTTTGACCAGGCCTTGGAAACGCCGTGCTTGAGCTGCACCAGGTGGTTGTAGAGGGAAATGAAATAGACAACGACTACGCCGATGACGGCGAGTGTGATGATCAGCGAAATATCCATGTGCGGTCCTGCCAGAGTGATCCTGAATTCACTATAAACCAGCAGGGGAGAGGGGGAAAGGCGGGGATTAGATGCCGCCGCCTTCCATCAGCTCAACAATCACGGTCTTGATCAGAAAGGCTGCCAGCCCCAGCCCCAGCGCAAAGAACAGAACAAAGGTACCAAAGCGTCCGGCATTGGACTTTTTGGCCAGGTCGTAAATGATGAAAAAAATGGCGCCGGCAAATACAACCAGGCCGACGTTCAGCATCAGGGTTTCGATCTCTTCAAGCCGCATTGCGCACCTCCCAATAAATTGGGCAAAAATTATACATTATTCACCCCGGCCGATAAATCCGTTTTGTTTGCGGCTGGCGGGCGTCAAAACCCCTTCAATCTTCAGGGCCAAAGACTTCTTCCTGCCAGTCGGGCCCGATCTCTTCTTCGATGAAGTCGCGAATGAATTTGCGGACCATTTGTGAAGGGGTGACATCCCGCTCGTTACAGAGCCGTTCGAACACGGCCTTTTTCTGAGGATCGATCAACAATGTCAGGCGTGCGGTACGTTTTTCCATCTGTATATCCGGTATCGGTGGCTTGTATGTTAATCATGTTAACATTGAGTAGTATCAGATCAACATGTAATGTGTCTGCATCGCCTTTTGAGTGAGGAAACGCCATGTCACGTCACGCCCGGCTCCACTCCCTGACACCCTTCAGTGCACTGAAAGCGGTTTGGCGGGAAGGATATGATGCGCGCAAGCTGTATGCAGACCTGCTGGCCGGACTGAGTGTGGGCGTGATTGCCATTCCGCTTTCCATGGCATTGGCGATTGCCAGTGGTGTGCGACCGGAGTTTGGTCTGTATACCGCGATCGTGGCCGGTTTCCTGATTGCGCTCTTTGGGGGCTCGCGCTTCAGCGTGTCGGGGCCGACAGCGGCGTTCGTGGTGATTCTCTATCCCGTTGCGCAGGATTACGGTCTGGCAGGCCTGCTGGTGGCGACACTGATGTCAGCCGTCATATTGATGGCACTGGCCGTTGCCCGTCTTGGACGGCTGATCGAATATATCCCTGAGTCAGTGACGCTCGGTTTTACTGCCGGCATTGCGATTGTGATTGCCACGCTGCAGATACCGGATTTCACCGGCCTGACGCTTGAACTCCCCGATGCCTGGCTGCCTCGTGTCTGGGCGCTGTTGCAGGCACTGCCCGGGCTTGACTGGGGGGCGCTCAGTGTGGCCGCAACCACGCTGGCTGTGCTGATTCTGTGGCCACGCCTGAGAATACCCGTGCCGGGGCACCTGCCGGCCCTTGTCGCAGGTGTCGGGCTGATGCTGATGCTTGCCCCTCTGGGCGTTGAGATCGATACCATCGGCAGCCGTTTTTCCTATCTCCTGCCTGATGGCACAACGGGGCAGGGGATTCCCCCGTTTTTCCCGGAGTGGCAGTGGCCCTGGCTGCAACCGGGCCCCGATGGTGAGCCGCTCGACTGGTCCTGGGAGCTGGTGCGCGAGTTGCTGCCCGCCGCGTTTTCAATTGCCATGCTCGGGGCGATCGAGTCGCTGCTGTGCGCGGTGGTACTGGATGGCATGACGGGCAAGCGGCATTCCCCCAATGGCGAGCTGTTGGGGCAGAGTGTGGGTAATCTGGTCGTGCCTTTCTTTGGTGGTTTTACTGCCACGGCGGCGCTGGCGCGCTCGGCTGCCAACTACCGTGCCGGGGCGCAATCGCCTCTGGCCAGTGCATTTCACGCAGTGGTGGTACTGGTGGGCCTGTTGGCACTGGCGCCGGTGCTGGCCTGGTTGCCCATGCCGAGCATGGCCGCTCTGCTGTTGATGGTGGCCTGGAACATGAGTGAGGCACACAAGGTGGTGCAGTTGCTGCGACGGGCTCCTCGCAGTGATGTGCTGGTGCTGATGACCTGTCTGCTGCTGACGGTGCTGTTTGACATGGTCATCGCCATCTTTGCCGGTATTCTGCTGGCGTCGCTTCTGTTCATGCGTGACCTGGCCGGCATGACACGCTTTACCGATATCAGTGAGCAGCGCAAGCATGTACCTGAACCACTGCCGGCAGGCTGGAAGGTGTACAAGCTGAGCGGTCCGCTGTTCTTTGCCGCCGCCGAGCGGGTCATGGATGAGCTGCAGGATGCCTGTGCGGACAGCCGTGGCGTGGTGCTGTATATGGATGGTGTGCCGCTGCTGGATGCAGGCGGGCTGGGTGCGCTGGAGCAGTTTCTGGCGTTTTGTCAGGAAAGGGGCATTGAGCTGCATGTGGCGGACTTGCAGTTCCAGCCCCTCAGGGCACTGACCCGGGCGGGTATGGCACCGCGCCCGGGTGTACTGGCGTTCAGTCCGACGCTGGCGGCAGCGCTGCAGGCCCTGACGGCTGAGACGCCAGCCAGTCCGTAAGATCGGCGGCTGGCAGCGGGCGACAGAACAGGAACCCCTGCATCAGCACACACTGCTGGTCCAGCAGGGTTTTGCACTGTTGCTCGGTTTCGACCCCCTCCGCAACCAGGCGCAGGTCAAGGCTGGCGGCCATGGAGATGATCGCTTTCACCAGTGAGTGCGCGTAGCGATCCGAGTCCAGGTCGTTAATGAACTCGCGGTCGATCTTGAGCGTGTCGACCGGGAAGCGCTTGAGGTAACTCAGTGATGAATAGCCGGTGCCAAAGTCGTCAATGGCGAGGCTGACGCCAAGGGCTTTGAAGCCCTGCAGCCAGTTCAGCGTATCTTCACTGTCCTGCAGCAGCAGTCCTTCCGTGATTTCCAGCATCAATACATGAGCGGGCAGGTCATTTTGCTCGAGAGCAGTGGCCACACACTTGTCGTTGAGGCCCAGCTCACGCTGGCGTTCAGAGATGTTGACCGACAGGTAGAGGGGCCAGCCTTGACTGCGCCAATGAGCCACCTGCGCGCACGCGGTATCGAGCACCCAGCGGCCGATTTCACCGATCAGGCCGGTTTCTTCAGCCAGAGGAATGAAGTGGTCAGGCGGGATAGGGCCACGCTCCGGGTGATGCCAGCGCAGCAGAGCCTCGACACCCTTGATCGAGCGTGTACGCCCGGACATGATCGGCTGGTAATAGACCTCAAGCTGGTCGCGTGCCAGTGCCTGGCGCAGATCCTGCTCCAGCGTCATGCGCTGGTTGGCCTGCTCCTGCATGGCTGCCGTAAAGAAGTGCGCCTGGTTGCGGCCCGACTGCTTGGCCTTGTACATGGCCAGGTCCGCATTGCGGATCAGCACTTCTGCCGTATCCGCATCCCCGGGGTGCATGGCAATGCCGATGCTGGTGCCGATGATGATTTCTCGGCCCGAGAGCTTGAATGGCGTGCTGATCTGATCAATCAGCTTCTGCGCCACGTGCGAGGCATCGGCTTCCGAGCGGATATTATGCAGCAGGATGACAAACTCGTCGCCACCAAAGCGTGCCACCATGTCGGTATCGCGGACACATTCGTTCAACCGTCCGGCCACCTGCTTCAGAAGGTCGTCCCCGTACTCGTGGCCCAAGGAGTCATTCACGTATTTGAAGCGGTCCAGATCCATGAACAGCAGCGCAATCTTCTGCTCGTCACGGTCTGCGGTGCGTATTGCCAGATCAAGGCGGTCGGCCATGAGCGTCCGGTTGGGCAGCTCGGTTAGTTCATCGTAGTAGGCCTGACGAACAATCTGGGCTTCGTCGTTCTTGCGCTTGGTGATATCGGAGAAGACGGCAACGTATTCGCAGATCTCTCCATCGTTGTCATACACCACCGATACCGAGAGCCACTCCGGATAAATGGTGCCATTCTTGCGGCGGTTCCAGATCTCCCCGCTCCAGGACCCCTGACGCAGGATCTGTTGCCACATGTCATCGTAGAATTCCACCTCATGACGACCGGAGCTGAGAATGCTGGGGTTCTTGCCCTTGACCTCTTCGATGCTGTAGCCCGTGATGCGGGAAAAGGCCGGGTTGATGGTTTTGATCAATCCGTCCGAGTCCGCCACCATGATCGCTTCATTACTGGTGTTGAACACCGCCTCGATCATCTTGAGCTGTTCTTCGGTTTCTTTCTGGCGGGTGATGTCCTCTTTGACCGCGATATAACTGTGGCATTGACCAAAGTCGTCACGGACCGAGGAAATAGAGGCCGACTCCCAGAACAGGGAGCCATCCTTGCGGCGGTTCAACAACTGGCCATGCCACTCCTCACCCCGCTCAAGCGTGTCCCAGAGCTCCCGGTAAACCTCGTTGGGCATCTCGCCAGAGCTGAGCATGCCGGCCTCACGGCCAATCGCTTCTTCACGGCTGTAACCGGATACCTGACAGAACTTGGGGTTAACGTATTCAATTTTGCCCCGGGTATCGGTGATCATGACCGATGCCGGACTCTGCTCCATGGCGCGGCCCAGACTGCGCAGCTGCTGCTCGATCTTTTGCGTGTGCGTGATGTCGGTCCGGACACAGGCAAGCCCGCCTTCGCGGGTGCGTGAGTTACTGGCCAGAATCGAGTGGCCGCTGTCGAGGTGCTCGACAAAGCTGTCGGTTCCGGGGTTGCCGGTATCGACGGGTTCGCGCTTCAGAATATGCGGCAGCAGTTGCTGCTGGAACCGGTCCCAGTTCTCCAGCTCCATGCCGTCCATCCAGGGATAGACTTCCCGCCAGCGGCTGTTGCACAGAATCATGCGCCCGCCCGGCGCAAAGAGGGCAAAGGCTTCGGTCAGGCTTTCGACCGCATCTCGCATGCGTTCACGGGCCGATTCGGATTGCTGTCGCAGCAGGATAAAGCGGCGCAGCAGGTCGCCCATCAGCAGGACAAACAGCAGCAGGACCAGTACGAGGGTGATGCCGACCGCGCGGGTCTCGATGCTTGACGCAGAACTGCCCTCGCCGCTACCCAGCAGGTTGGTGAAGGCCACCAGTAGCAACAACAGGTTGATACCGGTAAGGGCCAGCATCAGTTTAAGTGCGCGAGACGAAAGGCGTTTCATTGGGTACTACGTTCAACTTGTGTGTGCGCCAAGTGTAGCGATTAGACGACCGATTACTAGATTTTGTTGCCCTCGGCCAGCTTTTTTTTTGCATCCATAGACATTGATCATGCTCGGATGCTCCTTTATTTTTAATGCATTGAAAATACATTATTAGGTGTGTCAGGTGATCAATCTTGAAAAACTGCCTTCAACCCGCACAGGGTGGGTTCTGAGTAATGGCTTCAGGCCGCTGTTCACGCTGGTGGTACTTCAGGCGTTGCTGGCATTGGCGGGCTGGCTGGCATTCCTGAATGGCTGGGTAAAAGCACCGGCTTCCATGCTGTCACCGCTGCTTTGGCACGGGCATGAAATGCTGTTCGGCTTTGTCGGCGCCGCGATTGGGGGCTTTCTTCTGGCGGCTGTCGCGAACTGGACCGGTCGCAAGCCCGTTTCCGGCATGCCCCTGGTGTTGCTGGGGGGCTGCTGGCTGCTGGCCCGCGCCGTCGCCCTCTGGGGAGGGCAGTGGTCGCCGCTGTTCAACGCGGCAGGGGCGACCAGTTACTGGTTGCTGCTGGCCTGCGTGTTTGGTCGAGAGCTGATCCTGGCGGGTAACCGGCGCAACCTGAAAGTGGTTGTGATTCTGGGGATGTTTGCACTGCTCAGTGTCAGTTTCCACCTGGAGTGGCTGCCCGGACTCACTGTCATGCACCTGTGTATGGTGCTGATCTGGGTACTGCTGACGCTGATCGGCGGGCGGATTACACCGGCCTTCACACGTAACTGGCTCAACCGCCAGGCTGAGGGGCAGGTGCGTCTGCCGGCAACCCAGGGTAGGGTCGATGTGGCCGTTTCCCTGCTGACGCCGGTCGCGGGCATGGTCTGGGCGTTCTGGCCTCAGAGTCGCTTGGGGGCAATGTTGTTGATGCTGGCCGGGGCATTGCAGCTTGTGCGGCTGGCACGCTGGCATGGTTGGCAAACCTGGCGTGAGCCATTGTTGTGGGCACTGCATCTCGGTTATGCCTGGCTGGGCGTGGGCCTGCTGTTGTTGTCCGGCAGCATGCTGGGGCTCTGGTCATCGGGGGCGGGAATTCATGCCCTGACGGTTGGTGCGATGGGGGGCATGATCATGGCGGTTGCATCGCGCGCAGCGCTGGGGCATACCGGTCGCGCACTCGAAGCGGGGAAACGATTGCTGCTGGCGTTTGTCTGTCTGCACCTGGCAGCCATGCTGCGCGTAACAGCCTCGCTCTGGCCGGCCGCTGCAGATGCTCTTATCGACCTGTCCGGCCTGATCTGGATACTGGCCTTTGGCTTGTTCGCCTGGCGTTATCTGCCCATATTGCTGGGGCCTTCGATCAGCTTCAGCGAGCGGCTCAAGGCTCAACGCTGATAGATGGCCCGCTAGAGCGCGTTGGCCTTGCGGAAGCGGCCTTCGTAGTCGAACAGGCGCTCACGCACTTGCCAGTAGCCGCCCTGTCGGCCCTTTTTGCCCGCCTGGCGGGCGATAACGAAGTCAGGTGCGGGCAGGAGCGCTTCGGCTGCCAGTACCTCGTTCAGGTTGCGAAAGCGACGGGGGGACTGTCCGTCACCACAGCGACGCCCGAAGAGGGTGTTGAACAGCTTCAGCTGAGCCGGTCGATCCAGGTGGAAGCGCTCCTGCAGCTCTTCACCCTGCTCATCGTGATAGGTCAGGATGAGACATTCGTCCTTGTGGGTCAGGCTGATACCGGCGCAGCGAATCACCTTGGCGTCCTTGAGCTGCAGGGCACGCTTGAGCAGGTCATCGGGGTCGATAATCGCACTCTGGCACTGGTGACAATGCCGTGCCGCGATATCGTTTTCGGCGCCGCAGTGGGGGCATTCCTTGAACCGGAAGCGGTAGTCGCACTGCCGGGCAGGGGCGCCGTCCATTTCAAGCAGTCCCTGACAACGACGGCCATAGTGCTCCACGACCTGTCCCTGCTCATCGGTCTTACCCCAGAAAATGTTGGCAAAACCGCAGCCGGGACAGAACACCTGCACCGGCTCCGAGTCCGTGCTCGGGCGGGGTGTGCCTACTTCGGGGTGGTGCAGATTGAAACCGTTGCCGGCGTAGTCGATCACCAGGCAATTTTCCTTGTTGTCACTCAGTCGCAGGCCTCTGCCGACAATTTGCTGGTACAGGCTGACCGAAGCGGTGGGCCTGAGTATGGCGATCAGATCAACATGAGGTGCGTCGAAGCCGGTGGTTAACACGGAGACATTGACCAGGTACTTCAGCTCACGTGCCTTGAATTGCTGAATCAGGCGCTCACGCTCTTCTCCCGGTGTATCCCCCGTGATCACTGCGGTTTGATGCTCGGGCAGGTAGCTGCCCACTTCCCGTGCGTGGGCGACGGTCGCGGCAAACACCATCACGCCCTGACGCTGCTCGGCCAGCGTTTCGATCTGCTCACAGATAGCCTGAGTCACGCGAGGGTAACGGGACAGCAGGCTGTTCAGGTCCTGCTCCGGGTAGTGTCCGGCACGGGAAGGGGTGAGTGCAGAGAAGTCATAATGCGCGATGGCCGCATCCACCACTTCGGGAGGTGTCAGGTAGCCATGCCGGATCATGTAGCTCAAAGGCAGCTCAAAAATGCACTTTTCAAATACGCGCGGGCTCTCACTGCGGACAAAACCACGATAATGCTTCCGATAGATCCAGCCATAGCCCAGACGGTAGGGGGTGGCGGTCAGCCCCAGTACCTTGAGCCCCGAATTGGCCGAGCGCAGGTGGCTGATGACGGCCTGATACTGGCTGTTTTCGTCTTCGCTGACGCGGTGGCACTCGTCAATGATCAGCAGCGAGAAAGCATCCTTGAAGTGCTCAAGGTTACGCGCCACCGACTGAATGCTGGCAAAGGTCACCTGATGCGAAAATTCCTTCCGGCCAAGCCCCGCCGAGAAAATGCCGGCTTCGAGCCCCAGAGCGGCATACTTTGCATGGTTTTGCTCAACCAGCTCGCGCACGTGTGTAATGACCAGAATGCGCCGTTTTGCCAGACGAGCCAATTCGGCAATCACCAGGCTTTTGCCGGCACCGGTGGGCAATACGATGACGGCGGGGTCATCCGTCGCTCGAAAATGTCTCAGCGTCGCATCGACGGCGTCCTGCTGGTAGCCGCGCAGCGTGAAAGCGTTGGGGTGTGTCATTGAAATCTGCTGGTGCCGTTTGAGGCAGCATGATACGTGGACCGGGCTTTGATGAGCAACGTGTGTAAGGAATGCTCGCCTCGCTCGACTGACCCTCATGTGATTGCATGGGCTGCAAATCGGGCGCGGGAGCACAGGGCTTGATAGACTGAACAGGCGCGGCCCGTTCAGCCTGGTACTCAGGCTGATGGCAAGGGGGTATGGAACTGGTTTGGAACTTGATCATTGAACACGGATAAGCACGCGATGCCGCTGGATCTTCAGCAACAACTGACTGACCTGAGGCCAAGGTTGCTGGCCTTTGCCCAGTTGCAGCTGAATGACACCGGCCTGGCAGAAGATATGGTGCAGGAGTCACTGGCGGCTGCCTGGGAAGGAGTCGGGAGCTTTGCCGGTGGTGCCCGCTTTGATACCTGGGTGTTTGGCATTCTCAAGCACAAGCTGATTGATGCCATTCGACAGCGATCACGAGAGCAGGCAACCGGCTTTGACCCTGATGACATGCCGGATATTGACGGGCTGTTCAATCAGCGAGCGCATTGGCTGCCGGCAGCACGACCACGCACCTGGCATGAGCCCGAGCAGGCCTGCATGAAGGATGGCTTCTGGCAGGTGTTTGATTTCTGTGTCCTGCACTTGCCGGAAAGTACGGCTCGGGTCTTCTCCATGCGAGAGTTGATGGGGCTGGAAACGGCGGAGATCTGTGCGTCGTTGGGCATCAGTGAGCAGAACTGCTGGGTGATCCTGCACCGTGCCCGGCTCAAGTTACGTGCCTGCCTTGAGAACGGCTGGTTTGGTCGGGAGGAAAACCATGAAGTCCTGTAAACGCGCAACCGAATTGATGTCGCTCCAACTGGATCGTGAGCTGACAACCTCAGAACGGCTCGGGCTGAAGATGCACTTGATGATGTGTCGTCATTGCCGCAAGTGCAATGTGCAGTTCCAGACCCTGCACCGATTGGCCCATGACCGCTCACGCAGCGAGGAGGACTCGAAGGGGTAGCGGGCAGGTCACCTCAGAGTCTTTTCCAGTTCGGCCCTGTAGTGGCGGGCTTGACTGGACCAGCTTAAATGGCGGACGTCCGGGCAGGGAAGGGCGGCGCCTGAGGCCTTTATCTGCGCCAGTTGCTGTATCTGTTGTGCCAGCGCCCGGGCTTCGTTTTCACCCTTGTACCTGAAGGATTCGGCAAAAAGCTCCCGGTAGGCCAGTCGGTCCGGCACTACCGGGGTACAGCCGCTGGCGACCGCTTCCAGCACGGCGATACCCTGAAAATCATGCAGAGCGGTAGAAATGACCGCATCGGCCTGCTGCAACAGGCGACGATACTCGTCGATGCTGTCGACATGCCCCCAGCTTCCCAGATGGCCGTGCTGCGCGAGCCGCTGGTGGATCTGTTCAAATACCGCGGGTGAATGCCGAAACTGCTGCCCAACCACATGCAGCGTAAATTCCGTGCCCGCGTCAATCAGGTGCTCAATACCGTGCAGCAGGAGATCCGGACCCTTGTCATATTCCCAGCGGTGGTTCCAAACCAGTTGCAGCGGCCCTGAAGTCGGGGTTGCCGGCTGAAACACCGCATCCGGCATGGGTACAGGCAGTATGGCTGAATGTGCCTCGATACGTTCCACCAGCCCTGACGGCACCTGATCCGGCAGCTTGCGCAGCAGGCTGGCGGCGCCCTCCAGCAGCGTCTGGCGATTGAAGTTCGTGTTGAACAGCACGCGGTCGGCAGCCAGCGCGTTGTAGAGATTCAGAATTTTCGGCTCCACGCTTTTGAATGCGTGAGCGCTCTCCGGGTAGGCAAACTGGTTTTCGTGAAAGTAGACCAGAGTCGGCACTCTGGCCAGCGAGGGCACCAGGCCGCGCAGGCCCGTAAGGTCAACCATGGAAGTGGCCAGGATCAGGTCAAAGGGCTGTTCCAGTCGATCGCGCTCGTTGTAGGCCCAGCTCAGACTGTTGCCGCGAACCCGCCAGGCAAAGTGTCTCGGGGGCAGAGTCAGTACCTGCCACTCATGCTCCGGGAGGGCTTTGACCAGCCCCTGATGCCAGTATCGATGGCTGACTGCATCGTAGGCAGAGAGAAGTAAAATACGCATCAGCGATTGTCCGAAGTGATCCTGTGCGCGCATTGTGCCAGAAGCCTTGTGAACTTGTCAGAAACAGTATCGGCTGCTTGACTAAGAAGGTGTTGTCGCAGGAGGACTGCAGATGTCTGAAACTGTTCTGATTACCGGAGCCGGGCGTGGGCTGGGTCTGGAATTTGCTTACCAGTATGCCCGTGACGGCTGGAAGGTGCATGCCTGCTGCCGAGACCTGACCCATGCTGAAGATTTGCTGGCGCTTGAAGCCCGTTTCCCTGACCAGATCGACCTGCACACGCTGGATGTGAACAAGGATGGTCAGATCAAGGCGCTGGACCGGGTGCTGGGCGATACGACCCTTGATCTGCTGATTAATAACGCCGGTTATTACGGGCCCAAGGGGGTGGCGTTCGGATCGCTTGAGCGCGAGCTTTGGCGGCAGGTGCTGGAAACCAACACGCTCAGCCCGATCATGCTGGCGCAGGCACTATACCCCAGAGTAGCGGCCAGCCAGGGGAAAACGATCGCCTTCCTGAGCAGCAAGGTGGGCAGTATTACCGATAACAGCTCTGGTGGAGGGTACTATTACCGCAGTTCCAAAACGGCCCTGAATCAGGCTGTCAAAAGCCTTTCCATTGACCTTGAAGGCGCGGGGGTAAAGGTGTTGGCATTGCATCCGGGCTGGGTTCAGACCGATATGGGTGGTCCGAATGCACTGATCACGGCAGAAGAAAGCGTGCGCGGCATGCGCACCGTGCTGGAGAATATGGAACCAAATCAGAGTGGAACATTTCTGGATTATATGGGAAATTTGATTGAGTGGTAGTGCCCCCCGTCAGGAGGTATCAGGATGATCGCTTCTTGAGAGTCAGGTGAAGGAGTACGGAATGCGCCAAAAGCGCCCTAATATTCTGGTCTATGTCGGCCTTTACCTGGTGCTGGGCCTGCTTTGGATTTACGGCTCCGATGCGCTGCTTGTGGCCCTGCTTGGTCAGGATACGGCAGCCTTTGCGCTGATCAGCAGTATCAAGGGCAGTCTGTTCGTTGTCGTTACCGGTCTGTTTTTCTACATTGCACTGCGACGCATTCAGCGCGTTAAGGCTTTACGGGGCCTCAAGCCCGTTGCGCATGAGAAACCTCTGCTCGCCGGCATGTTGTTGCTGGCGCTCTCCGCCCCCTTCATTGCAGACTTTTTCAATCACGTTTTCTACGGTGGAGAACACCTTGGCGATGGCATGGATCTGCTGCTGGCGGGGTTGGTGCCGCTCACCATCGCTGCTTTCCTGGTGTTCTATTATCGCCACCAGTTACACGCCCGATTGGGTCAGGAGCTGAGGCAGGAAGCCGCACTGCGAGAAGACATGCTGGGGCACTTCTTCAACCTGCCCTTTTTTGGCATGGCGCTGTCTGACCCTTACACCGGCCAGTGGCTCAGGGTGAATGAGCAACTGGCTTCCATGCTGGGGTACTCGGCAGCCGACCTGTGCAAGCGCCGCTGGCAGGATGTGACCCCGGCGGATGATCTGGCAGGCGAGACGCAAGCGTTTGAGCGCTTGATGAAGGGCGAAATCAGGGACTATGTCTTCGACAAGCATTTTGTCAGCGCCACGGGAGAACGGATTCCGGTTCGAATTTTTGTTCAGTTGATCTACGACCCGTCGGGCAAGCCGGAATTCATCATCTGCATGGTGCAGAACCAGACGCGGGAGCAGGAGCAGCAGATGCTGCTGCAGCGGGAGTCCAGCCTCTACAACATGCTGTCGCAGGTTAACCAGTTGATCCTGCACAGCCAATCCGAAGACGAGGTGCTTCAGTCTGCCTGTGAAATAGCCATTACGCTGGATGAACTCACCTTTGCCTGGGTGGGGCGGTGTGATGATCAACGCCACCTCCGCAGCGTGGTGGCACATGCCGGTAACGGCATTACGGACGAAGGGTTCAAGTCACTCTTTGCCCTGTATGAGCAACACCCGGGCCAGGGGTTGAGTGAGAAAGCGCTGCTTGAAGAGCGTACGGTTGTTGATATCGACAGCATGAATGCGCCTGAGTACAAACCCTGGCGCGACTTCATTCAGCGCTTTGACTGCTGTTCTGCGGTTGCGCTGCCGATCAGAAAAGGTGGACAGATCTATGCCAACCTCACGCTCTATTCCAATGAGGTGGGGTTCTTTACGGACCGGCTGGTTGAAACGCTGGAAGAGATGGCATCGGATATCGGTTTTGCGCTTGACTCCATTCAGCGCGACAGGGCGCTGGAAGCGGCGAACCAGGTGATCAACTCCAGCCCCTTTGTACTGATTCGCTGGAGTAACGACCCCGGCTGGCCGGTTACCTTTGTGTCAGACAACATTCGCCGCTGGGGGCTCTCGCCCGAAAGGTTCCTGAGCACCTGCGGCACCTTTGAAGAGATTATTCATCCGGAAGACCAGGGTCGCATCGCGCAGGAGGTTGAACAGTATCTGACATCCGGCGTGAACGAATACAGTCAGCTGTACCGTATCTGCCTGCCTGATGGCCGATTGATCTGGGTGGATGACCGGACCCATGTGATCCGGGATGAAAATGGTGAAGTGGCCGGCATTGAAGGTGTGCTGGTCGATGTGACCGAGAGACAGCAGCAGGAAAGCCGTCTGCAGCAGGCCGCTGCTGTGGTCCAGAGCACCCGCGAGGGTGTGCTGGTGACCGATGCTGAGCATCAGGTGCTGCAGATAAACCCGGCCTTTACTGATATGTTCGGCTGGCAGGAAGAGGATCTGATCGGAAAAACGCCTGCCGTTCTGCGTTCGGGGCGCCATTCCAGCACCTTTTACCGCAAGCTGGGTGAATCTCTTGAGCAGGACGGCTACTGGCAGGGCGAGATTCTCAGCCGACGCCGTGACGGGGAGGCCTTCCCGGCACTGTTGAGCATCAGCCGAGTTCGCAATCATTATAATGAAACCACCCACTACGTGGGGGTTTACACAGACCTGACGCGCCTTAAGAACAGTGAGTCGCGCATTGAATTCCTGAGTAATTATGACCCGCTGACGGAGCTGCCCAACCGCCAACAGCTGTTCCGCCGTCTGGAAGAATGTATCGAATACAATCGTCGTCATGACCGCCTCTCGGCGCTTGTCATGGCTGATCTGGATAACTTCAAAACCATCAACGACAGTCTGGGTCACATAGAGGGTGACAACCTGCTGGTTGAGGTGGTGAGCCGGTTCAAGACGCGTGTGCGCGAAGAAGACAGCCTTTACCGGCTGGGCGGTGACGAATTTGCCATTCTGCTGGAAGATGTAGGCAGCAGTGAGCGAGCGGCGCGGGTGGCGGATGAGTTGATGCGTCAATTGACGCCGGTCTTTGTGCTGGGGGACGGGGTTGAGGTTCGTACCAGTGCCAGTTGTGGTATCAGCATGATCGATGGCGGTGTATCGGCACCGGAGTCCATCCTGCAGCAGGCCGACGCCGCCCTGTTCAAGGCGAAAGAGCAGCGGGGCAGCCTGAGCTTCTTCAGTGATGATTTGACGGCCAGTGCCCGCTACCGCCTGGATCTGGAGCAGCGGCTGAGATACGCGATTGAGCACGATGAGCTCTGTCTTTTCTATCAGCCACAATGGGATGTACGTACCGGTGAGCTGACAGGGCTTGAAGCACTCATTCGCTGGCATGACGCTGAGCGTGGCCTGATCGCGCCGGGGGTCTTTATTCCCGTTGCCGAGCAAAGCAGTCTCATCGGCGCCATCGGCTGCTGGGTCGTGCGGCATGCCTGCCAGCAGATGGCAGAGTGGCTGGAGAGCGGCCTGGATGTGCCGCGTGTTGCCGTGAATGTGTCCCCGCAGCAGCTGCACTATCATGACCTGGTCAGCATCGTGCGTGATGCGTTACAGGAAACCGGCATTCCACCGGCTCGGCTGGAGATCGAGCTGACGGAAGGGGTGCTGATGTCATCCTCCATCGAGCCGGAGGTGATGCTGGACAGCCTGCGCCAGCTGGGCGTTCGTCTGGCGATCGACGACTTCGGTACCGGCTATTCGTCTCTGGCCTACCTCACTCGCTTCCCGTTGGATCTGCTCAAGATCGACAAGTCGTTTACGGATGATCTGCTATTCAGTCCCGAAGCGCGCGCGGTCGTCGAGACGATTATCGTGTTGGGTCAGAAGCTGAACTTGACGGTGCTGGCAGAGGGGGTCGAAAACAGTGAGCAGCTGGACGCTCTATCCCAGCTTGGCTGTCATCAGTTCCAGGGCTACCTGCGGAGCCGGCCTTTGCCCATTGAGGAGGTTCAGGCATTGTTGGCGAACCTGCCCCATTGATCTGCAACAAGCGCTTATACATTAGTCGTCAAGCTGAAACGCTTTTGTAGTCTATTCGGGTCGTTTTGTGTAGCATCGAGTTTCTTGGCCGAATCAAACTGGCGTTTAGAAACTACGTGACTCATTCCAAGCCAACAGGCACATTAGCGCGTCTGACCCTGATCAACCTTCTGCTGGCCCTAGCCTACATGCTGCTGGGGCTGCTGCTGTTGAACACCGGGCTGCATGAGCAGATCGTGCCCCTTTGGCTTCCGGCCGGCCTCGGGCTGGCGGCCGTTTTGAAGTTTGGTCCAGCCTGTTTGCCCGGCGTTGGGCTGGGTAGCCTCAGCGCCAACATCCTGATCCCTTCCCTGAGCGCTCCTCCGGCACCGGAACACCTGATTACGGCATGCCTCATCGCATCGGGCGCCATGCTGCAAACAGCCGTGGCGGCGATCTGGCTGCAGCGGGCGGGTGCTCATCCGCTGCAACCCAGAGAAGACCGCTGGATGCTCCGCTTTCTGCTGGGCGGTGGCCTGATCACCTGTATGATCAACGCTTCCATCGGCACCCTCTCGGTGACCTATATCAACCAGTCCGGCGGCAGTACCGGGCTGTTGTTTGACTGGCTGAGCTGGTGGCTGGGAGACAGTTTCGGGGTGATTCTGGGGACGCCGCTGTTCCTTGCACTGGCGAAGTTACGAATGCCTGGATCGCACCTGCACAAGGAGCGTTTCTGGTTGCTGCCGCTGCGTCTTGGCGGGATTCTGGCCGCCATCCTGCTGATCAACCAGTATTACCTGTCTCACTTGGGTGGTTTGCTGAAAGACAGTTTCCGGCAGGATGCTCAATTGATTGAGGCGCGTATTCAATCACAGGTGCAGAACAACCTGACCGAGCTGCTTCGGTTGGGCCAGTCGCTGGCAAAAACCAGTGAGGTGACCCCGCAATTCTTTGCCGAGCTGGTCAGGCCTGCGCTGCAAAATAACCCGGGCCTGAGAGCCTATTCCTGGGACCCTCTGGTCAGGCGCGATGAGCGCCGTGCATTCGAAGATCACACGGCCCAGCTACTGGGCATGCCAGAATATGCAGTTTATGGTGAGTCACCGGATACCTACACCCACCTGATACCGGTGCAGTTCGTAGAGCCGATGGCGGCCAACCGAACAGCCCTGGGTTTCAACCTCAACTCGCGTGAGGACCGCAGACGCTGGGTACTGCAGGCACAGTCGCAAGGTCAGGCGGTGGTGACGGAGGTGCTGAATCTGACACAGGCACCGGATGAGCCGGGGCTGCTGATGTTACAGCCGGTCTACCGCATGATGGGCAGCAACAACCTGCTGGAACAGCAGCGTGAGCTGCGCGGATTTATCGTGGGGGTCTTTACGGTCTCCCGCATGCTGGACTCGGCTCTGCAGCGCTCGGGCGTGCGCAATGTACAACTGGTGGTGGCAGAAGCCGGTGAGGCGCCTTTCTATCGCACCCATGCCGGGGTGGCCGAGGTGGCAGATTCGGATCTGCGAGCAACTTTTGGCATTAATCTGTCTCAGCGGCGCTGGGAGGTCGAAGCCATTGCCGGCGCCGACTATCTGTCCGCACATCCGGTGAGCCAGGCACAATACCTTCAGGTACTGCTGGTCGGCATCGGTTGTCTGGGGGCACTGCTGATTTTGTCCATGCACAGCCGTGAGCAGTTGCTTGAGGCACGGGTTCGACGCCAGACGCGTGACCTTGCCTGGCAGGCGCGACACGATGACCTCACCCGCCTGCATAACCGCAAGGGCCTGCACGAAGCGCTTGAGTATCGTATCGAAGCTGAGGACCCGTTTGGCCTGCTGTTTGTGGATCTTGACCGCTTCAAGCTCATTAACGACTCGCTTGGGCACCAGGTGGGTGACAAGCTGCTGCAGGTGCTGTCTTCGGCGTTGCAGGAGCACACGGCCGAGACGACGAAGGTTTTCCGCATGGGCGGGGATGAATTTATTCTGCTGGTTCCGGGTGGCCCCGAGCAGGCCGTTGCCGAGGCCAAACAGGTGCTTGCGACCGCAGCGTCCACCTTTGCTGTTGACGAGCATCGCCTGCAGTTGACGGCCAGTATCGGCATCAGCCTCTACCCGCGTCATGGAACCAGCATGGACAGCCTGATCCAGCATGCCGACACCGCCATGTACCGAGCGAAGTCGCTGGGCAAGGATCGTTATCAGCTCTACAGCGAAGAACTCACGGTCGATGCCCGCCATAACCTGTCGATTGAACAGGACCTGCGTCAGGCGCTTCAGTCAGATCAGTTCGTACTGCATTATCAGCCTCAGTACCGGCTGGATAATCAGAAGCTGTGTGGCTTTGAGGCGCTGGTGCGCTGGCATCACCCGGAAAAAGGGCTGATCGGGCCGGACAAGTTTATTCCGGTTGCGGAAGAGACACAGTTGATCGTGCCTTTGGGCTGGCAGATTCTGGATAAGGTGTTCAGCCGCGTCGCCAACTGGATCCGTACAGGTGTCGACGTGCCGATGATGGCGATCAATATCTCGCCGCAGCAGCTCCTTCAGGCTGACTTTATTCAACGCCTGAACCTGATGGTCGACCAGTATGGTCTCGCAAGAAACCTGTTCGAGCTGGAAGTCACCGAGTCGATGATCATGCAGGACCCGGATTTTGTGATTCAGCAGTTACAGCGTTTGCGCCTGTCGGGCTACAACCTGGCACTGGACGACTTTGGCACAGGCTTTTCGTCACTTGATCGCATCAAGTACCTGCCGTTGAACCGAATCAAGATCGACAAGAGCTTCACTCGCGACATCGGCCGCAACCCCAAGGATGAGGCCGTGATCATCAGTGCCATCGCGCTCGGACGCAGCCTGGGGGTGGAAGTGCTCGCCGAAGGGGTGGAAACCGCCGCCCAGTGCGAGTTTCTGCGCGAGCATGCCTGTGAAAGTGCGCAAGGCTACCTGTTTGGTCGCCCGGTCCCGCCGGAGGTGATCACTCAGGAGGTCAAGGGAGCACTCGGTTAGCCTTAATCTTCGGGCTCCGGAGGCTCCGGCATTTCGTAAGGCTGAATGCGATAGGCCTCCAGGCGGTACCCTGCCGTGCCCAGTTCGTGGCTGTAGACTTCCGTTGTCAGTCGTCCGCTGATGAGAACCGCATCATAGAGGCTGTCAACGCGGGTGCCCGGTTGATAGTGCACATCGATGATCTGGTTGGACGGAGGTGGCGGCACATGGATGCAGGCGCCGAAGTAGGGCACCAGAAAGAAACGATCAATCACGTCCCCGACGCCCTCCAGTGGCACCACAAAGCCCGGTACGCTGACCATTTTACCGTTCATGGAGTCGACCACCGGAGCCGATGCCAGCGTTTGCATCATCTCGTCATAGAGTTGCTGCGCCTTGTCGCTGTAATCATCCAGCGTATCCAGTGCCGGATTGTTGTACATCGCTTCCAGCGACAACACATAATCGGGCGGCATCAGCACGTCCCATTCAATTTCCGGGGCCGGCTCACCGTTGATGATGGGCGTGTCGGCATTGGCGGGCAGGGCCATCGCCAGCAGCAAGCAAAGTATGAATCGCATCAGGCCATCCTCAATTGTGGCGAATAAGGTCTTGAGCCCGCGCCTGGCGCCAGGCCTTCAGGGCCGGCACGAGTCCGGCCAGCGCTCCCATCCCGAGTATCAGAGCCGCTTGCAGCCACTGGGTCGATGACAGCGGGGAGAGTGTCAGAGCCAGGCCGAACTCATCCAGCAAAGGGCCCTGCAGGGCCAGGATCAGCCCCTGCAGAGCGGCAATACCCAGCAGCACGCCGGATGCGGTCAGCAGCACTGACTCCAACAGCAACAGGGCAGCGATTTTGATCGGTGGGCACCCCATACAGCGCAGCACGGCGATTTCATGTCTGCGCTGCTCCAGCCCGACCAGCAGCAGTGCCAGCAGTCCGATCATGCCGATCAACAGCGCAGCTGAGCTCACCAGCAGCAGTGACTGTTCAATCACGCCGATAACCTGCCAAAGCTGCTGCAGTGCCATGCCCGGCAATACTGCCATAAGGGGGCTGTCAGCTCGAGTGTTCAACTCGCGTTGTATTCTGAAGGTCTGCAGTTTGGATTTGAGTCCGACCAGTACCGAGGTGACTTCACGGGGTGTCAGATTCAGCTGGCGTGCCTGTTCCGCACTGACCTCGAGCCCCGGGATGGGAATGCCGGCGCGCCAGCCCAGATGAATGGCTTCCAGTCCCTCCAGCGGGATCAGTACGGCGCGATCCAGAGGGGTGCCAGTGGCGGCCAGAACTCCGCTCAGCGTGAACGGCAGATTATCGTGTTGCTTGAAGCTGGTGTTGCCGCCGCCATGTGCGATGACCAGGTGGTCTCCAAGCCGGTACTTCAGCCGTTTGGCCACTTCATGTCCGACCACCACATCAAATCTGTCCTTGAAAGGCCCGCCACGTGAGAACGCCAGTGACTGTTGCTGCCCGTACATGAAATGGACGAAGAGGTCGTTGGTGGTGCCCACCACGGTGTATCCCCGGTGCGAGTCTCCCAGTGAAAGCGGGATGGTCCAGTCGACTCTGGGGTCCTCGGCAATGCTCTGGTAGCGCGACCAGGGCAGATTCTGGGTGGCCTGGCCCATGTGAAATACGGAATAGAGCAGAAGCTGTACAGGGCCGGAGGGTGCGCCCACGATCAGATCGGTACCGGAAACACTGTTGAAGAAAGCAGCCTTGCCCTGCTCACGTATCTGCTGCACCCCCAGCAGGAGCGCCGTACTCAGAGCGATCGCCATCAATGTCAGCAGGGCGCTGTAACGGCGGTTCAGAAGGCTTTTGCACGCCAGAGTGATCAGCATGAAGGCTGTGCTCCCAGCGTCAGTGTGCGACTGAAGGACGACGCAAGTGAGGGGTCATGGCTGACCAGCACCAGGCTGGAGCCGGTGATGGCACTTTCCTGCAGCATCAGGTGAATGAACTGGTCGCGATGCTCCGGGTCCAGGGCAGACGTTGGCTCGTCTGCCAGCACCAGAGCTGGCGACCCGATCAGGGCGCGAGCTGCCGCGACTCGCTGTTGCTGGCCGATGGAAAGTGATGAAACCGGTCGCTTCGAGAGTTGCTCCGGATCCAGATTCAGGTGCGCCAGCAGGCGGCAGGCTTCGGCATCGACAGAGCCTGAACGTTCGCACGCCGATCGCATGCGTGCGCGTGAAAACCGGCAGGGAAGCGTGACGTTTTCAATCAGGTTCAGATAGGGCAGAAGGTTGAACTGCTGAAACAGAACGCCCAGCCTGTCCGCGCGCAGGCGGTCCAGTTGCGCACGGGAGAGGGTGCTCAGGTCGTGATCAGACAGTGCAATGTGCCCACGGTACCCGGATTGAAACCCGGCGATCAGGTTTAACAGTGTGCTTTTGCCGCTGCCGGAAGGCCCCTGGATAAACAGGTGTTCCCCCGCTGCCAGCTCCAGCGAGGGAATGTTGATCAGGTTCGGCTGTTGTGGCCAGGCAAACGCGAGGGATTGCAATGACAGGGGGTGAGTCATGGCAGGGTAACGTCCGCCCCATCGGCTTCAAGTGTCAGGCGGTGCTGGCGGTCCGGTGCCAGAAACTGCAGCTCCAGGTGATCAATGCCGGGGTGTTCCCGAAACAGGGGCAATGACAGCCGGGTCAGGGCGGCCGTGTTGGCGCAGACATACTGATATTCAACTTCCATGTCTGCGTGCGAGGTTGTTGAGCCGTTTTCATCCTTGACCGGGACAGCGGAAAACGGGGCGTGGGTGGTGACACTGCTCAAGGAACAGTCTGCAGCAGAGGGCAGCTCGATTAACCGTTCGGGCTGGTTCAGGGATTTCTGCAGCTGTTGGACCCGGGCCGCTTCGGCTGCTGTCGCAGGGCGGTGTTCAAAACCGATCAGGCTTGCAAGCGGCGCACGGAAACTGATGGCCATTGCCGGCGGGTCAACCACGATATCCAGGTGGGCCTTTCCATGTTCATGCGGGCCGGCCAGGACTGCCTGGGAGATCAGGGTGGCTGCCAGCGTCGTAAACAGTATTTTCATACAAGCAGTCTCATAGGTCAGAAGTTGTTTTATGTTACCTTATAACATGAGTAATGGAACCCCTGCTCGCGGACAGGCAGCAAGCGAATACGTTACACTCAGTGTATCTGGATATATATGCAATGGAGTGAAAAAAACCACGTGATGCCTAACCTCAAACGGTGCTTGCCGGTACTCCTGATGGCCATGATGTCTTCGGGTCTTGGGGCGGCCGAGTTGCGCCTGAGTGGGCTTGAAGACCCTCTGGCTGCCAACGTGCGCGCCTTGCTCAGTATTGATGATGCGTTGGCACGCGACCCTCTGCCAAGGCCGGGCCGGTTACGTTATCTGCACCGTCAGGCCGACAGGGAGATTCGCACGGCACTTGAGCCGTTCGGTTACTACAACCCCGAGTTGAAACTGGCGTTGCACCTTGAGGGACCCGAGGCCGAGTGGTATGCCGACTACCGTGTGAATCCCGGTCCTCGGGTGCTGGTGGGGGCCCTTAGACTCGAACTTGAGGGTGAGGGCGCACAGGATCCGGTCATGCAACAGGTGCTTGAAGAGAGCGGGTTGCGCCGGGGCGAGCCTTTTCAGCACCAGGCATACAGCGCCTTGAAAAGCGCCCTGCAATCCCGTGCATCCGAGCGGGGGTATTACGATGCCGTGTTTACAGAGGCGCGCGTACTGGTCGATCCCGATGCGAGTCTGGCGGATATTGTACTTGTCTATGACACCGGACCGAGGGCGCGGATAGGTCAAATTCATTTCGACGAAGTGCCGGTGTCCGAGCAATTGCTGAGGCGTTACCTGCCGTTTGACTCCGGTGATCCGATCAACACGGCCCAGCTGGTCATGCTGCAGCGCAACCTGATCGACAGCAACTATTTCAGCGATGTTGAGGTCAGACCTCTGCTGCCGCAACGGGAAAACGGTGTCGTCCCGGTCGATATCGGACTGACGCCGAATGCCCGCACCCTGTATCAGGGCGGTGCCGGGTTTGGTACGGATACGGGGGCCCGTCTTCAAATCGGTACAACGCGGCGCTGGGTGAACCGTCGCGGTCATTCGCTTGATTCCAGGCTGCGCCTGTCACAGGTGAAGCAGGCTTTTAATACCAGCTATCAGATCCCCGGTGAGGATCCCGTTACCGACCGCTTTGCGCTCAACATCAAACTGGAAGACGAACAGTCGGATACCATCGATGCACGCACCTATGGCATTGGTGGCAGCTGGCAGAAAAAGCTCAATGGTTGGGATCGTCGCCTGGCGCTGGACTGGCAGCAGGAAGCCTGGGTGTTTGAAGGGGATGAGCAGGAATCGACTCTGTTGTTGCCCAGCGTACGTTTCAGCAAAACCCAGGCGGACGACCGGATCAACACACGCCGTGGCTACAGCCTGGATATCGGTCTGACGGCTGCAGCCGAGCCGCTGCTGTCCGATACCAACCTGATACAGCTTGAGTTTGGCGGCAAGCGGGTGGACAGTCTGGGGGAGCGCTGGCGCCTGCTGACCCGGGCCGAACTGGGCCTGACCCTGGTGGACTCCGTGGATGATCTGCCTGCGTCCATGCGCTTCTATGCAGGCGGTGATACCAGCGTGCGCGGCTACGATTATCAGTCGCTGGGTCCGACGGGGGCTGGCGGCGATGTTCTGGGCGGGCGCTACCTGGTGACCGGCAGTGTGGAGGTGGACTACAAGATTCGTGACAAGTGGCGCGTGGCCGCCTTTCTGGATACCGGCAATGCATTTGACGACATTCAAGCCGACCTGAAAACCGGGGCTGGCATCGGCGCACGCTGGCAGTCGCCGGTGGGCCCTGTTCGGTTGGATCTGGCAGTACCCCTGGATGATTCGGGGTTTCGTATTCACTTCTCTTTGGGACCTGATCTCTGATGCGTTTATGGTTGCGCTGGGGGCTGGGAAGCCTGTTGATTCTTTTGTTACTGGTGCTGTCTCTGTTGGCCAGCATCCTTTTCCTGCCATCGGGCACACGCTTTGCCCTGAACCTGGTGAGTCAATCCGTGCCGCAGTTATCACTGAGTGGCGTGGAGGGGACACTGACCGATGAGCTGCGGATTCAGGAAGTGTCGCTGGAACTGCCGGCGCAAAACCTGCTGCTGGAAGACCTGCTGCTGCGTTGGGATCCCTGGCGCCTGTTTGAGCCCCATCTGACCATCCACGAGCTGTCCCTTGGGCGCGTCAAGCTGGACCTGCTCGAGCAGGATGCCGCCGATGATGCGCCCGATCCCGAACAGCCGCCGGGGCTGCCCGAGCTGCCCGTGGTTGAACTGCCACTGGGCTTTTCACTCGATCAGCTGGTGCTGCAGCGCGTTGAGCTGAATCGCGACGGGCAGCCTCTGACCGGGCCTGTTGCCCTGATGCTGGGGGCTCATTCCGATCAGGGGCGCATTCTGCTTGATCAGGTTGAACTCATTCAGGGTGAGACACGGGTGTCACTCAGTGGCTGGACAGAACCCGGCAATCGCTTTACCAGCCATCTGGATGGACGTGTGATCGGGCGTATTGAGGACTGGTGGGCTCCCGAGCACTGGCAGGCCAGCAAGCCCTTTGAGCTGAAGGTGCAGGCAGAGTTTGAGGGGAATGAGCGAACCGTTGATCTGGTAACGGACCTGAGCCAGGACAAGGCGCAGCTGTCACTGGAGGCGGCAATCGCGCTGGCTGAAGGGCTGGATCTGCGTTACAGCTTGAAAGCTGCCGGTCTGGACCCCGCTCTGGCAGCGCCTGATTGGCCCGGTCAGCTGGCACTGGATGCCGAGGGCAGCGTGGTGATGGCTCGGGGTGAACCCCAGCTCTCACTGAACATCCAGCAGTTGAAAGGGGTGCTGAGAGAGCAGCCTCTGGCGCTGTCCGGGCAGGTGCGCGGAGGGCTGTCGAGCTGGCAGCTGGAGGCTATCCAGTTGCGCTATGCGGGGGCCAGTGCCGATGCGGGCGGCGAGCTGGGGCTGGAGCGGCTCAATCTGAACTGGTCCCTCAAGGTGCCGGAACTCGCAAAACTGTTGCCGCAGGCACAGGGGCGCCTGGCCCTGGAAGGACAGGTGAGTGGTCCCTTGCTGACGCCTTCAGTCAATGCCCGCGCCAATGTGAGCAATGTTCAGTACGCGGACCAGTTGACTCTGAAACAGCTGCAGGGGCCGATCAAGGTAGACCTGTCGGGCCAAAGTGACTGGCAGACCGACCTGCGGCTGGAAGCCCTTGAGGCGGGCGGGCAGCGTATTCAGCAGGCCCGCCTGATCATGGACGGGCTGCCCGAGCAGCATAGAATCAGGCTCACGGCCGATGCCGAACAGGGTGTGCTGCAGTTGCAGCTCAATGGCGGCTGGCAGCCTCAGTTGCGGCAGTGGGCGGGTGAGCTGGTTCAGCTGGACCTCAATCCGACGCTGCTGAGCCACTGGCAGTCTACGGCCGCAGCAGGGCTGGAAGTCTCGCCGGAACATTTCATGCTGAAACCCCTGTGCCTGAACGAGCTGACTCAGGGCGGCAATCTCTGTGTGTCGGGTGAAGGCACCTTTGGCGAGCAGCTGGCAGCGAATGTGGACCTGAAAGCACTGCCGTTGTCGTTGTTGACCCCCCTGTTGAATGGTGCCGAGTTGACGCCGGCACTCACCGCGCAACTGGCCTTTACACAAGCGGCAGAGGGTGCCCCGCGGCTGCAGGCAGTCATCGAAACCTCGGCCGGGGAATTTACCCCCTCCCATGCAGATCAGGCCCTGCCGCTGCAGCCTGTTCGTATCAATGCGCTGCTGGAAAATGACCGTCTGACCGCGCAGGCGGATACCGAGCTGGCACTGGTCGCGGGCTCTCTGGGGCTTAACCTCGAAGTCGCGGAGCTGAGTAAACGTCAGCGTCTGCAGGGCAAGGTCGAACTGAGTGCGTCTGATCTGAGCCTGGTGGAGGTGATGGTGCCTGAGCTGCAGAACATGGCAGGTCGACTGGATGCCGAGTTTACACTGGCCGGTACTCTGTCAGAGCCGGCCGTGAACGGTGACCTGAACTTCAGTGAAGGGCGGGTGGAAGTGCCGGTGGCCGGGTTGCTGTTGGATCCGCTCGAGTTTTCCGCCAGCCCCGTGAATAACGGTCAGGGACTGGTCTTTTCCGGTCGCGTGGGGTCCGGGGACGGTCAGCTCGAACTGGACGGGGAGTATGACCTGACGCGGCAGTCAGGGCAGGTGGTGCTGAAAGGCGAGGATTTTACCGCCATGAACACCGCAGAGGCACAGGCGGACATCAGCCCGGACCTCCGCCTGAACCTGTCGCCTGAACTGATCAATCTGACCGGCAGTGTCCGCATTCCGCGTGTGCTGGTTGCAACGCCGGAGTCGCGCGAAAGTGCGGTCACGCCGAATGCGGATGTGGTTGTACTGGAAGACGGGGCGCTGCCGAAGTCAGAGCCTGCTGTACCGCTCAGTGCCAATATCGATGTGATTCTCGGGGATGACGTGCGGGTGGATGCGCTCGGCTTCAAGGGGCGTCTGCTTGGTCAGCTCAATGTGGAAGAGACACCGGGTCAGGCGACCCGGGCAACGGGCAGTATTCAGGTGGAAAGCGGTGAATACCGGCTCTATGGCCAGGATCTTGAAATTCGCCGTGGCAGCCTGGTCTATGCTGCAGGCCCAATAGACAATCCGGGGCTGGATCTGCGCGTGGGGCGGAAGGTCGATGATGTGGTCGTCGGGGCGAATGTGAGTGGCACCCTGCGAGAGCCGCGCATGGACCTGTACGGCGAACCGGCAATGCCGGACAGCAGTGTGCTGTCCTATCTGCTGCTGGGCAAGGCACCGGGCGAAAGTTCCTCCGGCGAGCAGCAGATGCTGACTCAGGCGGCGCTCTCGCTGAGCATGTCCGGCGGTAACAAAGTGACGGATCAGCTGCGTGATTCGCTTTCGCTGGATGAGCTGGGGTTTGACAGCAGCGGCGCGGAAGGGTCTGCGTTCTTTATCGGCAAATACCTGTCACCGCGTTTGTACCTGCGCTACGGCATCGGCGTGATGGATGCGGTCAATACGTTAAGCCTCAAATACAAGCTGACCGATACCTGGCGTGTTGAAGCCCAGAGCAGTGCGTTGGGCAGTGGTGCGGATATCCTCTACACCATTGAGCGCTAGCCGCTGATCCGGCGCGTTTCCCGCAGGGCTGTCCTGGCCCTGCGGTCATTATTTCACCTCTTTTTACACTTCTTTAGCCAACTTCGTCGAACGTGTTGTCTTTTGCCTGTAAAGCACGGTTGAACTGAGCGGCATTGTTCGTTAACATTTTATTAATTGAACGTTCAATTAATAAAAACGAGTGCCGCGATATGCCAAAAGTTGGAGTCAAGGATGCCCGCAAGCAGCAGTTGATTCAGGCCGCGATGGAGTCCATCGCCGAGCTGGGCATGCAGAACACCACCATTGTCAGTATCAGCAAACGCGCCGGATTGTCGTCCGGCATCATCAGTCATTACTTCGGTGGCAAGCAGGGGCTGATTGAAGCCGCTCTGCGTTACCTGCTGGATCAACTGGGCACTGAGCTGAGAGCGCGGATGGCCAACAGTGATGGCTCTCCGGAGCAGCGATTGAACTGCATCATTGAGTCCAACTTCTCCGACTTCCAGCGTTCGGCACTGGCTGCCAAAACCTGGTTGAGCTTCTGGGCACGCGCCATGCACGAGCCCGGTCTCAAGCGGCTGCAGCAAATCAACAACGCCCGTCTGTACAGCAACCTGCGCTATTCCTTTGCGCAGGTGCTGTCACCGGACGAGGCAACGGCAGCGGCACGCCAAACGGCGGCATTGATTGACGGGTTCTGGCTGCGCAGTGCCTTGAGTCTGGACCCGCAGGAAAGCTTTGAGGCAGGTGAGCGCCTATGTAAGCGCTTCGTTCAGGAAGCCCTGTCTCAGGCACGCAAGACGAATTCATAATCTGAGGTTTCACGGTTTTATGTCCAACACACTTCCTCGCATTCAAAACTTCGTTCATGGTCGCTTTCTGGCCAACAGCACCGGTGAAACCTTTCCGGTCATCAATCCGGCGACGGGAGAGGTGATCTACGAGGTGGAAGTGGCCTGTGAGTCGGTTCAGCAGGCTTGCATCGAAAGTGCGCGTGAAGGTTTTGCGCACTGGTCGGCCATGTCTGCGGTTGAGCGCAGCCGAATTCTGCTCAAGGCCGTATCGATGCTGCGTGAGCGCAATGATGAGCTGGCAGCGGTTGAAGTGCGTGATACCGGGAAGCCGATGCAGGAAGCGGAGGCCGTTGATGTGGTCACCGGTGCCGATGCCATTGAGTTCTTCGCGGGCCTGGCCCCCTCAATCGAGGGTAATCAGCAGGATCTGGGCGGCGATTTTTACTACACCCGCCGGGAGCCGCTGGGCATCTGTGCAGGTATCGGTGCCTGGAACTACCCCCTTCAGATTGCCTGCTGGAAGTCGGCTCCGGCGCTGGCGTGCGGCAATGCGATGATTTTCAAGCCGTCCGAGGAAACCCCGCTCGGGGCTGTGAAGCTGGCCGAAATCTTTATCGAAGCCGGTGTGCCGGCTGGCGTGTTCAACGTGGTACAGGGCGCTGCAGAGGTGGGCAGCTGGCTGACGCACCATCCTGATATCGCCAAGGTGTCCTTTACCGGCGAAGTGGCGACCGGGCAAAAAGTGATGGCGGCTGCAGCGTCTTCCCTGAAGGACGTGACCATGGAACTGGGTGGCAAGTCACCATTAATCATTTTTGATGATGCTGACCTGGATAACGCTGTATCGGCTGCCATGGTTGGCAATTTTTATACTCAAGGTGAAATTTGCACCAACGGCACGCGGGTTTTCGTGCATGAGGCCATCTATCCGCAGTTCATGGAGCGTCTTCTGGAGCGCACCCGCAACAACATCAAGCCAGGCGACCCGATGAACCCGGACACCAATTTTGGTGCCCTAATTTCGGCCAAACACCGTGATCTGGTGCTGGGGTATATCGCCAAGGGGGTTGAGGAAGGCGCGACCCTGCTGGCCGGTGGCAAGGCGCTTTCCCCCGAATCTGCCAAGGGCGGGTATTTCGTGGAGCCGACCATCTTCACCGATTGTCGAGACGACATGACCATCGTGAAGGAAGAGATTTTTGGTCCGGTGATGTCGGTGCTGACCTTCTCGGATGAAGACGAAGTGATTGCCCGTGCCAACGACACCGATACAGGGCTGGCGGCCGGCGTCTTTACCAATGACCTGCGCCGTGCACACCGCATCATTCACCGTATCCAGGCGGGTATTTGCTGGATCAACAGTTATGGTGCCTCTCCTGCCGAGATGCCGGTCGGGGGCTACAAGCTGTCCGGGATTGGCCGTGAAAACGGGCGCGCCACGCTGGACCACTACACGCAGATCAAGGCGGTGTATGTGGGAATGCAGGACATTGACGCCCCGTTTTAACCGAGCCGGCCAACCAGGAGACGCTGCATGAAAGAAGCACAATACGATTACATCATTGTAGGGGCCGGTTCCGCAGGCTGCGTGCTGGCCAACCGTCTGACCGAAGATGGTCAGTACCGGGTACTGCTGCTGGAAACCGGTGGCAGTGACAAGAGCATATTCATCCAGATGCCCACGGCATTGTCGATTCCGATGAATACCGACAAGTATGCCTGGCAGTTCGAGACAGAGCCGGAGCCATACCTCGATAACCGCCGCATGCACTGTCCGCGCGGCAAGGTGCTGGGCGGGTCGTCCTCCATCAACGGTATGGTGTATGTGCGTGGCCATGCCCGTGACTTCGATGAATGGGCAGCCGAGGGTGCCGAAGGCTGGCAGTATTCTCAGGTCCTGCCGTACTTCAAGAAGGCCGAGACCTGGGCCTTTGGAGGCGATGCCTACCGTGGCGATGCCGGTCCTCTGGGGGTCAATAACGGCAATAACATGCAGAACCCGCTGTACCAGGCCTTTGTCGATGCGGGCAAGGACGCGGGGTACTTTGAAACGGCGGACTATAACGGCGCCCAGCAGGAAGGCTTTGGTCCCATGCACATGACGGTGCGGCATGGGCGGCGCTGGTCGACTGCCAACGCCTATCTGCGCCCGGCGATGCAGCGTCCCAATCTGACGGTGGTCACCCATGCTCAGGTGCACAAGGTGCTGCTGGAAGGCAAAACCGCGACCGGAGTGCGCTATGAAAAGGCCGGTCAGGTGCAGGACGTGCAGGCTGCCAAAGAGGTGATTCTGTCGGCCGGGTCCATCGGTTCCCCACACCTGCTGCAGCTGTCCGGTATCGGCAATCCTGAGGTGCTCAAGCAGGCCGGAATCGACGTTCAGCATGCGCTGCCGGGCGTGGGTGCAAACCTGCAGGACCACCTGGAGTTCTACTTCCAGTTCCGCTGCAACCAGCCGGTGTCACTGAACCGCAAGCTGGACTGGTGGAGCAAGTTCAAGATCGGTGTGCGCTGGATTCTGAAGAAGGATGGCCTGGGGGCCACCAACCACTTTGAGTCCTGTGGCTTTATTCGCTCCAAGGCCGGTGTGGAATGGCCTGACCTGCAGTACCACTTCCTGCCGGCGGCCATGCGCTATGACGGACGTGAGGCCTTTGCCGGTGACGGCTTTCAGCTGCACATCGGGCACAACAAGCCCAAGAGCCGAGGGTTTGTGCATGTTCAGTCGGCTGATCCGAAGCAGGCACCGAAGATTCAGTTCAACTATCTGCAGCACGAGGCCGACCGCGAAGGCTTCCGTGACTGTGTTCGCCTGACCCGTGAAATCATCAATCAGCCCGCGATGGATGCCTATCGCGGTGCCGAGATTCAGCCGGGTGAAGAGGTGACCACTGATGAGCAGATTGATGCCTTTGTACGTCAGGCGGTGGAAAGTGCCTACCACCCGTCCTGCAGCTGCAAAATGGGGACCGATGACCTGTCGGTCGTGGACCCGCAGACCCGTGTACAGGGGATCGAGAACCTGAGGGTGGTGGACTCGTCCATCTTCCCGACCATACCCAACGGCAACCTGAACGCACCTACCATTATGGTGGCGGAGCGGGCGGCCGACCTGATTCGGGGCAAGGAGCCCCTGCCACCTTCCGATGCGCCTGTGATCATGGATGAGCATTGGCAGACGCGTCAACGTTCGGGAGAGGCCAAGCGCGTGCTTTAGTCACACGGCTATCTCCCGCCCCGGGCGCGCAATGTGCCCGGGGTCGCAAACCAACAGGATTTCCCTATCAACGCCTGGTCAAACTGACCACTCTCTGTGCGCCCGATAGGCAAGTCCTGGCCCGTCTAATAAGAAACGCGGGGGTTTGTATCCGATTCGAATGAGCAGGTGTAAGCATCAAGGCCTGAAGCCGTGCTGCGCCTAAACTTCAGAGTAGAGGAGGAACACCCATGCTGTTTGCCAGCACTTCAACCACTGACCGGGAGGGCGTATGAACCTCTGGCTATCATCCGGTCTGATTTTTACCTTTGCCGCCCTGGCTTTTGTCTTGCTCAAGTGGTGGAACATCAAGTGTATCGGGGTCACCCCGGTGCGCACGCTGACCTTTACGGCCATCCTGTTTACATCAGGGCTGGACGTGGGGCTGATCATGTTTCCCCTGACTGAGTTCGCAGGCTATGGCAATGTGGCGGAAAACCCTGAATACAGTTTCGCCAACCCGCTCGCAATCGAGTTTGGCTACTGGGCCTTTCTGATCTGGGGCTTCTATTTCCTGACCTGTTTCTATTTCTGCATCATCGAGCCGCGAGTCGGCTTTTTCGAGATTCCGCTGGTGAAGTGGGTCAATAACATCGTGATCATCGGGACCTGTGCGTTTACCGCCTACCTGTTGTTGGTGAACCTGCCCTGGTACCTGCCGCAGATCGGTGATGGCGAGTCGGTCGTGCCGGCGTTTTACCTGATTGTGCTGGCGTCCATTGCGCTGGCGGTCTATTCCAGCAGCAAGATCAAGTACCTACGTGTACTCAGCGTAGGCTCAAGCTTGCTCTTCATGGCGCTGATTCTGGTGATGTGGGTACGTGCCTTCATGCTGGGTAACGGCAGCCCGTCCGATTTTCTGGGCACGGCAGGCCTGATCGGTGAATACTTCACCAACCTGCACCAGTTCATGCTGCCGCTGAATGACTACCATGCGTTTTACCTGTTCTGGTGGTTCTCATGGAGCATCATGATCGGTCAGTTCACGGCCCGTTTTGTCAGCGGCATTCGCACCTGGCAGCTGCTGCTGGCCATGCTGGTCATCCCTTCCATCGCGATCGGCGTCTGGTTCACGATTCTGTACCACTACCATGCCGAGGGCATGAATATCGCCGGCTTTATCAATCTGGCCATGATCGTGGTCGGGGTGCTGATGGTGGTGAACTCTCTGGACTCCCTGATCCGTCTCTACACCGACAACCTGAATCTGACGGTGCAGCGCTTCGGCAAGGTTCCCTATCTGCTGGGTAACCTGCTGGGCATGTGTGGTCTGACGCTGCTGTTCCAGCTGGACTTCCTGCGCATTCAGTGGGTTGGGGCGCTGGTGATCGCGCTCTATTTCGGCTGCTTCGGCTATATCCTGCTGAAGCGACGGGCTGAAGTGGCGGCGATCAGTGGTTCGCCGAGAGAGAACAGCCTGGATTTCGGCAAGATCGAACTGGCAGGCTAGCTGTCAGACGTAAAAAAACCCGGCCTTGGCCGGGTTTTTTTGTGCCTAGCGCAACAGCAGCAGCGGGATGGGGCTGTTGTGCAGCATCCAGTTGGTCATGCTGCCCACCAGCATCTGCCGGATGCGGGAGTGGCCCCAGGCACCCATGACCATCAGGTCGATCTGCTCGGCCTTGATATAGTTGATCAGGGCCGGACGCACTTCTTCCTCTTCCAGTGTCACGGTGGTGACGTCAAAGCCGTTGCCCTTGAGCATGGTTTCAGCGTTGGCAAGCTGTTCGCGCTGACGCTCCACGCGCTTGCCGGCCATGACCAGATGGCAGGGCACCTGCTTCAGCAGCGGGCTTTGGGCGACCATTTTCAGAGCCTTGTTGGCGGTGGTACTGCCGTCGTAGGCCAGCAGAAAACGCTCGGGCGCCTTGAAATCATCCAGTGCAACCAGAATCGGCTTCTGCAGGGTGCGAGTGACATTCTCCAGGTGGCTGCCGACAGCTGCGGCTGCATGTTCATGCGTTTCACCCTGACGCCCCATGACCAGCAGGCGAGTGTCGGGCTCGAACTCGCTCAGGGTATCAACCAGGTAGTCATGGCGCTGCAGGGTCGAGATCTGCTCGGCCGGCACACCACTGCCTTCCACCTGCTTGCGCGCTTCGTCCAGCATGAAACGCCCCTGTTCCAGCATCAACTTGCTGCGCTTGTTGTCCAGCTCGGCCAGTTCGTCCAGCAGGTGCTCGCGGGTACCCAGACCAATGTTGCCGCTCATGTCGCCTTCCGACGGGTAGTCGGTTTTTTCCAGCACGTGGAGCAGTTCCAGGGGCGCGTCCAGTTGTTGCTGCGCCCAGGCTGAGGCGGTGCAGACGGCCAGGGCTGCGCGTGAACCGTCTATGCATGCAATGATCTTGCTCATTTTGGCTCCTTAGTGGCCGGCCATGAATTTTTCGACTTCTTCGGGCTTGTCGTGGATCGCCACCTTGTCGACGATGGTGCGGCTGGCTTCATTCAGTCCAATGACCTCGACATCCACACCTTCTCGACGGAACTTGATTACCACCTTGTCCAGCGCGGAAACGGCGCTGATATCCCAGAAGTGCGCTTCACTGAGGTCAATGACGACCTTATCAAGCACTTCCTTGAAGTCAAAGGAGGCGATGAACTTTTCGCAGGAGGTAAAGAATACCTGCCCTACTACGCGGTAGGTGCGAGTGTCCGTGTCTTCATCCTTGCGGCTGCTGATGGCCATGTACTGGCCCACCTTGTTGGCGAAGAACAGCGATGCCAGCAGGACGCCCACAAACACGCCGATGGCCAGGTTGTGTGTTGCCACCACAACTGCCACGGTGGAGATCATCACGATGTTGGTCGACAGCGGGTGCTTGCGCAGATCGCGAATGGATTCCCAGGAGAAGGTACCGATGGATACCATGATCATGACGGCGACCAGTGCCGCCATCGGGATCTGGCTGATCCATTCATCCAGGAATACCACCAGAATGATCAGGAACAGGCCGGCCACAAAGGTGGACAGGCGTCCGCGGCCACCGGATTTCACGTTGATGATCGACTGACCGATCATGGCACAACCGGCCATGCCGCCCATCAGGCCCGCGCCGATGTTGGCAATGCCCTGGCCCTTGCACTCACGGTTACGGTCACTGCTGGTATCGGTCAGCTCGTCGACGATATTCGCAGTCATCATCGATTCCAGCAGGCCCACCACAGCAAGCCCCAGTGAGTAGGGCAGGATGATCATCAGGGTATCCAGATTGAGCGGTACTTCCGGCCAGAGGAAGATCGGCAGGGTATCCGGCAGCTCGCCCATGTCGCCCACGGTGCGGATATCCAGGCCCAGCACCATGGCAACGGCTGTCAGCGCAATGATGCAGACCAGCGGCGAGGGCAGGCTCTTGCCGATGACCGGCAGGTAGGGGAACAGGTAGATAATCCCCAGTCCGGCCGCAGTCATGGCATACACATGCCAGGTCACGTTGGTCAGTTCCGGCAGCTGGGCCATGAAGATCAGGATCGCCAGTGCGTTCACGAACCCGGTTACGACCGAGCGGGAGACGAAGCGCATCAGATCGCCCAGCTTGAGGAAACCGGCCAGTATCTGGAAGACACCGGTCAGCAGGGTCGCGGCCAGCAGGTATTCCAGGCCGTGCTCCTTGACCAGTGTGACCATCAGCAGGGCCATGGCGCCCGTGGCCGCAGAAATCATGCCGGGGCGGCCGCCGAAGAAGGCGATGATGACGGCGATACAGAAGGAGGCGTAGAGGCCTACCTTGGGATCAACGCCTGCGATGATGGAAAAGGCGATCGCTTCCGGGATCAGGGCAAGGGCGACCACCGTGCCGGACAACAGATCGTTGCGGACGTTGGAGAACCACTCCTGTTTAATTCTTTGCAGCATCTGCACTCTCTTGCTTGTGTTCAAGGGCTGGGGCATCGCCGACTGGGGCGTCAAATGCCATGATCGAGTCTGCCGGAATCATGTGACAGCCGGGCGATGGGCGGCCTGTGCAATTTGAGCAAGGCAGCCGATCAGTCGTGATAAAGGCGCAAAATTATACAGAAGTGCCGCGTTGGTTGCAGCCGGGCATTCGCCGGGTATAACCCCTGTCTATTTGATATTTCATATGAGTATAAATTTGTTAATATTTATTCTTTTATGGAATCAAAAGAACCCTGTATCTTAGGGGCTTTTCAATGGACACGGGTATCGCTGTGGAGTGGCAAGGCTGGTTCGCACTGAGTTTAATGATGGCTGCCCTGGCAGCACTGATTCTGACACGTACGGGGCCGCATATCGTGATGATGGCGGTGCTGGCGCTGCTCAGTATCAGTGGTGTCCTGACGCCCGGTGAGGCCCTGGCCGGTTTTGCCAACTCCGGTTTGATCACCGTGGCCTGCATGTTTGTGGTGGCCGCCGGGATTCACTCCTCCGGCGGTGTCGACCTGCTGGTGCACAAGGTGCTGGGGCGACCTCAGGGCGTGAGAGGTGCCATGGGGCGTATTTTTGCGCCGGTTGTGCTGCTCAGTGGCTTTCTCAACAACACGCCCGTGGTCGCGACCATGATTCCGGCCATCCATGCCTGGTCGCGCAAGATCAACATTCCCGCATCAAAACTGATGATCCCCCTCAGCTACAGCGCCATTCTGGGCGGTACGCTGACGCTGATCGGCACCAGCACCAATCTCGTGGTCAACGGCCAGTATCAGGAGTTGACCGGGGAAGCCGGTTTTTCACTGTTCTCCATCACGGCAGTTGCACTGCCGGTGGTTGTGGTGGGCGTTCTGTTTATCTGGGTGCTGTTTCCGCGTCTGCTGCCGGATCGCAGCGATAAGCGGGCCTTTGGCAACCTGCGCGAGTTTACACTGGAAGTGGCCGTAGCCTCCGATGGGCCGCTGGTCGGCCAGACGGTGGAACAGGCAGGCTTACGCAGCCTGGATCGTGTGTATCTGGTTGAGATTGACCGCCGTGGCAACATCGTGACGGCAGTCTCTTCCGAAGAAAAGCTGCAGGGGGGCGACCGGCTGGTGTTCGCCGGTGATACCGAAGCCATCTCCGACCTGCTGCGCATCAATGGCATCGTGCCGTCACCCGAGAATGGGCACTCCGATACCCTTAATCAGGATCGTGCCGAGCGCTGTCTGGTTGAGGCGGTGGTATCCCCGCACTGTGATGCGGTGGGGCATGCGATTCGTGATGCGCGCTTTCGTGACCGTTACGGTGCTGTTGTGCTTGCCGTGGCACGCAGCGGCGAACGGATACAGGGCAACCTTGGCAACATCCGGCTGGAAGCAGGGGACACGCTGCTGCTGGAAGCCCGCCCCGCGTTTGTGAGCCGTCAGCGCTACAACAAGGACTTCCTGCTGATTAACGATCTGGACAAGACGCAGCCACGTCATGAACGCGCCTGGCTGGCCTGGGGGATTCTGGCGGCCGTGGTGCTGGCTGCCGGAACGGGGCTGACAAGCATGCTCAATGCCGCTTTGGTAGGGGCGGGGCTGATGGTGATGACGGGTTGCTGCAACGTGGCGCAGGCGGAAAAAAGTCTGGATCTGACGGTGATCCTGACCATTGCCGCGTCGTTTGCACTGGGGGCGGCGCTGCAGAAAACCGGCGTGGCGACCTGGATCGCCAATGGCATAGTGGAGCTCAGCGGCGGTACCCCCTGGCTGCTGCTGATTCTGACCTATCTGGCGGTTTCTGTGCTGACGGAAATCATCACCAACAACGCGGCAGCCGTCCTTATGCTGCCCATTGTGCTGGAGATTACCGAGCGGGCCCAGTTGAGCAATGAACCCTTTGTGTTTGCCATCATGATTGCGGCTTCGGCCAGCTTTGCGACCCCGCTGGGCTACCAGACGAACCTGATGGTGTACGGTCCGGGCGGGTATCGCTTTACGGACTTCCTGAAGGTAGGGGTGCCGATGAACCTGCTGGTCGCGGTGGTGACACTGGCCACCCTGCTGTTGGGCTGGCCACTGATGCAGTAGCCGGGGCGGGTGCCCCGGCTGGTGTGAAGAGGTCTCAGGTGAACAGAATGACCGATGCGAGGCCCACACCGCCCAGCACCAGCGTATAGGGCAGCGCCATGATGACCATGCGGCCGTACGACAGACGTACCAGAGGCGCGATGGCGGAGGTCAGCAGGAACAGGAACGCGGCCTGTCCATTGGGCGTCGCGACACTGGGCAGGTTGGTGCCGGTGTTGATGGCGACCGCCAGCTGGTCGAAGTGCGCCCGGCTGATCTCGCCGGCTTCCAGTGCCTGCTTCACTTCACTGATATAGACCGTCGCCACGAACACGTTGTCGGAGATCATCGATAGCACACCGTTGGCCACGAAGAACATGCCCGGCTGTTGCTCGACCGGCAGGGACAGTACCCAGTTGATAATCGGGCTGAACAGGTGCTGCTCGTGAATCACCGCCACGATGGCAAAAAAGACCACCAGCAGCGCCGTAAAGGGCAGCGCCTCTTCAAAGGCCTTGCCGATCTGGTGCTCGTCCGTCACGCCATTGAACGAAGTGATCAGAATGATGACCAGCAGACCGATCAGGCCCACTTCGGCAAGGTGCAGGGCCAGGCCCACAACCAATACCAGTGCCGCGATCATCTGTACGATCAACGCTGCCTTCTGGGTTTGCGTACGCTTGGCACGCTCCGCTTCGGCAAACTCCTTCAATACCTGTAGCACCGGCCGTGGCAGGCGGGCGCCGTAACCAAACAGCTGCAGCTTCTCCAGCAGCACGCAGGTAAACAGGCCTGCGGCCAGTACCGGCATGGAGACCGGGGCCATCAGCACGAAAAACTCGGCAAAATTCCAGCCGGCGGTTTTCGCAATCAACAGGTTCTGTGGTTCGCCGACCAGCGTACAGACGCCGCCCAGCGCGGTACCCACCGCACTGTGCATCAACAGGCTGCGCAGAAAGGCGCGAAACCCTTCCAGATCTTCCCGGTGCAGGTCGACCACCTCGTGATCGGACACGTGGTTGTGATCCTTGTGTTGATGTCCCTTGCCGGAGGCCACCTTGTGGTAGACCGAGTAGAAGCCCACCGCGACACTGATGATCACCGCCGTGACCGTCAGGGCATCCAGAAAGGCCGACAGCAGCGCGGCCGTCATGCTGAACAGCAGGGCCAGCAGGTACTTGGAACGGACATGCAGCAAAATGTTGGTGAAGGTCACCAGCAGAAGGCTTTTCATGAAGTAGATCCCGGCGACCATGAACATCAACAGCAGGATCACCGGCAGGTTAACTTCCACTTCATGGTAGAGCGCTTCGGGGGAGGTCATGCCCAGCAGTAGCGCCTCGGTTGCCAGCAGGCCGCCGGGCAGCAGGGGGTAGCACTTGAGGGCCATGGCCAGTGTGAAGATGAACTCGCCAATCAGTAACCATCCGGTTGCCTGTGGTCCCAGTATCCAGAGGGCAATGGGGTTGGCGATGAGAAAAAGTACAATGGTCTGTTTGTACCACCCGGGGGCATTGCCCAAGAAGTTGTGCGCGAAAGCACCAAGTTGTGTTGTTGGCATTATTATTTTCTCGGTTTGACTGCCGCAGCAGCCGGGTTAAACGAAACCGGTTACCGAGGCTGCTGCGACCACGCAGGGAGCAGCCAGCGGAATATGCGTGCGGTTACAGGCAGGAGGGAGGCGCTGAGCAGTTGGCTTTCCAAAACCGAACGGTCAGGTTAAGCGGTGAAACAGGCTCGATCGGAAGTGACTGGCGCCGATCTACCTGCAGCCCGTAACGGATCGCGAGGCACTTTACCACAGTCGACTAGGGGTATTCCATTATTTAATGCTGCACCTGCGTAGCAGGCAGACAGATCCTTGGTCGGGGGCCTTAGGTCGCAGTCCGGCAGTACCCTCAGATATCGTAGGTTTGATTGGGCTCGTTGTGGTTCTCCAGTGCCAGCCGGGCCAGTTCGTCGGCGGGAACCGGTTTGCTGAACAGGTAGCCCTGGTACTGATGGCAGCCGAACTCGGCCAGCAGGGCGAGCTGGTCCGGATACTCTACGCCTTCTGCCGTGACCTTCAGGTTCAGGGTTTCCGCCATGGAGATGATGGTGCGGCAGATGATGGCATCATCCTGATCGACCGAGATCTCGCGTACAAAGGACTGGTCGATCTTCAGCTTGTCCAGCGGGAAGCGCTTGAGGTAGCTCAGGCTGGAGTAGCCGGTACCAAAGTCATCAATGCTCAGGTGTACCCCCATCTGGTCCAGGTGTTCCAGCAGCTGAATCGTCTGATCCACCTGTTTCATCAGAATGCTTTCGGTCAGTTCCAGCTCAAGCTGATCCGACTCCAGGTCATAGCGGGACAGGCAGTCGGCCAGGTGGTGACAGAACTCGGGGGTTTCCAGTTGCAGTGCCGACAGATTGACTGACACGCGCAGGTGCAGCCCCTTGGCTTTCCAGCTGTGCATCTGGGCGCACGCCTGTTCCAGTACCCAGTCGCCAATTTCGCCAATCAGGCCGCACTCTTCAGCCAGCGGAATGAAACAACCCGGAGAAACCATGCCGTGGCCGGGCCGGTTCCAGCGAATCAGGGCTTCAGCCCCATCAATCAGGCCGGTCGTAATATCCACCTGGGGCTGATAATACAGCTCAAACTCCTGATGCTTGAGGGCGTGGAACAGAGCGTTCTCCAGTTCAACGCGCTCCAGCTGCTCGCGATCCAGCTGGTGGTTGTAAAACTGATAACGGTTGCGGCCGTTGCGCTTGGCGCGATACATGGCGGTATCGGCGTGCTGGATCAGGGTCTGGGGCGTCAGTCCGTCGTCGGGGAAGAGTGCGATGCCGGTGCTGCAGGAGATGCGCAGTTCATGCAGCCCGATATTCACGGTGGGCTGCAGTGCGGCCTGCAGCGAGGCAACCACATCCTCCACCTCACGATGAGAGCGAACCCGGGGAAGCATGATGACAAACTCATCGCCACCGATGCGGGCCAGGGTTTTGTCATTGGCAACGGCCTGACGCAACCGCTCGGCCAGGCTCTTGAGCAGAATGTCGCCTTCATGGTGGCCCATGGAGTCATTGATGTGCTTGAAGCGGTCCAGGTCGATAAAGAGCACAGCCAGTTGCGTGTGCTCTGCCACTGCCTGACGAATCTGCTCCTCCAGTCGCTGCTCGAACAGCTTGCGGTTGGGCAGGCCGGTCAGCCCATCATGCTGAGCCAGGTGGCGAATACGTTCTTCTGCCAGGCGCCGCTCTTCGATTTCGCGATGCAGGTCCGCCACGACCTGCTCCAGTGCATGAGTGCGTTCTTCCACCCGCTTCTCAAGGGCGTCGTGGGCGGCCTGCAGTGCCTTTTCACTGGCCTTGCGCTCCGAGATGTCCATCATGATCCAGATCGAGCCCTGGCTCAGGTCATCAGGGTTGATCGCCTTGCTGCGAATGTCGCACCAGATGGTACGTCCATCCTTGCGCAGCAGCTGAATCTCGGCACGGAAGGACTGCCCCTGAGACAGAATCTTGCTGTAGTAGTTGCCAGCCTCATCCCAGCGGGTTTTATCCGGGTACCAGCAGCGGGTTGTCTTGCCGATCAGTTCTTCCTGTTCGTAACCCAGCATTTCGCAGAAACGTCGGTTGCAGCTGGTCACCTGACGGTCATGCAGGAATACGATGCCGACCATGGCGTGGTCGAGAATCAGCTGTTGGCGGTGTGTGAGTGCCTTGAGGCGGTCAGAGGCCTGACGCTGTTCGTCTATGTCTTCCACGATCCAGATTGAGCCGCGATCGGGGTGCCGGGTGTCAACCAGCTTGCCGGTAATGCGGCACCAGAAAAGGCTGCTGTCCTGCCGGCGCATGCGGCGCTCTGTCTGGAAACGCTCGCCCGCTACAAGGACAGGATAGGCCTCACGGCCCAGTTCAAGGTACTGTTTCTTGTCTGGATACAGTGAGAGGGTATTCGTGCCGACCAGGTCTTCAGGGCCATCATAGCCATGCATCTGGGCATAATGGCGGTTGCAACGCTGGATGAGTCGGTTCTGAACAAAGCAGATACCAACGCCGGCGTTGTCGAGTATTACCTGCTGCTCGTTCAGCAGGGTCATCAGTTGTGTTCTGTCCTGAGGCAAGTTTTGAGAGTTCAGGTCTTTCTTATCATTATTCATGTATTAAGTACTGCGGCCTGACAATCGAAGCTCGTCAAGCCTACCATGTTTGCAGGACATTCAGCATGCCTTCTGTCTGCGACATTGGGAGAGGCAGTTTAAAGGTGCAAGTAAAGTCGGCTCTGTGCGATGGTATTAGCCTGAGACTCCGACGAGGATGGGAGGAATGGAACAGATGAGTCGTTATCGACAGCCGACCCGGCAGACCTGCTCGGATGGCAGCATGAGACGGGCCGGTTTTGAGCTGGAATTCACCGGCCTGACCTTTGCCCAGGCGCGGCAGGGGGTGCTGGATGTGCTGGACGGCACTGAAAAGGTGAAGTCCCCCGTTGAAACAGCGGTCAAGACGGAGCAGGGAACGTTCAATCTGGAGCTGGACTGGGCGCTGCTGAAGCAGGTTGCTCAGGAGTACGCGCAGGTTGATGTTACTCCGGACTGGCTGGACAGCATCAGCCGACTGGCTGCCCGCGTGGTGCCGATTGAGCTGGTCTGCCCGCCCATACGGCTGGATCAGCTCGATACGCTGGACCCTGTTGTCGAGCGACTTCGCCATGCCGGTGCTCAGGGCACGGATGATTCCCTGATTGCCGCGCTGGGCGTGCATATCAATGCAGAACTGCCGGACCTGAGTCCTGCAACGATTCAGGCCTATCTCAAGGCCTACAGCCTGCTGCAGTGGTGGCTTGTGGACGCGCATGCCGTCAATCTGGCGCGCAAGGTATCCCCCTATGTCGACCTCTACCCCGAGGAATACATCGACCGACTGCTGACGCAGCAGAGTGCCAGCCTCGATGGCATCTTCGATCTGTATCTGGCCTATAACGCAACCCGGAACCGTGCTCTGGACCTGCTGCCACTGCTTGCACATCTGGATGAGGATCGCGTACAGGCGCAGGTGAACGACGACCGGATCAAGTCGCGACCCGCGCTGCATTACCGACTGCCCAACTGCGAAATTGAACGCAATGCCTGGGACCTGGCCGAGGAGTGGAATACCTGGTGGGTAGTGGAGCAGCTTGCCGCTGACGAAGATGCCATGGCGGAGCTGTCGCGGCGCTGGTTGTCGATGTCGCGCCCGCTGCTGGGGGTGAACCGTGCGGAATGGGTAAAAGGAGTGGATCAATGGCTGCGCGAACGCGGGTGGCTGTAACCGGTAACAGCCGGCGCTGGTCGCCCTCCTGGTGGTGTACGCGGCTGGCGCTCTGGCTGGTGGGAGCCGAAGCGGTTCGCTTGAGCGTACGCCACGAGGTGCCGGAGTGCTCCGTGGATGCTCTGATCATCGGCGGCGGTGACGATATCAGTCCGGAGCATTACGGTGGCGACCTGGAAGCGCCTGTGCGAACAGACCCCGACAGAGACGCACTGGAGATGCGCTGGATTCAGCATGCACTGGATACGGGGCTGCCCATGCTGGGTATCTGCCGCGGTGCTCAGTTGATCAATGTGGTGCTGGGTGGCCAGCTGCATCAGGACCTGCGTGAACTGCGCAAGCGAACCTATAACCGTCCGGGGCTCTTGCCAACCAAGCAGGTACGACTGGAATACCACAGTCGAATGGCCGAGGTCTGCAAGCGGGAGCGCTTGCGCGTGAACAGCCTGCATCATCAGGCCGTGCGATCGGCTGGCAGGGGGCTGCAGGTTGTGGGGCGTGATCTGGACCAGATCGTGCAGGGCTTTGAAGCAGAGTCAAAGGAGATCATGGGTGTGCAGTGGCACCCGGAATACCTGTTCTACCTGCCGTCGCAACTGCGCCTGTTCCGCTGGCTGGTCAAGGCGGCACAAAAATAGAAGGGTAAAAACAAAAAAGCCCCGTCAGGTGACGAGGCTCTTTTGTATGAATTTGATGGTGGTGGGAGGTGGATTGTTCCCCTTCGGGCCGTTGCGTCTGCGCCGCAACGTCGTCTCGGCACTGCGTGCCTCGGCTCGAACCACCTTCGGCGGTTCTCATCCACGTCAGACTCCACAGACACAAAAAAGCCCCGTCAGGTGACGAGGCTCTC